>NZ_JALGRD010000029.1:0-2590 GCF_022810315.1 Stutzerimonas marianensis | reverse complement strand
CCCCCACTCCTTCGCTAGCCCAGTTCAGTTGTTTAAGACCTGCCACACGCAGCCATGTAGCAGGCCGTCGTCGCCATGAAATCAGAACGGCTCATCGTCCTCCGGTTCCTGGCCGCCCTTACGCTTTCGCTCCCGTGATTTGATCTTGGCCTGGGCCGCCAAGCTACTGTGTTGCAGGCGATAGGACTCGTTACCGGTTTCGACGATGTGGCAGTGGTGGGTCAGCCGATCCAGCAGGGCGGTGGTCATCTTGGCGTCGCCGAACACGCTCGACCATTCGGCGAAGCTCAGGTTGGTGGTGATCACCACGCTGGTGTGTTCGTACAGCTTGGACAGCAGGTGAAACAGCAACGCACCGCCAGCCTGGCTGAACGGCAGATAACCCAGTTCGTCGAGGATGACCAGATCCATGCGCAGCAGTGCCTGGGCGATCCGCCCGGCTTTGCCGTCGTGTTTTTCGCGCTCCAGCAGATTGACCAGATCGACCGTGGAGTAGAAGCGCACGCGCTTACCGTGCCGGGTGATGCCGGACACGGCCAGCGCGGTGGCTAGGTGGGTTTTACCGGTGCCTGGCCCACCGATCAGCACCACGTTCTGCGCGGTGTCGGTAAAGCTCAGGTTGGCCAGCTCGCTGATCAAGCGAGCGTCGGCGCTGGAGGCGCTGAAGTCGAAGCCGGCCAGATCGCGGTGCATCGGCAGCTTGGCCATGTTCATCTGGTGGCTCACCGAGCGCATGGCGCGATCTGTGTGCTCTTGTTCCAGCAGGTGTTCGAGCAGCCACTTGGACGAGGCTGTGTTCGACTCACCCTGTGCAGTTAACTCCGCCCAGGCCGTGGCCATGCCGTGCAGGCGCAGCTCCTTGAGTTCCGCCATCAAATCACGCATGACCGACCTCCTCGGCCTGGCCACGCAGGCGGTCGTAGCGCGCCGTGTTAGCGACGGGGGCTTCCTTGAGCGACAAGTGGGTTTCGACGCTGGGTGGTGGTTCGGATGCTGTCAGCCGTGCCACGACATTGAGGATGTGTTCGGCGCTCAGGCTGCCGCTCTCCAGTACCAGCTCAACGGCTACCAGCACGGCATCGAGTCCGGCGACCGGTACGGCAGCCAGGACTTGCGCCATGATCCGGTCACCGCCGGCATGACGCCCCAGACCGTGCTTAAGCTGACGCAGCGGCGCTGGCAGATCAGCAAAGGGCGCTCCGTTGCGCAGCGCACCGGGCTTGCGTTCGATCAGCGGGAGGTAGTGCTGCCAGTCATAGCTGACCTGGTCGCGATCCAGCAAGCGCGCATGGCTGGCTATCAGCGCATCATCGGCCACCACCTCGATGCGGGTCGGATACAAACGGCTGCTGACCCACTTACCCGCGTACTCACACGGCACCGAGTAGCGGTTGCGCCCGACGCTGACCAGGCAGGTGCTGGAGACCCGCGCAGGCCGCTCGACGTAACCGTCGAATGGCGCTGGCACAGGCATCAGTTCAGCGCGCTCCAACTCCAGCACTTCGGCCACACTCAGCCCGCTGTATTGAGGGTGCGTCAGCTCGTTCCAAAGCGCGCGGCAGCGCTGGCCCAGCCANCAGCGCGCTCCAACTCCAGCACTTCGGCCACACTCAGCCCGCTGTATTGAGGGTGCGTCAGCTCGTTCCAAAGCGCGCGGCAGCGCTGGCCCAGCCAGGCATTGAGTTCCTCGAAGGAGTGAAACTGGCAGTCCTGGGCGTCTAGCCAGATACGCCTGCGGCTGTCTTGCACGTTCTTTTCAACGATGCCCTTTTCCCAACCAGCGGCGACGTTGCAGAAGTCCGGATCGAACAGGTAATGCGCGCACATCACCGCAAAGCGCGCATTCACCGTCCGGCCTTTGCCCTTATTGACCTTGTCGACGGCGGTCTTCATGTTGTCGTAGATGCCCCGGCGCGGCACGCCGCCCAAGGAGCCGAACGAGCGTGTATGGGCGTCAAATAACATCTCATGGCCCTGGCTCGGATACGCCACAAGCCAGAACGCACGGCTGGCACACAGCTTCAGATGTGCCACCTGCATACGCCGGTAAATGCCGCCGACCAGCAAGCCTTCCTCGCTCCAGTCAAACTGAAACGCCTCGCCAAGAGCAAAGGTCAGCGGCACAAAGGCCTGCGACGCCTTGCCCTGTCCCCCTCGCCAGGCACGGATAAACGCGGTGAGCTGGCTGTAGCCACCGTCATAACCTTCGGCTTTGATTTGCGCCAACAGCGCCTTGGCACTGCGCCGCTGTTGCTTGGGCCGCAGCGAATCGGCTTTTAGCGCCTGCTCCAGCGTGGCGTGAAAAGGGCTGAGTTTGTTGAAGATCGCGCGGCGTTGGTAGACCGGCGGCTTGGCCTCAGGTGCTCTGACCCACTTGCGAATCGTGTTGCGCGCCAACCCGGTGCGCTTGGCTATCTCATGCAGCGACAGCTTGTCGCGGAAATACATCCGGCGGATTTTGCCCATCATTTCCATACTGATCACCCTGTGTTCTCCTGCTCAAAAATTGAGCAGAAGCAGTTGAACACCTGGGTCAGTTTTCAGTCGGCAGAACAGCCTCTACTGGGTCAGTTTTCGGTCAGCGGCAACA
>NZ_JALGRD010000028.1:0-2857 GCF_022810315.1 Stutzerimonas marianensis | reverse complement strand
GGATGACCCGGCAGTGCAGGCGGTGAGAGAGTGGGTGATGAAGGTGCCGGGTGGGTTGTAGCTTCGCTGGTTGTCGCGCCCGTGACGCTGCCATTTTCATGAGCTGATGGAGGGGCATCCGCGGGCGGGTTCCTCTTGTCAGTCGCGACAGAGGAACCAACTGCGGATCAAGCCCCGGCCGCCGCCTGGCTCATCAAGCTGCGATCAGCCAGGCGGATGCTGTTCCGCCCGCCGCGCTTGGATTCGTACAGCGCCACGTCGCCCTGCTCGATTAGCGCCACCAGGCTGGCAGGAGGCTGGTCAAACGTGCTGACGCCGATACTCAGGGTGACAGGCTCCGGCGTCGCGAAATGCTGATTCGCATTGTCATGGAAACGCTTTCGCAGCACGTCGCCCAGCGCCACGATTCGCTCATGGGAAGCGTCGGCCAGCAGAATCACGAATTCATCACCGCCCAGTCGCGCCGCCAGTGCGCCACCGGGCAGGACCACACGAATCATCTCGCCCAAGGTAATCAGCAGCCGGTCGCCCGCCGCATGGCCGTGCAGATCGTTGACCAGCTTGAAGTTGTCGATATCGATCAGCAGCAACGCGCCCGGACGAGCAGGGGAGGCCTCGCTTAGCAGCCGTGGCGCCCTTGCTTCCAGGGCGCGCCGGTTATACATGCCGGTCAACGGGTCCCGCGCGGCCAACCGTTCGATTTGCCTTTCCCGGCGGTAGCGCACGGTGCCGGTCATCGACAGCGCGATCAGCATGATCGCCATCACCCCTTCGACCAGCGAAATCTGGATGATGGTGCCGCCGAAAACCGAGAGATCGATCAGCGTGCCCGGCACCAGCGGCGGAATCATCTTGGCGAAATAGAACAGGCTGTGCCCCAGCAGCACATAACGCAGCTGCGCTGCAGCGGCACCCAGCGACTTGTCGCGCGGACGCAGCAGCAAACTCGCCCTGAGCGTCGGCAGCGCGACCAGAAATGAATTCAGCAGCAGGATGACCTTCGACCAGATCTGCTCGCCCGGCAGTAGCAGCAGTGCGGACCAGGCGACGAATATCAGATACCAGCCGCGAGACAGACGCACTCCCCTGAACCGCGCGACACCCAGCAGAAACAGCCAGTGCGCGGTCACCAGCAGACCATTGGCGAACCAGATCCCAATCAGTAGTAACCCGCTGACACGCAGCAGGGCGAGCGTCGAGCCGACACTGATCAAGGCGAAGCCCGCACTCCAGAACAACAGCGACGGCTCACGAACGGTTCGCCATTCGATGGCCTGATACAGCGAAGCCGCAAACGCCAGGGCTACCGTGAGCGTCAACATCGTTAGCGGGTCGAGTGCCATGGTGAAAGCCTGTTGTTGCGGTGGAAAGGGCGATGCTAGGGGAGGCAGGGCTTGGTGTTGCGTGGGGCAACGAGAAGTAATCGGCCACGAGGCCAGGCGCTTGAATCGAATACCACGACCGGCAGACGCGCCACTGCGGGAGGCTGTTGCAGGTTTCGTTTCGCCCGCTCGATGGGCGCGCGATTATGCTGAACAGCTAGCCGGCAACCGAAAATAAATCTGTCCCATTTTTCTGGTTAAAGGCCGGTCGGTTCAACGGCCCCGCCTACAGACTCAAGGCGCGTGCGAAAGTCAAAGTAGTGTTCGAGTACCTGCTCAGGCGCTTCGACCTGCGGGTAGTGACCGATTTGGTCCAGAAGCACGGTGTCAGGCGCTGGAATGAGTTCGCGGTAGCGGGCCACCATGTGCGCGCCAGAGATCGGATCGGCCGCGCCGTCGATCACGCGCAGCGGCACGCTGCAGCGCTGCATTGCCGTGACCCAGCGCTCGCGCTGCGCGACCCGCTCTGGCATGTAGCGGATCAGGCGGTGCATCACGGCAGGTCCATTGCTTTCGGTGATAAGTCTCCAGTAATCGTCCAGCTCGGATTCGCTCGGCTGTGTCTGCGCACCGAACACCCGTCCAAAGGTCTTCCCTAGAGAGCGCCGCGAAAACAGCCTGCCCAGCAGAAAGCCGAAAGGGCCGAGAAGCAGTTTTTGCACCCGTACCGGATGATGCGTTTCAGGGAACAGCCCACCATTGAGAAATACGCAGCTGGCCAGAGTGATGCGCCCTTCGCAGTGCCGCGCCAGCAGCTCTTGGGCGACGCTGTCACCATAATCATGAGCCAGCACATGGATTGCACTGTCGATTCCAAGCTCCCCCAAGAGCGCATGCTGCAGATCGGCTTGCTCGATCAGGCTATAGGCGTGCCCGCGCGGCTTGGCCGAATAGCCAAAGCCGAGCATGTCGCAGGCAATCAGCCGATAACGCGCGGCGAGCGGCTGCCAGACCTTGTGCCAGTCCCAACTGGCGGTGGGAAAGCCATGGATCAGCAGCAGCGGATCGCCTTCGCCTGCCGTCCAGTAGCGGATGCGCTTACCGCGGAAATAGAACTCGCGAGCGCTGGCGCGCCACGTATCCAGCGCTATACCGTCGGTGCTATCCATTCGCCGTACCTCGCGTCATATGATCAAGCGTGCACAGCATAGCTGGGCGTCCCGCGCGCGGGCGATGTCTTGTTTGCTGCCAGCGATCCAGGCCGCGACTTCGCGAGCAGCCAGGTCGTCCCGGGTGTGGGCAGCGACTGGCTGGAAACGGCAGGCAGATCGAAAGGGGGCTGCCACTCGGGTTCCCAGGGACGCGCCGCGAAGGGTGAGCAAAGCGAGTCAAGTGGCTCGCTGTGCAAGGCGAAACCTGTCGGTAGGAGCGAAGAAGGCGTGACGGAAATGCGAGCGAGTGGGGACAAGGAAAATAAATCTGTCCCCTTTTTTTGCAGATCGAGGATCAACTGAAGGCAGGGCGGCTGGTGCAGC
>NZ_JALGRD010000027.1:0-3001 GCF_022810315.1 Stutzerimonas marianensis | reverse complement strand
TGTTACGTTCGAATTTCTCTTTAGCCATCGAGACCGTCTCCCACCGTATGAATTGACCTAGTCACGCCACCATTAAAACAAAGGCAGATATTCGCATATCTGCCTTTGGGTAACTGGAGCTCATGAGCGGATTTGAACCGCTGACCTCACCCTTACCAAGGGTGTGCTCTACCAACTGAGCTACATGAGCCAAACGTGCCGCATAGACCTAAACTGGAGCGGGTAGCGGGAATCGAACCCGCATCATCAGCTTGGAAGGCTGAGGTTCTACCACTAAACTATACCCGCCTATGCTAGGCCTACGCTTAAATCTGGTGGAGGGGGAAGGATTCGAACCTTCGAAGTCGATGACGTCAGATTTACAGTCTGATCCCTTTGGCCGCTCGGGAACCCCTCCAAAACGAGGCGGCATTCTGCTTGCCAGCCACCTCACTGTCAAGCGCTTTCTCATTTAAAATCTTGAGCTTAGCGCTTCTTACAGCTGCTTTCGAAACACTAGAAGACCCCTGCGCTTCGAAGCGGGCGCCATTCTATGTAAACTATTCCGAAGTTGCAATGCTTGAGCATGGCATTTGTCGACTCTCGAGTTCGGCGAAATCACGAACAAGATCAGCAAGGATCGCCTCGCTCAGCAGCCGTCGACTCGAAGCGGCTATTTTCACCCAGTGCCGTCGATGAGCCCTCGGCAGCTCGCGTATAGAGGCCGCATAGTCCAGGCCTCGCAAACGGGCCACCACGCTTTCCGCCGAGTCTCTTCGCGAAAAGATTCCCAAGGAAATCCCGTTAGCCAAGTCACCGACGGTGATTACATAACTATCAATATTCCTGGACTGCAGCTCTCTCAATTGCCGCAAGGACGCTTGGCGGGACACCAGTGGAGGCAGGTATACCCAATAGTCTACCCCTGCCTCCATATCAATTGGCTGAACGCTTGACTCGATATCGAGACTGAGCAAGCGCTGCTCCACATCCAGTGCGATAGCGGCCTCATCGAACCCACCGAGAAACAGACAGGTGTCGCTGGTTTCGATCTCCCGCTTGCGTATCTGGGGAGCCGCCTCGCTCAGGAGCTTGATGCCGCTACTGCCAGCTGAGCGCGTTTCTGAAAGCACCGCAGCAGGACGCTGTGGAGGCAGAGCAACTTGATAGGTGTAAAACAGCACGTTAAGGGCGACTAAGAGCAAGAAAAACCAGCGCATCATTACCTCAGGTTAAGGGCACGCCACAGCGAGCCCTCTGAAGACCAAATCGGGAACGAACTGCGCACCCGGCAAGCCTGCAGCCAAAGCCGCATCACCCCCTGTCACGTACACGACAAAGTCGGACTTGAGAAGACTCCGCGCCTCTTCGACCTGCGCGTTTACATAAGCCCTTAGCATCATGATGCAGCCTCGCTCCACAGCCTCAGCGGTGGACTTACCAGGCCCAAGGTCAGCCAGGGCCGACTCCGCCTCCGAAGCACCATAATAGATGCGCCGGGTGTGACTCAGGAGCTGCCCCCTCATCAGGCCGATTCCCGGCGCGATAAACCCACCCAGATGGCGTCCAGCGCTGTCTACGATATCAGCAGTGACGGCAGTACCCAGGTCGATTATCAAGCACGCCGTCTGGCACATATGAAATGCCCCGACAACGGCAAGCCAGCGATCCATACCAAGGCGATCAAAGTCACGATATCCATTGGTTACACCGGCTACATTACGAGCAGGCGTGGCCCGCACAACAGCGACTCCCAATGCAGCCTGGACGCTTTCCAGCAGCGTTTCAGTCTCCTTGTCGCCCCTAACACTCACCATGCGGCAACGCGTGATCGGGCATCCATCGGGAATGCCTAGCAAAATGTCCTCAACCCCTACGGCGATACCGCCCAAGCGGGGTGCAACAGCATCAGATTCGATCAAACGCCATTTTATGAAGCTGTTTCCACAGTCGAGCTCAAGAATCATGATCGAGCCTCAAACTTAATTCTCCACCGCTAAATCGTTGCTCGCCTCCATCGACCTCCATCCTAAGAGCGCCCCGCTCGTCCACACCCAGAACTTTCCCCTTCACAGGACGAACTCCTGCGCTCAGGATGCAGAACCGACTTTGCCAGATATGCTTGGACTCCCATTCATCACGAAGTCCGACAAACCCCTCGTCCTTGTGCCTGCGAAGGTATACATCCAGGCTTTCGCTTAAGATCGAGATGAGCGTGTTCCGATCAAGCGATTGCCCAAGCGACTCTCTTACTGACGTCCAAGACTGACTGATGCGACCTTCACTAGCGACCATGTTGACGTTGATGCCGATTCCGATCACCACAAAGCAGACGTCAGCCAGGTCCCCTGTGAGTTCTAGCAAGATGCCGGCAACTTTCTGGTCGCCTATATAAACGTCATTTGGCCATTTAAGCCCTACATGCTGCACACCAACCCGGACTAGGGCGTCCAGTACCGCTAGCCCAACAACTAGACTCAAGCCCGACAAACCTTCAGCACCGCTGCAAACTCTCAAAGCAAGAGAGAAGTAAACGTTCTGGCACGGAGGGCTGACCCATTCGCGCCCCCGTCGCCCTCTACCGCTTGACTGCATTTCAGCAATTACCACGAAAGGGGGCGGATCGCCTTGTGCAATCAACCTCAGCGCTTCGGCATTGGTAGAGCCTACGCACTCTGCCAGGTGCAACCGCCACCCACGACGATCAAAGCAGTCCTGCAACCGCTGCCCGTCAAGTAGGCTTATCGGCTCGGGAAGTCTGTACCCTTTACCTGGCACTCTAAACAGAGGAATACCCAACTCGCCCTCGAGCCGCTTAAGCCCTTTCCAAACTGCACTACGGCTTACACCTAGCGAAGCGCCCAGTTCTTCACCAGAATGAAATCGGCCATCGGCAAGCAGGGCCAGCAAATTGTTCATAACACCTTCCTTCGGCAGGCATAGCATCATAGCGACAGCTTTCGCAGCGCCCTAGCGCCGACAGAAAATTCTTTGCCCCAAAGACAAACCCCCGACCGTCTGG
>NZ_JALGRD010000026.1:0-3070 GCF_022810315.1 Stutzerimonas marianensis | reverse complement strand
GGGTCAATTTTCCATCAGCGCCAACATTATGGGCTCAACGGCACTGTCATGCATGACATCTAACCGACGGTCCGACAGATCAAAAGTCAGCTTCCGAACTCCGTCCAAACCATTCAGCGCCAAGCGGATCATTCGCTCTTCTGATGGACAATCCATCTTGGGCACGGCGTAAACACTGACCCATTGCCCCGTCGTATCGGAAGGGTTTTGCACATCGGCATCAGCGGCTGGCGTCGCATCGCAGCCGCAGGGACCATCGGACTTGCTCATGATACGGCTCCACTTGAAATCGAAGATGGGATCATTAAAAGCCTTATAGCTACTATAAGGTCAATAACGCAGAGCCGATGAGGATTCACACGATGCGCATTGGTCAGTTAGCAAGGCTAATAGGGATTGATACACAGACGATCCGCTTCTATGAGCAGCAGGGCTTGTTGCCACCGCCTGATCGCCAGGCGAACGGCTATCGTGTCTACACCGAGAAGCATGGCGAGCGGCTAGCTTTCATCCGGCGCTGCCGAATCTTGAATCTGTCACTTCCAGAGATTCACGCACTCCAAAGCTACCAGGATGACCCTCGCCAGCCTTGTACGGCCGTCAATGCCTTACTCGATGATCACATTTCTCAAGTCAGATCCCAGATAACCGCTCTGCAATCACTCGAACGACAACTCGTTTCACTGCGGGCTAATTGCAACGATGGGCGGGAAGTTGAGGCTTGCGGCATTCTCGCCGGAATTAGCGAGGACGCATGCATTAAATGAACGGCGTTGGGGCTTGCGGGCCTGGTTACCCGGCCAACGCGCATGCCCTCGAAATGGTTGTTTGTCCCTGTGGTTTTTGCCCCTTCGTAGTGATGGCTGTCTCCGTGCGGTATCACTTTGAGTCAGGCCTGCCGAGGAAACGTGAGTTCAAACGTGGTCCGACCGTCTTTGCTGGCGACGGCCACGTGGCCTTTGTGGAGGTTCATCACTGAGCGGACAATCGCTAGCCCCAATCCTGCCCCGCGAGGTTGTATGCCGTTAACGCGGTAAAAGCGGTCGAACAGATGTGGGAGATGATCCGATTCGATAGTCGCGCCATGATTGGTGACAGCCAGCGAGACGATGTCTACGTCCTCCTCAAGGATCTTAAGTTCGACCGTACTGCCAGTATTTGAATGCCGCAGCGCGTTGGATAGCAGGTTGGAAATGGCCCGCTGGACCATAAGTCGATTTCCCAAAATCATGGCATCGCCTGTTACTGTCGTAGCGACTCCCGCTTCTTCGGCAAGGACTTCGAAGTATTCACATACGCGCCTCGCCTCGCTTCCTAAAGATAATTGTTCGAGCTTCAGTGCTGGGCTGGCGTGGCTGGCCTGGGCGAGAAACAGCATGTCTGACACGATTCGATCCATGCGTTCGAGTTCTTCAACCGACGACTCGATCACCTCCCGATAATGCTCCTTGCTTCGCTCACGCACCAAAGTCACCTGCGCCTTGCCTATCAGGTTGTTCAGCGGAGTTTTTAACTCATGANAGATCCTGTGTAGATACCTTAGTCGCCAAGGCCCGGAACTTGCGAAGCGGCCGCAAGCCATTTTGGGCGATTAGCCATCCAGCCAATCCGATCAATATCAGTAGCATCGGCACGGTCACTAAGGCCGAGCGCAGGAATGCAGCCACCAGCCGTTGATCGGCACTGCGATCTTGCGAAAGTAAAAGCGTCATTGGAGCCAGTCCCGGGACTTGGATTTGCTTGCGCCCGGTTAGCATCTGCACGCCATCTTTCGTTGTCCAGCCAAGATAGTCGCCGTCCCTGCTCACGAGATCCAGCTGCTGCGGCGCATTGGCGAATCGGCCGATACTGAAAATGGGTGATTTCGCTGTATCGCCGATGACCGTAATCGAAAGGTTGTCATGGCCGAGTACGGTATCGCTCAATGCGTGTTGCCAGGAGCGGCCCATACGGGCTTTGGTGTCTTCGAGGAGTCCATGATCGATCTGAGAGAGCTTGGCCGTCACTTCCTCCTGGGCGCGCAGTTCCAGTTGGCGCACCAGTACCCAGTAGCTCAGTGCAATCAGCAGCGCGACCAAAGCGGCGCCGGTCAGTGTGATTTGAAGCGCGAGACGCGATGCGAGGCTGAGTGGCTTCAAGGCCGCGCCTCCAGCACGTAGCCCACACCCCGGATGGTGTGTATCAGGCGATCGCCGAAGGGTTCGTCCACTTTCATCCGCAGGCGACGAATCGCAACATCCACCACATTGGTATCGCAGTCGAAATTGATGTCCCACACCATGGCAGTTATTTCCGTACGCGTGAGGACTTCGCCAGTCCGGCGCATGAGCAGATGCAATAACGCAAATTCTTTGCTGGTGAGGTCGATACGCTGACCGCTCCGGTAAGCCCTATGCCGGGCCGGGTCCAGTTCGAGGTCGGCTACACGCAGGTTGCTCGGAAGTGTGACTGCCTCGCCTCGCCGCAACAGTGTCCGGATACGGGCAAGCAGCTCGGGGAACTGGAACGGCTTGACCAGATAGTCGTCGGCGCCCGATTCCAAGCCGCGGACTTTTTGCTCTAAGCGGCCATTGGCAGTCAGCATGATGACGCGTGTCTGCTTACGCCGCCTGATGAGTTCGAGAACCTCCCACCCATCCATGGTTGGCAGATTCACATCTAGCAGCACGATGTCATAGTCGTTCTGCAGTGCCAGGTGAAACCCATCGAGGCCATCACTTACGCAATCGACCAAGTAACCACATTCGATAAGACCCTGCTGCAAGTATTCCGCAGCTTTGATCTCGTCTTCGACAACCAGGATGCGCATGTTTTGAGGTAACTCGGCAAGGAGGTGCGCGGTAAGCGGAACCAAAAAAATCCATGTAGTAACTAGGTCAAGACGAAAGCGGCTTGGCTCTAGCGTGAAAGGCAGAGGCGAAAAGATCTGCCCAGGGAAGCGGGAAGCACTTTAACGCGGTAAAAGCCCTGTGAGGGCTATCTTGCGAATTTGTAATCTACCGGTCATTTGGTTGACCCGCAGCGCGAGCGGGTGCACCAAACGAAAAAAGGCGCCCTGATGGGCGCCTGA
>NZ_JALGRD010000025.1:0-3080 GCF_022810315.1 Stutzerimonas marianensis | reverse complement strand
CTGGCTATTTATGCAGTGTCTCCCTAAACGCAGCCGATAAGGACGTAAAGAGCAATCGGAACACCATCTTGCTTTTCTCGAAGTCCGGAGACCTACAAATAAAAACCTATCGAGACGCAACAGAAGCACTTAGAGAACTGTTTGAATTAGAGAAATCCTTCCCTGAACACGACATTGTTCTAGTCCGAGCCGACTCAAGCGAAGAAGTAAAGTTCGCATATAAAAACTACTTTTCAGACGCGCGCGACTTTATCACTCTAATGGAAAATGGACTTCAAAAACTTTCAGGAAAGAAAATACTCAAAAGCAGAAAGCTAATTGGGCTTGAAGGCTAACTACTAGCGAGTAGCCTGAAAGTAGCGCATGGAAAAGGCTTCGCCGTTTTCCACCCTACGCTCCGGCAACGTCGAAGCGTCGGCGGTGTGGTTGGTCGAGATGACGTAAAGGTAAAAAGGGGACAGATTTATTTTCGGCTGCCATCCCGCCGCTCGCGCTTCCCCGCCACGCTTTCCTCGCCCCCACCGACAGGTTTCGCCTTGCACGGCGAGTCACTTTCTCTTGTCTGGCCAAGAGAAAGTAACCAAAGAGAAGGCCACCCCGGCATCCGGGTCTGGCCTGCGGCCAGATTTCCCTCGCTGCGGTGCTGCTCCGGGGGCCGGCTTACAAGGGCCATCCTTGGCCCTTTAAGCCTCTCGCCGCCTCCATGCGGCTCGTCCCCCTACGCAACACCTCCACTCGGCCTCCTGAAGGGGATCGGAGTCCGAGTCGCCCGGAGGTTCGAGCGTCACTTGTCTGTTTTTTTTGCAGGGTATCAAGCGACACCAATCGCCCCTTCAGGAGGGTGAGCGCAATCGTCGNCGCCCGGAGGTTCGAGCGTCACTTGTCTGTTTTTTTTGCAGGGTATCAAGCGACACCAATCGCCCCTTCAGGAGGGTGAGCGCAATCGTCGTGGAAGGGGTTGAGCGGCATGGATGCCGTGAGAGCCGCGATGGGCCAGGGATGGCCCTTCGCGGCGTGCCTCTGGAACGGCGATGGAGCGAACGAACCCGGAGCGAAGCGCAGGGCCGGATGGCGGGGCAAGCGTTTTTGGTTACTTTTGTCGCGACTGACAAAAGTGACCCGCCCAGCAGGGCGGAACAGAAGTTTCGCCCCGGAAGCGAGTAGCCGGTATATGACGGATTGAAAAGGCTTCGCCGTTTCCACCGCGTCGTCAGCCCAAACGCCGACTGTCACCCAACCGCACAAACCGCTTGCCGATCCCCGCGGCTATCGGCAAATTGCTTGACGCAATCATTTAGCCATCACAAGGACGCGATATGGCCCGCCGCCCCAAGCAATCGCCTTTCGAAGACCTGATCGATCTCGCAGCATTGATGCCCTGGTGGATCACCCTTCCACTGGCGCTCATCGCGTACCTGTGGCTCAACAGCATCGTCACTTCACCGATACCGGCACCAGCCAATCCAGCCGATTTAGGCAGCCACATGTCCGGCATGATGCTTCGCGGATTGGCAGTACCCGCGCAGTACTTCGTCCCTGCCGCGCTGGTATTCGGAGCCATCGCTTCGATCTTTGGCCGCCTACGGCGCAAGAAGCTCTTCGACTCCGTCGCAAGCAACGAGAACACGCTGGAATCCATAAGCTGGCGCGAGTTCGAGTTGCTCGTAGGCGAAGCGTTCCGACGCAAGGGTTTTACCGTTCAGGAGACTGGCCAAGGCGGGGCCGATGGCGGCATCGACTTGGTGCTGCTCAAGGATGGAGAAAAGTACCTAGTCCAATGCAAGCAATGGCGCCGCCAGCTGGTCCAAGTCAACGTAATACGTGAGTTGTTCGGTGTCATGACGGCCGAGGGAGCAAAAGGCGGCTTCGTCGTTATATCGGGTCGGTTCACCGAGGACGCCAAGGCGTTCGCACAAGGAAAGAATCTGCAATTAATCGAAGGCGCTGAGCTGAACGACATGATTCGCCAGAGTCGTATGATCAAGTCACGCCAGGTAACTCGGGCAGCAACGAGCAAAGCATCCAACCCGCGGAACGCGACGCCAACAGGCCCCGTCCCGTCTCCTAGCGCAGCGCAAGTCTCGTGCCCGGTCTGCAAGGCGCCAATGGTCCGCCGCGTGGCCAAGCGCGGAAGCAATGCTGGCAGTTCGTTCTGGGGCTGCTCTCAGTACCCCAAATGCAAGGCCATTCGCACCGAAACGACGACGTAAGGCCCTTTTATGACCGATGATAATCACGGAATGTATGGCTTAGATTTGGGCAAAATAGACCGCCTAGACACGCTTCTTGATGCCTGGGAAAAAACATTCGACAGCGGTGTTTACTTCAATCGCGACGGAATTATTTCAAACGAGCACTGGATGAACGCAAACGTGAAAATCCTGTTCGTGCTAAAGGAAACCAACCAGGCCAAGCAGAATCTGACGACCGCCATATCGATAGCACTACGATCAGAAAAGAGTGGTTGGTGGAAAGGCAAAGTACTTCGCAGGGTTGGCCGTTGGGCCTACGGCCTCGCAAACTACACTGGAGAGGTTCCCAGCTTCGAAAACGCGAAAGCTTGCGGTAAAGAAGCTACCTGGGGTGTCGCCTATATAAATATGCGGAAGGCCGCAGGCGGAGCCAGAACCGAGGCCAAGTCTTTTGACATTCATGTCAAAAAATATGCTCCCTACATAAGGCGTCAGATTGAGCTCATCAAGCCCGACATCGTTGTCCTCGGTGGAACCTTCAGGTATTTGAAACGGCACGTATTTCCTGAGATGCGCCATATCTGCACGCGTATACACGAGCAAGGAGATATGATTTTTATCAATGCCTTTCACCCTGCTGCAGTTGTAGATGCGCGCAACATTTATAGTCAGGTGCTGAACAGTTACCACAACTACACAATGAATTATGCCTGTAAGGAAATAGCGGCTGTGGAACCCGCCCATGCGTGAGATTGTCAGGCCCCTTTCGCCAACATGAGGCAGCCCAACAACCAACGCTTCGCTTAAAAAGCTCAACCAGCCAGCTCACACAACCCACCCGGCACGGCCATCACCCACTCCCTCACCGCCTGCACTGCCGGGTCATCC
>NZ_JALGRD010000024.1:0-3434 GCF_022810315.1 Stutzerimonas marianensis | reverse complement strand
GGCCAACAACTACATCGCTGTGTTCCAGCACTTCATCCCACCTGGCATCTGGGAGGCGATTTACGTAATTGAGGGGCTGCTTAAGGCTGATCTGAGTGTCGAGGCAGACACTGTGTATTCAGATACTCAGGGGCAATCGGCGACAGTCTTTGCGTTCACCCATCTGCTGGGCATCAATCTGATGCCGCGTATACGGAACTGGCGTGACCTGGTGATGTGCCGGCCGGATCGCGGCGCGTCTTACAAGCATATCAACCGCCTGTTCACCGACACTGCAGACTGGCACTTGATCGAAACTCACTGGCAAGATCTGATGCAGGTCGCGCTGTCCATCCAGGCCGGCAAAATCTCCTCGCCTATGCTGCTGCGAAAACTCGGCTCCTATAGCCGGCGCAACAAGGGGAGCCCGCAGAATTCGGAAAAAATCGTACGCTAAGGTTTTCCGGGCATCCGTAGGGGCCGAAACTTCCCGTCTTCCAGTCTGCGGCTCTGCCGCCAGACGTAATCGCCGGTTAGGTTGATGTGCTCCCAGCCCAGCGGCGACAGGAATTGCAGCAGCTCGCCGTCCACCGGCTTGCCGGCCTCGACCAACCCCTGGGTGGCGCGTTCCAGGTACACCGTGTTCCACAGCACGATAGCCGCCGTCACCAGGTTGAGGCCGCTGGCCCGGTAGCGCTGCTGCTCGAAGCTCCGATCCCTGATTTCCCCAAGGCGGTTGAACCGTTTCCAGATCGCAGCTGAAGAGTGGGCGCTGGAAGCATTGTTCGGCGAATCATTTGCCCGCTACCGTGCACGAGTTCGCCGCTGGCTCTGAGCGTCCGCGGCGGTAGCGACTGGCGGGGCTTGCTCGTCGCTGCAGCCCGCCGAAGGAGCCACGACCTAGCCTAATCTCCTCGTGAGAGCTGATTTGGCCACATGCCGCTAACATGTCTCTGGTAGAGGACATAGCGCCAATAGTGATGTCGCAAGTTCACTCCGTTGATATCGAGCTAACTACCTAGCAACAGCGTTGAGCGCAAAGCAGGCTTATGCTTCGCTGCGATGACTGTCGGCCTGCCTGGTGTCGATACAAACACTGCCGTCTAGCTCCATTTCAAGTGTCGAGTGGCTGACTTTGAATCGCTCATGAAGTACACGTTTTAAATCAGTCTTCACTCGTTCAATTTCGGGCAGGCTAGCCTTCTTGATGACAACGTGAGCTTCCAATGCAGTTGAATGTTCGGCAATTTCCCAGACATGTACGTGGTGAACACTCACAACGTCGTCCACTTGCTCCATGACATTGATTATATCAGTGATGGAAACTCCTTCTGGTGCGCCCTCCATTAACAAGTGAATGGTTTTAGGTAGCATGCTAAAGCCCTGCCATAGCACGTAACCAGCAATCATCAGCGTCAGTACAGTATCTGTCCAATACCAGTCATACAGAAGGATTAATGTTCCGGCAATAATAACACCGACGGAGGCCAGCGCATCCGACACATTGTGCAAGAATGCCGCCTTTATATTCATGCTATTCTTAGACATTGTGTAGGTGAGCAAGGCCGTGACGACATCTACAATCAAGGCTATTCCCGCCACCACGACCACTGTCCATCCTTCAATGGGCTGTGGGGCAAAAAACCGACCTATAGCTTCGTAGATGAGGTAGAGACCAACGATAATCAGCGTGACCAAGTTAATCAAAGCCGCTATGGTTTCACTGCGTCGGTAGCCGAAGGTTTTAAAAGCATCTGGCGGTTTGCGACCGATTTTACGTGCGATGAGCGCAATAACCAGTGATGCGGCATCGCTCAAGTTATGTAGCGCGTCAGCTATGAGCGATAAACTGCCAGAAAGTATTCCTCCAACAACTTGTGCCAGAGTTAGCACAGTATTAACGCCAATGGCAGCGATTAAACGCTTATCGCCTATGGCTTCGGTGTTATGGTTATGTTCGTGAGCCATTGGTTTTTAACCGTCCTTAAATAACATAAGACAAGGATAGGGAGCCCAAAAAAGTAATAGATAATACTAGCACCAATACCATCTGGCCTTCCAAACCACACTGACAGAAATGCGACCACTCTCAAGCGAGTTCGTGCATTATCGTCTGAAACTTGCCGATAACTGGCCGATCCCTCTCAAACGTTAAACGACGTTGCTCGCTAATGATAGATGATGCGGCGTCAATCCGAAGATGACAAAATTGTAATCTTCCAATCATTCTTTTCGTAGGATAGGCCCTTGCAGATTGGTGCGCCTCGGTGCTGACATGACGAAGCAAGGCGCTCATGTCACCGCGCAATGGAAGCATTACATTTCAATAATGTAATGCTTGGCTCATGCTGCTGTTAACTTCAATCACGCAAAATTCATTCGAACCTGCAGGGCTCACCGAGAAAGCTCAGCAAGCCACCTTTGAATTTAGCGAGGACTGCCCTATGAATCTGTTGAAAGCTATTGTTGTTGGTTTGGTAATCTTCGGCTCCGCATTGTCTTATGCAGAAGATGGCTACGACCGCTCAATTAAATTTAATGAAAAATTCCGAGCAGATCAAAAACGAATTCACGGAACCGAATCCGCCAAACCAAAAGTAGACGAATTACAGATTAAGAATACCCGCCAAGATCAGAACAATACGGAAAGCAAGAAAGAAACCAAAGCTGACTAACCGCTTCATATCTGAACGATATTCGCCTCCGGCAGCTTCCAATCTCCTTTGGAAGCAGTTGCACTCTAAGCGCCCTTCGGGGCGCTTTTTTGTTTCCATAACTTGCCCGCAACATCGCTACCAGCGAATCGCCCGGAATTTATATAAGCCGTTTCGTTTAAGTCAGGCCGCCATTGCCTGATCTGTTGTTATTAGCCTTCGCAAGGATCATGTCCGAGTGAGCTGAACAGACGCTGTGGCGTACAGCGCACCCATGTCTGGGTCGCTATCTCAAAGGCCTCACGGTTCGCCCATGATTGACGGTGTCAGCTCGGCCTTGCACAGCCCGCTGATCGTTCCAGCCAGGGCTTTGTCGTAGCTATCGCCCTTTGCTGCCGACCGGGGCAGGTCAGTCGCTGTTTGCATAATCCTTCGTCAGCTCACCGTGGGTGAAAGCCATCAGCCGAGGAGGCGTATGTAGCGCGGAGTCATACGCACTAAGCGCTGAGCAATTTTTTATTTACCGCTTAGATGCATCAGACTGCGCCACAAAGGCTGTGCTGTCCGCTGCGCCGCTAATGAAACTGCGCTCCGATAATTAACGCGCCCCGTTCTCGCTAGCTAGCAAGAACGGGGCGTTGTGTGCCGCCATCCAATCTCTAGCTTGTTCTGTCAGCGGCCAACGCGATTTCTTGCTCCTCCAATTCGTCTTCGCGTCGATGAGCCATCTGGTAGAGCAACGGCAAAACTAATAGCGTTAGCACCGTTGAGGAGAGAATCCCCCCGATCACCACCGTCGCA
>NZ_JALGRD010000023.1:0-5170 GCF_022810315.1 Stutzerimonas marianensis | reverse complement strand
GGTGGTTGACAGCGGTTTTGGACGCTGTATGATTCGCCTCCCGCTGATGAGAGGCCTCGTGCTGATCGGAAGCGCAAGCGGTTGAGAGGAAAGAAAAATTCTTCAAAAACGGCTTGACGAGAAACAAGGCTGCTGTAGAATGCGCGGCCTCGGTTGAGACGAAAGGCTTGATCGAAACGCTCTTTAACAACTGAATCAAGCAATTCGTGTGGGTGCTTGTGGAGTCAGACTGGTGATCAGCAAGATTATCAGCATCACAAACGCTCAACGAGAAATCATTGAGTGCTCTTCTTTTAGGGAAGAGATTTGCGATTGCTGAGCCAAGTTTAGGGTTTTCTCAAAACCCAAGCAGTATTGAACTGAAGAGTTTGATCATGGCTCAGATTGAACGCTGGCGGCAGGCCTAACACATGCAAGTCGAGCGGATGAGTGGAGCTTGCTCCACGATTCAGCGGCGGACGGGTGAGTAATGCCTAGGAATCTGCCTGGTAGTGGGGGACAACGTTTCGAAAGGAACGCTAATACCGCATACGTCCTACGGGAGAAAGCAGGGGACCTTCGGGCCTTGCGCTATCAGATGAGCCTAGGTCGGATTAGCTAGTTGGTGAGGTAATGGCTCACCAAGGCGACGATCCGTAACTGGTCTGAGAGGATGATCAGTCACACTGGAACTGAGACACGGTCCAGACTCCTACGGGAGGCAGCAGTGGGGAATATTGGACAATGGGCGAAAGCCTGATCCAGCCATGCCGCGTGTGTGAAGAAGGTCTTCGGATTGTAAAGCACTTTAAGTTGGGAGGAAGGGTTGTAGGTTAATACCCTGCAATTTTGACGTTACCGACAGAATAAGCACCGGCTAACTTCGTGCCAGCAGCCGCGGTAATACGAAGGGTGCAAGCGTTAATCGGAATTACTGGGCGTAAAGCGCGCGTAGGTGGTTTGTTAAGTTGGATGTGAAAGCCCCGGGCTCAACCTGGGAACTGCATCCAAAACTGGCAAGCTAGAGTATGGCAGAGGGTGGTGGAATTTCCTGTGTAGCGGTGAAATGCGTAGATATAGGAAGGAACACCAGTGGCGAAGGCGACCACCTGGGCTAATACTGACACTGAGGTGCGAAAGCGTGGGGAGCAAACAGGATTAGATACCCTGGTAGTCCACGCCGTAAACGATGTCGACTAGCCGTTGGGATCCTTGAGATCTTAGTGGCGCAGCTAACGCATTAAGTCGACCGCCTGGGGAGTACGGCCGCAAGGTTAAAACTCAAATGAATTGACGGGGGCCCGCACAAGCGGTGGAGCATGTGGTTTAATTCGAAGCAACGCGAAGAACCTTACCAGGCCTTGACATGCAGAGAACTTTCCAGAGATGGATAGGTGCCTTCGGGAACTCTGACACAGGTGCTGCATGGCTGTCGTCAGCTCGTGTCGTGAGATGTTGGGTTAAGTCCCGTAACGAGCGCAACCCTTGTCCTTAGTTACCAGCACGTTAAGGTGGGCACTCTAAGGAGACTGCCGGTGACAAACCGGAGGAAGGTGGGGATGACGTCAAGTCATCATGGCCCTTACGGCCTGGGCTACACACGTGCTACAATGGTCGGTACAAAGGGTTGCCAAGCCGCGAGGTGGAGCTAATCCCATAAAACCGATCGTAGTCCGGATCGCAGTCTGCAACTCGACTGCGTGAAGTCGGAATCGCTAGTAATCGTGAATCAGAATGTCACGGTGAATACGTTCCCGGGCCTTGTACACACCGCCCGTCACACCATGGGAGTGGGTTGCTCCAGAAGTAGCTAGTCTAACCTTCGGGGGGACGGTTACCACGGAGTGATTCATGACTGGGGTGAAGTCGTAACAAGGTAGCCGTAGGGGAACCTGCGGCTGGATCACCTCCTTAATCGACGATCACAGCGGCCTCATGAGTACCCACACGAATTGCTTGATTCACTAGCGAAAAGCGATTGGGTTTCGACCCGAGAGAGACGATTGGGTCTGTAGCTCAGTTGGTTAGAGCGCACCCCTGATAAGGGTGAGGTCGGCAGTTCGAATCTGCCCAGACCCACCAATTGTCATGGGATGTGGCCGATCTGTAGATGGGGCCATAGCTCAGCTGGGAGAGCGCCTGCTTTGCACGCAGGAGGTCAGCGGTTCGATCCCGCTTGGCTCCACCATTCCTCGACAATCGCTGAAAGCACAGAAATGAATACGTTCCGGTGGAGTGTATTGATTTCTGGTCTTTGCGCCGGAACCGTTCTTTAAAAATTTGGGCATGTGATAGAAGTAGATTTGAGCGATCATTTTCACTGGTGATTGTTCAAGTCAAGGCAAAATTTGCGAGTTGCTCGAAAGAGCGAATGCGGATTTTCGGCGAATGTCGTCTTCACGTTAGAGACAGTAACCAGATTGCTTGGGGTTATATGGTCAAGTGAAGAAGCGCATACGGTGGATGCCTTGGCAGTCAGAGGCGATGAAAGACGTGGTAGCCTGCGAAAAGCTTCGGGGAGTCGGCAAACAGACTGTGATCCGGAGATGTCTGAATGGGGGAACCCAGCCATCATAAGATGGTTATCACACACTGAATACATAGGTGTGTGAGGCGAACCAGGGGAACTGAAACATCTAAGTACCCTGAGGAAAAGAAATCAACCGAGATTCCCTTAGTAGTGGCGAGCGAACGGGGACTAGCCCTTAAGTTGATTTGAGATTAGCGGAACGCTCTGGAAAGGGCGGCCATAGTGGGTGATAGCCCCGTACGCGAAAGTCTCTTGTCAATGAAATCGAGTAGGACGGAGCACGAGAAACTTTGTCTGAATATGGGGGGACCATCCTCCAAGGCTAAATACTACTGACTGACCGATAGTGAACCAGTACCGTGAGGGAAAGGCGAAAAGAACCCCGGAGAGGGGAGTGAAATAGAACCTGAAACCGTATGCGTACAAGCAGTGGGAGCCCACTTTGTTGGGTGACTGCGTACCTTTTGTATAATGGGTCAGCGACTTATTTTCAGTGGCGAGCTTAACCGAATAGGGGAGGCGTAGCGAAAGCGAGTCTTAATAGGGCGTCTAGTCGCTGGGAATAGACCCGAAACCGGGCGATCTATCCATGGGCAGGTTGAAGGTTAGGTAACACTGACTGGAGGACCGAACCGACTACCGTTGAAAAGTTAGCGGATGACCTGTGGATCGGAGTGAAAGGCTAATCAAGCTCGGAGATAGCTGGTTCTCCTCGAAAGCTATTTAGGTAGCGCCTCGTGTATCACTGCTGGGGGTAGAGCACTGTTTCGGCTAGGGGGTCATCCCGACTTACCAAACCGATGCAAACTCCGAATACCAGCAAGTGTCAGCACGGGAGACACACGGCGGGTGCTAACGTCCGTCGTGAAAAGGGAAACAACCCAGACCGTCAGCTAAGGTCCCAAAATCCTGGTTAAGTGGGAAACGATGTGGGAAGGCTTAGACAGCTAGGAGGTTGGCTTAGAAGCAGCCATCCTTTAAAGAAAGCGTAATAGCTCACTAGTCGAGTCGGCCTGCGCGGAAGATGTAACGGGGCTCAAACCAGGTACCGAAGCTACGGGTTCATCGCAAGATGAGCGGTAGAGGAGCGTTCTGTAAGCCTGTGAAGGTGAGTTGAGAAGCTTGCTGGAGGTATCAGAAGTGCGAATGCTGACATGAGTAACGACAATGCGAGTGAAAAACTCGCACGCCGAAAGACCAAGGGTTCCTGCGCAACGTTAATCGACGCAGGGTGAGTCGGTCCCTAAGGCGAGGCTGAAGAGCGTAGTCGATGGGAAACGGGTTAATATTCCCGTACTTCTAGTTACTGCGATGGGGGGACGGAGAAGGCTAGGCCAGCTTGGCGTTGGTTGTCCAAGTTTAAGGTGGTAGGCAGAGGTCTTAGGTAAATCCGGGATCTTAATGCCGAGAACTGATGACGATCCTTCTTTTAGAAGGAGAAGTGGTTGATGCCATGCTTCCAGGAAAAGCCTCTAAGCTTCAGGTAACTAGGAACCGTACCCCAAACCGACACAGGTGGTTGGGTAGAGAATACCAAGGCGCTTGAGAGAACTCGGGTGAAGGAACTAGGCAAAATGGCACCGTAACTTCGGGAGAAGGTGCGCCGGTGAGGGTGAAGGACTTGCTCCGTAAGCCCATGCCGGTCGAAGATACCAGGCCGCTGCGACTGTTTATTAAAAACACAGCACTCTGCAAACACGAAAGTGGACGTATAGGGTGTGACGCCTGCCCGGTGCCGGAAGGTTAATTGATGGGGTTAGCGCAAGCGAAGCTCTTGATCGAAGCCCCGGTAAACGGCGGCCGTAACTATAACGGTCCTAAGGTAGCGAAATTCCTTGTCGGGTAAGTTCCGACCTGCACGAATGGCGTAACGATGGCGGCGCTGTCTCCACCCGAGACTCAGTGAAATTGAAATCGCTGTGAAGATGCAGTGTATCCGCGGCTAGACGGAAAGACCCCGTGAACCTTTACTATAGCTTTGCACTGGACTTTGAATTTGCTTGTGTAGGATAGGTGGGAGGCTTTGAAGCGTGGACGCCAGTTCGCGTGGAGCCATCCTTGAAATACCACCCTGGCAACTTTGAGGTTCTAACTCTGGTCCGTTATCCGGATCGAGGACAGTGTATGGTGGGTAGTTTGACTGGGGCGGTCTCCTCCTAAAGAGTAACGGAGGAGTACGAAGGTGCGCTCAGACCGGTCGGAAATCGGTCGCAGAGTATAAAGGCAAAAGCGCGCTTGACTGCGAGACAGACACGTCGAGCAGGTACGAAAGTAGGTCTTAGTGATCCGGTGGTTCTGTATGGAAGGGCCATCGCTCAACGGATAAAAGGTACTCCGGGGATAACAGGCTGATACCGCCCAAGAGTTCATATCGACGGCGGTGTTTGGCACCTCGATGTCGGCTCATCACATCCTGGGGCTGAAGCCGGTCCCAAGGGTATGGCTGTTCGCCATTTAAAGTGGTACGCGAGCTGGGTTTAGAACGTCGTGAGACAGTTCGGTCCCTATCTGCCGTGGACGTTTGAGATTTGAGAGGGGCTGCTCCTAGTACGAGAGGACCGGAGTGGACGAACCTCTGGTGTTCCGGTTGTCACGCCAGTGGCATTGCCGGGTAGCTATGTTCGGAAGAGATAACCGCTGAAAGCATCTAAGCGGGAAACT
>NZ_JALGRD010000022.1:0-11979 GCF_022810315.1 Stutzerimonas marianensis | reverse complement strand
AGGCGGGTGAAGTGACCAACCGCCAGAATGGCGTGCTGGTCTCCATGGCCACCGGTACGGCACTGACCTACTCGCTGGAAACCCTGCAGGCGCGCGGCAAGCTGTTCCTGGCGCCCGGCGACGAAATCTACGAAGGCCAGCTGTGCGGCATCAACAGCCGTGACAACGACCTTGTGCTCAACCCCACCAAGGGCAAGAAGCTCGACAACATGCGCGCGTCCGGCAAGGACGAAGTCATCGCCCTGGTCCCGCCGATCAAGTTCACCCTCGAGCAGGCATTGGAATTCATCGCCGACGACGAACTGGTAGAGGTGACGCCGAAGTCGATCCGACTGCGCAAGAAGCTGCTCAACGAAAACGACCGCAAGCGCTACGAGCGCGCCAAGGTCTGACGATCGCGTAGCGATGACGAAAGGCGCCTTAGGGCGCCTTTCTTTTTTATGGGTGATGCGGGATATCCGCGTCTGGTGTTGGTTCCGTTGAATGTTGATGTTTTTACGGAAATGCGACGTCGTTCCTGTTTCGGGCGCCATTCGAAGACCAGAGGTAATTGTCCGGTAGTGGCACAACGCCCATCATCGCCACCCTCTGCTTTATCTGACCAAGGATGGTTGCGATGCGTCCGCTGTTGTTCGCTACATTCCTCTGCATTTCCTTGCCGACCGGCTACGCCAGCGCTCAGGTTGCACCGTCACCTGGTGAGCGCGACCTGATCAGAGACCGCCAGGAGCGGCTGCTGGAAGAGCAGCGCCGGCGTCTGGAGGAGCTCCAGCAGCTTCCTGGGCGCGATGCGGTAGAGCCCCAGCCTGTGCCGGACGACCCGCGCTGTTTCGAGATTCAGACCATCCGCCTGAAAGGCGCTGCGCTCATGACTGAGCGGCAACAGGCGGAACTGCTGGAACCGTATCAAGGCCGATGCCTGGGCGCCAATCAACTCAACGCCTTGCTGAAAACGATCACCCAGTTCTACATCGATCGTGGCTACGTCACCTCCCGCGCCTATCTACCGCAGCAGGACATGGCAGATGGCGATCTCGAGGTCCTCGTCATCGAGGGGCGCCTCGAAGGGCTCGATCAGTCCGCCGTCGCCACTGACCGCGAACTGGCAATGGCCTTCCCTGGCCAGACGGGCGATGTGGTCGATCTGCGCGAACTGGAACAGCTGGTCGATCAGTTGAACCGCCTGCCGTCCCGGCCTGCACAATTGGAACTGCTGCCAGGCGAGCAGGTTGGCGGGAGTCGCGTAAGCCTCAAAGGCGATCCGCTCAAGCCGTGGCGTGTCAGCCTCAATCGGCATAACAACGGTGAAGAGAGTACCGGCGAGCAACAATGGGGCATCGGCTTCGATTGGGACAGCCCGCTGGGGCTGGCGGACCAACTCAGGCTCTACGGCGGCGGTGATGCGGTAAGCGATGAGTTTCGACATTCAGCCAATCAGGGGCTGGCCTACAGCCTGCCGTACGGCTGGTGGACGTTCAGCTACAGCTACAACCAGAGTTATTACCGCACCCAGGGTGAGGCGTCGAGCTTTCTCTTCGAAATGGATGGCGAGAGCAAGAGTCACCAAGCCAATGCCGAGCGGGTGCTGCATCGCGACGCGGTCAGCAAGACAGCCATCAGCTTCGGCCTCGCCCATCTGCGTACCCGCAACTACATCGAGAACAGCCTGCTCGACGTGTCCAGCCAGCGACTTTCCGAAACGCAGCTTGGCCTGAATCATGGCCGGCGCATCGGCACGGCCTTCGTCAACGCCGACATTGGCTGGCAGCACGGGACCGGTAGCTTCGACGCCCAGCGTCGTGGCGACCCAATCCATGGGGAGCCGGACGCCCGTTATCACAAATACACGCTGACCCTCAGTGCGCTGCAGCCCTTCCAGTTGTGGGGCGAGTCATTCAGTTTCGATTCGCTGCTAAACGCACAGAAGAGCGAGGACGTGCTCTACAGCCCGCAGCGCATCAGCATTGGCGGGTTGGCCTCGGTTCGCGGTTTCAAGGAGCAGTCCCTGTCCGGCGATACCGGGGGGTACTGGCGCAACCAGCTGCGCTGGCGCCGCCCGGTCAGCTGGGAACCGCTGCGTCCGTTCCTGCAGGAGTATGGGCTGGCGTATGCCTATGACGTAGGCGTGATCCATGGCGGGCGGTACAACCCTGACATGCGCGGCCGGCTGTCCGGTCATGGCCTCGAACTGAGTGCGCGGGGGTCGCATGTGGCTGCCGCTGTCACCTTTGCCCGCTCGCTCGAGCGGCCGGATGTGATCTCCGAGCGCGAGCGCCCGGTTTACTTCCGAGTCGACCTGTTTTTTTAGAACGCATCGCCAGCCGCACGCGGCTGGCCGGGATGAGCGGAGCTCATTCCCTCACACCTGATTGAGCCAAGCAGAGCCGGAGTCTTGAACATGGACGTACGCAGCCCCTTCTTCCAGAACGTCGCCACCATCCTAGTCGGCGTTATGTTCCTCAACCCAATCGTCAGCGCCGCAGCTGACCTGACGGTGGCCGCGGGCAGCGGTGCCACGATTGGGCAGGCGGGCAACGGCGTACCGATCGTCAACATCGCCGCCCCCAACGGCAACGGGCTGTCGCACAACAAGTTCAAGGACTACAACGTCGGCCAGCAGGGTCTGATTCTCAACAATGCCACTGAGCGCACGCAGAGCACGCAACTGGGCGGCATCATCCTCGGCAATTCCAACCTCAACGGAAAAGCCGCCGGGCTGATCCTCAATGAGGTCACCGGCGCCAATGCCAGCCGTCTGCAGGGCTACACCGAGGTGGCCGGCAAGTCTGCTCATGTCGTGGTCGCCAACCCCCACGGGATTACCTGTGATGGCTGCGGCTTCATCAACACCCCACGCGTCACCCTGAGCACCGGCACGCCGGTCATCGAGGGCGGCCGTCTGGACCGCTTCGACGTCAACGGCGGCAGTATCGCCATCGAAGGCCAGGGCTTGAACGCCAGCAACGTCGACCAGTTCGACCTCATCACCCGCAGTGCAAAGATCAACGCCGAGCTGCACGCCAACAAGCTGAATATCATCGCCGGTCGCAACGAGGTTGATGCCAGCACGCTTGCCGCAACGGCCAAGGCGCCGGATGACAGCAACAAACCGCTGCTCGCCATCGATAGCTCAGCGCTGGGCGGCATGTACGCCGGCGCGATTCGTCTGGTGGGTACCGAGGCGGGTGTGGGTGTGAAACTGGCTGGCGATATGGCGGCCAGTGCTGGGGATATCCGGATTGATGCCAATGGGCAGTTGAGTGTGGCGCAAGCGACGGCCAGTCGCGATCTGATCGTTCGCGGTGTGGATGTCGAGCTAGAAGGGCAAGCGTATGCGGGACGGTCGGCCGATTTAAACGCGTCCTCCCAGTTGATTAACCATCAGCTTCTGGCCGGAGCGGACGGCATCAAAATCGTAACGGCACGGTTGGTAAACCAAGGCGACATCGAAGCTGGACTACATCCTGACAACTCTCGTAACCCTGAGGCCGATCTCGTCATTCACAGCGGCTCGATGAGGAATTCTGGCAATGCGGTTGCCAACCGCACGCTCGACATAAAACTCGCCAGCAAACTGGATAACAGCGGGGGCGGGCTTAGCGGCTCAGTGACGACAATCGAATCGGCTGACGTCGACAACACACAGAACGGTTTAATCACAGCGCGCGATTCATTGCACCTTAACGCCGGTACATTGGACAACCGAGGTGGCGTCTTAAACGCCCAAAGGGCAATAGTTGGTCAAGTTGACGTCTTGACCAACCGTGGCGGAGAAATAACCAGTCAGGAGGCCATTTCGCTGAGTGGCGGCGTACTGGATAACAGCAAAGGGGGGCGGATCATCAGCACAGGGGAGCTGACCGTAGCGACAACAAAGTCTAATAACAGCGAGGGAGGTCTTATCTCCGGCTGGCAAGGGATAAGCCTCACCGGACAGTCCCTGAATAATAGCCACGCCGGCACCCTCTCCAGTAAGAATGGAAACATTACCGTCAGGCTTTCCCAGGGTCTCGACAATCGCCGCGAGGGGGCCGTCGTCAGCAAAGAGGCGCAATCGTTGACCGCCGCTTGGCTGGATAACCGCGAAGGCGGAATCATCTCCGGCCAGTCCTCTGTCAATCTAAAGCTCGGTGAGCTGGATAACGGCGGTGTCATCACTGCTTCGGACGATCTCACCCTTGCTGTCAGTGGTCTGCGCAACGTGGGCGGTGCACTTACGGCCGGAACATCGCTTGGTCTCAACGGCGACTCGCTCTCCAATGTGGGAGGGCAGATCAGCTCGCAAGGCTCGCTATCGCTCGTATTGAGCCTCCTTCTAGATAACAGCAGCGGTGTGGTATCCGCCAAAGGCCCACTGGTGTTGCGTGGTGACAATATTCGCAACCGCTCAGGGCAGGCCGTCGGCGAAGGGCTTTTGCAGCTGTTTGCGAGGCAGCTAGAAAACACGGATGGCGGTGTGATCGCCGGAGATGCCCTTGTTTACGCCAACATTGCCGACAAGCTGGATAACAGCTATGGCGGCTTGCTGTTCAGTCGCAACGGTGCGGTAGAGATTGAGGCGGGCGAGTTTGTCAATCGTTCGGGTTCGGTACAGGCGGCAAACACTGTCGATTTGGCTGTAAGCACAACGCTCGACAATCGAGGCGGCCGTATCGTCAGTGAAACTGCAACTGTAAGTCTCCAGGCTGATGAGTTGAACAACGCCGGCCAAGGCATTCTTGGGAGCGTTTCCAGCTGGGTTGCCCTTACGCTGGGCAAGTTATTAGACAACCGTAATGGGACTATTCAGGCGAAGTCCGGGTTAACCGTTCGGGCTACGGACCCACAAGGCCAGATATTCAACCAGGGCGGCTACCTGTCCACGAGTGATGGCGAGACCAAAGTTACTACCGGCTCACTCTTTAATCAGGGTGGCGAACTATACGGCGCCAGCCTGCTCTCCGTAACCGCACGGCACGTTGATAATCAGGGAAGTACGTCGGTACAAGGCGGGCGAATGACGGCGGAGCTCATAGACTTCAGCCTGGCGGGTTCGCTGAACAATGCCTACGGTCTCATCGAAGCCCAACGTGCATTTGAGCTCGATATCGGCAGCTTGTCGAATGGAAAGGGCCAGTTGCGGGCGCTAGGGCCAAGTGGTACGAGCAGCCTGAGGTCGAGTGGGCTGATCGACAACCGTGCAGGCAACATCGAAGTGGCGAATACAGATTTTGTGCTGACCGCTGCGACCTACAGCAATACCGACGGCACGCTTTCACACCTCGGGCAAGGCGTTTTCGGTCTGTCGAGCAACTTGATCATGAATGCAGGCGGCGCGCTGTTCACCAATGGCGACGTCTCCCTCTCGGCGGACAGCTGGGCACATAGCGGGTCGTTGCAAGCACGCAGCATGGTGCTCGACATTGGCACATTTACTCAGGCAGCCAGTAGTCAGCTTATTGCCAAGGACGGTCTGGTCCTAACGGGTACCAATTGGACTAACGATGGTGTGATTGCCAGTGACGGCACAGTGTCCCTCGCGTTAGGGGCTGGTACCTACCGTGGAGACGGTACGCTTTCCAGCAACGGCAGGCTCGCCCTTAGCGCTGGCAGCGTGACACTTTCTTCCGCGACAGCCGGCATCACCGGAGGGGACAGCTCGGAGGTAAATGCGACCGGCACCCTATGGAATCGGGGCCGGCTAGTTTCGGTTGGTGATTTCACCCTACGTGCCGCCGTGCTGAACAACAACGGCACGCTGGGAGCGGCTGACTCGCTAACGCTCTACACACCAATGCTAAGCAACGACAATGGGCTGATTTTCAGCGGAGCCGATACGGCGCTGCGGGTCGGCACCTTTGTCAACAGCTATGCCAATGTCTATAGCATGGGTACGCTCGATATCACCGGGAACGATAGCGGTGGCTGGGCAACTCGTATTGATAACCTATCCGGCTCGCTGGAAAGCGCCGGGAATATGCGGCTGCTTTCCAGGCAACTGAACAATAGCAAAGATGATTTCACCACTGAGCGCCAGATTACCGACGGTAACGTCAACGTCTATTGGAACGACTACTGCGATGGTAAAGGATGTGAACTCTACTTCCATGCTGTGGAGCGTTTCGAGGACGTTATTAAGTCGGATTCCCCGACTGCGTACATCACAAGCGGCGGCAATCTAAGCTTTAAAGGGACGTCATTTAACAATCTTTACAGCACCGTTTCGGCCGCAGGTGACATCACTATCGACAGCGCAAGTTTCGCCAATATCGGCGCTGGCGGTGGCGAGCAACGTAATGTTTCATCCGGCTTTTACACGCGCGACCGCGGCCTCTATAGCGATTTCATAGCAGCCAAGGACCGGTTCAATGCGAGTGTAGCCCAAAGGGGCAAGATGACGTTGGACGACATCGTCCAAGCCGGGTCCGGCAATTCTCAACTAACCATTGACGAGATTATCCGTGTTGGCGGTGCTGGCGGTTTTTACAATACCAGCAAGAGCGTAGTCGAGACGGCAGGTTCAGCTTCTGCTCCTGCCATCGTACAAGCCGGTGGAAACGTCACCATCAACGCGACCCAGGAGCTTCGTAACGATGTGGTGCGTAGTCACGCGCAGGGAACCGGGCTGATCGGCGATCGTGATACAGGCGTCAGTAATGGCAGTTTCGTCCAGCGCGTAGCCATCACCTCACAACTACCGCCAGACCTCTCCCAAAAGCAGATTGATCCAGTCGCGCTTCCAGGCTTCAGCTTGCCAACCGGGGTTAACGGCCTGTTCCGGCTCAGTAGCGAGGGGGCGGCAGACACTGTCATTGATGGGCAAGGTCTGCAACATATCGTGAATCGTTCGGCTAATGCTCACCGCTATTTGGTAGAAACCAACCCGGCCCTGACCAACCTTAAGCAGTTCATGAGTTCGGACTACCTCTTGGGCAACCTGGGTTACAACACCGATCAGACACAAAAGCGTCTCGGTGACGGCCTATACGAGCAGCGCCTCGTCCGAGATGCGATTGTCGCGCGTACCGGACAGCGCTATCTCGCCGGTCTCCACAGCGATGAAGCCATGTATCGCTATCTGATGGACAACGCCCTGGCCAGCAAAGAGGCGCTGAATCTCAGCCTTGGTGTAAGCCTGACCGCCGAGCAGGTTGCAGCATTGACTCATGACATTGTCTGGATGGAGGAGCAGCAGATTCTTGGCGAGAGGGTGCTCGTGCCGGTGGTCTACCTCGCGCAGGCCAAAGGACGTCTGGCCGGCAATGGTGCCCTGATCCAGGGGCGAGATCTCAACCTGATCAGCGGTGGAGACCTTTCAAACCGAGGAACGCTACGCGCTGGCCAGAACCTCAATGCCCGTGCGGCCACAGTCATTAACGCTGGCCTGATGGAGGCCAACGAGCGGTTGCAGCTGATGGCCATCGATAGCTTGCAGAACGCGTCGGGCGGCGTTCTAAAAGGGCGGGACGTTAGCCTAACTGCACTGACCGGCGACGTGATCAACGAACGCACCGTTACCACCACCTTCGCCAGCGGTGGTAACGACCGAATCCGCAATGACATCGTCAACAACGCCGCTCGGATCGAAGCCGGTGGCAACTTGGCCATTGTCGCAGGTCGCGACATCCAGAATATTGGCAGCGTGATGCAGGCAGGAGGCGACGCCAGCCTGAATGCAGGGCGTGATGTCGTCATTGATCGCCAGGAAGAAATCGACACTTACGAATACCGTCGTAAGCGGGAATCGGGTTACGAGAACAGCGTTACTCAATACGGCTCCAGCGTAACAGTGGGCGGTGACCTTGACGTCGCCGCGGGGCGCGACGTAGCGGTAATCGCCAGTGAGGTGAAGGCTGGCGACAACATCACTATCGACGCGGCAGAGAATTTGATCGTCGCCTCCGCAGCTGACGAGTACCACCAATACTCGTACCGCAAGCAGGGCAAGACAAAAACCACACGGCAGAACGATAACGTTTCGCAGGTCTCCTCACTGATTCAGGCAGGCGGGGAAGTCTTGCTCGCAGCAGGCGACGACATCGGTTTGATTGCCAGTCGTGTAGAAGCCGGCAACGATGCCTACCTGTATGCCGGCCGCGATCTTTCGCTACTCGCCGCAGAGGACAGCGACTACTCGCTGTACGACATGAAGAAGAAGGGCAGCTTCGGCGCGAAGAAAACCCAGCGCGATGAAGTCACCACTGTGCGGAATATAGGCAGCTCCATCACCACCGGTGGTGATCTGATCCTGGTCAGTGAAGGCGACCAGCTGTACCAGAAAGCCCGCCTGGAAAGCGGCAACGATCTGATCCTCGACAGCGGCGGCAGCATCACCTTCGAAGCGGTCAAGGATCTGGATCAGGAGAGCCACGAGAAGAGCAGCAACAGTTGGGCCTGGACATCAGCCAAGGGCAAGGGCAGTACGGATGAAACCCTCTACCAGAGCCAGTTGATCGCCAAGGGCGATTTGGTGATACAGGCCGTGGACGGCCTGAGGATCGACGTCAAGGAGGTCAATCAGCAGTCGGTCAGCCAGACCATCGACGCCATGGTCAAGGCCGACCCCGAGGTGGCCTGGCTCAAGGAGATGGAGCAGCGCGGGGATGTCGATTGGCGGCAGGTGAAGGAGATACATGACTCCTTCAAGTACAGCCATTCGGGGTTGGGGGCTGGGGCGCAGCTGATCCTTGCCATCGCCATGGCCGTCATCATGGGGCCGGCTGGTCTTGGTCTGACCGGTGCCCAAGGGGCGGTAGCGGCGTCAGTGGCCACTACTGCGACCAATAGCGCCATAAGCAACAAAGGCAATCTGAGCGCCGTTTTCAAAGACGTCACTTCCAAGGATGCCATCAAAGGCTATGTGGTCAGCGGAGTGACTGCGGGGGTTGGCGCCAAGATGGGTTACAGCCCGACTGACCTGGGCCTGGACTGGAAGAGCGTCGGTCAAGTCGCTGCCAAAACGGCTGTGGATGCCGGCGTCAAGACCGCTGTCTATGGTGGCAGCCTTAAGAGCAACCTGGCTGAAGCCGCTATCGGCAATGCCGTGATCGTCGCGGGCGCCATCGGTGCAGATGCCATCGGCGGCCTGGAGCTGAAAAGCGGCAGCTTGGAAAAGATCGTCCTGCACGCAGCACTGGGCGGTTTGCTAGCCGAAGCATCGGGCGGCGACTTCCGCACTGGTGCGCTGGCGGCGGGTGCCAGCGAAGCTCTAGTGGGCCTTTTGGCGGAGAAGCTGTTACCTCAGGGCGTAGATCGCACTAGTCCTGAATATCAGCAAGGCATGCACAACCTAGTGGCAGCCTCGCAGATTATCGGCGTGCTGGCTGCAGGCCTTACCGGCGGCGATGTACAGGCTGCTGCTGCGGTGGCGGCCAATGCCACTGCGAACAACTATCTGCGTCACCAAGACGTGGAAGCCATGGTCAACGCCTTGGAAGGCTGCGGCCTGCGTGGCGACTGTCAGCAGATTCGCGATGATTTCCGCAAGATTAGCGACGCCAACCGCGCGCGCTTGGCGCAATGCGAACAGAACGGTAATTGCGAGGCGATCAAAGCAGAGATCGCTGAAGGGAAAGCTGCACTGGATAAGTTGCAAGGCTACGCCCTCGCTGTGGCCGAGGCGGATTTCAACACTCGGCAGTGGCAGGATGGCAACAGCGTACAAACCATTCTCAATGGTCAAGCTAACAGGTCGGCAGAAAGTGCGGCTGAGCGGAGTCAGCGACAGGAGGCTGAAAAGCTCGTCGAGGTTGCCAAAGATCCGGAAGGGCTCAAGCAACTTACGGAAATGCGTGCTCAGGCGGCGTATCGAGCTGATCTAGAGCAAAAACTGTTGGCCGATGCTGAGGTGCAGAGGCTTGCGCAGCAGAGTGCTGCTGATCTTGCTGCGGATTTAGACCAGCTTATGCCCGGCTGGCGAACGCACCGCGAACAGAGCCTGGACTTTGTCGATGGCGTTAAGCAAGGTGGGGTGTTGCTCGCAGATGTGGTAAGTCCTGATGCGTGGGATTTGCTTGGGCCTTCGGCAAAAGCCGCTAAGCTTGCCGGTATCTTTGCCGGGGTGGGTAAAGTCTCTGGGAAGGTATCGGCTGACTTGGTTGAATCGGCGGCCAAGCTGAATAATTTGTTAGCGGGCAAAACGCCATCTTCTGCAGAGTTGGCGCCGTTCACGAAAGCAGCAGAGCGGCAACTGGCTGAAGAGATCAAGTTGGCCAACCAGACGCTGGCTAAGAAGCCAGTGGCGGCGGGTGGGGGTCCAAAAGGAATAGTTAATGCCACTTCCCATAAGGCTGACGATATTCGTTTTTCGCAGAATACCGTTACATTCAATAAGACAGATAAAGATGGGGGAGCTTTCACTTATAGCGATCTAGTGAAAAGTATGAAGTCTGATGGTTGGAAGGGCGATCCGGTGGATGTTGTAAGAATGCCTGATGGGAAGTTGACCTCTATCGACAACACTCGTATTGCTGCGGCCAGGGAGGCAGGGATAGATGTCAAAGCAACAGTTAGAGGATTTGATGATTTGCTTAGCGCCTCTGAGATAAAGCGCTTTACAATTCCCAAGAAAGGATTTGTTCCCAAAACCTGGGGTGAGGCTATTACTGGTCGGATCAATAAGCAGACAGGTGGCTTTTCTAAGGAAAATACATATGGGGCATCTCAGCCCCCACGCATTACGGGGCGCGAGTAATGAGTGAGCGTTATTTGTATCCTGAGTCGGTATTGCCTGCCGGGTTTTTGTTCTCTAAGGATTATCTTGATTTCATAAGTCAGGAATCTATTCCGGATCTTGAGCCTTGGTGGTTCTTGTGCGAATTCAAAGATGATGCAGAGTATTGGCTTAATGAGTTGGCGCGGCAGTACCCGGGTCTTCACTTCATTCCATTTGCAAAACTAGAGGACTCTGATGATTTTGCCTGCTTTGATGGGGGCGATCACACGGGTGATCCAATAGTTATTTATGTGCATGCGTTTGCCTCTCAGGGGTGGGAGGTAAGAGGGGGTGTTATGAATTTCTCCGAATGGCTTAAAAAGACCTACGAAGAGTCGGCTCGCTATAAGTCTGAACGCGCCGAATATTGAGCTAAATCCTGATGTATAAAGCTCATGGGCACGTGATTCGTTAACCAAACCCCATTCTCTGCCTGAAAGAATTTGAAGCCCTGTTGGTGCATCCGCAGGGCTTCAATTTTTAGTACCACAGGCTTTCCATAGCGCTGCCCAACCGCAATAGCAGTTGGTATGTCTTGCGACAGGTGCACATGGTGGCGAGAGCCTGCGATCAACCCTTGCTGCAAAATTGACTCTAGGAAGCGTGTGGCGGTACCGTGGTAGAGAAGCTCTGGCGGCTCTTTCTCTACATGCTGAAGGTTCACGCTGGCAGTTGAGTGGCCCTGCACGGCGCGAATGCGCTGGCCATCATCCGAGATGCTGAAACGCTTTTTATCGCTGCTGCTGACGACCGTTTGAATAAGGGAAATATCTAAAGTCCGTCCATCTTTAGCTGCACCGGCTATCAAAGATTCGATATCTGCCCAGCCTTCGCTATCCAGCTGCAAACCGATAGCTTGAGGTTCATGTCTGAGCACATAGCTAAGAAACTTACTGGTCTCGTTGAGTTGCTTGGTATCCATCCTGCTTAACGCCTCAAAATCATTCATTGATTGGCAGTGGTTTGCATCATCGACGCATCATTCTTGCCACATGCCTGCCTCACCGCTGCATCAACTTGCATCAACTTGCATCATGTCTGCATCATGCCGGTGAGCTGCTTCTTTTGTGCTATCTCGCTGCTATCTTCGACTATCTGTTGCTATCTCTCCCCTATCTAGCGGCTATCTTTCTGCTACTTCTCGGCTACCGCTGCCAGCGGTCAGGCCGCTGGCGAAGAATTTGACCCTCTAGAAAAAAGGGGACAGATTTATTATCTAGGCTGGTAAGGGTCTGATAAATAAATCTGTCCCCTTTTCTCTGGCCGTGGGCCGCCCGGAAGTGGTG
>NZ_JALGRD010000021.1:0-15370 GCF_022810315.1 Stutzerimonas marianensis | reverse complement strand
TGTTACGTTCGAATTTCTCTTTAGCCACGACAGTAAACCTCTTACTTAAAGGGCTGAATCAACCTTGTTTTTTAACCAGCGCTTCGACGATGTTCGCCGGAGCCTCTGCGTATTTGGAGAATTCCATGGAGTAGCTGGCGCGACCCTGGGACATGGAACGGACGTCGGTAGCGTAACCAAACATCTCGCCCAGCGGAACTTCGGCGCGGATAACCTTACCGGACACCGAATCTTCCATACCCTGGATCAGGCCACGACGACGATTCAGGTCGCCCATCACGTCACCCATGTAATCCTCAGGCGTCACCACTTCTACCTTCATGATCGGCTCAAGCACCTTACCGCCACCCTTCTGGGCCAGCTGCTTGGTTGCCATGGAGGCGGCCACCTTGAACGCCATCTCGTTGGAGTCGACGTCGTGGTAGGAACCATCGAACACGGTCGCCTTCAGACCGATCAGCGGATAGCCGGCTACGACGCCGTTCTTCATCTGCTCTTCGATGCCCTTCTGGATCGCCGGGATGTATTCCTTCGGAACCACACCACCCACGACCTCGTTAGTGAAGACCAGGCCTTCGGTGATGTTGCCCTTGTCGTCGACGTCCGGCGTCGAGAAACGGATCCAGCAGTGGCCGAACTGGCCGCGACCACCGGACTGACGAACGAACTTACCTTCGATCTCGACATTGTCCCTGGTGATGGTTTCACGGTAGGAAACCTGCGGCTTGCCGATATTGGCCTCAACGTTGAACTCGCGCTTCATGCGGTCAACGAGAATATCCAAATGGAGTTCGCCCATACCCGAGATGATGGTCTGGCCGGTTTCTTCGTCGGTCTTGACGCGGAATGAGGGGTCTTCCTGAGCCAGCTTGCCCAGTGCAATACCCATCTTCTCCTGGTCAGCCTTGGTCTTCGGCTCGACGGCTACCGAAATAACCGGCTCCGGGAAGTCCATGCGTTCGAGAATGATCGGCTTGTCCGGATCACATAGCGTCTCACCGGTAGTGACATCCTTCATACCGATCAGAGCTGCGATATCGCCCGCACGTACTTCCTTGATCTCTTCACGCTGGTTGGCGTGCATCTGGACCATACGACCAACGCGCTCTTTCTTGCCCTTGACCGAGTTGATCACCGACTGGCCAGACTCGAGCACACCCGAGTAAACCCGCACGAAGGTCAAAGTACCCACAAACGGGTCGGTCGCGATCTTGAACGCCAGGGCCGAGAACGGCTCGTTGTCGTCGGCATGACGCTCGTCATGGATCTCGTTGTCTTCGGTGCTGTCCGGGTGAACGCCCTGGATAGCAGGGATTTCGGTCGGCGCAGGCAGAAAGTCGATAACGGCGTCAAGAACGAGCGGCACACCCTTGTTCTTGAACGAGGAGCCGCAGACAGCCGGAACGATCTCACTGGCCAAGGTACGCAGACGCAGACCAGCCTTGATTTCCTCGACCGAGAGATCACCCTCTTCGAGGTACTTGTTCATGAGCTCTTCATTGGCCTCGGCAGCGGCCTCAACCATGTTGGAGCGCCACTCGTTGGCCAGGTCCATCATTTCGGCGGGAATCTCTTCCTCGCGATATGTGGTGCCCTTGTCATCGTCGTTCCAGTAGATCGCCTTCATCTTGATCAGATCGACCTGACCTTCGAAGTTTTCCTCAGCGCCAATCGCCAGCTGAATCGGAACTGGAGTGTGACCCAGGCGACTCTTGATCTGACCGACGACACGCAGGAAGTTGGCGCCCTGACGGTCCATCTTGTTCACGTAGACGATACGCGGAACGCCGTATTTGTTGGCCTGACGCCATACGGTTTCGGACTGCGGCTCCACACCGGAAGTACCGCAGAATACGACGACAGCACCATCGAGCACGCGCAAAGAGCGCTCCACTTCAATGGTGAAGTCAACGTGACCGGGAGTATCAATGACGTTTACACGGTACTTGTCAAACTGGCGACGCGAGCCTTCCCAGAAGGTCGTGATCGCAGCGGACGTGATGGTGATACCGCGCTCCTGCTCCTGAACCATCCAGTCGGTGGTCGCGGCGCCATCATGCACCTCGCCCATCTTGTGGCTCAGGCCTGTGTAGAACAGGATCCGCTCGGTAGTGGTAGTCTTGCCCGCGTCAACGTGGGCACAGATACCGATGTTACGGTAGCGGTTAATTGCTGTAGTACGAGCCATAAAGCCCTCGCGAGTTATTGACGCTGAAAATTAGAAGCGGTAGTGCGAGAAGGCCTTGTTGGCTTCAGCCATACGATGCACGTCTTCGCGCTTCTTGACTGCAGCGCCTTTACCTTCAAAAGCATCCACCAGCTCTCCCGCAAGACGCAGGGCCATGGACTTCTCACCGCGCTTGCGCGCAGCGTCGACCAGCCAGCGCATGGCCAGCGCGTTACGACGGGAAGGACGCACTTCGACCGGGACCTGATAAGTAGCACCGCCGACACGGCGGGACTTCACTTCGACCAGCGGAGCGATGGCGTCGAGTGCTTTTTCGAAGATTTCCAGGGGGTCGCTGTTCTTGCGTTCTTTGACCTTGTCCAGAGCACCATAAACAATACGCTCGGCAACGGCCTTTTTGCCGCTCTCCATCACGTGGTTCATGAACTTGGCCAGGATCAGACTTCCGTACTTCGGATCGTCAAGGATCTCGCGCTTGGCTGCTACACGACGTCTTGGCATTGATAAGCCCTCAAACGGTCTTCAGGTTAGCTCGGGACTATAACGATGAGGTTACGCCCGACCTTACTCTTATCGACTCAGAAAAATAGAAAATACGATTACTTCGGACGCTTGGCGCCGTACTTGGAACGGCCCTGCTTACGATCCTTCACGCCGGACGTATCCAGCGAGCCGCGCACGGTGTGGTAACGCACACCCGGAAGGTCCTTTACACGACCGCCACGGATCAGCACGACACTGTGCTCTTGCAGGTTATGACCTTCACCACCGATGTACGAGGCGACTTCATAGCCATTGGTCAGACGAACACGGCACACCTTACGCAGTGCGGAGTTCGGTTTCTTTGGCGTGGTGGTGTACACGCGAGTGCACACACCACGACGCTGCGGGCAGTTCTGCAGCGCAGGGACGTCGCTCTTCTCGACGACGCGCTTACGCGGCTGACGTACCAGCTGGTTGATCGTTGCCATCTACTAGCTCCACTGTTGTCTTTCGACACAAACGAAAAATGGCAGGGCATGAGCCCCGCCAAATTAGGGGTACAAGAGTCTAAAGACCTTCCTGCACACCGTCAAGGCAAGCCCCGGTTCGCACCGAGGCTAACCCATCAGTTGCTGCTCGAGTTGAGCGCTTCGGTCAGCGCTGCTTCGACTTCGTCAGCGCTCACACGGACCGGCTTCTCAGCATCACGCTTGCGCTTGCGCTCGCTGTGGTACTGCAGACCGGTGCCGGCTGGGATCAGGCGACCCACGACGACGTTTTCCTTCAGACCTCGCAAGTAGTCGCGCTTGCCGGTAACGGCAGCCTCGGTGAGCACCCGCGTGGTCTCCTGGAAGGACGCAGCCGAAATGAACGACTCGGTCGACAACGAGGCCTTGGTGATACCCAGCAATACGCGGGTGTATTTGGAGCCAAACTTGTCGTCCACCGACAGACGCTCGTTCTCTTCCAGCACCTGCGTCAACTCCATCTGATCGCCCTTGATGAAGCTGGAATCACCCGACTCCGCCACTTCCACCTTACGCAGCATCTGGCGCAGGATGGTCTCGATGTGCTTGTCGTTGATCTTCACGCCCTGCAGGCGATAGACGTCCTGGATCTCGTTGACGATGTAGCGCGCCAGCGCACTCACCCCCAGCAGGCGCAGGATGTCATGCGGGTTGCTCGGACCGTCGGAGATGACCTCGCCCTTGTTCACCTGCTCGCCTTCGAAGACGTTGAGGTGGCGCCACTTGGGAATCAGCTCCTCGTATGGATCGCTGCCATCGGTCGGTGTGATCACCAGGCGACGCTTGCCCTTGGTTTCCTTGCCGAAGGAAATCGTACCGCTGATTTCCGCCAGGATCGACGGCTCTTTCGGACGACGCGCCTCGAACAGGTCGGCGACACGCGGCAGACCACCGGTAATGTCACGGGTCTTGGAAGTCTCCTGCGGGATACGCGCGATGACGTCGCCCACATTGATTTCCGCACCATCGGCGACACCGACCAGGGCGTTAGCTGGCAGGAAGTATTGCGCCGGCACGTCGGTACCCGGCAGCAGCAGCTCCTTGCCATTGGCATCGACCATCTTGATTGCCGGACGGATGTCCTTGCCGGACGCCGGGCGATCCTTCGGGTCCATGACCTCAATGTTGGTCAGGCCGGTCAGCTCGTCGGTCTGACGCTTGATAGTGATGTTTTCTTCCATGCCGACGAAGGTCACGACACCCTTCATTTCGGTGACGATCGGGTGCGTGTGCGGATCCCACTTCGCCACGACCGTACCGGCATCGACCTTGTCGCCTTCCTTGATGGAAATGACGGCACCGTACGGCAGCTTGTAACGCTCGCGCTCACGACCATAGTCGTCAGCGACTGCCAGCTCACCGGAGCGGGAAACGGCAATCAGGGCACCATCGGCACGCTCGACATATTTCAGGTTGTGCAGGCGGATAGTGCCACCGTTCTTGACCATGACATTGTCGACGGCCGAGGTACGGCTCGCCGCACCACCGATGTGGAAGGTCCGCATGGTCAGCTGGGTGCCCGGCTCACCGATCGACTGCGCGGCGATGACACCGACGGCCTCACCGATGTTGACCTGATGCCCACGGGCCAGGTCGCGACCGTAGCACTTGGCGCAGATGCCGTAGCGGGTTTCGCAGCTGATCGGCGAACGCACCACGACTTCATCGATGCTGTTCAGCTCGATGAAATCCACCCACTGTTCATCGATCAGTGTGCCGGCCGGGACGAGAACCTCTTCGGAACCCGGCTTGAGCACATCACGCGCGATGACACGGCCCAGAACGCGCTCACCTAGCGGCTCGACCACGTCGCCGCCTTCGATGTGCGGCGTCATGTGCAGGCCCTGCTCGGTGCCGCAATCGATCTCGGTCACGACCAGATCCTGAGCCACGTCGACAAGACGGCGAGTCAGGTAACCGGAGTTAGCCGTCTTCAGTGCGGTATCCGCCAGACCCTTACGAGCACCGTGGGTCGAGATGAAGTACTGGAGTACGTTCAGGCCTTCCCGGAAGTTCGCGGTAATCGGCGTCTCGATGATCGACCCATCCGGCTTGGCCATCAGGCCACGCATACCAGCGAGCTGACGGATCTGAGCGGCGGAGCCCCGCGCACCGGAGTCAGCCATCATGTACATCGAGTTGAACGAGTCCTGCTCGGCCTCGTTGCCTTCACGGTCGATGACCTTCTCTTTCGAGAGGTTGGCCATCATCGCCTTGGAGACTTCGTCGTTGGCCTTGGACCAGAGGTCGATCACCTTGTTGTACTTCTCACCCTGAGTGACCAGGCCGGAGGCGTACTGCGACTCGATTTCCTTCACTTCCTCGGTAGCGGCGTCGATGATGCGCGCCTTCTCTTCCGGAATGACGAAGTCGTTGACGCCGATGGAGACGCCGGAAATCGTCGAGTAGGCGAAACCGGTGTACATCAGCTGGTCGGCGAAGATGACGGTATCCTTCAGGCCGACCGTGCGATAGCACAGGTTGATCAGCTTGGAGATCGCCTTCTTCTTCATCGGCTGGTTGACCACCTCGAACGGCAGCCCCTCGGGCACGACCTGGAACAACAGTGCACGGCCAACTGTGGTGTCTACGATGCGCGTATTGCGGGTGATGCTGCCATCGCGTGCCTTGATGGTTTCGCTGATGCGCACCTTGACGCGGGCGTGCAACGAAGCCTCGCCAGCGCGGAAGACGCGATCGACTTCCTGCAGGTCGGCGAATACGCGGCCCTCACCCTTGGCGTTGATCGCTTCACGGGTCATGTAGTACAGACCCAGGACCACGTCCTGCGACGGGACGATGATCGGCTCGCCGTTAGCGGGCGAGAGGATATTGTTGGTCGACATCATCAGCGCGCGGGCTTCCAGCTGAGCTTCCAGCGTCAGCGGGACGTGCACGGCCATCTGGTCACCGTCGAAGTCAGCGTTGTACGCCGCACAGACCAGCGGGTGCAGCTGGATCGCCTTGCCTTCGATGAGTACGGGCTCGAACGCCTGGATACCCAGACGGTGCAGGGTCGGAGCACGGTTGAGCAGCACGGGATGCTCGCGGATAACTTCGGCGAGCACGTCCCAGACCTCTGGCAGTTCGCGCTCGACCATCTTCTTGGCTGCCTTGATGGTGGTAGCCATGCCACGCATTTCCAGCTTGCCGAAGATGAACGGCTTGAACAGCTCGAGCGCCATCTTTTTCGGCAGACCGCACTGATGCAGGCGCAGGGTCGGGCCGACGGTGATGACCGAACGACCGGAGTAATCCACGCGCTTACCGAGCAGGTTCTGACGGAAGCGGCCCTGCTTGCCCTTGATCATGTCGGCGAGCGACTTGAGCGGACGCTTGTTGGAGCCGGTGATCGCTCGGCCACGACGACCGTTGTCGAGCAACGCGTCGACTGCCTCCTGCAGCATGCGCTTTTCGTTGCGCACGATGATGTCCGGCGCCGACAGGTCGAGCAGGCGCTTGAGACGGTTGTTACGGTTGATCACGCGGCGGTACAGATCATTGAGATCCGACGTCGCGAAACGACCACCGTCGAGCGGAACCAGCGGGCGCAGATCCGGCGGCAGCACGGGCAGAACGGTCAGCACCATCCACTCGGGCAGGTTGCCCGAACCATGGAAGGCTTCCATCAGCTTCAGCCGCTTGGACAGCTTTTTGATCTTGGTTTCGGAGTTAGTCTGCGGGATCTCTTCACGCAGACGACCGATCTCGTGCTCGAGATCGATCTCGTGCAGCAGTTCGCGCACGGCTTCGGCGCCCATGCGCGCGTCGAAGTCGTCACCAAACTCTTCGAGAGCTTCGAAGTATTGCTCGTCGTTGAGCAACTGACCCTTTTCCAGGGTCGTCATGCCCGGATCGATGACCACGTAGCTTTCGAAATAGAGCACACGCTCGATGTCACGCAGCGTCATGTCCAGCAGCAAGCCGATGCGGCTCGGCAGCGATTTCAGGAACCAGATATGGGCGACCGGCGAGGCCAGTTCGATGTGCGCCATGCGCTCGCGGCGCACCTTGGCCAGCGCGACTTCGACGCCGCACTTCTCACAGATGACACCACGATGCTTGAGGCGCTTGTACTTTCCACACAAGCACTCGTAATCCTTGACCGGACCAAAGATCTTGGCGCAGAACAGACCGTCACGCTCAGGCTTGAACGTACGGTAGTTGATGGTCTCTGGCTTCTTGACCTCACCAAAGGACCAGGAACGGATCATCTCGGGCGAAGCCAATGCAATCTTGATGGCATCGAACTCTTCGATTTGACCCTGGTTTTTCAACAGATTCAGCAAGTCTTTCAAGGCCTTTCCTCCTCACGGACCTGCAATGACCGGCTGCTGCCGGTCATTGCATAGGCGGTGCGTGGTTATTCGGTTTCCAGATCGATGTCGATACCGAGCGAGCGGATTTCTTTGATCAACACATTGAAGGACTCCGGCATGCCGGGCTCCATGCGGTGATCGCCGTCCACGATGTTCTTGTACATCTTGGTCCGCCCATTCACGTCGTCCGACTTGACCGTGAGCATTTCCTGCAGGGTATAGGCAGCACCATAGGCCTCCAGTGCCCAGACCTCCATCTCCCCGAAACGCTGTCCACCGAACTGCGCCTTTCCGCCCAGCGGCTGCTGGGTGACCAGGCTGTAAGAACCGGTGGAACGCGCGTGCATCTTGTCGTCGACCAGGTGGTTCAGCTTGAGCATGTACATGTAACCGACGGTCGTGGTGCGCTCGAACTTGTTCCCGGTCCGACCATCGAACAGCTGCATCTGGCCGCTTTCTGGCAAATCCGCCAGCTTCAGCATGGCCTTGATTTCGCGTTCCTTGGCACCGTCAAAGACCGGCGTAGCCATCGGCACACCACCACGCAGGTTCTTGGCGAGATCGAGCACCTCTTGATCGCTGAAGCTTTCCAGGTTTTCCTGGCGCCCACCGATCTCGTTATAGATCTCGTTGAGGAACTGACGCAGCTCGGCGACCTTGCGCTGCTCATCCAGCATGCGATTGATCTTTTCGCCCAATCCTTTGGCCGCCAGGCCAAGATGGGTTTCAAGGATCTGACCGACGTTCATACGCGACGGAACGCCAAGCGGGTTGAGCACGATGTCGACCGGGGTACCGTTTGCGTCATGCGGCATGTCTTCGACCGGCATGATGACCGAGACCACACCCTTGTTACCATGACGACCGGCCATTTTGTCGCCCGGCTGGATCCGGCGCTTGATCGCAAGGTAGACCTTGACGATCTTCAGCACGCCCGGCGCCAGGTCATCGCCCTGTTGAAGCTTGCGCTTCTTGTCCTCGAACTTGTCATCGAGCAGCTGGCGACGATCGGACAGGTAAGCCTGCGCCTTTTCCAACTGTTCGTTGAGTGCGTCATCGGACATGCGCAGCTTGAACCACTGACCATGCTCCAGGCCATCGAGCACCTCGTCGGTGATCGTCGTGCCCTTCTTCAGCCCAGCACCGCCCTCGGCGGTAGTGCCAACCAGGGCCGAGCGCAAACGCTCGAAAGTCGCCCCTTCGACGATGCGGAACTCCTCGTTGAGGTCCTTACGAATCTCGTCGAGTTGCATCTTCTCAATGGCCAGCGCACGAGAATCGCGCTCGACGCCGTCACGGATAAAGACTTGCACGTCAATGACGGTGCCTTTGGTGCCGGTCGGGACACGCAGCGAGGTGTCTTTCACATCGGACGCTTTTTCGCCGAAGATCGCACGTAGCAGCTTTTCTTCCGGGGTCAGCTGGGTTTCGCCTTTGGGCGTGACCTTGCCAACCAGGATGTCACCCGGGCCAACTTCGGCACCCACGTAGACGATACCGGCCTCGTCCAGCTTGTTCAGCGCCGCCTCACCCACGTTCGGGATGTCCGCCGTGATTTCCTCTGGGCCAAGCTTGGTGTCGCGCGACACACAGGTCAGCTCCTGGATATGAATGGTCGTGAAACGATCTTCCTGGACCACACGCTCCGAGAGGAGAATCGAGTCCTCGAAGTTGTAACCATTCCAGGGCATGAACGCGACGCGCATGTTCTGCCCGAGCGCGAGCTCACCCATGTCGGTCGAGGGACCGTCAGCCATGATATCGCCACGCGCGACCACATCACCTTTGTTCACCAGCGGACGCTGGTTGATGCAAGTGTTCTGGTTGGAGCGGGTGTATTTGGTCAGGTTGTAGATGTCGACACCCGCTTCGCCGGTTTCGACTTCATCGTCACGCACACGCACCACGATACGACTGGCGTCGACCGAGTCGATCACACCACCGCGGCGAGCCACGACGCACACGCCAGAGTCACGTGCGACGTTACGCTCCATGCCGGTACCCACCAACGGCTTGTCGGAACGCAGGGTCGGCACGGCCTGACGCTGCATGTTCGATCCCATCAGGGCGCGGTTGGCATCGTCATGCTCGAGGAACGGAATCAGCGACGCCGCAACAGAAACGACCTGCTTCGGCGATACGTCCATCAAGGTGACATCTTCCGGCGCCTTGACGGTGAACTCGTTCTGGTGGCGCACAGCAACCAGCTCGTCGACCAACTTGCGGCCGTCCAGCTTGGCACTGGCCTGAGCGATGACATGGTCCGCTTCTTCGATCGCGGACAGGAACACGATCTCGTCAGTGACCTCGCCATCCTTGACCACGCGGTACGGGCTTTCAAGGAAACCGTACTGGTTGGTGCGGGCATAGGCAGCCAGCGAATTGATCAGACCGATGTTCGGACCTTCCGGGGTTTCGATCGGGCAGACGCGGCCGTAATGGGTCGGGTGTACGTCACGCACCTCGAAGCCAGCACGCTCACGAGTCAGACCACCCGGGCCGAGCGCGGATACGCGCCGCTTGTGGGTGATCTCCGAAAGCGGGTTGTTCTGGTCCATGAACTGCGAGAGCTGGCTGGAACCGAAGAACTCCTTCACGGCCGCCGCGACAGGCTTGGCGTTGATCAGGTCCTGCGGCATCAGGCCTTCACTCTCGGCCATCGAGAGACGTTCCTTAACGGCACGTTCGACGCGTACGAGACCTACACGGAACTGATTCTCGGCCATCTCGCCAACACAGCGAACACGACGGTTACCGAGGTGGTCGATGTCATCGACGATGCCTTTCCCGTTGCGGATGTCCACCAGCGTCTTGAGCACCGCAACGATGTCTTCGCGGCTCAGCACGCCCGGACCTTCGATTTCGGTCCGCCCGATGCGACGGTTGAACTTCATCCGGCCAACCGCAGACAGATCGTAGCGTTCGGAAGCGAAGAACAGATTGTTGAAAAGCGTTTCGGCGGCATCCTTGGTCGGCGGCTCCCCAGGACGCATCATTCGATAGATTTCGACCAGAGCCTCGAGCTGATTCGTGGTCGAGTCGATCTTCAGCGTGTCGGAGATGAACGGACCGCAGTCGATGTCGTTGGTGTAGAGGGTTTCGAAACGAACAACCTGAGCCTTGACCAACTTAGCCAGGATATCCACGGTCAGCTCGGTATTGCACTCGGCAATGATCTCGCCAGTTGCCGGATGCACGATCGCCTTGGCCGTGGTGCGGCCCAGAACGTACTCCATCGGCATATCGAGCGCCTTGATGCCAGATTTGTCGAGCTGATTGATATGCCGCGCAGTGATCCGGCGGCCCTGTTCGACAATGACCTTACCGCTATCGTCCTTGATGTCGAACGATGCGATCTCGCCACGCAGACGCTGAGGCACGAGCTCGAGACTGAGCGTTTCACCCTTCACATGGAATACGTTGGTGTCATAGAACGCATCGAGGATTTCCTCGGTACTGTAGTTCAGCGCGCGCAGGAGCACCGACGCCGGAAGCTTGCGGCGACGATCGATACGCACGAAGACGGCATCCTTAGGATCGAACTCGAAGTCGAGCCAGGAGCCGCGGTACGGAATGATACGGGCGGAGTACAGGAGCTTGCCCGAGCTGTGAGTCTTGCCACGGTCATGGTCGAAGAACACACCTGGCGAACGGTGCAGCTGCGATACGATCACACGCTCGGTACCGTTGATGATGAAGGTACCGTTCTCGGTCATCAGGGGGATTTCCCCCATGTAGACTTCCTGCTCCTTGATGTCCTTGATCGCTTTGCTCGACGACTCCTTGTCGAAGATGATCAGGCGAACCTTGACTCGCAGCGGAACGGCAAAGGTAACGCCGCGCAGGACGCATTCCTTCACGTCGAAAGCCGGATCGCCCAGACGATAGCCGACGTATTCCAGCGCTGCATTGCCGGAATAGCTGATAATCGGAAAAACGGATTTGAAGGCTGCGTGCAAGCCAATGTCGCGGAATTGATCTTTGGTCGCTCCCGCCTGCAGGAATTCGCGGTACGAATCCAGCTGGATGGCCAAAAGATACGGCACGTCCATCACGTGCGGTAACTTGCTAAAGTCCTTGCGGATTCGTTTTTTCTCAGTGTATGAGTAAGCCATCAGCGTTCCCCAGCTTGGTCACCTGCTTGTTTGGCCTCTCCCGACGGGAGCAGCCAGAAAATCTTGCGAATCTCTTCGATTCGCACCGCCCCACTGAGCGGCTTCTCCGTATGAGACTGCTCAAGAACATCAAGCAGCTATAACGGAAAAAGGCCGGTGGCATAAGCCACCAGCCATCAGCCTTACGCGACTCGCTTAGGCTGTAGACGCAAGGTCGTGCTTACTTGAGCTCGACTTTCGCGCCAGCCTCTTCCAGAGCCTTCTTGGCGGCTTCGGCCTCATCCTTGGAGACGCCTTCCTTGACAACGCCCGGGGCGCCGTCAACGACTGCCTTGGCTTCTTTCAGGCCCAGGCCGGTCAGCTCACGAACAGCCTTGATCACGTTCACTTTCTTGTCGCCAGCTTCAGCCAGGACAACGGTGAACTCGGTCTGCTCTTCTGCAGCTGCGGCAGCCGGGCCGGCAGCAGCAACGGTAGCAGCAGCAGCGGTAACGCCAAACTTTTCTTCCATCGCCTTGATCAGTTCAACAACCTGCATCACGGACATTTCGGAAACGGCGTTGATGATGTCTTCGTTGGTCAGAGCCATGACTCTAGTTCCTATCTATTAGGTGATGACCTGAGGTCATCTAAGCAAAAGAAATTCGAACGATGCCGTGCGCCTTAGGCTGCAGCGGCTTCCTTCTGGTCGCGAATAGCCGCCAGCGTACGAGCCAGTTTGCTGGTGGCGCCTTGCATCACGCTCATCAGCTGGGAAATGGCTTCGTCATAAGTCGGCAGAGTTGCCAAAGCGTCGATCTGGTTGGCCGCAATGAACTGACCTTCGAACGCAGCAGCCTTGATCTCGAACTTATCCTGACCCTTGGCGAATTCCTTGAAAATACGGGCAGCAGCGCCCGGATGCTCATTGGAGAAAGCGATAAGGGTCGGGCCTTTGAACACGTCGCTGAGCACATCGTACTGAGTGCCTTCAACGGCGCGGCGGAGCAAGGTGTTACGTACAACGCGCACGTATACCCCTGCTTCGCGGGCCTCTTTACGGAGTCCGGTCATGGCGCCTACGGTCACGCCACGGGCATCAGCCACAACAGCGGACAGGGCAGCTTTGGCAGCCTCGTTGACTTCAGCGACGATGGCCTTCTTGTCTTCGAGTTTAATTGCCACGGGTGTTTACTCCTGGTTACCGGTTCGCCCAGTCGAAACCGGGCGGGTTTTGGTGTCTGATTCGGTAGAATCGGGAGCACCTCTGCGTAGGCCTGAAGAAGCAAAGCCTCTACGGTTTAAGACGAGTGTCGCCTACGGTCTTGGATAGCCCCCGCCAGGCAGGGACCCCAATATTTCGCCGTGACGCGCCGCGTCACGGCTTTGTTTTAGGCTTCGAGAGAGGCCTGATCGATGATCAACCCAGGCCCCATGGTGGTGCTCAGAGTGACCCGCTTGACGTAGATACCTTTGGACGTCGACGGCTTCAGGCGCTTGAGATCCGACAAAAGAGCCTCGACGTTCTGCTTCAACTGACCAGCTTCGAAGCCCACCTTGCCAACGGAGGTGTGGATGATGCCGTTCTTGTCAGTACGGAAACGAACCTGACCGGCCTTGGCATTCTTGACCGCAGTTGCGACATCAGCGGTAACGGTACCCACTTTCGGGTTGGGCATCAGTCCACGAGGACCAAGAACCTGACCCAGCTGGCCAACTACGCGCATCGCATCTGGAGATGCAATGACCACGTCATAGCTGAGATCACCGCCTTTCATTTCCGCAGCCAGATCATCCATACCAACACGATCAGCACCCGCGGCCAGAGCGGCCTCGGCGCCTGCACCCTGGGTGAATACCGCCACACGAACAGTCTTGCCAGTGCCGTTCGGCAGCACGGTAGCGCCACGTACAACCTGGTCAGACTTACGAGGGTCAACGCCCAGATTGATCGCAATATCAAAGGACTCGGTGAATTTCACCGCAGACAGCTCTGACAGCAACTTCGCGGCGTCCTCGAACGCGTACTGCTTGCCGGCCTCGACCTTGGCAGCGATAGCCTTCTGGCGCTTGGTCAACTTAGCCATTTACACACCCTCCACGTTCAGACCCATGCTCCGAGCGGAGCCGGCAATTGTGCGCACGGCCGCCTCGAGATCAGCAGCGGTAAGATCAGCATTCTTGGTCTTAGCGATCTCTTCCAGCTGAGCACGGGTAACGGTGCCGACCTTCTGGGTGTTAGGACGAGCAGAGCCGCTAGAGATACCAGCAGCCTTCTTCAGCAGAACGGCTGCCGGCGTGCTCTTGGTCTCAAAAGTAAAGCTACGATCGCTATAAACGGTAATGATCACCGGCGTCGGCAGACCCGGCTCTTGACCTTGAGTGCGAGCGTTAAACGCTTTACAGAATTCCATGATGTTCACGCCATGCTGCCCCAGGGCAGGGCCGACCGGCGGGGACGGGTTGGCCTGACCGGCCTTAACCTGCAGCTTGATGTAAGCCTGAATTTTCTTAGCCATAAATACTCCGTTGTGGGTAAGTAGCGCCTACCGGCTCCCCATTTCACTCGAATATCCCAGTGACGACAAAACCCCGCAGCCGTTAACTGCGGGGTGTGGGATTCTTGTTTCAGCTAGACCTTTTCGACCTGACTGAACTCCAACTCGACCGGCGTAGAGCGGCCAAAAATCAGAACGGCAACCTGTATCCGACTCTTCTCGTAATTGACCTCTTCAACCACACCATTGAAATCAGCGAACGGGCCATCAGCCACTCGCACAACCTCACCGGGCTCGAAAAGGGTTTTGGGTTTCGGCTTATCGCTCCCGTCAGCCACGCGACGCAAGATAGCCTCAGCCTCTTTATCAGTAATTGGAGCCGGCTTATCCGCCGTTCCGCCAATGAACCCCATGACTCGCGGGGTATCCTTGACCAGGTGCCAAGCACCTTCGGCCATATCCATCTGAACCAGGACATAGCCCGGGAAAAATTTGCGCTCGCTCTTGCGCTTCTGACCATTGCGCATCTCGACCACTTCTTCAGTCGGGACGAGAATCTCGCCGAAATGGTCTTCCATACCAGCAAGCTTGATCCGCTCGATCAAGGAGCGCATGACATGCTTCTCGTAACCCGAGTAAGCATGTACCACATACCAACGCTTAGCCACGGGACACCTTTACCCTACGATCAGAGAAACCAGCCAACCGAGCAGGGAATCAAGCCCCCACAACAGCAGCGCCACAACCAACACAACCGCCACAACGATCAAGGTGGTCTGCGTGGTCTCTTGACGGGTCGGCCAAACGACTTTTCGAATCTCGACGCGCGCTTCTTTAAGCAAGACGAAAAAAGCACGACCCTTAGACGTTTGCAAAGCGACCAACGCAGCCACCACAGCAAACACGATCAGCGCGAGAACTCTATACAGAATCGGTTCCGCAGCGTAATACTGGTTACCAACAACCGCCACAACCACCAAAGCAGCCACAACCAGCCACTTCATCAGATCGAAGCGCGAGTCTTTGGCTTCTGCTTTGACATTCATCTGCTAGAACCCTGTAAATACTGCCAAATTCGTGCTGAAGATGGCAGGCCAGGAGGGAATCGAACCCCCAACCTGCGGTTTTGGAGACCGCCGCTCTGCCAATTGAGCTACTGGCCTAACAAGAGTCAGGCCGACTATTATGCCGGCCTGAATTGATCAGATCAATCGATTATTCGACGATCTTGGCGACCACGCCGGCACCGACGGTACGGCCG
>NZ_JALGRD010000020.1:0-15905 GCF_022810315.1 Stutzerimonas marianensis | reverse complement strand
ACCCGCCAGGTCAAGCAAGCCGCGCCGCTCCAGATTCGGCGGCTGGTCGAGCTCGATGACTGGTTGGCTGCAGCGATCGCTGCGGCGCATGCCCGGGGCGATGGAGCGGCAGCGCTTCGCCACCAACGGGACCGAGCGCTGGTGCTGCTCGGATTCTGGCGTGGCTTTCGCGGCGATGAACTGCTGCGGCTGCTGGCGAACTCACGAGCGCACCGCGCTGGCCAGCGCGTCGCCGGAAGCTCTATGCGCCCATCTGCCTCTACTGGAAAACCAGGTCAGCAACGTCTGGTCGATGGGTAAGGATGGCCGCTCCTACTGGCCCATCAAGCGCCAGGCCGCCACGGCGGATCGCATTGCCAACCACAAGGGACGCAATCCGCAAGAGCGCGCCTCCCTGAAAAAGCGTCTGCTGCGCAAGTGGATGAGCAAATGAACCTGTCCACCATCGAGGCGCTGGCTATCGCTTGGGCGCGAATCGCTGAAGAAGCAGAACTCCCAGCCGGCTACGAGGGCACGGCGACGCCAGAGGCGCATCGGGCCTGCGAGGTGATCCAGGAGCGGATTCGAGAGCACGTCGTCGCCACCAATGACATGCGGCTGTTCGGCCTGCTGCACCTGCTTGGGCAGGCGTCGCTGCGCATGGAGCAAGCGCTGTGGCCGGAAGAATATGCGCGGATGACCCGCGAGGTCGAGGAAGCTCTCCGAGAGGCCGACGACCCCAACGCCAAGTCGTACACCCACGAAGAAGTCATGCGGGCGATGCAGGAACTCATCGACCAAGCGCGAGACAAGCCATGTTGATCGGCTGACGGAAATTTCTGGGTTTCCGGCTTACAACCCCCTTTACATACACTTTAAATAACGATAATAATTCTCAGCCGCTAGCGCATTTAATTATCAGAAATACTTAGACAGAGCGGCACTTCTCTGCCCACAACTCAGCCAAAGGTGACGGGCAGCGCTCCGTCGCTGCTGCCCTGCTGCGCCTGAGGCTCTCAATCAGGAGCTCACCTCCGCATGATCAGGACGACCCGCCGTATCGGCGTCACTGCCAGTCTGCTGGCCATCGCCATTGCCCAGGCCGCGCAGGCCAACGAGACCGAGGACAACCGTCAGCAGAAGCAGGACGGCCCGGTATCCCTTGCCCCGCTCGTCATCCAGGGGGATGTGCTTGGTAGTGCCAGTGACGAAGAGGTACGCACCTATGCCGGCAGCCGCAGCGTGGTCCAGGCTCACGAACTGAAGAAGGCCAGCGTGCGTGGCCTGGATGACGCGCTGGCGCGGGTCCCAGGGGTGAAGATCCTCGACGAGACCGGTGCCGGGGTACTGCCGCAACTGTCCGTGCGCGGGCTTTCGGAAAGTCGCAGCGGCCGCGTCCAAGCGCTCGCCGATGGCATCCCGCTGGCCCTGGCGCCCTATGGCCAGACCAGCCTGTCGCTGTTTCCGCAGACCCTGGCGACGGTCGATCGCATCGACATCGTGCGTGGCGGCGCGTCCGTGCAGTACGGACCGAACAACGTCGGCGGCGTGATCAACTTCATCAGCCGGCCAATTCCGGATAAGTGGGAAACCACCCTGCAGGAGCGTGTCACCTTCGCGCCCGGCGGGCGCCAGCTGTACGACAGCTACCTGGGCACCGGTGGGCGCCTGACCGACAACTTCGGCCTGCAGCTGGACGTCAACACCATCAGTGGCGAGTACGGTCGCGAGCATTCTGAGACCGATGTGCAGAACTACCGCCTGCGCGGCCAGTGGGATATCGATGACAGCCGCAGCCTGAGTTTCGGCGTGCAGCGCTACATCGCCGACATGGACCTGGCCGGCGCCCTCAGCGTGGCCGACTACAAGGACGACCCGCGGCAGTCGACCCGCAAGCTCGATCGTTTCGAAGGCGACAGCGACCGCGTCTGGGGCACCTATACTCAATACCTCGGCGCCATGGGCCCGTTCGACGACGTGGAATTCAGCTGGACCAACTTCGCCCAGCACAGCTATCGCAACTTTGTTGTCGGGCTGCCCTTCGCGCCGGATGCCACGCCGACCACCCTGCAGGATGCTCCCCGCGACTTCCGTGTCTGGGGCAGCGAGCCGCGCCTGAGCCTCGGCATCGACGGTGATGGCGTCAGCCAGACCTGGCTGCTTGGCGCCCGCCTGGTCAAGGAAAACGTCGACTTCGATGTCGACCGTCTGAACCTGAATACCGGCGCCACAAGCGTGGTGCGCGACTGGGTATTCGATACCAAGGGCCAGGCCGCCTATGTGAGCAACGAAATCAAGCTGCTCGACGACCGCCTGACCCTCACCCCCGGCGTGCGCTATGAGCACGCCAAGATGGAGTACGCCGACGGCGTCAGCGGCATCGAGCGCAAGACCGTGGCCGAAGAGTGGCTGCCCGGTCTGAGCATCGGCTACCAGGCCAGCGACGACTGGTTCGTCTACGCCAACGCGCAGCGCTCGCTGCGGGTGCCTCAGGTGTTCCAGATCGTCAGGGATGGCGTGGTGCAGGCGGAAATCTCGCGCAACTACGAGACCGGCGTGCGCTTCACCCCACAGGACAACCTGCGCATCGACTTCGGCCTGTACCGCATCGACTTCGACGACCAGATCGTGTTCGCCAACAGCCGCTTCCAGAATCTCGGCAGCACCCGCCACCAGGGGATCGAGACCGAGGTGTTCTGGACGCCGGCCGCGCTGCCAACCCTCGACCTGCACGCCGGCTACGCCTACCTCGATGCCGAGCTGCGCACCGGCGACTTCAAGGGCAACGAGGTGCCGTACAGCTCCAAGCACCAGTTCACCGTCGATGGTCGTTACCGCTTCGCCGAGTTCTGGACCTACAGCCTGGATGGCCTCTACGTCAGCAGCGCCTATACCGACGACGCCAACAGCGCCGAGGAGAATGCCAGCGCCTCAGTAGGCGAGCTGCCCGCCTACTGGATCTGGAACACCGCCATCGAGCGCGAGTTCAAGCTGCAGGACGACAGCGTGCTGACCGCCTCGGCCGGCATCAGCAACCTGTTCGACCGCCAGTACTACTTCCGCGGCATCGACACCAGTCCCGAGGGACGCCAGCCAGCACCGGGCCGTACCCTGACACTGGGGGTGAACTACCGCTTCTGATCGCCTAGTCGTCCTGCCTCATCCCCTGGCGTCACGCCAGGGGCCTCATTTCACGCGCCCGGCTGCAACGTCGGTACCGTATTCGAAGCCATCAGCCTCACTCCGAACGCCACCAGCACGCCACCCTGTCAGCCGATCCAGCGCCCTAGTCAGTCCACGCCGGCGCAGCAGTCTGCCGAGCGGAATGGTTGCGGCGATCAGGATGGCGAACCCGCCCAGGGTCAGTAATACGTGAAGGCCTGAGAGGAACGAGTACGCCGCCACATCCGCACCGGGCGGAACGAACTGGGGCACAAAGGTGACGTAGAACACACCGGCCTCGGGGTATTCAGACGGACAACTGTCGCGCGCCGATACCCTGGCGATCTGCCAACCAACGCCGATTCGAGAGCCACTTCGGGCTCAAGCGAAACAGGGACAGATTTATTTATTGGGCTGACTGTCCGCTTGTGGCCGATCGCTGTCACTCAGCAATCCCAAGCAGCACTCATCTCACTACCATTAACTCATCCCACCTCGTCGTGTACCGCTGCGACATCATCTCGCGCCGCATTGCCCACTCAGGGGCGGCGGGGATGCGGCCGAGTCGTACTGTCCCCCTGCCCTCGCGGGCGTTGATACGGTCGATCACGGCCATCAGCCGGTCAGCGCCAGGGCGAGGTGCGGCCGCGAATAGGTCGCCTGTAAATTCCCCGCGCTGGCGCAGGTCCATCAGCAACACCTCAGCTTTGCTGTAGGCGTAGCCGGGGCGGTAGATGGCATCCAAGCCGCGAATTGCCGCTGCGGCGAGCACACGAGTATCGTCGGTGGGATACGGCAGTGGGCAGTTGATTGCGTTGGCGTAGCGCGGCTGGTCGGGGTTATGCATGCCGGTGCGGATGGCCACCTGCAGGGCGCCGGCGAGGCTACCCTGCGCGCGCATCTTTTCTGCCGCCTTGGACACGTAGGCGGCAACCGCTTCGCGGATCGGCGGTAACTCGCGCACCCGAGCACCAAACATCTTGCTACTGCAGATCATCTGCCGCGGCGGCACGGCCTCCTCAAGCTGCAGGCACGAGATACCGCGAAGTTCGCGGGCTGTTTTTTCCAGCACTACACTGAACTGCCGGCGAAGTGACGCAGGGTCATACTGCGCCAGGTCCCAAGCCGTCTTGATGCCCAGCGGCTGAAGCCGGGCGGTTAGCCGGCGGCCAACGCCCCACACTTCGTTCACGTCAGTCATTTGCAGCAGGCGATCGCGCCTGGATGGATCGCGCAGGTCAATTACCCCTTCCGATTTGCGCCAGGACTTGGCCGCCCAGTTAGCCAACTTGGCTAGCGTCTTGGTCGGCCCGATGCCAACGCCCACTGGAATGCCAGTCCACAGCAGTACCCGAGCCCTTGCCTCGCGTCCCATCTCGACTAGGTCACTCTGCAGACCAGTCAGATCGGCGAATGCCTCGTCGATGCTGTACACCTCCAGCCGCGGGAACATCTCCTCAAGCGTGGTCATCACGCGCGCGCTCATCTGACCGTAGAGCTCGTAGTTACTAGAGAAGCAGACTACGCCCCACTCCCGCATCTGGTCTCGCCACTGGAAGTATGGTGCGCCCATAGGGATGCCTAAGCGCTTAGCCTCGCGGGTGCGAGCAATGACGCAGCCGTCATTGTTGCTCAGCACCACGACGGGCACGTCGCCGAGCCAGGGTCGGTACACGCGCTCACAGCTGGCGTAGAAGCTGTTGCAGTCGATTAGCGCGAACATAGGCTGTGCAGGTTGTGCGTGGCCACGCCCCACACGTGCAGCGATTCGGTTACGGCCAACGCCCTGTAATCGGTGTTCTCGGGCTGCAGCCACACGCCTGCAGCGGAGATCTGCAGGCGCTTGACCGTCATCCCGCCGTCCACGTACGCGACAACTACGTTGCCCGACCGCGCCTCGAGGGCGCGGTTGACCACCAGCACATCCCCGTCATAGATCCCAGCGCCGATCATACTTGGCCCGCTCACTCGCACGAGGTAGACGTTGGGTGCCCGCAAATCGACCAAGTCGTCGATTGATAGGGTGAGCTCCTCGTAGTCGGCGGCAGGTGATGGGAAACCCGCCGGCACTCGACTGTCCACGTACTGAGAGAAAATTTTTGCGGGGCCGAGGCGCCCCAGAATAGTGACCCGCATTGTCGTACTGCTCTGCGATAACTGTATATATATACAGATACCAGAGGCGCGCCACGCGGGTCAATTTAACTGCGATGACCGGAGGGTTCATGTGCGGACGATTCAGCCAATACCGAACAGCAATCGAGTACCTCGAGGCGCTGCGCTACGACAAGCCCATCGATAGCGGCATCGACCCAGAGCCCATCGGCCGCTACAACGTACCGCCCCGCTCCAGGGTATTGGTGTTCTTTGAGACCGCTTCTGGCCTGCGCATGGCCAAGCTCCCGTGGGGTTACCAGCCCTGGTGGGCCAAGGGCAAACGCCCGCCGGCAATTAACGCTCGCGTGGAGACGGCCTCCACCAGCAAGTTCTTTCGGGATGTCTGGAGCACCGGCCGCATGTTGGTCGGCGCTGACGGCTGGTACGAGTGGGTGAAAGACCCGGTCGATCCAAAAAAGAAGCAGGCTTACTACATCCGATTGAGATCAGGCGAGCCGATGTGGTTCGCGGCGCTGGGGCAGTTCAGGCGAGAGGACAGGATGGAAGAGCAGGAAGGCGACGGGTTCGTGATCATCACGGCGGACAGCGACCAAGGGATGCTCGACATCCACGACCGGCGGCCAGTCGTGCTGCCTCCAGATCTAGCGCGGGAATGGATAGAGCCCGGCATATCGCCTGAGCGCGCCGAGGAACTCGTGAGTAATTTGGCGCTGCCGGTGCAAGCATTCGAATGGCACGCAGTGGACCGGGCGGTCGGGAACGTGAGGAACGAAGGTGCGCACTTGATCGAGCAAATCGACGACCCTTCTTTATAGGCACAGCGGGGGGCACATAGGCCGCTTTACTACCAAAGCTTTAGGCACTGGGCGCCGCCAGCCTAATCCGTACAATGCCGTTTCGTTTTACCCGAGTAGCCCCCATGAAGCGCTTGATAGTGGCGAGCCTTGCCACGCTGGTCATCACCTCCCTCGCCCTCGCCGAACCACCGTCGACCTTCACCGCCGCAAAAGCGATCGCCAAGAACAAGGTGTTCTATGACCAGGCGTCTACCGGGCTCGGAGACCTTTACTGCGGCTGCGCATGGAAGTGGGTAGGCAAATCAGGCGGGCGAATCGACGCCGCCTCGTGCGGTTACGATACGCGGGCTCAGCAGACGCGCGCGGAGCGGATTGAATGGGAACACATCGTGCCAGCCTGGATCTTCGGCCACCAACGGCAGTGCTGGCAGAACGGTGGGAGGAAGCACTGCGTGGCGGACGACCCAGTCTTCAGGGCGATGGAGGCCGACCTTTTTAATCTTTACCCGTCCGTGGGTGAAGTGAACGGCGACCGCAGTAATTACCAGTATGGGTTGGTGGCTGGCGGCGCTGCCCTCTACGGCGCATGCACCACCAGAGTGGACTTCAAGGCACGCTCCGCCGAGCCGCGTGATGAGGTGAAGGGCCTGGTTGCCAGATCGACATTCTACATGTACGACCGCTATGGTTTAACGATGTCGCGTCAACAACAACAGCTGCTGATGGCCTGGGATCGCCAGCATCCGGTTTCGACGTGGGAACGGGAGTGGGACAGCCGCACGGCAAAAGTCATGGGGCACCACAACCCCTTCATTACTGGCGAGCGCGCTTGGACATTGGGGCACAAGCCATTGCGAGAAGGGCTTGTGAGCCTGCTTCCTACCAAGATCGCAGCGCCCCCTTCCGCTAAAGCCGTGGCCCGTGACGTGATCATTGGAAACCGGAACAGCCGGCTGTATCACCTGCCGCAGGACTGCCCGAGCTACGCCAAAGTGGCGCCGAAGAACCAGGAGATCTTCTCCAACGAGTCCGCAGCCATCGCCGCGGGCTACAGGAAGGCCGGGAACTGTCGCTAGGTCTTCTTGGATTCACTGGTAGACCCCGAACTCGATGCGCTCGAGATAATCCGCAAGTACCATAAACCCTACCGGGTTATCAATAACGTCCAGCGGCACTTCGCCGTCCAAATACCTGCAGGAGCGCCCTAGCCATTCTTCAGCCAGCTTCTGAGTGCCGAACACGTGGGTCGCGTGTTCCAATACTTTCGCGTACTGAAAAGCAATGGCGCTCTGCTGCGAATTTAGGTGTGCTGGTTGCTTATTGCCCTGGCGCTGAATGGTTCTGATGGACTTACCAACAATGCGACTCATGATCTTCTTCGTTGAATACAGATCAGAAATCGCAAGCATGTCTTGTACGTCTTTCAGGTCGAAGCCTTTGACCGTGAGCCTGTAGACCATGGCCGGGCTGAGCTGGTCAGTATTTTTTCGGAGAAGGTATTCCGTTGGCTTACGGGGGGCGGACGCTGGCCAGCGAGCGCAAGCGTGTGAGGAATCCATGGCGTGACCTCCAGTTGCTACATATGACATGATTTTAGAGCCATTTGGCGCACCATATGGCAGGTAGGTGCTTGGATCTGGTATCGCTCTGTCCATCGTCTCGATCAATTGGGCGCATCACCCGACGCCCACTCCGAATGTTCATTTCTACCTTGCGCAGCTGAGCTGCCCGGCGTCGACGCTCGGAACACGCTCTCCCTCTCCCTCTCCCTCTCCCTCTCCTTGAGGAGAACGTGGCGGTAGCTCGCCGTCGGCACTGGCCGCAATCGGGCAGAAGCGGTCATGAGCATCTACAAAACCATGCGATTCAGACTTCCAACTCCATGGTGAATAGCAGCTCATTGGGGCTGGCCTTGATAGCCGATGCGCGATGGAGATCACCGCAACGCTCTAATCCGTCCGCTACAGTGGCCTGCCGTGATCCAACTGATCCATTTCTGGATGAACTACGAGAAGGACTCTCATGTCAGGCAAACCCGCCGCTCGCCTGAGCGACCCAACCTCCTGCCCGATCCCAGGACATGGCACACCGGCCATCGAGTCCGGCTCCCCGGATGTGCTGTTCAATAACCTCCCCGCTGCGCGTCTAGGAGACGTTGCTGGCTGCGGCCAAACCATATCCGGCGCTTTCTCCTCCACCGTATTTATCAACGGCAAGAATGCCGCGATGCTGGACAGCACGTTGAGCCATGGCGGAGTCGTAATCGGCGGATCGGGAGACGTGTTGATCGGCGATGCGGTTATAACGGCGCCCTTCACCGCTCCGTCATTTCTGGCGAACGACAAGTGGATCGGCTTCCAGATTGCGGCAACCGAGCGTTACACCGGCTGGAGGTGCGTAGCCCACTTCGATGACGGATCTAGCCTTGATGGCGCCTTTGGAAGCGACAACCGAGTGGTCTTTAGCAATCCCCCGGGATCAATCTGTACCCGTATTGAGATTCCCGTACCAGAGGTTGGCGAGCAGCCCAGCGTAACGGACAAGCTGCTCGCCATCATCATGGGGATTAGCCAAGAATGACCGGGAGCATTGAGGTGCTTGGCCAATACCAGACGCAGGTCAGACATACCCTGCCCCGCTCGCCACTCGACGAGGCTCTCGCAAGCATGGAAGGCGCGGCGACAAGGTTTTCGCTTGATGCCATCAGCGACGCACAGACACGCGCCAGCTACGCCGCCAATATCAAGCGGATGTCCGCCCAGGTACGGGCGGACGTGGCAGCCGGCAGGATAAGCAGCCAGGTAGGGGTCGAGTTCTGCCACGAGATGCGCAACAAGATTATGGTGGAGCACCGCAAGATTACTTCGGTTACCGGGCTCGCCAAGGCACAGCAGCACAAAAAAACGCCATTAACCCTCCCTCGACTGTTCGAAAAGTACGCCACCAGCAAGTTCGGTAAACCCTACGAGACGCTCACGAACGAGCAGAAGCGGCAGATTCACTATGAAGTGATTGAATCTTCCGGCCGCGACAACGCCAAGTTCACAAAGGGCTCGGATCGCCTCCGCATCATGGGCAAGGTAGGCATTTTGGTCACTGCGGCATTTGCTACCTACGAGATTCTCAATGCCGACAACAAAGTAAAGGAGACTGCACGCCAAGGCATGATCATCGGCGGCGGCGCTGCTGGCGGGTTTCTCGCAGGCCTTGGCGTCTCGCTCGTCTGCGGCCCAGGCGCTCCTTTCTGTGCCATTGCCATGGTGCTGGCAGGCAGTGCGGCTGGCGGGATTGCAGGCAGCCTGGCTGCCGACGCCCTGGATGACGAGCTCGAGGAGTTCTCTAAGTGGGAAGTGTTTTGACTCACGACGACCGCGTTCGGTTATGGTCGGCGCTGTCGGACGCCTTCGTCGACAACGATATCGACTATCCAGCAATAGCGCGACAGCTGGCAGGATACGACCGTACTGCGGTAAAGGCAGCCTTCTTCGAGGAGGTGGCGCCGGTCTGCCACTCTAACCTGCAGACGCCCATCCCCCCCATATGGACGGCATTTGACAGTACCTGGCTTGCCGACACCATCGACAGCAACCTGCAGGCTCGTCGGGCTTCCAGGTTACGCCGCATGCGCGACCATGTTCTGGTCGCCTACCTGCGTTTTCGACTTCGTGGGGAGTGGAGTCGAATCGAGCGAGAACTGGAAAGGACATGATGTGCAGAGGACTAGCTGTGGTCTGTATGACAGCACTGGCGTGCTGCGCATCGAGCCGCCCCAGGCCGTCTCGCCCCTGAACGCTTTCACCGCTAACCCAAAGAGGTGATCACGAGAGCACTGGCTGCTTCCCGCCAAGAGCGGTCGTTGATCATCTACAAAATCAGGGCCTATTCAAACCCCAAATACAGCGGCAGCAGGTAGATGATCAGCAGGCTGAGCTGCGTCGCTTGCGCGCGGAACTCAAGCGGGTGACCGAAGAGCGAGACATCCTAAAAAAGGCCGCTGCGTACTTTGCCAAGGAGTCCGGCTGAAGTACGCCGTTATCAGCAAACTGTCGGTGGAGTACCCGGTACGGCGTCTCTGCCAGACCCTCCAGGTACATCCCAGCGGTTACTACGCCTGGCTGGCCGAGCCGAAATCCGCGCGTGCCAAGGAAGATCAGCGTCTGCTCGGATTGATCAAGCATGCCTGGTTGGAAAGCGGCGGGGTCTACGGCTACCGCAAGATCCACGACGACCTGCGTGAGCTGGGCGAGTCCTGTGGCCGGCACCGTGTGGCTCGCCTGATGAGGAGAGAGGGGCTGCGCTCTCAGACCGGTTATCGCCGGCGCCCCGGGTACTACGGTGGCAAGCCGCCGGTGGCCTCGCCCAACCGTCTGGAGCGGCAGTTCAATGTCAGTGAACCGAACAAGGTCTGGGTCACCGACATCACTTACATCCGCACGTATGAGGGCTGGTTGTACTTGGCGGTGGTGCTGGATCTGTTTTCTCGCCAAGTGATCGGCTGGTCGATGAAGCCTCGGATGTGCAGCGATCTGGCCATCGATGCGTTGCTGATGGCAGTGTGGCGGCGCAAGCCCAAGCAGGAAGTGATGATCCATTCCGACCAGGGCAGCCAGTTCAGCAGTTCGGACTGGCAGAGTTTCCTCAAGGCCAACAATCTGATCAGCAGCATGAGTCGACGCGGTAACTGTCACGACAACGCGGTCGCGGAAAGCTTTTTCCAGTTGCTGAAGCGGGAACGCATCCGACGGAAAACCTACGGAACCCGCGAAGAAGCCCGCAGTGATGTGTTCGATTACATCGAGATGTTCTATAACCCCAAGCGACGGCACAGCAGCGCTATGCAGCTATCGCCAGTGGAGTTTGAAAAGCGCTATTTCCAGAGCTTGGAGAGTGTCTAGGAAAGCTGGGGCGATTCAGACTGCAGGATGCATTACAGCCATCCAAAACGCACTCAAAGCTGCAGACCAAATCACCCTGATGACCTGCAAAATGCCTCGGTGGATGCGAAGAGCGTTGGAGCTTAATGACCGCCAGGGCTAGCGCCCAGGAACACCGTGCTGCGGACAAAACCCTCCACCCGAGCACGCTGCCAGTAAGACCTCACAAGTAATATTCGAAAGGGTGCCGTCGGGTTCAGGGATTTCGCTCAATTTTCAAATCCTATCGAGTGCCCGATCGGCCACAGTCGTATTATTAATGATTCACATTCTCAAAGCGCTTGAGCTCTGTCTCAATTCGCAGAACAAGGTCACGTCGCGCTACTCCGCTTTCTTTGATCAGATAGGCGGCGGCCAGGATGGTTGCCGGGTGGACATCCAGCACACTGGCGAGTTGCTCGACCTTATCGATGGTCGGCCCCTTAATGCCGCGCTCTAGACTGCTCAGGTAGGTTCGGCTACTGACGCTAGAAAAGTCTTCTTGGGTAAGGCCCTGCTGCTTGCGCAACCTTTTAAGTACCAGTCCGAATGCTGTGCTCAGCTCCATTTTGCCGATCCTGAAAAAGGATCGATAAAGCCTTTACGAACACTATAGGGCTACAATCTATAGGATTCATTTTCAGGTGAAGGGCTATGTTCACAACCTATCGGAGTGCGGAGATCCACTTGGATACCGCAGAGGGCACCACCACCCAGCTGTGGAGCTATGTTGAGCAGGAAATCAGCTGGCCTTGGTTCTACCTGCAAATCGTTCGACGCCACGGCCGTCAGGCCTATCGAAGCATGCTGATGGTTAATCACGCCCATGATCTAAAAAAGATCATTGACGACCAGTCGAACCTGGCCTGGGCGGAGGAAGTGCAGCTGGTCACACCGGCACACGTCAACGGCCACTCAAGGTGGCTGATGGAGCCGCTGAAAGAAGTTTGCGTGGTCCGAGATGGGCCCTCCGGAGACCCGGGCTACCTCTATAAAGTCGCCAATGGCGTCAGCTACTCAATGCATCACCGGAGGAACCTAGAGGCACTGATCGTCACCGACGTTATTTTTTCGGCCGAGATGCATCTCCGGCGGAGTGACATCAACGCTTAGAGGGTATTTCGCAACGACAGAGGTGGCCCGTCATTGTAGGGGCGTCTGCTCTGCCTCGGAGGTATTGAAAGATGATTGCAACTCAGGTAGTGATTCAAGACTGGGACGGCGATGGCGCCATCCCGATTCCGGACGAAATTCTCCAAGTAATGGGAGTTGAGGTCGGCGATAGCCTCTATCTCATTGAAGAGTATGTCGGCACTCACCGCTGTATTGTGCTGAGCAAGACTCCCCGCGTTCCAGACCGAATTGACGAATTGGTTGAGCACATGGACTCCGCGACAAGGTGAAAGCATAGCCACCAGGCGAATCAGGGTCCTAGAGGAGCCAGTACTAACGCCCGGAGCCGCAAGTCTCGGCTTGAGCAGCCGTGTTGGACTTCGACTTGGTCGGTTTAGCCTTTGCGCGCCTGGCTCGGGGAGGTTTCACCAGCTGCTGCTCTAGTGTGCTGGCCCGTGCCTTCTCAGCGGCAGCGACCTGTTGTGCCTCGAGAAGTTGAGACAACACTGTGTCTAGCCGCTGGCGCAACTGGCCGTGTTGCCTTGTCACGGTCTTGAGTTGAGCGGCGGTTACCCTACTTTCCTCACGAGCTCGATCGACCTCGCGGTGGGCACGATCTTCGATACCGCGCAGGTAGGTCGTTGCGGCATCACGCTCTTGGATCAGCTGCTGCTGTGCGACCTGCAACTCCTGGCGCAGCACGGTCACCTCCTGCAACGCTACTCTGCGCTCCTCGGCAAGTTCCGTGCAGCGGCTTTTTTGGTCCGCCAGTTGTGTCTGGTGCTGTACCAGCAGCAGCTCCAAGTCGGCTAGACGGGTCTCGGCAGTATGCTGAGCTGCTTGTGCAGCAGCTACCTGCTGCCGGGCCTTAGCTATCAATTGTCGCGCCTCATCCTCGACTGTGGCAGCTTGTAGCCGCTCGGCTTCTATCACGGCGCGGCGTTCGGCCAGCGCCTGCTCGGCAACACCCTCCGCCAAGAGCATGGCCTGCTGCCAGACCGCGACAAAGGCCTGCGAGATCTCCGTCGGAAGCGCCGGTAAGCGTGTTTCGCCACGCAGGCGCTGAGCTAGGCGTTCCCACCACTGGTCTAGCAAGGCTCCGACCCGCGCCGGGCTGCCGCGTCCCAGTTCCTGGCGCACCCGCTCCACCGTCGGCCGCTCGCCCCGCTCCAGCACCGCATCCGCCGCCGCGAATACTTCGGTTTCCGGTACGCCTATCGCCATCGCCAGCTCCTCGCTATATTAGGTCTGATAAACGAATGTTATCCGACCTTATTTGTTTGAATTTGGAACTATAATACGTTGAACGTATTAAATATTACAGAATACCTATCGCCGGCCAACGAAACGCAGCTGGACCTACATTCTCTGGCGATCAACGCCCAGGAAGCGGCAGCGGCGTTCATCGCCGCTGGTACCGCAGCCAACACCCTGCGCAGCTACCGCAGCGCTCTCGCCTACTGGTCGGCGTGGCTGCAACTGCGCTACGGCCAGGCGCTGGGCGATGCGGCATTGCCCTCCTCGGTAGCCATACAGTTTGTGGTTGACCACCTGGCTCGTCCGACGGCTGACGGTGGCTGGGTGCACCTTTTGCCACCTAGCATCGACGCCGCGCTGGTGGCTGCGCGGGTCAAGGCCAAACTCGGCCCCTTGGCTTACAACACCGTCAGCCATCGCCTGGCGGTACTCGGTAAATGGCATCGGATTAACGGCTGGGGCAGTCCAACCGAGACGGCGGCGTTGAAGGCCTTGCTGCGCGAAGCGCGCAAAGCCCAGTCGCGCCATGGCGTGTCGGTGCGCAAGAAAACCGCCATCATCCTCGAGCCGTTGCAAGCGCTACTTGCCACTTGCACCGACGGCGTGCGCGGGGTACGTGATCGTGCCCTCCTCCTGCTGGCATGGAGTGGCGGTGGCCGTCGTCGCTCCGAAGTGGTCGGCTTGCAGATCGGTGATGTACGCCGACTGGATGCTGACACCTGGCTCTACGCACTGGGCACGACTAAAACCGACACCGGCGGGCTGCGCCGCGAGAAACCGCTACGTGGGCCGGCAGCACTAGCCCTCGCCGCCTGGCTGGAAGTCGCGCCTGCCGAATCCGGACCGCTGTTCCGTCGAATTTATAGGGGTGGCAAGGTCGGCGCCCAAGGCCTATCAGCCGAGCAGGTGGCGCGAATTGTCCAGCGCCGTGCGCAGTTGGCGGGCCTGGACGGCGATTGGGCCGCGCACAGCCTGCGCTCAGGTTTCGTCACCGAGGCAGGGCGTCAGAGCGTACCGCTCGGCGAAGTGATGGCTATGACTGAGCACCGCAGCGTCACCACGGTAATGAACTACTTCCAGGCGGGGTCGCTGCTATCCAGTCAGGCGAGCCAGTTGCTAGGCCCGACCGTGGGTGGGGGTCATGCCGAGATAAAGGGAAAATTCACTCACTTCGCGCGTAAGATATTGATATTGGTGGCTTTTCTAAGTCGTCCGCACCGCCCTTGATTGTGGACTATCTTTTCTGATTCCTCAGAAAAGGAGGTCCTATGGCTTCATTAGAGCGCACGGCGTACCCCACTCTGTNTTTCACCTCAATCTCGCCGTTCTCCTGAAGACCTTTCAGGTACTCCGATATTTCCCTGATATCACCGACGTACCTGATCAACTGGTGGCGTTCATTCGCGAGGAGTTGGGTCAGCGTAGCAAGGTGAAATTCGCGGAATACAAGTGGTTTCAGCAATATCGCCACATGAACGCGATCCGAGCTCGCCTCGGTGTGACTGCATTCTACGGCTCTGATGCTATCGAGCTCGCCGAGAGGCATGCCAAAGCAATGTCGTTCGTGCTTGACCAGCGTGCCGACATCATTAACTCCGTGATTGAAGAACTGATCCGCCAGGATTATGAGCTCCCTGCGTACTCGACCCTGAATGATCTCGCTGAGAGGATTCAAGCCGAATCCCAAGGGGCAATATTCAACCTCGTAGTAACCAGAACGCCAATCGAGGTGATCCACAAGCTAAAGGAGCTGCTCGACACTGACTTCGGCCGACGCCAGAGCGACTTCAATGCGCTGAAACAGGCACCCAAGAAACCCTCTCGCAAACACCTGGAGGTGCTGATTGATCATCTGGCCTGGCTCGAAAGCTTCGGGGATCTGGGGGCCATTTTTGATGGAATAGTGGATACCAAGATCCGTCACTTCGCTGCCCAAGCCGCGGCGTCAAACGTCGCCGAGCTGAAGGACTGCTCGCTACCGAAGCGCTACACGCTGATGCTGGCTTTGATCTACCGTATGCGCGTGCGGACCCGGGACCACTTGGCCGAGATGTTCATCCGACGGATTTCGACGATTCATAAGCGCGCCAAGGAAGAGTTGGAGCAAATCCAGGCGCGTCAACGTCAGAAGCTGGAGCAGTTAGCGGCGACCCTGGACGGCGTGGTGCAGATTCTGGTTCAAGAACCGGATGACCAGGAGGCTGGCAGCCTGATTCGGGAATACCTCTCCCCCGATGGCAATCTGGATCGGTTGCGCGAGACTTGCGCCGAAGTCCAGGCTACCGGCGGCAATAACTACCTGCCGTTGATCTGGAAGCACTTCAGGTCCCATCGCTCGCTGTTATTCCGTCTCAGTCACCTTCTCCAGTTGGAGCCCACCACTCAGGATCGATCTCTGCTTCAGGCGCTTCAACTGATCCAGGACAGCGAGAATCTACACCGCGAATGGATCGATGAGCACGTCGACTTGTCGTTCGCGTCGGAGCGCTGGGTTAAGGTCGTGCGTCGGCCTGCCAGTGAAGGGCCATCGACCAACCGCCGCTATTTGGAAGTTTGCGTATTCTCC
>NZ_JALGRD010000002.1:0-544515 GCF_022810315.1 Stutzerimonas marianensis | reverse complement strand
GGGTCAATTTTCCATCAGCGCCAACATAGTTTCGACATAGCGAACGCGGCGGCTTCCCGATTGCCGGTTTGCGCTCACGCGGAAACGGGGTCGATCAGGGGTCTTCATATTCAATCCCTCACGTAGCGAAATAGATGCTTGGTAACGTCGCCTGGAGGCTGCGAACGGTGATGGATTCCCCGGGCCTCAAGGGGGCTGGCATGACGTGCTCAACCCTCAGGACTGTGCTCAACCTGTTCGCAATAGCGACGGAAATTATCCGTCAGGTCGGGTGGGCATACGCCGCACTGGCGATTCCCCGGCACGGCGTGATCGATGAACGCGGGATAGGGCAAGTTCAGTTCCGCCATGATGTCGCGGAAGCGCTCCAACGTTATCGCTTCACCGAGTCGGGGATTGCGCTGCTTTTCCTGGGCGATGGTCGAGACTCGTCGGCCGCTGTAGTCATGGCTGGGATAGACCAGGGTGTCGTCTGGCAGCGTGAACAGCTTGTTTCTAACGCTGTGAAACAGGTCGTCGGCGCTGCCGTTCTGAAAGTCAGTCCTACCGCAGCCGTCGATGAGCAATGCATCACCGCTGAACAGGCGATCAGCGAGGAGATAGGCAAAGTGCCCGTCTGTGTGCCCGGGGGTATGCAAGGGTGTGAACTGCAGGCTGCCGACGATGAAAGGGACACCTTCTTCGATGCCCACATCCGTGCAGGGCAACTTGTCGATAGCCGGCCCCGCGATACGGCAGCCGGTCTGCTTCTTCAGCTCCAGCGCGGCGGTGATGTGGTCGGCATGTATGTGGGTATCCAAGGTGAACGCCAGCTGCAGGTCCAGCCTGGCCAGCTCGGCCAGGTCGCGGTCCGTTGCGGAAATGACCGGGTCGATGAGCACGGCCTGGCCGGTGTCCTCGCACCCGAGTACGTAGGTATAAGTGGACGACACGGGCTCGAACAGCTGGCGAAATATCATGATGGTCTCGGCTAGTGGTGAGTGTTCAGCGGTGCCTGTTCCAGCGCACTGAGCAGTGCATACTTTTCCTGATCGATCTCGCCCCGCGTGCGGATACCCAGCCGGCGCAAGATCGCCAGCGGCGGGCACCAGCCCTGCAAGCCGTGTTGCAGAAGAAACGGCAGCACGACGCCAGGCAGCAGAAACCACTTTCGGTTTGCTGTCAGGCCAAGTAGCAAGCCAGACAGCGCGAGAGAGGAGGCATTGACCTCAAGCACGCGCTCCACGTCCCACTCGCGATCCAGGGCGTCGATACGCTGAAGGATTGCGCTTCGTCCCATCCCGCTGAATCGACGAATGTTCTCGTCCGTTTGCCGATCGATTTCCTGATTCACAGGTTGGGACGTTGAGCGGCGAACCCGGTCCGCCTGGTCATGATTGGTACTGTTTTGCTGTATCGATGACATGTTGATCTCCTGGTTCGCGCCGGCGGGGTGGGCGCGGCGAGGTGAAAAGTCACAGCGATGCCGCATATTTTTAGGACGAGTGCGGGACGTCGAGTTCCGACCGGGCGTCCGCTGTAGCGTCTATACGAACTATTGAAATATATATTGATAAATCGTATTGTCAAATCCACCTGACCCACCTGAACAAAATGGCCCACATGGCAGATCTCGATATCGAAACGCTTCGTCGCAGTGCTGCGGACGCCTGCGGCTTGCTGAAAGTGCTCGGCAACCCTGACCGCCTGCTGTTGCTCTGCCAGCTGACCCAGGGTGAGCACTGCGTGGGTGACCTCGCCAATGCGACGGGCATTGTGCAGCCGACCCTGTCGCAGCAGCTCACGGTGCTGCGCCATAACGGCTTGGTCAGCACCCGACGCGAGGGCAAGCAAGTGCATTACAGCATCGCCAGCCAACAAGCGATGGAGGTTATGCAGGTGCTCTACCGGCTTTACTGTCAGCATCCCGAACGCGAGGAACCCTCGACATGACGATTGACTGGGTACATTTCACACCGTGGTCCTCGCTCGCCGGGGGCGCGCTGATCGGTCTTGCTGCGACCTTGTTTATTCTGTTGAGCGGAAGAATCGCGGGCATTAGCGGCGTGATCGGCGGCTTGATGCGGCCAGGCAAAGGCGATGTGTTCTGGCGTGTTGCCTTCATTACCGGGCTGGTGATCGCGCCGGTGCTGTTTCAGGCCGCGTTCGAGCAACCAGACATCGACGTAGAGGCGAGCACCTTGACGCTAATCGCGGCTGGTGTGTTGGTCGGGATCGGCACGCGGTATGGCTCCGGTTGTACGAGCGGGCATGGCGTCTGCGGGTTGTCGCGACGGTCGCCGCGCTCGCTGGTCGCGACGGCCGCCTTCATGGCCAGCGGCTTTCTGACCGTGTTCGTCATCCGCCACCTGCTGGGCTGAGGAGTTGCCATGAAATTGCTGAGCGCCTTTGTAGCGGGGCTGATTTTCGGCCTCGGCCTGATCCTGTCAGGGATGGCCAATCCGTCCAAAGTGATCGCCTTTCTCGATCTGGCCGGTCCGTGGGACCCCTCGCTCGCGTTCGTTATGGGCGGTGCGATTGCGGTCGGCAGTGTCGGGTTCTATTTCGCCTCCAAACGGTCCCGGGCGGTGCTGGGAGATGTCATGCGAATGCCCACCGCCACCCGGATCGATCGCCCTCTTGTGCTGGGCAGCCTGGCATTCGGAGCGGGATGGGGGCTGGCCGGCTACTGTCCGGGTCCGGCGGTCGCGACGCTTTTGAGTGGTCGGAGCGAACCGCTGATCTTTGTCCTCGCCATGTTGGCGGGTATGGCGCTCTACGAGATGCAGACACGCTTTTCAGGGAAGCCGCAGTGAAAGGTTGCGGTCGCTGTAAATCGAAAGATCTAAGGCTTCCGGAGCGCAACGATGGTTGAGGTCGGGCTCGGGCTATTGGTCGGCCTCGTCCTGGCGCTGACCGGTGCCGGCGGCGGCATTCTCACCGTACCGTTGCTGATCTTCGTGGTCGGGCTCGAGCTGCATCAGGCCGCGCCCATCGGGTTGATGGCGGTCGGGCTCGCGGCCTGGGTCGGGGCGGTGATTGGTTCGAGGGACGGCATTGTCCGGTACAAGGCGGCGGCCCTGATGGCCTGCTGCGGTGTGCTGCTCGCGCCCGTCGGCGTCTGGCTGGCCGCGCGGGTAGAGCACGATGTGCTTGCCGTGGTGTTTGCGCTGGTGATGTTCTGGGTTGCCTTCAGGGCATTCAGGCGCCCGCCGAACGATGACTCGAACCCGAGAGCCGTGCCCTGTCGGCTGAACCCGCAGACGGGCCGTTTTCACTGGACCTCACGCTGTGCAGCGACCGTCGCCGCGTCCGGTACCCTGGCGGGTTTTCTCTCCGGCTTGCTGGGGGTCGGCGGCGGGTTCGTGCTGGTTCCGGCGCTCAGTCGCTTCAGTGATCTGCCGATGCGTTCGATTGCCGCCACGTCGTTAGCGGTCATCGGCCTGGTGTCGGTCAGCGGCGTGTTGTCCGCCGCGCTGACGGGTGGCATTCAGTGGGCAGTGGCGCTGCCGTTTTCGGCCGGTGCGGTGCTGGGGATGTTTGCCGGCCGCACGGTTTCATCTCGCCTGGACGGGCGCGTGCTGCAGCGAGGCTTCGGGTTGGTAGCGGCTGTTGCCGCGTCGGCTTTGTTGCTTCAAGTCGCCTTCTGATCGCGCGCCCGCAGGTAGCAAGCCAGACACCTGCGCCGCGCGACCGGATAAGACGTTAGCCTTCCTGGACCGGCAGGTTTGCCGCCTTCCAGGCCATCCAGGAGCCCGGAACATTGGCCACATCACGAAAGCCGGCCTTCTTGAGGATGCTGGCGGCGATGGAGGCGCGATAGCCGGAGCCGCAGTAGGTGACGGTGGTCTTGTCCGGATCCAGCTCGTTGAGCCGGTCAGCAAGGTGCGCGACGAAGATGTGCCTAGCGCCAGGCACCCGGCCCGCCGCGACCTCTTGAGGGCTGCGTACATCCAGCACCTGCACATCGGGCGCTTCACGACGTGCATTCAGTTCATGAACCGTCCATTCCTGAAGCCTGTTCAGCGGTAGCGCCGCGTTCTGCCAGTCCGTCATGCCGTTGCGTAGATAGCCGCGAATATCGTCAAGGCCTATCCGGTAGAGCTGGGTGACAGCCTGGTGAACATCGTCGGCCGATTCGCCCACCAGCAGGATCGGGCGAGCGTCGTCGAGCATCCAGCCAGCCCAGTTCACGAACTCGTTGCGCAGGGCAATGTTGATCGCCCCGGGCACGTGCCCGCCGCCAAACGCGAGGATCGAGCGGACGTCCACGACCTGCATGCCGCGCGCCGCCAGTGTCTCGAACTCGGACGGCGCGAGTGGCGGTGGTAGGGAAGCGCCCTCCATCTGTACGGCCGAACGCACGTTCAGCTGTTTCAGGCGCGCGTAGTGACGGGGTGGTTCCGGCATGTCCGCCAGTAGCCAATCGATAAACTCGTCCTCGCTCCGCTGCTCGCGCAACGCGGGGTTGAAGAGACGCTCGCTGCCGAGCGTGGAGTGGCGTCGGTCGCCGATGGATTTGCCGCAGGCCGAGCCGGCGCCGTGGCAGGGGTAGATTTCGATCCGGTCGCCAAGGGGCAGGTAGTGATCGAAAAGTGTGTGGTACAGCGCGCCGGCGAGTTTTCGTTCACTGCCTTCGCCCAGCAGGTCGGGGCGCCCGACGTCCAGGTTGAACAGGGTGTCGCCGGTAAACAGCGCGATCGGCTGGTCGCCCTGCTGGGCGTCGAACAGCTGCAGGGAGATGTGTTCTGGCGTATGCCCGGGCGTGTGCATGACTTGCAACGTGGCCTGCCCGAGCTCTATGGTCTCGCCACCGCTGACCTGGCGAAGCTCGAACTCGTAGTTATCCGCGCGACCGCCGATGATCTGTGCCCCGGTGCGCTTCGCCAGCGCCTGGGCGCCGGACACGAAGTCGGCATGGATATGTGTTTCGATGGCGTAGGCGATTCGCAGGCCTCGCGCCTTGGCCATTTGCAGGTAGATATCGATGTCGCGGCGGGGGTCGATGACCGCGGCTACCGCGGCCTTGCTGTCGCCGATCAGATAGGAAATCTGCGCCAGGCCGTCTGTATAAAAAGGTTCGAAAACAAGCATTGCCACCTCCGACGATGGTTAACGGATTGCTCAGTCAACTATTCGGACGGTGTGCGTGGCTGGACGTTCACGCTATCGAGATGCCGTCATCAGGGAGCGGGAGCCTGCAGGCTGACCACCAGCTCGACGACGAGACCATCCGCCTGCGGTACGAAACGCAGATCGCAGGCACAGCGCTCGGCGATCGCCTTGACAATGGACAGGCCCAGACCACTGCCTTCACCTTCGCCGCTGCGCCAGAAGCGCTCCGTCAGACGCTCGAGCATTTCCGGCGGGATGGCCGAGCCGTGATCCTGCACGCTGAAGCGAACCCGGCTTTCATCCAGCTGGGAGATCGTCAAGCGGATGGTCGTGCCGTCCTGGGTATGGCGGCGGGCATTGTCGAGCAGGTTGCGCAATGCCGCGACCGCCAGGGTGGGCGGCATCGCCAGTGGGCGAAGGGAGACCTCTTGCGCCCCGCACAGCTCGATGTGCGGCCCAGGCTGCTGGCTGGCGTCAGCGATCGCCAGTTGCGCGACTTCGAGCGCCGTGCAACTGAGCCCGTCATCAAAGGACACGCGGCCTTCCACTCGCGCCAGCATGAGCAGCTGTTCGAGGATCCGGTGCAGACGATCCGTGCCGACCTCGGCCTGGGCCAATGCCCGTTTCGCGGTATCGCCCTCGGTCATGGCCGCCACCTGCAGGTGGGTCTTGATGGCGGTCAGCGGGCTGCGCAGTTCATGGGCGGCGTCATCGGTCAGCCGGCGTTCGCGTTCGAGCATGTGCGCGATCCGCGCGAACAGCTGGTTCTGGGTTTCGACCAGGGGCGTCAGCTCTCGCGGCAGCCGCTCGATGTGCAACGGCTCCACCGAGTCGGCGCTGCGTTGCGCCAGGGCCGTGCGGATTCGTCTGAGCGGCGCTAGGCCGTTGCCGATTCCGATCCACAACACGATCAGGCTGCCCAGCAACGCGACGAAAACCGGCAGCGCCGCGGCCAGGAGCACCGAACGCTGGAGTGCGCTGCGCTCGTCAAGGCGATCGGCCGTGGTGATGCGCATGCCGTTCTGGATGAAGGTGAAGCTACGCCAGGCGGTATCGCCGATCATCTGGTCGTGAAATCCGGTGCGCTGAGCGTCGAGGGCACTGTCTGGCGTCGCATGGCTGCGCGCCAGGATTTCACCCCGTAGAGAGCTGATCTGGCAGGCCAGGCCGTTCTCGATGCCCAGTTGTTCGGCGCTCAGACGGGTGCCTTCGCTCAGTTGCGGTTGCGGCAATTGCACCAGCAGACCCGCGACCATCCGCGCCGACGCAGCAAGGCGCTGATCGAGGGACTGCATCAATTGATTGCGAACATCGAAGAGCATCCAGGTCGCGGCCAGCGCCCAGAGCAGCACGAAGGCCGAGCCAAGGGTGAGGGTCAGGCGCAGGCGCAAGCTCATGCGTCGGGTGCCTCGGTGGGAGCCGACGCATGGCCGGCAGGGCCCAGGCGATAACCGATCCCCCTGACGGTTTCGACGATGCCGTTACCCAGCTTGCGCCTGAGATGGTGGATATGGACATTCAGGGCGTTGCTTTCAACGTCATCGCCCAGTCCGTACACGGCGTCCTTGAGCTGCTCGGCCGATAGCACGCGGCCGGGATTCTGCAGTAGCGCCTGGAGCAGCGCCTGTTCACGGCGCGACAGGTCCACGGGTTCGCCTGCCATGAACGCCGCACAGGCGGCGGGATCGTAGCTCAGCGGGCCGTGTTCGATCATCTGTGTCGCCCGACCGGCAGCGCGGCGCAGCAGGGCATGCAGGCGGGCGGCGAGCTCACGCAGGTCGAAGGGTTTGACGAGGTAGTCGTCAGCGCCCGCCTGAAGCCCGGAGACCCGCTCGGTTACCGCATCCCGGGCGGTCAGGATCAGCACAGGCAGCTCGAGGCCGCGGCGGCGCAGGCGCTGCAGAAAGCGCAGGCCGTCTTCGTCAGGCAGACCCAGATCGAGAATCATCAGGTCGAAGCTGGCTGTGCGCAGCAGCGAGTCGGCCTGCCCGGCCGTAGCGGCATGGGCCACGCTGAAGCCCTGGGCTTCGAGCCCGGCGACGATGCCACTGGCGATCAGTGCGTTGTCTTCTGTCAGCAGTACGTGCATGTGGGAATCGCTTGATAGGCAGCAGTCAGTATCGTCCGCCTGGATTAACGGCGCGTTAGCAGATGGTACGCCGAGTTGCTCGTGCCTCAACGCCGCTCAGCCTTACAGGTTGTGTCCGGGCAAGCCTCGTTAATCGCCTCTTAATCCCGAGTCGGCAAGCTCGCCGTCGAATCGGGTAATCGGGTGTTGTGCATGCGAGCGCTTTTTATCTTTCTGGCCTGCTGCCTATGGTCCGTGCAGCTGGCGAACGCTTCGCCGTTCACCTTCGGTCAGAAGCAGCAGGACTTTCTGCCCGTGGACGAAGCGTTCACGCTGCACGTCGAGCAGCCTGACGCTGGCGGAGTCGTGCTGCGCTGGGACATTGCGCCCGGCTATTACCTCTACCAGGAGCGCCTACGATTCGCAGGGCTGGCACCGGGGACCGAGCCCCAGTTGCCGCCTGGCGAGCCCTACCATGACGAGTATTTTGGTGATTCGCGAATCTATCGCGACAGCCTGGAAGTGCAGCTCCCCGATGCGAATATCGCGTCGCTTGAACTCGGCTGGCAAGGCTGCGCCGATGCCGGCCTGTGCTATCCGCCGCAAACCCGCACGGTAGACCTGGGCGGCAGCAGCACGCCTCCGTCCACGCCGGTTCAGGCCGACGACCAGGCCTTGGCCAGCGGGCTACAGCAGCAGTCGCTGGGCTGGAGCCTGCTGATCTTCTTCGGACTCGGCCTGCTGCTTGCCTTTGCGCCCTGTTCGCTGCCGATGCTGCCTATCCTGGCCGGCATCGTGGTGGGTAGCCAGGCCGGGCCTCGCCGCGGCATGGCCCTGGCTGGCGCCTATGTATTCAGCATGGCGCTGGTCTACGCCGCCCTTGGGGTGGTGGCGGCGCTACTGGGTGCGAATCTGCAGGGATGGCTGATGCAGCCGTGGCTGATCGCAAGCTTCGCTGGCCTGTTCGTGCTCCTGTCGCTGCCCATGTTCGGCTTCTTCGAGCTGCAACTGCCGGCCGGCCTGCGTGATCGGCTGGAGCAGGCCGGCCGCCAGCGCCGGGGCGGCAGCCTCGCCGGGGCCAGCGCGTTGGGTGTGTTGTCCGGGCTGCTGGTGGGCCCTTGCATGACCGCACCGCTGGCCGCGGCGCTGCTGTACATCGCCCAAAGCGGCGACGCCCTGAACGGTGGCCTGGTGTTGTTCGCGCTGGGCCTGGGGATCGGTACGCCGTTGGTGCTGCTGGTGACAGTGGGCAACCGCTTCCTGCCCAAGCCTGGGCCGTGGATGGATCGCGTCAAGGTGTCCTTCGGTTTCCTGTTTCTGGTCGCCGCCCTCTACGTGCTGCGTCCGCTGTTGTCCGACCCACTCTGGGTAGGGCTGTGGGGCGCGCTTCTGGTCGTGGGCGCCAGCGGGCTGTTGCACCTGTCGCGGGAACTGGTGCGGCATCAGGCGCTCAGCCGCGCGGTGGCGTCGCTGGCTGGTATATGGGGCGTAGCGTTGCTGCTCGGAGCGGCTGGCGGCGCACAGGACGTCTTGCGGCCGCTCGGTGTATTCACGGGCAGCGTTGCGTCCTCGCAAGGTGCAGAGCCTGCACACGGATTTGTCGGCTTCAGCGAGCCGGCCGACCTTGATCGTGAGCTGGCTGCCGCCAGGGCCGCGGGCCAGTGGGTGCTGGTGGACTACTACGCCGACTGGTGCGTGTCCTGCAAGGTCATGGAAAAGGAGGTGTTCGGCGACGCGCAGGTGCAGGCGGCGCTAACTGGCGTGCGGATTCTGCGGCCGGACGTGACGCAGACCGATCCCGCCAGTCGTGAGCTGCTGAACCGCTATCAGGTCATGGGGCCGCCGACGCTGCTCTTCATCGGCCCGGACGGGGAAGAGCGACGTACCCAGCGCATCACTGGCGAGGTCGATGCGAATCAATTTCTGAACAGATGGAACCAGACTATGGAGCGTGGCTGATGCTGACGATCAACCTGGGGCCACTGGCACTTGCCGTCCCACATGTGCTGATGCTGGTGAGCCTGTTTATAGCGATGCTGACCGGCTGGTGGGTTGGGCGGCGCAGCGAGCGGAATCCGGAACAACAGCTCTTCAGGCTGCTGCTGGTGGCGCTACTGGTCGCGCGGCTGGCCTTCGTGCTGGTGTACGTCGAGCATTTCCGAGATGAGCCCTGGCGCGTGATCGACATACGTGACGGCGGTTTCATTGCCTGGCCGGGCTTGGTGGTGGCCGTTCTGTTGGGTTCCTTGCTGGCCTGGCGCGACAGCGGGCTGCGCCGACCGCTGGGCGCAGCGGTGCTGGTGGGTGTGCTCAGCTGGGGGTTCGGGACCTTTGCGTTGCACGCGTTCGAGCAGGGCACGCGACTGCCTGAGATGGGCCTGCGGGACAACCAGGGTAAACCCGTCGCCTTGCAGGATTACGTTGGCAAGCCCCTAGTAGTCAACCTGTGGGCCACCTGGTGCCCTCCTTGCAGACGAGAAATGCCAGTCCTTGCGCAGGCGCAACAAGACAACACCGACGTGACCTTTCTGTTCGTCAACCAGGGCGAGGGCGAGCGATTGATTGCCGACTTCCTCGACGGCGAAGGGCTCGGCCTGGAAAACGTCCTGCTCGATACCGGCGGTCGTCTGGGCCAGCACGTAGGGTCTGCGTCGCTGCCCACCACGCTTTTTTATGACGCCGAGGGACGCCAGGTTGGCAGCCACCTCGGCGAGCTGTCCCGTGCCAGCCTGGCGCGCGCCCTTGAGCAACTAGAGGTTAAAACCCAGCCATGAAACCGGTACGTTCACTTTCGTTTTTTATCTCAACGCTCGCCTTACTGCCGACGCCCTGGGCGCTGGCCGAAGCGCTGCCTCCCGCGGTTCAGGCCATTGAAGCGCGCGGAGCCAAAGTGGTCGGCAGTTTCGACGCGCCGGGCGGATTAAAGGGCTACGCGGCGCGTTACAACGGACAAGGCATTGCGCTGTATCTGACACCGGACGGTGATCATGTCGTGATCGGCAGTTTGCTGGACGCCGCTGGCGAAGACCTGACCAAGGCACCGCTGGAAAAGCTGGTGTATGAGCCGATGAGCAGCGAGATGTGGCAGCGGCTCGAAAGCAGCACCTGGATTGCTGACGGCGCGGCTGAGGCGCCACGGGTGATCTACATGTTTTCCGACCCGAACTGCCCGTTCTGCAACATGTTCTGGAAACAGGCACGGCCCTGGGTCGAAGCAGGCGACGTTCAGCTCCGTCACGTCATGGTCGGCATGTTGCGCCCGGACAGCGCAGGCAAATCCGCTGCGCTGTTGGCCGCGAAAGACCCTGAAGCGGCTCTCAATGAGCACGAGGCCGCGGGCAAGGCCAGCACGCTCAAACCCATCGAGCGTATCGCGCCCGAGTTGAATGAACAGCTTGAGGCGAACCTCATCCTGATGGGCGAAATGGGCGCCTCGGCGACCCCGGCTATCTATTACCTGGATGAGCAAGGGCGTCTGCAGCAGCATCAGGGCGCGCCTCGTCCCGAGGCGTTGAATGGCATCATGGGGCCGTTGTCAAAACGCTAGCAACACCACACGGTCAGTCAGCACCGGCACCTATAACAAGAACGATCTGGAGGCTACATGAACGTCCCCCTCTGGCCCTTGGCCGGGCTCTTCCTTGCGATCTCCGTGTCCGCGCACGCCGCGGATGCCGCTGCGGTGTACAGCAAAGGCGGGACCAACCCCGCCGCGATGGCGTGCGCTACCTGCCACGGCGCCGAGGGTGAAGGCATGGCTGCTGCAGGATTCCCCCGCCTGGCCGGCTTGTCGGCGAATTACATGCGCAAGCAACTGGCTGATTTCGCGTCCGGTGCGCGGGCGAATCCAATCATGCAGCCCATTGCCGCGGCCTTGAGCCATGAGGAAGCCGACGCCGTCTCGACGATGCTGGCTGACAAGCCGCAACCGCAGGTCGAGCGAATCGACCGCACCGCGTTGGTCGACGGGCCTGGCGAAAGCCTTGCGCTGCGCGGCGCCTGGGATCGCAACATCCCCGAGTGCGTCGCCTGCCACGGCCCCAGCGGAACGGGAGTAGGCGACGCCTTCCCACCGCTGGCCGGGCAGTCGGCACAGTATCTGTCGTCTCAGTTGACCGCGTGGCGTCAGGGCACCCGCAAGAACGACCCCAACGACCTGATGGGCCAAATCGCACGTAGCTTGACCGAGGACGAGGTAACGGCGGTCTCGACGTACTTCGCAGGCCTGACTGACAAAGGAGCAGCCAAATGAAGACCCATACAACCGCGCTGCTGTTGATGTCATTGGGCTTCCCGGTGCTCGCGGACGACATCGCGATGGAAGATCAGTCGCAGATCCTGACCGGAGCAGGTGATCCCGCCAGCAGCAAGTACTTCCAACCGCCAAAGGAAAGCGAACTGCCTGACAACACCTACGGGCAGTTGGTACAGCAGGGGCGCGCCATATTCGTCGATACCAAGACGCATGCGCCCGACTATGTCGGCAACGGCCTGGCCTGTGCGAACTGCCACCTCGAACAAGGCCGGAAAGCCAACTCTGCACCGCTCTGGGCTGCCTACACCATGTATCCGGCGTACCGGAAGAAAAACGACAAGGTGAACAGCTATGCCGAGCGCCTTCAGGGCTGTTTCCAATTCAGTATGAACGGCAAGGCACCCGAGGCTGACGGCCCCGTTATCGCCGCGCTTTCAGCCTATTCCTACTGGCTTGCAACCGGAGCACCCACAGGTCAAGAGCTGTCAGGTCGGGCCTATCCGGAAGTGCCACAACCCGAAGGCGGATACGACCTGGCGAAGGGAGAACAGGTCTACGACGCACAGTGCGCCGTCTGTCATGGGCCGAACGGGGAAGGGCAGAAGTCTGGTGACCTTTATGTATTCCCGCCACTCTGGGGCGCGGACTCGTTCAACTGGGGTGCAGGCATGCATCGAATCAACACGGCTGCGGCGTTCATCAAGGAAAACATGCCACTGGGCAAAGGCGGCACCCTGCCAGATGAAGACGCCTGGAACGTGGCGGCCTTCATGAACAGTCACGAGCGACCGCAAGACCCACGCTTGATTGATGGCTCAGTCGAGAAAACCCGAGATAAGTACCACGCCAATGACGGCGTGAACCTTTACGGGGAAATCGTAAACGGCAAGATGCTAGGGAAGGGGATCTGAGAAGCAGGCAGCCGCTAGTTTCCTCACATTGCGTTGACAGTCCGCTTGTGGCCGGTTGTTGCCTGTCGCGACCGGCAGCCGTGGGTCGACTGCTGTCTCCACAGCCCCCAACCTGACGCCCTACAATGCGCGCCCTTTCAATGGCGCTCGCTTCCTCCATGACACGCTTCCTGACCGTAGCCCTCGCTCTACGCTTCTCTATAACCGCTCTAGCTGAGCCACCCGCCACCTTCACAGCGGCCAAGGTAGTGGCCATGGTCCTTTCTTTCGCGCGGCCTGGCCGCACAGGGCGCTCTGCCCCATTGATGGCTGGTATGAATGGGTGGATGAAGGCGGGCCGAGAAAGCAGCCCTACTTCATTCGCCGACGAGACCGGAAGCCCACGTTCTGCGCCAGCATCGGTCAGTTCTCGCTGATGAATCACGAACTCAGCGAGCACGAAGGTTTCGTGATCATCACCGCCGACAGCCACGGCGGCATGGTCGACATCCACGACCGCCGGCCGGTGGTGTTTCCTCCCGACCTTGCCCAGGAATGGCTGGACCCAACCACGCCCAAGGAGCGCGCCGAGGCGATGATCTTGCACCAGGGCGAGCCGTCCGAAATCTTCGAATGGTTCCCGGTCAGCAAGGATGTGGGAAACGTGCGAAATGACCGACCCGACTTGATCGTGCCGATCGGCCATCCTCTCGTCTAGGTGGTCAGCGCCGTCCGGCATCATGTGCTGCGCTTAATTGGAAAGCTGATCGGGAGGAGGATCATGCCATGAGTACAGACCCGAATGTCCGCACGCGCGATCCGAAGCCCCAATGTTCCAGCAAGCCGCCGGAGACAGTTCCCTCTCCGGACCTTAGGCGAATAGCTGAGCCTGATTGCTAGGTTGTGCAAGCAGACCATTATCATTTTCCAACCTGGGTGCTGACGAAATTTCTGGTAGTAGCGTTAACACAGCCGAACATCGGGTACCGTGGCAGCTCGTATGCAACCGACCCCCTTTGTTGCTGTAGATGCAGGAGCGGCCGCCATGCAAGAAACCTCCAAAGCTCTCGGACTCTCGAAGGATCAGGGCGGCGTAATTCTACGCACGGCACTGAGAATCCTGGAGAAATGGAAGGCCACTACCGAGCAGGCGAGCAGTGTTCTTCGTGTCTCGCGCAGCAGCATTTCCCGTGCTCAGCAGGGCAAAAGCGTTGAACTCGACCGTGATCAACTGGAGCGGGCCAGCATTGTATTGAACTGCCATGCCAGCCTGCGGCTGGTATTTGATAACCCTGAAAACGTCTACGGCTTTATGGGTCTTGAGAACCACAACGAATTCTTTAATGGCCGTAAACCGTTGGAAATCATGGCGCAGGGCGACCTCATGCCACTGTTCGAGGTTTACAAGCGGATCGACGCTTTTTGTGGGGGAGGTGAACTTGTCTACTCTTCCAGTCCTTGGGATGGTATGAAGTAGTCAGATATTTTCGGCCTCCGCCGCTTTGGAAGAGGGCGATCATTCAGTATCGACAGATCCCCCGCTCAATCCCGGCAATTTTCAAGATGGCGCCATCTGGTTACACCACATGGCGATCGGCAGTCTCATTGGAGCGCCTGAGCATCCTCTCCAAGCGAAACACGCGCGTGACAACCGTCGGCACCTTGCCCTGTTTCTAGCAGCGCAGTAGTTCTCAGCAATAGAGAGGCTAGAACACCCCTGAGGGGGCCAAAGCAAGTGGCATTGGTTTATTCATCCTTGGCCGAATCGCTTGCGACCTTGCCGAAGGACTCCCAGTGGCCAACCAGCTCATCAACGCGATCAGGAACACGTGGTGTCTTACTGATTACTAGGCAGCGGGTGCTGCCTATGTATTCCTCAAGAAGGTAGAGCGTATCCCCAACGTCGACGCCCATTTCCTGCAAAACGTCGTCAGGCAAGCGAATAGCGCCGTCGCCGTCCCAGTCTTCGATCACCACATGATGCTTCATCGCTACTCCAGGAGGCGATTGAATGAAGTGTCCGCAGGGGGAGGCAGCGGCGAGCCGTTGCCAACTAAGTCCCGCGGCGCAGGCCGGCAGCATAGCAAAAAGCTGTCTGTCAGAGAGTGGCAACGACGGTGTGCTGCAGCCGATGCTCTTTTGACCCACGTACCGGAATTTCATTGCCCCTGTTTCGAACGCCGAACTCGTTGTTGCATTTCATATTTCAGACTGCTGGGTTGGGTCAGCATAGTGTCGGCGCCCGGGTCAATAATGCGTCGGCGGCAACACCTCAAGGCCCCTTTCTCTGTCGTCCAGTAGCTCAACTGTGTGAATTTCCGACAATCTCTGCACGCACGCGCTCAAACAGTTGATCCAGCGTGAGCGTGTCATCCATTAGAAGGTAGCAACGTGCCAGGATCGTCAATGGGTGGACGTCCATTACAGAGGCAAGGTCATGCGTCTTTTCAAGGGTAGGTCCCTTTGCGCCGGCCTCCAACTGGCTCAAGTACGTTTGGCTGCTGACGCCCCCGAAGTCTTCTTGCTTGAGATGGCGAGCTTTTCTCGTGTCCCTTAGTGCGATGCCAAATGCGCGCTTCAGCTCCATCTCTTTTTCTTCCCCGCAAAAGGGATGATGAAGCCGCCTTGAACATCAGATAACCATTAACTATTGTTAATATTTTGGGGGAATTGCTATGTTCATGACGTACCGGCATGCAGAGCTGCTTCCAGGAGGTATTCTTGGTGATCCTCAAGTACAGCACTGGCAGTTTGTTGAGCAGGAGATCCACTATCCGTGGTTTTACGTGGAGCTAGTTCGGGACTACGGCGATGAAAAAATTGGTAGCATGCTCATGATTCCGACTGTCCCAGTGCTCCAGCGGGTGCTTGAGGAGCTAGACGATCGTTCATGGTTGGCCCAGGCATTTCTGGTATCGCCTGGTCACCTGAGGGGGGAGACGCATTGGCTGATGGAGCCCCTTACTGAGGTGAGCGTCGCTGAGGATGAAGAAGACAACCAACCGGGTTACGTCTACAGGGTAGGGGGTGGGGCCAGCTATAGCACTCACCCCGCAAGTGGTAGGGGCAATCTTCGAACAACGGAAGTTATCTTTTCCGCTGGACGCCACCTGCGAACCTAACCATTCAAGCTTTCGGGTGTGGGGCTGCGGGCTTTGCTGGCTGAGAAGGATCTTCTCAGCCCGGTACAAACTAGGGCCTTTTCTGCGGTGCGCGGATGGTAGGGAGCCGCAATGTCCAACACTGATTGTGCCCTGTCGGTATCCACCCGTATTGCGCAACGGGTCAAGCGCTTACCCAAAGGGCAGCCCTTCTGCATCAGCCGCTTTGCGGAACTTGGAACGCGTGGCGCCATAGCCAAGGCAGTAGCTCGGCTGGTCAGCCGAGGCGAGCTTGAGCGTGTTACTCGGGGCGTCTACATGCGGCCGAAGCAGAGTAAGTACATCGGCAGGGTTCGCTCCAGCCCGCTGGCTGTTATGGAAGTCATCACCAAGGCAAACGGAGAGACGATACAGATGCACGGCGCAGAGGCTGTTCGGAGGCTGGGCCTCAGCACGCAAATGCAGGTGCTACCGACTTTCTACACCAGTGGTTCTACTCGCGAAATTAAGGTTGGCAATGCGGTGATTCGTCTCAGGCATGTCTCCAGTGATCGCTTGCAGCATGCCAGTACGAAGGTAGGGATGGTGCTCACCGCTCTCTACTACATTGGAAAAGAGGGGCTGTCCAAGCAGGTGATTTCCAAGATCACCAGTGCGCTGAGCAGCGAAGAATTGATCAAGCTCCGGGCCTGCAAAATGCCGAAATGGATGCGCTCTGCATTGACCCTTGCCGCTAAGGATGCTTAGTGTCCGACTTCTAATCCGACCCAACCGCAACAGAATAAGGTGAGCTTCTAAATATGAAAAAACACGGTGCTCACTGCCTCCGGCACGTGCAAATGGCCTCATTGCACACCCGTTTGCAAGCGACCTGTATAGTTGCAGGCTGAACCGCCCCGGGTATCGCGGAGGCTATTGTGTTTGAGTCAGGCTGCCACTGGAATGGCTGCCTGACTCTGTTCGTATAGTGCCTCAAACTCGGCTGGCGGCCTATTTCCGATCGGCTCCAGCAGCCGCTGATGGTTGAACCAGGTCACCCACTTCAGCGTTTCCCACTCCAGGCTTTCTACGCTTTTCCATGGCCCTCGCTTGTGGATCAGCTCGGTCTTGTAAAGGCCATTGATGGTCTCTGCCAGCGCGTTGTCGTAGCTGTCACCGGTGTTGCCAACTGATGGCTCGATGCCGGCCTCACCCAGCCGTTCGCTGTAGCGAATCGACAGATATTGCGAGCCCCTGTCGCTGTGATGAACCAGTCGATGAGGCTTAGGACGCCGGGCGTGAAGCGCCTGTTCGAGCGCATCCAGAACAAACTCCGTGCGCATGTGCCGACTGACGCGCCAGCCGACGATGAACCGCGAATAAACATCGACGATGAACGCGACGTAGGCAAATCCCTGCCAGGTTGAAACAAACGTGAAATCGGCGACCCAGAGCTGGTTGGGATGTTCGGCGGTGAACTGACGCTTCACCAGATCTCTGGGACTGGCATTGCCTGGATCGGCTTGCGTGGTCTTCACCGTCTTGCCTCGTGCCGCACCGCATAGCCCCATCTCACGCATCAATCGCTCCACTGTGCAGCGCGCCACGCCCTGGCGTTCGCGATGCATCTGCCGCCAGACCTTCCTGGCCCCATAGACCTCGTAGTTTTCCTGCCAGACACGGCGGATCTGCACGGCAAGCATCTCGTCACGGATCGCTCGAACTGAGCGTCGTGAGTGATCGCGTAAACGTGCGGCATGGCGTCGGTAAGCCGATGGAGACACTTGCAGCACGCGGCACAGTGGCTCGACCCCGAAGGCTTTGCGGTGCTCGTCGATGAGCGACCAGATTACTTCAAACGGCGGTCGAGTTCCGCCTGGGCGAAAAAAGCGCTGGCGACCTTGAGGATCTCGTTGGCCCGCTTGAGCTCGCGAATCTCGCGTTCCAGCTCTTTGATGCGAGGATCTGCCGAGGGGGTGGGGCTTGAGGGGGAAGAGGCCTTGCGAATCCAGTTGCTCAAGGTCTGAGCAGTGCAACCAATCTTGCTGGACACCGCCTCGATGGCCGCCCACTGGGAGTCGTGTGACTCCCGGACTTCGTAGACCATTCGCACCGCACGCTCGCGGACTCAGGGGAAAACTTCGGTGGCTTTGGCATAGTGGCTCCAGTTTCTCAAAAGGTGGAGCCTCCGCGATACCCGGGGCGGTTCAGGCGCCTTTAACACTTAGGTGGACTACCCGCATAGGTAGGCTCGTCGAGGGCCGTGGCGATGGATAGCCCACCTCCAAAGCAGGTAAAGTACGGGATTGATTTGCCGTCCTTGGAACCCTGAATGCCACTACTGTCTTGGTGCAACCGTGATGCCGACCTGACGCGGGCTGCCCTAGCGCCGTACCGTCTGCTGGAGCCGGTTGCTGAAATGTCCTATGGAGAGCCGGACTCTCCGAACATGCTGATCGAAGGCGACAACCTCGACGCGCTGAAGGCGTTGCTTCCTTACTACGCCGGTCAGGTGAAATGCATCTTCATCGATCCGCCGTACAACACGAAGTCGGCGTTTGAACGGTATGACGACAACCTAGAGCATTCGAAATGGCTGTCCATGATTTACCCCCGGCTGGAGCTTTTGCGTGAGCTGATGAGTCAGGAGGGTTCGATCTGGATAACCATTGATGATAACGAGGCCCACTACCTTAAGGTCATCTGCGACGAGATTTTTGGGCGTAAGAATTTCATCGCTGAAATCATATGGCAGAAACGCACGTCCCGTGAAAACCGCGCTGCGGTTGGGTCGTCCCACGATACGATGCTCGTATACGCCAAAATGGAAGCTTCGAAGTGGAAGAAGTATAGAAACCTGCTTCCTCCGAACGATAAAGGCTATGGTAATCCCGACAAAGATCCGCGTGGTCCGTGGCGATCTATTCCGTTTTCAGCGCAAGGTTTTAGACCAAACCAGATGTACCCAATTGTTAGTGATTCTGGCGAAACCCATTTGCCTCCCAAAGGGCGGTGCTGGGGTGCACTGGAGTCGGAATTCAATCGGTATCGTGCGGAAAACCGTGTTTACTTTCCCAAGAATGGGAAGGGTAAGCCTCGCCTCAAACGGTTTCCATGGGAAGACGAAGGGCTTGTACCTATGACGTTGTGGCATGCCATAGACGCTGGTACCACCGAAGAGGCGAAGAAGGAAATTTTGGCGCTGTTTCAGGATGTGGAGGCGTTCGACACTCCGAAGCCTGAGCGCTTGCTGAGGCAGGTTCTGGAGGTGGCAAGCAAGCCTGGAGATCTCGTACTGGACAGCTTTTTAGGCTCTGGCACTACCGCTGCCGTTGCACACAAAATGAAGCGTAATTGGATAGGCATTGAGATGTCCGATAATGCTCGTCTTTTCTGTTCCCCTCGGCTGCGGCAAGTTGTAAACGGTGAGCAAGGTGGCATCTCTGAAGTCATTGGCTGGAATGGTGGTGGTGGCTATCGATATTACAAATTGGGAGTTCCGGTTTTCGATGATACTGGTCATATCCGAGAAGGGATTTCTTTCGAGCAATTGGCAGCTCACGTTTGGTTCGCCGAAACCGGCACAGCTCGCTCGTCATCCGCTGAGAAATCCCCTTTTCTCGGGAAGCATCATGGCACCTCTTATTACCTCCTCTTCAACGGCATACTTGGCGATTTGACCGCGACTGGCGGCAATGTACTCACCAAGCGGATCCTCAAAGCTTTAACTAAAACCGAAGGACCGACGGTGATATATGGTGAAGCTTGCGCAATCTCTTCTGAGCTTCTTCTGGAATCGAAAATCACCTTTCGGCAAACCCCATACGACATCAAGGCTCGCTGATCATGGCGCTCACGCTCAAGCTTTACCAAAACCGTGCATTGACCAGTCTTGAAAAATTCCTTGATGCAGCGCGGCTCGAAGGACCGTCGAAGGCGTTTGAGGACAACGTCGATGTTGGGTTAGTCAGTGATTATAAATTGATGCCCGGATTGCCGGATATCCCATACGTCTGCCTCCGCATCCCAACGGGTGGAGGTAAGACGGTAATGGGTGCCCATATCATCCAAATCTGCGGATCCTCTTACCTTGAGCGTCAGCACCCGGTGGTTCTCTGGATGGTGCCAACCACGCAGATTAAGACTCAGACAATCGAAGCATTTCGCGATCATCGGCACCCCTACCGCCAAGAGCTGGATGATGCTTTTGGCGGCCAGGTAGCAATTTTTGATGTGGCTGAATTCACCCGCATACGTCCAGCCGATTTAGTGACCAAAGTTTGCGTTGTTATTTCTACCGTGGCAGCTCTAAGGGTGGACAAAGAAGAAGGACGTAAGGTTTACGAGCACCATGAAGATCTTGAGGGTCATTTCACTGGTTCTGCGGCGGAACTCCAACATCTCGACAAGGGCAAGGATGGAAAGGCGGTAGCCTCATTCGCAAATCTTCTCAAGCTGTATGGTCCGTTGGTCATCATGGACGAAGCGCATAATGCGACTACGCCACTCTCCTACACGGTGTATGAGCGTCTTGGTCCAAAAGCTGTGGTGGAGCTGACTGCAACCCCTGATGTGTCCAGTTCGAACGTATTGGTAAGCGTGTCCGCATTCGAGTTGAAAGCGGAAAATATGATCAAATTTCCCGTAATCCTCAAAGAGCATAACGGTGAATGGCAGGTTGCTGTCAGCAGTGCTGTAGCGAGACGTAAAAGCCTCGCCAAGACAGCGCTTGATGAGCCTGAATATATTCGTCCCATACTGCTCATCCAAGCTGAGAACGCCAAGAGTGAAGCCACTGTTGAAGAGGTCAAACGGCACCTTGTCGACACCGATGGTGTGGACGAAAAAGCGATTGCTATCGCTACTGGTACGCAACGTGAAATAGATGGAATCGACCTGTTTGCTAATGACTGTCCCATCGAAGTCATCATTACCAAGCAGGCGCTGAAAGAAGGTTGGGATTGCTCGTTTGCATACGTCTTCTGCTCGGTTGCTCAGGTGAAATCAGACAAAGATATTCAGCAGCTTCTAGGACGTGTTCTGCGCATGCCATATGCGGTTCCGCGCCGCCAGGACGCGATGAGCAAAGCCTACGCCCACGTCACCACAGATACATTTGGACGTGCTGCAGGTGAGCTGACCCAATCGCTCATTAATATTGGTTTCAACCCCATGGAAGCTGCTGCTGCCATCCGCAAGGAGAAGCCTCCGGAGCTGGCATTGCAAGGCGGTCAAGTAGGTACGCCCGAGCTTCCAGTATCGAGGGTTGTCTTAGCAAAGGCTCCTGATTTCTCGAAGATCCCAGAACGTGATCACGAACGGGTTCTGTTTGTACTCGATGCTGAAGGGCCTGGTGGAGTAGTCGAGCTGAAAGACGAACTGGACTTTCTTACGGTTGAAGCCATCGTATCGACGGTTATAGGTAAGGAGAAAAAAGCGGCAGTTGCTGCTGAGGTTGAAAGGCATCAGCAAGCTACGGTAGCAGCCAAAGCTCCCAGTGAAAGGGGAGTTCTGTTTCAGGTTCCTCGCTTGTATTCAGTCGAGCAAGGCGAGCTTGAGCTGGTTGACCGTGGCGCGGTTTCAGCGTCGTTTAACTGGGATTTGCTGTCATCCCCACCGGACCTTACATCCTTCCACTTTGACGAATCGAGCATGACCTTCGAGGTATATCTCGACGATAAAATGGTTCAGTTCCAGAATGTGAAAGACGATGTGGGCACGTACCTTCCCGGCTTCGCGCAGGACCGTACCGCATCAGACTTGATTGGGTGGTTGGATCAGGAGATTCGCGAGCCATCAATCAAGCAGCCGGTTCTACGTGAATGGTTACGTCGGGCGGTTACAGGGTTGATTGAGGAACGGGGCTTCTCGCTTTCGCAGCTTCTGAAAGGTCAGTTCATTCTTAGAAGAAAGCTTGGCGAGCAATTGTTGCTGGCGAAGAAAAACGCCTATGACAAAGGATTTCAGCAGGCGCTGTTCCATGATGACTTGGAGCTGGTTACGTCATCTGAACCAGATCATGCGTTTACTTATCCAGCAGACATGGCTCTGTACCCGGCTACCTCGTACTACGCAGGATCATTCAAGTTTAAGAAGCACTACTACCCATTTCCGGGCATGCTCCCTTGGAAAACAGCGAAGGGTGACGACGCAGAGGAATATCTCTGTGCGCAGGCGATCGAGCTGCTGGATGAGGTCGAATTTTGGGTGAGAAACCTTGTTCATATTACCCAGTTTTGGATGCCGACGGCGAGTCAACGTACCTATCCCGATTTCGTGGCTCGTCTCAAAGATGGACGCCTGTTTGTCATTGAGTACAAGGGCGGCGACCGCGTAAGCAACGACGACAGTAAAGAGAAACGCTTAATCGGTGAGTTATGGGCTAAGAAATCAGGCGGGAAGGGTGTGTACCTGATGGCTCAGAAAAAGGACGAGCAGGGTCGTGGGTTGCGTGAGCAGCTACTTAATGCCATTAACAAAGCTCCCTGACGGCACCGTATGCCATTGCCTACGAACTTAACATCCGGCCACGCAAACGCTTCAACTGGAAATTCCCGATTGAAGTGATGATAGAGGCGATAGAAATAGCGATGGCGATGCAATAGATACACCTGCCTCAATTCAATAACCGTGTTGCACTCAGCTCCTGCAACCGCCCATTCTTTACAGTTTAGGGGCTTGGCGTGAGGAGGGGAGATGATGGAGGATGTGTGGACAGCTACCTGAACCAGTTTTGGCGGTTTCTAGCATGACTTGCTTTATCTACGGTCCCGAGTCGTCCGGTAAGACCACCATGACCCTCTCGGTAATCGCCGAAGCCCAGAAAGCTGGTGCCACCTGCGCCTTCGTCGACGCCGAACACGCATTGGACCCGGACTATGCTGGCAAGCTGGGCGTGAACGTCGACGACCTGCTCGTTTCCCAGCCCGACACTGGCGAACAGGCCCTTGAAATCACCGACATGCTGGTGCGCTCCAATGCGGTCGACGTCATCATCGTCGACTCCGTGGCCGCGCTGGTGCCCAAGGCCGAGATCGAAGGCGAGATGGGCGATGCGCATGTGGGCCTCCAGGCGCGCCTGATGTCGCAGGCGCTGCGCAAGATCACCGGCAACATCAAGAATGCCAACTGTCTTGTGATCTTCATCAACCAGATCCGCATGAAGATTGGCGTGATGTTTGGCAGCCCGGAAACCACCACGGGTGGTAACGCCCTGAAATTCTACGCCTCTGTCCGTCTCGACATCCGCCGTACCGGTGCGGTGAAAGAGGGTGACGAGGTGGTCGGTAGCGAAACCCGGGTCAAGGTGGTGAAGAACAAGGTCGCTCCGCCGTTCCGCCAGGCCGAATTCCAGATCCTCTATGGCAAGGGCATCTACCGCAATGGCGAGGTCATCGACCTCGGCGTGCAACAGGGCCTGGTCGAGAAGTCGGGTGCCTGGTACGCCTACAAGGGCAACAAGATCGGCCAGGGCAAGGCCAATGCCGCCAAATTCCTCGAGGAAAATCCGGAGATCGGTCGGGAGATCGAACAGCAGATTCGCGACAAGCTACTGGTGGTGTCTCCCAATACCAAGGCCAATCCGGTCGCTGAGGATCTGGTCGAAGCCGACTTCTGATCGCCATGCCCGTCGTGCTTGATAGTCCCGCCGCCGTGCGGCGGGCTGCGATGGATCTGCTGGCACGTCGCGAGCATGGGCGTGTCGAGCTGAGCCGCAAGCTGCGCGCTCGCGGTGCCCCCGACGAGCTTGTGGAGTCCGCACTGGACAGGCTCGCCGAAGAGGGGCTTCTCAGCGAGTCGCGTTATCTGGAGAGCTTCGTTCGGATGCGGGCCAATGCCGGTTACGGGCCCCTGCGCATCCGCGAGGAGTTGGGGCAGCGAGGGTTGGATCGACATGACATCGAACGCGCCCTGCAAGAGAGCGGTTTCGACTGGAACGAGCAGCTACGTGCTGTCTGGCAGCGCAAGTTTGGCGGCCTGTTGCCGGCCGATCAGAAGGAGCGCGCCAGGCAAGGGCGCTTCCTTAGTTATCGCGGTTATGCACTGGATGCGATCGGCCGACTGTTGCGCCATGGCTGAATCTTCTTATCAATGGAAGGCTCAAGGTCCGTCGGACCTGGCCCAGTTGTCCGGGTCGTTGAGGTAATCGGTCAACTCGCGCAGTCGGCCGTGATCCCGACCGTTGAAGGCGAACGCCAGGCGTGGCAGCGTCTGTAGCTCCGGTTCGTCTTGCTCCGTTTCGCAGCAGGCCTGCTGCTCGAACCGGCCTTTCAGGCAAAGGTCGGCAAAATCCTCATTCAACTGTTCCATCGCCGCTTCGCTCAGCAGGTGATTCATCCGCATCACGAAACGGTCCTGTAGCCAGCGGCTCGAATGGAAGTTGCCGTAGAAACGGTTGATCTCCTGTGCGGCCGCCTCGGCGCTGTCCACCAGGCGCATCAGCCGCATGTCGGTGGGGAGGATATAGCGATTGCCTTCGAGCTGATGACGCATGAAGTGCAAGGCATCCTTCCAGTAGGTCCCGCCGGGCTCGTCGAGCAGCACGATGGGCACCAGTGGGCTCTTGCCCGTCTGGACCAGTGTCAGGACCTCGAGCGCTTCATCCAGCGTGCCGAAGCCGCCCGGGAAAAGCACCAGGGCATCGGCCTCCTTGATGAAGAACAGCTTGCGTACGAAGAAAAAATGGAATGACAGCAGGTGATCGGTGCCGTCAACGGTCGCGTTGGCGTGCTGTTCGAACGGCAGCGTGATATTCAGACCCAGGCTGTTGTCGGTGCCGGCGCCCTCATGCGCAGCGGCCATGATGCCGCCGCCTGCGCCGGTGATCACCATGAGGTCATAGCTGGCCAGCATCGAGCCGAGGCTCTTCGCCAAGGCATACAGCGGATGCTCGACGGGTGTTCGTGCAGAGCCGAACACGGTGACCTTGCGGCGTCGTTTGAGCGGCTCGAGGCGGCTGAAGGCATGCTCCATCTCGCGCATCGTCTGCAACATGATCTTCGCGTCCCAGCGGCTGCGATCAGCCTGCGCCATGCGCATCACCGTCACCAGCATTTCTCGGTAGAGCTCGAGGCTCGGGCTGGCGGGTGGCGTCACCAGCGAAACCAGCTCGTCGAGCTTCCTGGACAGGTCCGCACCGCTCGTCTTGAAGTGTCGCGACAGGTAGTCGTCCGGGTCGAAAGGCATACGGGGCGTCTCCCTAATCGGTCTGTTGGCGCGCTGGGGGCCGGCCAGGCAGGCGGCACGCGAGGCCTGAGCGCCTGGCTGGGACGGCGCCAATATCGGCATCAGAGCGCAATGCGATCACCGGGTTCCGGAATATTGGCCTGCAGGCCCAGGCGATCGGCCAGCGTCCGCTGCAGGATCAGCATTTTTTCCAGTTCGCCATGAACCAGATAAAGCTCCGGTTTGGGCTGGAAATTGCCGACCCATTCGATCAGTTGTGTTTGTCCGGCATGCGCTGAGAAGCCTCCCAGCGTATGAATCCTGGCGTTGACTGCGATTCGCTGATGCAAAAGCTTGACGGTTTTCGCACCATCGACGATCGCTCGGCCCAGCGTACCCCGCGCCTGGAATCCTGGAATGATCACATGGCACTCCTCGCGCCACAGGTTGTGCTTGAAGTGGTGCAGGATGCGCCCGCCCGTGCACATGCCACTGCCGGCGATGATGACCGCGCCGCTCTTGAAGCGGTTGATGGTCATTGACTCTTCCGGCGTCGGCGTCGTCTTGAGAATGGGCAGCCATTTTTCGAGCCGCAGGCTGCGGTCATCGGCGTGGCCGCCGAGTTCCAGTTGCTCGCGAAACCTGCCGTAGATCGCGTTGGCGCTGATGGCCATCGGACTGTCGAGAAAAACCGCCTGTTGAGGCACCCGGCCTTGCTGGTAGAGCTGGCCGAGGTAATAGATCAGGTCCTGTGTGCGGCCAACGGCGAAGGACGGCATCAGGACATTGCCCCCGTCCCGGTGCGCTTGCTGCAGGACTTCGGCCAGCTCCTCGACCGTCGCCTCATGGTCCCGATGATCCCGATCACCATAGGTCGACTCCATCAGCACGACGTCCGCTTCATGCAAGGGCGTAGGCGAGTGCATCAGGGGTGAGGTGTGGTTGCCGAGGTCGCCGGAAAACACCAGGCGGCGCGGGCGTCCGTAGTCCACGACATCGACCTGGACGATCGCCGAGCCCAGGATGTGACCGGCATCGAACAGAGTCACGCTGATACCGGGTGCAGCCTCGAAGGTCTCGCCATACGCGTGTGGTTGGCGTTGCTGCAGCATCCGTTCACTGTCGACACGCGTGTAGAGCGGCTTGATCGGCGGCTTGTTCAGGCGTGCCCGCCAGCGGTTCTCCCACTCGGCATCCTTTTCCTGGATGCTCGCCGAGTCCAGGAGCATCAGCTCGAGCAGTTGCGCGGTTGCCGTCGTCGCGTGAATCGGGCCCCTGTAGCCAGCTGCGACCAGCTTGGGCAGCAGGCCGCTATGGTCGATGTGCGCATGGGATACGACAACGGCGTCGAGTGTCTTCGGATCGAAGGCAAAGGCCGCCCGATTGCCTTGCTCCTCTTCACGGCGACCCTGGTGCATGCCGCAATCGAGCAGCACGCGTGCGCCGCCGTGAGTTTCGATCAGATAGCACGAGCCGGTAACCTGCCGGATGGCGCCGAGAAAGCTGAGCAAAGCCATATACGCTCCTGTCTGTAGGGTGTGCGCAGAATGCCTGCCGGCCTGTCGTGGCGTCTTGATGCATGTCAGAGAGCCGCATTTGGCCGCTGACTAGACTATCGCAACCATCTACCAACGGAGCGAGCCCAATGACCCAGCTACTGCCCAGTCTTGTCGAACTCGATCGCCATGCCGAAAGCCAGCCGGACTTCGCGCTCTGGCGTCGGGGCTACGGGCCGTTCGAGCACAGGCTGGACACGCAGGCCGCCGTCTACCGGCTGGCTCATCAGATCGTCCAGGCCGGTCTGCAGCCGTCGTTGGGCGATGTATATCGCTTGCTTCATGCGATCGACCATCTTGCCTCGGCTGGTCTGTGGCTGGTGGTGCACATGACCTATGCGCGGCGCATCAGGCTCGATGGGGCGCCGCTGGCCGCCGAGGATTTCAAGCCCGCACCAGAGGGTCATACCGGAGGATCGCTTAACATGGTCCCGGCCTATGCGGGATACCTCGGTATCAATGCCCTGACCGGTACGACCCGCGGCTGGTTGATGGGGCAGGGGCATTGCGTGGCGGCGATCGAGGCGCTGAACCTGCTGAGCGACAACCTGCATCCTGAGCAGGAAGAGGCCTACGGCGGTGGCGAGGCCGGGATCAATCGCCTGCTGCAGGACTTCTATGGTTACGCGCTGGCGGCTGACGGAGTGCCTGCGGCTCCGTTGGGCAGTCACGTGAATGCGCATACCGGCGGCGGCATTGCCGAAGGGGGCTATCTGGGTTTTGCCGAGCTGCAATACGCGCATCTGCCGCTGCCTGGCGAGACGCTGGTGGCCTTCCTGTCCGACGGCGCTGCCGAAGAGCAACGGGGAAGCGACTGGATGCCTCGCTGGTGGCGCGCCGAGGATTGCGGCCTGGCCCTGCCGATCATGATCGCCAACGGCCGGCGTATCGAGCAACGCACGCAGCTGGGCACGCATGAAGGGCTGGAAGGGTTTCGCCAGCATTTGAGTCGATGCGGCTTCGACCCGATCTCCTTCGACGGTCGTGACCCGGCCGCCTTCGTCTGCATGCTGTGGGAAATGGAGCAGCGCCTGCAGCGGCGTGTCGAGGAAAGGGGGCGTGGCATCCTGACCTATCCCTTGCCGATTCCCTACGGTATCGCCGAAACCGAAAAGGGCTTCGGATTCTACGGTGCCGGTAGCAATGCCGCGCACAACCTGCCTTTGCCGGGTAATCCGCATCACGATGAGACGTCCCGCGCCCTGTTCAATGAACACGCCGCACCGCTATTCGTACCGCCAGATAAGTTGCAGGCTGCCCGTGAGCTACTGCGCCGTCATCGTCAGAGGCGGCCACTCGAGCGCGACAATCCGATGGCGCGACGATACCCGGACGAGCCGACGATGCCGCAACTGGACTACCGCGATGGGGCCTGTTCGCCGATGGCCGCGGTGGACGATTTCTTTGTCGAGCTGACGCGCCTGAACCCAGGCCTGCGCGCGCGGGTCGGCAATCCGGACGAGCTGGCGAGCAATCGGTTGAGTGGCGTTCTGCAGGCGCTCAAGCATCGCGTGGTTGAGCCGGAAAACGAGCGCGAGGCGGTGGACGGACGGGTAATTACCGCGCTCAACGAGGAGGCGGTGGTGTCGGCGTGCCTGGCCAACCAGGGTGGACTGAACCTGGTGGCCAGCTACGAGGCGTTCTGTGTGAAGATGCTCGGCGCCGTGCGGCAGGGTCTCCTGTTCGCTCGTCAGCAGAAGGAAGTCGGGCGTCCGGCGGGCTGGCTCGGCTGGCCGATCATCGCGACGTCCCATACCTGGGAAAACGGCAAGAACCAGCAATCGCATCAGGACACGACCTTTTGCGAAGCGTTGCTGGGCGAGATGAACGACATGGTCCGCGTGCTCTTTCCTGCCGACTACAACAGTGCGCTGGCGCTGTTGCCCACGATCTACCGGGCACGCGGGACTCTGGCGTGCATGGTCATGCCCAAGCGTGACCGGCCGGCGCTGTTCGATCAGGCGCAGGCCGAACGTCTGGCAAAGGATGGCGCGATTCTCATTGAAGAGACCAAGGGGTTCCAGCCGTTGCTGTTGATTGCCAATGGCAGTTACCAGCTGGCCGAAATGCAACGGGCGGCCGCGCGCTTGCGTGAAGCGGACGTCGCCTATCGTCTGGTTTATCTTCAGGAACCTGGGCGCTTCAGAGCGCCGCGGGACCGCTGGGAAATCGATGCGCTGGCCGCGGATGGCGTCGCGGAACGGCTGTTCCCGGAGCGGATGCCGTTGCGGGTGTTGCTCACCCACATGCGACCTGAAGTGGTACGCGGGCACCTTTGGCCCATCTTGCCGGATGCACAGCGCAATTCGGTGCTGGGGTACCGCAATCGTGGCGGCACGCTGGACGAGGCGGGGATGCAGTTCGCCAACAGGGCCAGTTGGGCCAACGTGCTCGCGGCCTGCGCCCGCTTGCTCGACGTGCCGCGCACCGCACTGCTCAAGCCTGACGAAGCGGCGGCGGTCGCCGGCAAGGGCGATCCGCGCCTGTTGCGGTGAAGCGGGGCTGCGCGCGGCTGCTTAGCAGTCGCTGGCGCGGTAGCGTTCGGTGGTGATGGGCTTCTTGCTCTGGTACTCACTGAACTCGAAGCGCAACACCGCGCCTCGATTCATCAGCTCTCGCAAGCCGTTGTTGTTGCATACGCTGGCAGCCAGCTGCGTACGGACGTCCTTCGGGTTGTCGCGCATCTGGGCGGCATGACGGGGCTGCACGCTCAGGTGGTTGACCAATTCGTTGCCATCGACGCTGTACCCCTCGTCCAGCAAGTCGGAGTTGATGGCGCGCGGTGTGCCGACGCTGCTTTCACGGGCGACCTGCTCGAGCAATTGGCTGAGCGCGGAGTCTTGCGCGGACGCGGTCGAGGCGAAGGGAAAGGCAAGGCAGAGGGCGAATAGCGTAGTCAGACGGTGCATGAGTTTCTCCTGATGACTGCCGTCGTTCGACCGGCCCCTGTCGGCGCGGTTCAGTGAAAGCTGCCGGCCGCCACAGCGAGGCTGTTAGAATGCGCGCCCGCTCCGACACCTATTCCCGTCATGTCCCATGCCGTAGCGCGTCTACGTAACGCCCGCCAGGCCAGAGCCGCCAAACCCTTCGTTGCCCGTGGCTCGCGTACCACTCGCTGCGAGCGGTGCCGCGTTGCGCAGAGCCATTGCCTCTGCGACCTGCGCCCATCGGTCGACGCGCGCAGTGGCATGTGCCTGATTATGCACGACATCGAGCCGCTGAAGCCGAGCAACACCGGCTGGTTGATCGCCGACGTGGTCGGCGACACGCATGCGTTCGGCTGGCAGCGCACCGAGGTCGACCCGACCCTGACGGCTTTGCTCGCCGATCCAGGTTACCAGCCGTTCCTGGTCTTTCCCGGCGAATACGCCGAAGCTGGCCGGGTGGTCGAAGAGGTGAGCCCTGCGCCGGGCAAGCGCCCGCTGTTCGTGCTGCTCGATGCCACCTGGACGGAAGCGCGAAAGATGTTCCGCAAGAGCCCTTATCTCGATGGCCTGCCCGTGCTCAGCCTCCAGGCCGAGGTCGTCTCTCGCTATCGCCTGCGCCGTTCCAAGCGCAGTGAGCACCTGTGCACGGCCGAGGTGGCCGCCCTGTGCCTGGGGCTGGCGGGCGATGCGTCCGCTGCGGAGGCGCTCGACGCCTGGCTCGATGTCTTCACTGATCATTACCTGGGCGCCAAGCACCACCGCCTGCCGAACCTGGACGATGCCGCGCATCGCACGCTGGCGCGGATCGCCCAGGGGCGTGAATCAGGTGCTGACGCCGGGTGAAACGTCGCTCAACGCCTGAGGCTTAGGTCGGCGCGGCCAGAGCTGGGCCGCGAGCATGCCGGCGAACATCAAGGCGCAACCGAAGTAGCCGCGCAGAGACAGGCTTTCATCGAGGAATACCGCCCCGGCTACCGCGGCGAACACAGCTTCCAGCGAGAGGATGATCGCAGCGTGCGAGGCAATGGCGTGCTTTTGCGCCACCACCTGCAAGGTATATCCGACGCCGACCGCGAACATGCCACCGTAGATCAGTGCCGGTGCGGCCAGGCGAATCTGCGCAAGGCTCGCTTCCTCGAAGAAGGCCGCGAGGATCAGGCTGACCACCGCACAGGTGACGAACTGCAGGAAGGCGAGGCGGATCGCATCGTGTCGGCCAACGAAGAAACTGACCAGCAAGACATGGATACCCCAGACGAAGGCGCCGGCGAGCTGGATCCAGTCGCCCGATGCGACCGTGAAGTCTTCGCCGATACTCAGGAATGCCATACCCACGACCGCCAGTACCGCGCCCACCCAGGTCCCGAACCCGGTTTTCTGCCCAATCAACAATCCGAGCAGCGGCACCACGATCACGTACAACCCGGTGATGAAGCCCGAGTTGGTCACGCTGGTGAACAACAGGCCCACCTGCTGCAGGTTGATGCCGATGGTCAGCGCTAGCCCCATGAAGAACCCGCCCAATAACAGGCCACGCTGGAAGAACGGCTCGTGTCGGGCCGCGCCACGACCCTGGCGCAGCACCAGAGGCAACAGCACGATCGCGCCCAGGGCGAAGCGCAGTCCGGTAAAGAGGAAGGGGCCTATGTTGTCCATGCCGACACGCTGCGCGACAAAGGCGCTGCCCCAGATCATGGCAGTGATCAGCATCAGGAAATCGGCACGCAGGGCTTGGTTACGCATGGTGTGGCTCGTCGGGAAAAGGCCGCAAACTTTGCATCAAAGCGGGCTACTTGACCACCAATTCGCGGGTCGTCATGCTTGCGCCGCCAAAATAAGTGCAGCTCGGCAATCGAATTTCGAGTGCTGGCGAGATATCATCACGCCGGTTCGTGACTACGACAGGTCGGTGACCACCGACGCCCTTCGGAATCGGCCCAGGCCGGTGAAAGCGCCAATATAAAAACCATAGGTCTGCCATGGCTGCTTACGAAATCCTCATTGCCGATGATCATCCCCTTTTTCGCAGTGCGCTCCAGCAGGCGTTGACGCTTGGCCTGGGCGAGGGTGTGCGCCTGTCCGAAGCGGCGAGCATCGCCGAACTGGAAGCCTTGCTGAACCGTTCGGCGGACTGGGATCTGGTGCTTCTGGACTTGAACATGCCGGGCGCCTACGGCTTTTCTGGGTTGGTTCTGCTGCGTGGGCAATATCCGCAGATTCCCGTCGTGATGATATCGGCGCAGGAAGATGCGGCCGTTGTGGCGCGGTCGCGTGAGTTCGGCGCCAGCGGGTTCATCCCTAAATCAAGTTCGCTGGAAACCATTCAGCAAGCCGTGCGCGCGGTACTCGACGGGGATGTCTGGTGGCCGAGCAATATCGAGGATGTCGGGCATGTGAGTGCCGAAGCCAAGGCTGCCAGCGAGGGCCTGGCTAGCCTGACACCCCAGCAGTTCCGAGTGTTGACGATGGTCTGTGATGGCCTGCTGAACAAGCAGATCGCCTATGAACTGAGCGTTTCCGAGGCCACCATCAAGGCGCATGTAACGGCGATTTTCCGCAAACTGGGCGTACGCACCCGCACTCAGGCAGCGCTGCTGCTGCAACAGATGGGCTCGATCCCCGGCAACTGACCGCGCGAACCGGGTCGTTTGCGTCAGGCGATCGGCGGCAGCACGATCTCATCGCTGCGTCTGACCCCGGCTGTAAACGCCTGGCATTGGTCGATGAATTCACGCATGGCCGCGCTCTGGTATTTCAACGAATGCCAGATGAAGTAGAACTGTCGCGTCAGGTCCAGCTCCGGCGTTTCCAACGCTACCAGGCTGCCGCGGCGGAAGGCATCGCGCAGGGCGAGCCTGGAAATGCAGCCGATACCCAGCCCCGATTCGACTGCACGCTTGATGGCTTCGGTGTGTTCGAGCTCAAGGCGGATGTTCAGCTTCGATGGGTGATGACGTGTGGCCTGGTCGAATGTCAGTCGCGTACCAGAGCCTTGCTCCCGCAGAATCCACGCCTCTTGGGACAGTCGTTCCAGGCTGACTTGGTCCGCACCGGCCAACGGATGCTGTGGTGCGCAAAAAACGACCAGTTCGTCCTCGACCCAAGGCATGATCTCGATGTCCGGATGCTGGCAATCGCCTTCGATTAGCCCCAGATCAATTTCGTGCTGCGCGACTTGCTGGACAATGTGCGCCGTGTTTTGGACATGCAGCTTCACTCGGCATTCAGGGTGACGTTGCATGAAGCTGCCGATCAGCAGCGTGGCGAGGTAGTTACCCACCGTCAGGGTTGCGCCAACGGTCAGTGAGCCGAAACCGGTCTTGCCGGCGAGCAAGTCTTCGATCGCCTTGGCCTGGTCAAGCAGACTGACCGCTTGCGGGAGCAGCTGGTGCCCCAGTGCGTTGAGCCACAGCCGCTTGCCGGCGCGGTCGAACAACTGGCATCCAGATTGACGCTCGAGTTCGGCAAGTGACGTGCTGGTTGCGGACTGCGAGAGCGCCAGGCTCTGTGCCGCTCGGGAAACGCTTTCCTGACGGGCGATGGCGACGAAGACCTCAAGCTGACGCAACGTAAAATGCATATCTATATAACCGATAACCTATATCGTTAATATTCGTTTAACAGATAATAGCCGGCTGGATACACTTCGTGAAAATTTGCAGCGCGGCTGAGCGCTAGAGGGGAATCCGTACATGAGCAACCTGAACGTCGAACGTGTCCTGAGTGTGCATCACTGGAACGACACGCTGTTCAGTTTCAAGACCACCCGTAATCCCGGGTTGCGCTTCGAGAATGGGCAATTCGTGATGATCGGCCTGGAGGTCGAGGGCCGGCCATTGATGCGGGCGTACAGTATTGCCAGCCCCAACTATGAAGAGCACCTGGAGTTCTTCAGCATCAAGGTGCCGGATGGCCCCTTGACCTCGCGTCTGCAGCACCTCAAGGAAGGTGACTCGCTGATGGTCAGCCGCAAGCCGACCGGCACCTTGGTACTGAGCGACCTGCTGCCCGGCAAGCATCTTTATCTATTGAGCACCGGCACTGGCCTGGCGCCGTTCATCAGTGTCATCCAGGACCCGGAAACCTACGAGCGCTTCGAGAAGGTCATTCTGGTCCACGGCGTGCGCTACGTGAACGAGGTGGCCTACCGCGAGTTCATCACCGAGCACCTGCCGCAGAACGAGTTCTTCGGCGAGGCGCTGAAGGAAAAGCTGATCTACTACCCGACGGTCACACGCGAGCCGTTCGAGAATCAGGGGCGGCTGACTGACCTGATGCGTAACGGCAAGCTGTTCCAGGACATCGGCTTGCCGCCGATCAACCCCGATGATGATCGCGCGATGATCTGCGGTAGCCCCAGCATGCTGGCCGAAACCAGCCAAGTGCTCGACAGCTTCGGCCTGAAGGCATCCCCCCGTATGGGTGATCCTGGCCACTACCTCATCGAGCGTGCCTTCGTCGAGAAGTAAGACGCGACCGCTTCGAAAGGCCGGCCAGCCTCCGCTTGCCGGCCTTTTTTCTGTCCTGTGTCTGCTGACGTGTCAGAGATACGGTGCGCAGCACTTCTTGAACTTCTGACCGCTGCCGCAAGGGCAGGGGTCGTTGCGGCCTGCCCGTAGCGCAACCGTGGGATCGATGAAATACCAACGTCCGTCGCGTTGCACAAAAGCCGACCGTTCGTGTTGCGCGTGCTCGCCGGCGCGGTCGTGCCAGCGGGCGGTGAAGCTGACCCGAGCATGCTCCGGCTGGCCACCCAGCACCTGGCTGTCTTCGACCTCCAGGCCCAGCCAAGTGCTGGCGGCGCTCCAGTCGCGCATGGACTGCAGGTCGAGTCCTGACTGTTGCGCAGGCAATGTGGTGGCTTTCAGGTAGTCCATCAGTCCCAGTACGTAAGCGCTGTAGCGCGAGCGCATCAGGCGCTCCGCACTGGGTGCGGGTACGCCGGCGTGGTAACGCCCGCAGCACTCGCCGAGCAGGTCACCGCTGCCGCAGGGGCAATTGGTGTCGTGGCCAAGCGGATCGGTTGAATTCATCGATTACCACCAATATTTGCCGAACATCTGCGGATTGGCCCAAAACTTCGCATTCAACCAACTTGGAACCTGCTTGTAATCAAGCAGGTCGTAGGTGAAGAGGGTCAAGGTCTGTTCGTCGCGTTCGAAGCGTGCGCCGACCTGCAGCGCCAGTGCGTAGAAATCCGTTGCCTGCCAATCGCAAGCATTCAGATCAACCAGAACCGCAATGCGGCTGGCATTGAGGTTGCGGATCCCGCCGAGCAGTTGCAGGCCGTCTCGCTTGGGCAGATGCTCGAGGCAGTCCGCCACGATCGCCATGTCGTAGCGCTGGTGGGCTATCGAGGCGGGCAGGGGCGTATCGGTTGCACGATCGATCTGGGCGTCCGGGCGGCTTTCACGGTAGGCCTCGATGGCGGGCAGGTCGCTCTGACCAACATGCATCAGGCGAGCGGGTGCATGCCGCTCCAGCAGAGCGGCCAGCGCGTGTTGCGGACTGTGCGGTGGGCTGGGTGCGATCAAGCCATGATCCTCTGGGTCAGGTGCCGACGGGTGCGGATAACGCTGCTCGATGCGCCTGTCAAAGCGTCAAGACTAGCGCGGCGGCGCATGCCGGCCTAGTCTCGTTACAACTGGAGCAGCTTATGCCGCCCGCATAACGCTCTGGCCGATCCCATATCAGGAGGTTTATCGATGAGTAGCATACGGACAGCAGTACCCGTGATAGTAATGACCACCGTCCTGGCCGGTTGTGCAGGGGTGCAGAAAGAGGATTGGCCCACTTGTGCGGCTGTAGGCGGTGTGACCGGTGCCGCGCTCGGGGCAATCGAAAGCAGCACTTACGCCGGTTACGGTGCGCTGATCGGCGGTGGCATGGCAGCGGCTTATTGCTGGGCCAACGGCACCGAGCAGGAAACCGTGGCGATGGTCGAAACCGTTCAGCCCGAGCCGGCACCCGCCGCGCCAGAGCCTGAGCCGGCCGCCGAGCCTGTCCGCGTCGAACTGGACGTGAAGTTCGACTTCGACCGAGCCGAGGTCAAGCAGGACAGCATGGATGACATCCGTGACCTGGCCGACTTCATGAAGCAGTACGGGCAGACCACCACGGTTGTCGAAGGCCATACCGACTCCGTCGGCACCGACGCCTACAACCAGCGCCTGTCCGAGCGTCGCGCCAATGCGGTTCGTGATGTCCTGGTGAACCAGTATGGTCTCGATGGCAGCCGGGTCGACTCGGTTGGTTACGGCGAGTCCCGCCCGGTGGCTGACAACTCCACCGAGGAAGGTCGTGCGATCAACCGTCGGGTAGAGGCGGAAGTAGAAGCCCGTCCCTGACTGATCGTCGGACCGGGCATTGCCTGGCGGTGTGGGGCTGGCATGGTTGCCAAGCTTGAGTGCCGCCGGGTCATGCCCGGTTTTTATTGGACCTAGAACATCGGGCGCGCGCTGGCCAGTGCTATCACCAGCACGCCCAGCAGCAGGTTGACACCCACCAGGCGGCGAATCTGCGCCAGTACGGCCCCGCCAGCCGGCCAGTCCTTGGCGGCAACGGCCCGTTTCAGCGCCGGCAGCTGCAATAGCTGGATGCGCAGGAACAGCGCCAGCATGACCAGGTAGCCACCAGCCATGATGTGCACGTAGCGGGGCGCTGCGCCCAGGCTGTCGAAGCGCATGTGCCACATCCCCAGACCGCTGATCGGCAATATCAGTACGGCTACCCATACCCACACGAAAAACCGTCGGAACACCTCCGCCCAGAGCGTCAGGCGTTCGGGGGGCTGCAGCCGCGCGCCAGCGGCAGGGCGCAGCACCATCCAGGCGAAAAACATTCCGCCTACCCAGAGCATGGCAGTCAGTACATGCGGGACGTAGAACAGCGCGAAAGGGGGCATGAAAATCTCCGGTGGCGGTTGGGGAATCGCGCGCTATCATAGCCGCCCAATCAGAATGCTGAAGATATATACAGCCCCGCGCTCATGCTCAGCACCGAACTCAAGACCCAGATCCAGGGGGCCTACTCTCGCTTTCTCGAGGCCAAAGGGCTCAAGCCGCGCTATGGCCAGCGCCTCATGATTGCCGAGGTGGCGAAAGTGCTCGGCGCCATCGAGGCCGATGACGAGGGCCGTCGCGCCGGTGAGCCTGCCGTTGTCGCGGTCGAGGCGGGCACCGGCACCGGCAAGACGGTCGCCTACAGCCTGGCGGCGATCCCCACGGCCAAGGCTGCGGGCAAACGTCTGGTGATAGCGACCGCGACCGTCGCGCTACAGGAACAGATCGTATACAAGGATCTGCCGGACCTGATGCGCAACAGCGGGCTCGACTTTTCGTTTTCCCTGGCCAAGGGGCGCGGCCGATATCTGTGTTTGTCCAAGCTCGACGTGTTGCTTCAGGAAGGTCAGGCGCAGAGCGCCACCGCCCAGTTGTTCGAAGAGGAGGGGTTTCGCATCGACGTCGACGAGCGCAGCCAAAAGCTCTTCGGCAGCATGATCGAAAAGCTTGCCGGCAACCGTTGGGACGGGGATCGAGACAGCTGGCCAGAGGAGCTCGCGGACGCTGACTGGGGCCAGCTCACCACCGATCACAGCCAGTGTACGGGCCGACATTGCCCGAACTTCCAGCAGTGCGCGTTCTACAAGGCGCGCGAGGGCATGACCAAGGTCGACGTGATCGTGACCAACCACGACATGGTGCTCGCCGATCTGGCGCTTGGCGGGGGCGCGGTGCTGCCGGACCCACGCGACACGCTCTATGTCTTCGATGAGGGGCATCATCTGCCGGACAAGGCGATCGGCCATTTCGCCCATTTCACCCGCCTGCGCTCGACTGCCGACTGGCTCGGTCAGGTCGAGAAGAACCTGACGAAGCTGCTCGCGCAGCATCCTCTGCCGGGCGATCTCGGGCGGTTGGTCGAAGCGGTTCCAGAGATCGCCCGCGAACTGCGTACCCAGCAGCAGTTCATGTTCAGCGCTTGCGAGCAGATCGCCGACTTCCGGGCAGGGGAGGACATGGAGGGGCGTGAGCGGCCCCGTCATCGCTTCGTTGGCGGCGTGGTGCCCGACCACCTGGTGGAGCTCGGGCTGGAGCTGAAAAAGGGCTTCGCCAAGTTGACGGATCTGTTCACGCGCCTGGCCGAGTTGCTCAAGGAGGCGATGGACGGCGAAGCCAGCGTCGGCATCGCCAGCCATCAGGCGGAGGAGTGGTACCCCCTGTTCGGCAGTCTCTTGACCCGGGCCCAGAACAACTGGGATCTGTGGTCTGCCTTTACCCTCGACGATCCCGAGGACAGCCCTCCAATGGCCCGCTGGTTGACGTTGGCCGAAGGCGGTGCCCTGTTCGATATCGAAGTGAACGCGAGCCCGATCCTGGCTGCGGAAACGCTGCGCCGCAATCTCTGGAACGTCTGCTACGGGGCGTTGGTGACCTCTGCCACGCTCACAGCCTTGAACAGTTTCGACCGATACCGCATGCGTGCGGGGCTGCCGCGTTGTGCGGTCACGGCGGTGGTGCCGAGCCCGTTCCATCACGCCGATGCCGGTGTGTTGCGCGTCCCCGATCTGATGGCCGACCCGCGCGATGCAACGGTACATACCGCCGCGATCGTCAGAGAGCTGCCTCGGCTGGTCGAGGGCTCTCAGGGGACACTGGTGCTGTTTTCCTCGCGCCGGCAGATGCAGGACGTGTTCGACGGTCTGGAGCGCGATTGGCGTCGGCGGGTTCTGATCCAGGGAAATCTGTCTAAGCAGGAAACGCTGAACAAGCACAAGGCCCGCGTGGATGGTGGCGAGCCGAGCGTGCTTTTCGGACTGGCCAGCTTCGCCGAGGGTGTGGATCTGCCTGGCCGCTACTGCGAGCATGTCGTGATTGCCAAGATTCCATTCGCCGTCCCGGATGACCCTGTCGAGGCTGCCCTGGCGGAATGGATCGAGGCGCGTGGTGGTAATCCCTTCATGGAGATTGCCGTCCCGGACGCGTCATTGCGCCTGGTGCAGGCCTGCGGGCGGCTACTGCGTACCGAGGAGGATCGGGGCACCATCACCTTGCTCGATCGCCGTGTGGTGACCCAGCGCTATGGCAAGGCCATCCTCAACGCCTTGCCGCCGTTCCGCCGCGAGATCCAATGAATATTGGCGATGGCCGGCGCGGCTCATTGCATCTGATCCGCCGACATTCGGCTGGCTGATCGCCGGGTCTGGGGACGTCGTCGGCTTTCCCTTCTGGCGGCGGGGCGACGACAATGGGCGTCGATTTCCAAATGGGCGGAGCATAGCGTGCAAATTCAGGGCTTTTTCGACCTGCGCTTCGAAGCGGTCAGGGACGCCTTCGAGGCGCTTTTTCAGCAGAGCCAGCAGCGGGGTGCTGCCGTCTGCGTGAAGATTGGGGGCGAAACCGTCGTCGATCTGTGGGCGGGCGTCGCCGACAATGCGGGAGAACAGGCCTGGGAGAGCGATACCCTCGTCAATCTGTTCTCCTGCACCAAAACCTTCACGGCGGTGGCGGCGCTGCAACTGGTTGGCGAGGGCAAGCTACAGCTCGATGAGCCTGCCGCGCGCCTCTGGCCGGAGTTCGCCGCGAATGGCAAGCAGGGCATCACGCTGCGGCAGTTGCTCAGTCATCGTGCGGGACTGCCCGCGATCCGCCGGCCGCTGCCTCCCGAAGCGTTGTATGAATGGGACACCATGACAGCCGCGCTGGCGGCCGAGCAGCCTTGGTGGACGCCAGGCGATGGGCATGGTTATGCCGCGATCACTTACGGCTGGCTGCTAGGCGAATTGATCCGACGTGCCGACGGGCGCGAACCGGGCGCGGCGATCGTCGCCCGCACCGCCCAGCCGCTGGGGTTGGATTTCCACATTGGCCTGGCTGACTCCGAATTCCAGCGCGTCGGCTACCTGACCCGGCAGAAGAACAATTTCGGCGATGCAGCGGCGCAGCGCTTGTTCCGCGCGATGACAGGCGACCCGCAGGCGCTGAGCGCGCGAGCGTTCGGTAATCCGCCATCGATCATGAACAGCGGGAACAAGCCGGAATGGCGCCGGATGAGCCAGCCGGCGGCTAATGGTCACGGCAACGCCCGGGCGTTGGCCGGCTTCTACGACGGGTTGTTGCATGGAGAGCTGCTGGATTCGGACTTGCTCGCTGAGATGACGCGGGAGCATAGCGTCGGTGAGGACCGTACCCTGCTGACCATGACGCGCTTCGCCCTGGGTTGCTGGCTCGACCTTCCGGATGTCGCCAACGCCACCTTCGGCATGGGCGAAAGGAGCTTCGGGCATCCCGGAGCGGGTGGCAGCATCGGCTTTGCCGATCCTGATCGCGATCTGGCGTTCGGCTTCGTCACCAATACCTTGGGGCCTTATGTGCTGATGGACCCACGCGCCCAGGCGCTAGCGCGAGCCGTCAAACTCTGCCTGGGTTGAACCACTCGTCTAATAGAGATGTCGAGACTTTTCATAACAATGACCTGCGTCCACAATCTGAGACGAAACCTTGCATTAAGCTGCGCCTTGACCACGTACGGCTTTGTCTTCGCAACTTCATCTTTCACGGAAACTGGCACATGAAACTGCTGAAAAGCGCCTCCCTGATCTTCTGTCTGGTCATCGCCGGCTGTAGTTCGGATAGCAAGAAACCGGCTGAGGAGGTTGCTGCGGTGCCAGAGCCTGTGGTTGATCCGGCCTGGCTGGATGCCTATGAGCCACGGCTCCGCGATGCGCTGAAGGACAGCAGCTTCGAGGTCGACCGTCGCGACGGCATGCTGGTAGTAACCGCGCCTGTCGATGCCTCCTTCAATCCTGATCGTCCCGGCATGCTCCTGCCCGTCACGCTGGGGCCGATCAGTCGCGTGGCTAAGCTGGTCGAGGGAGATGAAAAGACGGCCGTCGTGGTTCTCGGGCATGCCGATGCCACCGGTTCGGTGGAGGTCAATCGCGAAGTGAGCCGCAAGCGTGCGGGCGCCGTAGCCGCCATCTTCCGCCTGAGCGGCCTCAAGCATGATCGACTGCGAATTCGCGGGCTGGGTTCGGATATGCCGCGTGCCTCCAACGAGCACGCCGAAGGGCGGGCATTGAACCGCCGAGTGGAGATGCTGCTGGCACCGCAAGCGACCTTGCTGGCGCTGGTCGCTCGGTACAACGAGCCGGTCACCGAGCCGACGCGCGTGGCGACCGCCGAGGTGACGCAGGCGAAGTGAGAGGTTGATGTTGATCAGGCGTGGCCATAGCCAGGCCTTTTCTGTTTGGCCTTGTGTTGCGTTGAATCAAGCGAGATGCGCCGGCAAACCCGCTAAGCTTCGGCTCCTACCGATTCGAGGAGGCTTGCGATGACACAGACCCTGGCCGACATGCGCCGCGACTACACCCGTGAAGGACTTAGCGAAACCAATGCGCCCGACGAGCCGTTCGGGCTGTTTCGCCAGTGGTTCGATGAGGCTGTCCAGACCGAACAACTCCCGGTCGAGCCCAACGCCATGACCCTCGCCACCGTCGATGCCGAGGGCCGGCCGCACTGCCGCGTGCTGCTGCTCAAGGCGCTCGACGAGCGGGGTTTCACCTTCTTCAGTAATTACGACAGCGCAAAGGCCGAGCAATTGGAGGCGTGCCCCTTTGCCGCCATGACCTTCTTCTGGCCAACGCTCGAGCGCCAGGTGCGTATCGAAGGCCGCGTGGAAAAGGTCAGCGCCGAAGAATCCAACGCCTATTTCCAGGTGCGACCGCTAGGCAGTCGGCTAGGTGCCTGGGCATCGCCGCAGAGCCGCGTCATCCGCGATCGCGCCGAGCTGGAGCGGTTGCTGGCCGAGACCGAGCGGCGCTTCCTCAACGAAGCGCCATCTTGCCCGCCGCACTGGGGCGGATATCGTTTGTTGCCCGAGCGTATCGAGTTCTGGCAGGGCCGGCCGAGCCGGCTGCATGACCGGCTGAATTACCGTCGTGTTGCCGCCAATTGGTCGCTTGAGCGACTCGCCCCCTGAGCTGCCTGCCGCGCTTGGTCGGCTCTCGCTTCGAGGGCCCTGAGTTCACTTGCATGACTCGTAGCGTTCGAGTTCCCGTTCCAGCCAGGGTTGCAGCTCGCGTCGCTTGACCTTGGCCTCGCGTGCTGCTGCCAGACGCTGCAATGCCCATTCGCGCCGGCCTGGATCCTCGCCCGCCAATGCGAGGGCCAGGTCGCGGTCTGCCCAGCGCCTGAAGCGAACGAATAGCCAGCCATGGAATGCCAAGCCGGCGAAGGTTGTAATGGCGATGATGAAATAATCCACGGCGCAATCTCTCGCAGATAGCCTCGATCCATCCGGCGCGTAGGCGCGGTGGGATCGCCTCGGGTAAAGTAAGGTCCTATCCCCTGAATGCTGAGTCAGCACGCGGCGATTGCCAAGCGCTGTTTCGCCGCAGCGATGACGTCGGCCGTCGGGATGAATTTCGTTTCCCAGGAGACTACCCATGCGCAACTCGATCCTTTTCGCTTCCTTTGCCGCCGTGGCGTTGGCGCTGGGCGGCTGTACATCCAACCTAACGGGCGACTCCTACTCGCGCGATGAGGCACGTCAGGTCCAGACCGTCCGCTATGGGACGATCGAGTCGTTGCGTCCGGTCAAGCTGGAAGGCACCAAGACACCGATCGGCACGGGTGCCGGGGCAGTCGTCGGCGGGATTGCCGGCAGCGGCGTCGGTGGTGGGCGCGGCAGTGCTGTGGCTGCGGTGATTGGCGCCGTGGCGGGCGGCATGCTCGGCTCGGCGGCCGAAGAGGGTATTACCCGGACACAGGGCGTGGAGATCACGGTGCGCGAGGACGACGGCAACATGCGGGCCTATGTCCAGGAGGTCGAGCCGAACCAGGTCTTTCAGGTCGGCCAGCGCGTGAGAATTATGACTGTCAACGGGACCAGTCGCGTCGCACCATGACCGGTTTGGCGGGTTGATCGCCGTTTTTCGACCGGCCGCGGACACGCCGCCGGTCGAGCGGGTCGCTCGTCGGGCGTTGGCCTACGAGTGTCGTCCTCGGATGCGTGCTCATGCATCCAGCCGCGGGCTAGAGCCGCGCCATTAGTTTTTCGAAATACATGAATCCATGACGATAGTGCCATCGTTATGGATAATCGGCGCACATCGCCATGCCGCTTCGAGCTGAAGTCTGGTCTAGCTAGGGATAAGAACGTCGCGCACAGGCGCGGCATAAAAGGGGTCTTTGCTCATGGCGCTCGCGCTAATCATCGCTCTGCCATTTCTGGGGATATGCCTGCCGCTGCTGTTCGAACGCTTTGGGCGCTCGGCGTGCGCGTTCGGCGCCGGATTGGCACCGCTGGCGGCGCTCGTTCTGTTGCTTTCCAAGCGCGCCGAGGTCTTCGGTGGCGAAACGCTGATGGTGTCGCAGCCCTGGTTGCCAGAGTTGGGGCTCAACCTCAGCCTGAGGCTGGACGGGTTGGGCTTCCTGTTCGCGCTGCTGATCCTTGGCATTGGTCTGTTGGTCATCCTCTATGCGCGCTACTACCTCGCCAAACAGGAGCCTATCGGCCGATTTTTCGGCTATTTCCTGATGTTCATGGGCGCGATGCTTGGCGTCGTGCTGTCCGAAAACCTGCTCCTGATGCTGATGTTCTGGGAGCTGACCAGCCTTTCTTCCTTCTTGCTCATCGGCTTCTGGAGCCATCGTTCCGATGCCCGGCAGGGTGCGCGCATGGCCTTGACCGTCACGGGAGGCGGCGGACTGGCGTTGCTGGCCGGTATTCTGCTGATCGGTCATATCGTCGGCAGCTTCGAGCTCAGCGACGTGCTCGTCTCCGGGGATCTGATCCGCAGTCACGGCCTCTACCCGTTGACGCTCATCCTGGTGCTGCTCGGCGTGTTCACCAAGTCGGCACAGTTCCCGTTCCACTTCTGGTTGCCGCAGGCCATGGCCGCCCCGACGCCGGTATCGGCGTTTCTGCATTCGGCGACCATGGTCAAGGCCGGCGTCTTCCTGCTTGCGCGCCTTTATCCAGCACTTTCGGACTCGGAATGGTGGTTCTATCTGGTCAGTCTGACCGGGTTGGCAACGTTGCTGCTCGGCGCGGTGATGGCGCTGTTCCAGCATGATCTGAAGGGGTTGCTGGCGTATTCGACGATCAGCCATCTGGGTCTCATCACGCTGCTGTTCGGCCTGGATTCGCCCATGGGCGCAGTTGCGGCGATCTTTCATATCATCAACCATGCGACCTTCAAGGCGTCGCTATTCATGGCGGCCGGCATCATCGACCATGAAACCGGAACCCGCGACATGCGACGGATCAACGGCATGCTCAAGTACATGCCGCACACCGCCGCGCTGGCCATGGTTGCCTCGTTGGCAATGGCTGGGGTCCCGCTGCTCAATGGCTTCCTGAGCAAGGAGATGTTCTTCGCCGAGACGCTCGATCAGCATCTGCTGGGAAGCTTCTACTGGACCATCCCGACGCTCGCGACCCTGGCGAGTGCGTTCTCGGTCGCTTACTCGCTGCGTTTCGTGCATGACGTGTTCTTCAATGGCGAGCCGGTGGACCTGCCCAAGTACCCCCCGCACGAGCCGGCGCGCTACATGAAGATCCCGGTCGAGATCCTCGTGCTGCTCTGCCTGCTGGTGGGCACGCTGCCGGCGTACACCGTGGCCCCCTTGCTCGCCGCTGCGGTGTCCGGAAGCCTGAACGGGAATGTGCCGGAATACAGCCTCGCTATCTGGCACGGCTTCAACCTGCCGCTGGTGATGAGTTTCGTGGCGCTGGCCGGTGGCCTGTTGATCTATTCGATGCGCAAATGGGCGTTTCGCTGGTACGAGGGGCTGCCGAGGGTCGACTCGCTGCAGGTATTCGCCGTCGTGGTCGACCGCATCGCCGCTACCGCCCGCTGGATCACCGAACGTTTGGAAAACGGCTCGCTGCAGCGCTACCTGGCGTTGATGTTGCTGAGCACCCTGGTGTTGGTCGTGTTCGCGCTGACCCCTCTGCAGGCGCTACGGGGTCCGATCCAGCCAACGCCTCTCGACAGCATCACCGTGGTTGGGTTGGGCATCCTTTCGCTGAGTTCGGTACTCACCGTCATCTTCCACCGGCGCCGCCTGATGGCGCTGATCGTGCTCAGCGTGGTAGGGCTCATGGTGTCGTTGGCCTTCGCCCGCTATTCGGCACCGGACCTGGCGCTGACTCAGCTATCGGTCGAGGTGGTGACCATCATCCTGTTGATCCTCGCGCTCTTCTTCATGCCCGATCGCACGCCTGTCGAATCCAGCAGTCTGCGAAGCTTCCGTGATCTGATCCTGGCCGGCACCTTCGGCACCATGATCGCGCTTCTGGCCTATGCGGTCCTGACACGGCCGTACGAGAGCATTGCGTCGTTCTTCCTGGAGAACAGCGTACCGGGCGGGGGCGGGACCAACGTGGTGAACGTGATCCTGGTCGACTTCCGTGGCTTCGATACGCTCGGAGAGATCACCGTCCTGGCGATCGCCGCGGTAGGCATTTTCGGATTGCTCCACCGGCTTCGGCTGCCTCATCCGGTGCGTGATTACGGTGGCCGACTGTGGTCGACCGACCGCCATCCGATGGTGCTCGATACGCTGTCTCGTGCGCTGCTGCCCATGGCACTGCTGATCTCGGTCTTCATTTTCCTGCGCGGGCATAACCTGCCGGGCGGTGGCTTCATCGCCGGGCTGATTACGGCGGTCGCGCTGATTCTCCAATACATCTCTCACGGCGTGACCTGGGCGCAGGCGCGTCAGCCGTTCAGCTACCACGCCATCGCGGGCGCCGGTGTGCTGATCGCCGGGCTGACCGGGCTCGGTAGCTGGCTGTTCGGGCGCCCGTTCCTGACTTCCGCGTTCGGCCATTTTCATTTGCCGCTGGTAGGTGAATTCGAGCTGGCGACGGCCATGCTTTTCGACCTGGGTGTGTACCTCACCGTGGTCGCGGCGACACTGCTGATCCTGTCGAACATTGGCCACGTCAGCCAGGGCGAGTCTTGCAAGGAGGTGCTGTAATGGAAGCCGTACTGGCGATAACGCTCGGGATCATGACGGCCAGCGGCGTCTACCTGCTGTTGCGGGCGCGTATCTTTCCGGTGGTGATGGGCCTGACTTTGATTTCCTACGCAGTGAATCTGTTCATCTTCGCCATGGGACGCCTCGTCACTGGCGCACCCGCCGTCATCGGGCGAAGTGCCGAATACGGCGACCCCTTGCCGCAGGCACTGGTTCTGACGGCCATCGTAATCGGCTTTGCCATGACCGCCTTCGTGGTCGTGCTGGCGCTGCGCGGGCTAGGCGAGTTGCGCACTGACCACGTTGACGGGCGGGAGCCGCGCGAATGAATCACGCGATGATCCTGCCGATACTCTTGCCGCTATTCACGGGCTGCGCGCTGTTGCTTCTGCATCGCGCCAGCTTGCGTGTGAAGCGGTTGCTGTCGCTGGTCGCCACCTGGTTACTGGTACCGCTGTCGCTTTGGTTGCTGGCGGTTGCGGATACCGGCGTGCTTCAGGTCTACAGGCTGGGAGACTGGGCGCCACCGTTCGGCATCATGCTGTTACTGGACCGCCTGAGCGCCCTGATGCTGCTCGTCACGTCCTGGCTGGCGGGCTTCGCCGTGCTCTATGCCTGTCGCGGCGATGACGAGCGTGGCCCGAACTTCCACGCCTTGTTCCAGTTCCAGCTGATGGGTATCAATGGCGCCTTCCTGACCGGCGACCTGTTCAACCTTTTCGTGTTCTTCGAGGTATTGCTGATTTCCTCGTATGCGCTGCTGCTGCACGGGCAGGGGGCGCGGCGTGTCCAGGCCGGTATCCATTACGTTGTGCTGAACCTGCTCGGCTCTTCGCTCTTCCTGATCGGGGTCAGCATGCTCTACGGCCTGACCGGCACCCTGAACATGGTCGACCTGGCCATTCGTGTCGGTGCGGCGGACCCGGCCGACGCGCCGCTGCTGGCGGCGGCTGGCTATCTGTTGCTGGTGGTCTTCGGGCTGAAGGGCGCCATCCTGCCGCTGTATTTCTGGTTGCCGCGAGCCTATGCGTCGGCGACGGCCCCGGTGGCTGCGCTCTTCGCGATCATGACCAAGCTCGGACTCTATGCAGTCGTCCGTGTCTTCACGCTGATCTACGGGAGTGAAGCGGGCACGCTGGAGGGCATGGTGCTTGACTGGTTATGGCCGTTGTCGATGCTGACGCTGGTCGGTGGTGTGCTGGGCGCGCTGGCGGCGCAAAACCTGCAACTGGTGCTGTCGTACCTGGTGGTGGTATCGGTCGGCACGTTGCTCGCGGGTGTCGCCCTCGGCTCGGAAACCGGCCTCGCCGCGGCGCTGTATTACCTGTTGCACAGCACGCTGATCTCTGGCGGGTTGTTCCTGGTTGCCGATCTGATCGCCCGTCAGCGCGGGGATGCGGCAGGCGAGCTGGTGTCGGCGCCGGCCGTTCGGCAGCCGTTGATGCTGGGCGCGATGTTTTTCGCCGGTGCCATCTCGATTGCCGGTTTGCCCCCGTTCTCGGGCTTCATCGGCAAGCTCATGCTGTTGCGCGCCGTACCCACAGGACTCGATGCGGCGCTCCTCTGGCCAGTTGTGCTGATCGGTGGCCTGGGCATGTTGATCGCACTGAACCGCGCCGGAAGCATGGTGTTCTGGCGAGCCAGCGATGCTGCGACTGTGGCGACGCCAGCCGACCCGGTACGGGTGGCTGCGGCGGTCGGCCTGCTGTTGGGTAGCCTGGTCATGGTCGGGGCTGCAAACCCCATCCAGGCGTATGTGCAGGCCGCGGCAGCTCAGTTGTTCGATCTGATGCCCTATATGCAGATCATCCAGGGAGGTGGCGCATGAGAAGGTTGCTGCCGAATCCGGCGCTGACACTGCTGCTGGCGTTGCTCTGGTTGCTGCTCAACAACACCTGGGCCGCGGGCCATGTGCTGCTCGGGTTGTTTCTGGGGTGGGCGATCCCGCTGCTCGTACGAGGTTTTCTCATCGAGGTGCCCGCGGTGCGGAGCCCGCTCAAGCTCCTGGGGTTTACCTTGAAGGTGCTCTATGACATCGCGGTTGCCAATATACACGTGGCCAAACTGGTACTTGGCCCGCGCGGGCAGCTGCAACCGGCATTCATCGAAGTACCGATGGAAATCGAGCATCCGTTCGTCCTTGCCGTGCTGACCAGTATCATTTCGCTGACGCCTGGGACCGTTTCGGCGTCCCTGCGTGCCGATCACAAGGTGTTGCTGATCCATGCGCTGGATGCTCCGGATATCGAAACGCTGATAGCAGAAGTGAAGAGTCGCTACGAAACCCCGCTGCTGGAGATATTCGTATGCTCGCGTTCGTAATTCCGCTGTGCATGGGTGTGATCGGGGCCGCTGCGGTTCTCAATCTGGTGCGCCTGGTGCAAGGACCCGACATGCCAGACCGGGTCCTGGCTCTCGACACGCTCTATATCAACGCGCTGGCCATGATCGTGCTGTTTGGCATCTGGCTGGCATCAGATCTTTTCTTCGAGGCCGCGCTGCTGATTGCGGTGATGGGCTTCGTCAGTACCGTTGCGGTGGGCAAGCATCTGCTGCACGGTGACATCATCGATTGAGGACCTGCGATGCCATTCTGGATCGAAGTGCTGGTGAGTCTGTTTCTTCTGGTCGGCAGCGCCTTTGCGCTGGTCGGCGCCATCGGTCTCTATCGCCTGCCGGATTTCTTCACCAGGCTGCATGGCCCGACCAAGGCCACCACGCTCGGCGTAGGCGGCATTGTCATTGGGTCGATGATCTTTTTCAGCCACCAGGGTGAGGGGCTGAGCATGCACGAGATCCTGATCACCCTCTTTTTATTCCTGACCGCACCGGTCAGCGCCCATGTCCTGGCCAAGGCGGCCATGCAGCAGAAGCTGCCGGTGACCGCCAAGACCCGCGGAAAGCCCTGGGACTGACGGTCGCAGCGGGGGGCAGCTCAGATGACGATGCTGCTGGGTGATGGTTGGCGCTCGTTTTCCTGAGAGAGCTGCTTGATCATCGCCTGCTGTAGCTTGAGGCACAGCTGCGGATCCGATAGCGGCTGATTATCCGCATTGGTCACGAAGAACACGTCTTCGACGCGTTCGCCGAGCGTGGCGATTTTCGCGTTCTGCACCGAAAGATCGAAATCCAGGAACAGCTGACCGATACGGGCCAGCAATCCCGGGCGGTCAGGAGCGACCACCTCGATGATGGTCTGCGGGCGCTGCATGTCGTTGTGAATGGTGACCTGCGGCGGAAAGGCGAAGTGCTTGAGCTGCCGAGGAACGCGTTTCTGGATGATGGTCAGATAGTCATCCGGGTTGCGCAGGGCGTCGATCAGGCCCTGGCGGATTTCCTCGGTGCGTTCCGGGTCGTTGCCGATCGGGCTGCCGTCGGCATCCAGCACGATGTAGGTGTCGAGCGTGAACTGGCTGCTCGAGGTGATGATCCGGGCATCGTGGATGTTCAGGTTCAGCTGGTCCATCGCGGCGACCGTTACGGCAAAAAAGTCGTGCTGGTCGGGCGCATAGATGAAGATCTGCGTGCCCCCTTCGAACTCGCGCTGGGTCGTCTCCTTGATCAGAACCAGCGGGCCGCCGTCGCTTGGGTGCTCGATGATCGCCTCGGTATGCCAGGCGACGTCGGTAGAGCTGTGGCGCATGAAGTAGTCGTCCCCCAGTTGCGCCCAGAGCTGTTCGGCGTCGTCGGGGTCGGTGCCGTTGCGCACCAGATTGTCGAGTGCGGCGCGCTGGGTCTGGCGGATCTGCTCCTCGCGGTCGAGCGGATTTTCCAGGCCGCGGCGCAACGCTCGCTTGGTTTCGGTGTATAGCTGGCGCAACAGGCTGGCACGCCATGAATTCCACAGTGTCGGATTGGTCGCGTTGATGTCGGCGACCGTGAGCACGTAGAGATAGTCCAGGTGCGTTTCGTCACCGACCTGTTGCGCGAAATCGTTGATCACCTGCGGGTCGGACAGATCCTTCCGCTGCGCGGTGGTCGACATTGCCAGATGATTTTCGACCAGCCAGACCACCAGGCGGGTATCCCAGGCAGGGAGTTTGTGGCGAACGCAAAAGGCTTGGGCATCTACCGCACCCAGTTCGGAGTGATCACCGCCACGGCCCTTGGCGATGTCGTGGTAAAGGCCGGCAATGTAGATCAGCTCGGGTTTCGGTAGACGCTCGACCAGCTTGCTGGCCAGCGGATACTTTTCGGCGACACCCGGCTTGCTGAGCTTGCGCAGGTACTTGATGACGTTCAGCGTGTGGGCGTCGACGGTGTATATGTGGAACAGGTCGTGTTGCATCTGGCCGACGATATGCCCGAACTCCGGCAGATAGCGCCCCAGGATCCCATAGCGGTTCATCCGGCGCAGGTTGCGATGGATGCCTTCCTTGCACTTGAACAGTTCGATGAAGAGGCTGGTGTTGCGGATGTCGCTGCGGAAATCGTCATCGATCAGGTGTCGGTGATCACGCAACAACCGGATCGTTTCGGCGCGTACGCCCTGGATCTCGGGATGTTGGGCGAGCAGGACGAAGGTCTCCAGGATGGCGAACGGGCGGCGCTTGAATACCGAGTCATTGGCGACTTCCAGATACCCGTCACGCACCACGAATCGGCTGTTCAGCGCCACGGCAGGACCCGTTTCGCCTTCCCAGAGGATGACCTCGGCAAAATGCTGCCCGACCAGGTCGCTGAGCTCGGAAATGCTCATGACCACGCGGTAGTACTTCTGCATGAATCGCTCGATGGCGAGCTTCGCGTCGCTGTCCTCGTAGCCAAGCATTGCCGCCAGGCTGCGCTGGTGATCGAAGAGCAGGCGATCCTCGGCGCGTCCGGCCAGCATGTGCAGACCGTAGCGAACGCGCCAGATGAATTCCTGGCTGGAAACCAGCAGGCTGTATTCGCCTTCGGTAAGAAAGCCCTGGTCGACAATGGCGCTCAGGTTCAGGCTGCCGAACTGGCGCCGCGCAATCCATAGGATGGTCTGAATGTCGCGCAGGCCACCCGGCGAACCCTTTACGTTGGGTTCGAGGTTGTATTCGGTGTTGTTGTACTTCGAATGCCGGGCTGCTTGTTCGGCGCGTTTGGCCAGGAAGAAATCCTTGCTGGGCCACATCTCGCTCGGGCTGGTCACCCGGAGCATTTCCTGGCGCAGCTGTTCAGGGCCGGCAACCGTCCGGCTTTCCATCAGGTTGGTGATGACCGTCAGGTCCGCGCGGGCCTCTTCTGCGCACTCGGCAACCGAGCGTACGCTTTGTCCGACCTCGAGGCCGATGTCCCAAAGCAGGGTCAGAAAACCTTCGATGGCGTCGCGAAAGGTTTCCTGGTTGCTGTCGTCAAGGAGGATCAGCAGGTCGATGTCGGAATAGGGGTGCAGTTCGCCCCGTCCGTAACCGCCCACGGCCACCAGTGCGATTTCGCCGTCGGCGCTCCAGTCGAAGCGCTCCCAGGCGGCACGCAGGATCTGATCGACGAACCAGGCGCGATCTTCGATCAGGCGGCGGATGTCGCGACCGGCAAGAAAACGTTCGTCGAGCACCTCGCGGGCGCGGCGGATAACCTTCTTGAAGGCTGCGATCGGGCTGGCTTTGAGCGCCAGTTCGGCCTGGAACTGGCTGCGATCGAACAGATCGGGGTCAACCTGGGGCATGATCGTCTCCTAGAAGGGGCCGGTGATATCAGGGCGAGGTACGGGCGATGGTGTCGTCGCTGCGTAGCGTCAGGATCTCATAGCCATCGGCGGTCACCGCAATGGTGTGTTCCCATTGCGCAGACAGCTTCCGGTCCTTGGTGATCGCAGTCCAGCCGTCGCCCAGCAGGCGGGTTTCGGAGCGGCCCTGATTGATCATCGGCTCGATGGTGAAGGTCATGCCTTCTTTCAGTTCGAGGCCCGTGCCGGCGCGGCCATAGTGAAGCACTTGCGGCTCTTCGTGGAAGACCTTGCCGATCCCGTGACCACAGTATTCACGAACGACCGAGAATCCGTGCTTCTCCGCGTGTTTCTGGATCACCTCGCCGATGTCGCCCAGCCGGGCGCCTGGTCGAACGATCTCAATGCCCTTGTAGAGGCATTCCTGGGTGATCCGGCAGAGCCGCTCGGCCCATTCCGGCGCCCTGCCGACAAGGAACATCTTGCTGGTGTCGCCGTGGTAGCCGTCCTTGATAACAGTGATATCGATGTTGAGGATGTCGCCATCCTTGAGCGGCTTGTCGTTGGGGATGCCGTGGCAGACCACGTGGTTGATCGACGTGCAGATCGACTTCGGGTAGCCCTTGTAATTGAGTGGGGCTGGTATTGCCTGCTGGACGTTGACGATATGGTCATGGCATCGCCGGTCGAGCTCTTCGGTAGTGACACCGGGCTTGACGTATTCGCCGATCATTTCCAGTACTTCGGCGGCCAGGCGACCGGCTACACGCATCTTCTCGATTTCATCAGGTGTTTTTATCGATACGGTCATGCAATCCTCTTGGCGCCAAGAGGCGCAGGCGGAAAAACGAAAGGCCAGATGATAAACCAAAGCACTGGTGGCCTGCAGGCGACACCAGGCTTTCGGCCCTTGGGGCAGCGCATGCCGATGAAAGATGCGCTAGCCTGAGGTGCCCCTTTGTGCTATAAAACGCGCCGCTCTGCGGGAGTGCCCGCTAGAGCTTGACCCCACACACGTATCGACACGGTATCCTGGGTGCTCGCAAGAGTTGGATATCGGGACACGTGGAGGCCTAACCCGACTATCCGAGGAAGTCCCATGTCTCAAGTCACCATGCGCGATATGCTGAAGGCCGGTGTGCACTTCGGCCACCAGACCCGTTACTGGAACCCGAAAATGAACAAGTACATTTTCGGCGCGCGCAACAAGATTCATATCATCAACCTCGAGCAGACGCTGCCGATGTTCAACGACGCACTGCGTTTCGTTGAGAAGCTCGCTGCTGGCAAGAACAAGATCCTGTTCGTAGGCACCAAGCGCTCCGCTGGCAAGATCGTTCGCGAAGAAGCGGCCCGTTGTGGTTCGCCGTACGTCGATCATCGCTGGTTGGGCGGCATGCTGACGAACTACAAGACCATTCGCGCCTCGATCAAGCGTCTGCGCGATCTGGAAGCTCAATCGCAGGACGGTACGTTCGACAAGCTGACCAAGAAAGAAGCGCTGATGCGCACTCGCGATCTCGAGAAGCTCGAGCGCAGCCTGGGCGGTATCAAGGACATGGGTGGTCTGCCGGACGCCATGTTCGTTATCGACGTGGATCACGAGCGCATCGCGATTTCCGAGGCCAACAAGCTTGGTATTCCGGTGATCGGTGTTGTCGACACCAACAGCAGCCCGGAAGGCGTCGATTACATCATCCCTGGTAATGATGATGCCATTCGCGCCGTGCAACTCTACCTGAGCTCCATGGCTGACGCGGTCCTGCGTGGTCGTCAGAACACCGCCGGCGGTGCCGACGAGTTCGTCGAGGAAACGGCTCCCGAGGCCGCTCAAGGCTGAGTGCTGCTGTCGCCTGGCTGATACCCGTTGAACAAGAAGGGGGCTATGCCCCCTTTTTGCCACTTCTGAATTGTTCGCCCGGACTGAAGGGCGGAGATCGAATAACCGAATCGAGAGGATTTGCAAACATGGCAGAGATCACTGCAGCCCTGGTTAAAGAACTGCGCGAGCGCACCGGCCAAGGCATGATGGATTGCAAAAAGGCGCTCACCGCCGCCGGTGGCGATATCGAGAAGGCCATTGATGACATGCGTGCCGCGGGTGCGATCAAGGCCGCCAAGAAGGCTGGCAACATCGCTGCTGAAGGCTCCATCGCCGTCAAGGTTTCTGACGACAACAAGCGGGCCGTGATCATCGAAGTCAACTCGCAGACCGACTTCCTGGCCCTGCAGGACGACTTCAAGGCGTTCGTCAACGCCAGCATCGAGAAGGCCTTCGCCGAGAACATGACCGAGGCCGCGCCGCTGATCGCTGCCCAGGAAGCCGATCGTGAAGCGCTGGTCGCCAAGTGCGGTGAGAACGTGAACATCCGTCGCCTGAGCAGCGTTCAGGCCGACCTGGTCGGTTCCTACCTGCATGGTCATCGCATCGGCGTACTGGTTGCGCTGAAGGGCGGCAATGTCGATCTGGCGCGCGAGATCGCCATGCACGTCGCTGCAAGCAACCCGCAGTTCCTGGATCCGTCGCAGGTTTCCGAGGAAGCGGTCGCCAAGGAGAAGGAAATCTTCATGGCGTTGAACGAAGACAAGATCAAGGGCAAGCCGGCCGAGATCGTCGAGAAGATGGTTGCCGGTCGTATCAGCAAGTTCCTGGCCGAGGCCAGCCTGGTCGAACAGCCGTTCGTCAAGGATCCCGACGTCAAGGTTGGCGATCTGGCGAAGAAAGCCGGTGCCGAGATCATCTCCTTCGTTCGGTTCGAAGTGGGTGAAGGTATCGAGCGCGCCGAAGTCGACTTCGCCGCCGAGGTTGCCGCGCAAGTCGCCGCTACCAAGCAGTAAGATCGCTCCGTTGTCCTCGAAGAGGCTGCCCGCTCACGCGCGCGGCCTCTTTGTCGAATTGGAGAAGCAAAGTTTCGTCACGTTTTAGTCATCGCGTGGCACCAAGCCTTGCTCGCGCTGTCATAGCGCAGATATTTTCAGGCCGGCCAATCGGCCAGTCATACAACGCCGCAGGAGAGACAACGCCAATGGCTCAGCAGATGAGTGCACGCAATCCTCGCTATAAACGCATCCTGCTCAAATTGAGCGGCGAAGCGCTCATGGGATCGGAAGACTTCGGTATCGATCCCAAGGTGCTCGATCGCATGGCGCTGGAAGTGGGGCAGCTGGTGGGGATCGGCGTTGAAGTCGGGTTGGTGATCGGGGGCGGCAACCTGTTCCGTGGCGCGGCGCTGTCCGCGGCGGGAATGGACCGCGTCACCGGAGACCACATGGGTATGCTGGCCACCGTCATGAATGCACTGGCCATGCGTGATGCGCTGGAGCGCTCCAACATCCCGGCGCTGGTCATGTCGTCGATTTCGATGGTGGGGGTCACGGATCACTACGATCGCCGCAAGGCCATGCGCCACCTGAAGAGCGGCGAGGTGGTGATCTTCTCCGCCGGCACCGGCAATCCCTTCTTTACCACCGATTCGGCTGCCTGCCTGCGAGCGATCGAGATCCATGCGGACGTCGTGCTCAAGGCAACAAAGGTCGATGGCGTCTACACCGCCGACCCGTTCAAGGATCCGAACGCGGAAAAATTCGAGCAGCTGAGTTACGACGAGGTGCTCGACCGCAAGCTCGGTGTGATGGACCTGACCGCGATCTGTCTGTGCCGCGATCACAATATGCCGCTGCGTGTATTCAACATGAACAAGCCCGGAGCCCTGCTGAATATCGTGCTCGGCGGCGCCGAAGGCACCCTCATCGAGGAAGCGAACCAATGATCAACGAGATCAAGCAAGACGCGCAGGAGCGCATGAAGAAATCCCTGGAGTCGCTGGGGCACGCCTTTGCCAAGATCCGCACTGGTCGTGCGCATCCGAGCATTCTCGATAACGTCATGGTGCCTTACTACGGAGCGGATACGCCGCTGCGTCAGGTTGCCAACGTGACTGCCGAAGACTCCCGCACACTGGCGCTGACCGTGTTCGATCGCAGCATGATCCAGGCCGTCGAAAAGGCCATCATGACCTCTGATCTCGGCCTCAATCCAGCTACTGCGGGCACGACCATTCGCGTCCCGATGCCGGCACTCACCGAGGAAACACGCAAGGGTTACTCCAAGCAGGCGCGTGCCGAGGCCGAGAACGCGCGCGTAGCGGTGCGCAACATCCGCCGTGATGCGCTGGCTCAGCTGAAGGATCTGGTCAAGGAGAAGGAAATCAGTGAAGACGAGGAACGTCGCGCCCAGGATGACGTTCAAAAGCTGACCGACAAGTACGTCGCTGAGATCGACAAGGCGCTGGAAGCCAAGGAAAGCGACCTGATGGCGGTTTGAGCCGGTGTCGGGTGTCGTTTTCGCCCTGCTCATGTTGGCGCCTGTCGTAACCCGGCAGGCAAGGGGCTATCGAGCCCCAACCCCCTGGGGCTGGCACGTCAGTTCCTACTTTTGTTCGCAGCGTGTTTGAGCGCAGGTAGAGTCGTTTCATGGAAAAGGTCAGGCCGATTGCCATGCGGAATGTACCCCGTCATGTCGCAATCATCATGGATGGCAACAACCGTTGGGCCAAGAGGCGCTTGTTGCCGGGCGTAGCCGGGCACAAGGCTGGAGTCGACGCGGTGAGGGCGGTTATCGAGGTCTGTGCCGAGGCGGGTGTCGAGGTGCTTACCCTGTTCGCGTTTTCCAGCGAAAACTGGCAGCGTCCGGCCGACGAGGTGGGGGCACTCATGGAGCTGTTCCTTTCCGCGCTCCGGCGTGAGGCGCGCCGGCTCAACGACAACGACATCAGCCTGCGTATCATCGGTGACCGCAGCCGGTTTCATCCCGAGCTGCAAACCGCCATGCTCGAGGCCGAGGAAATGACGGCTGGGCGTGGTCGCTTCATCCTCCAGGTCGCGGCGAACTACGGCGGCCAGTGGGACATCCTACAGGCGGCCCAGCGAATGGCACGGGAAGCACAGGACGGACGCCTGCAGCCTGACGAGATCAGTCCGGCGCTTTTCCAGAGCTATCTTGCGACGGGCGACACGCCAGCGCCGGACCTGTGCATTCGCACGGGCGGGGAGCGGCGCATAAGCAACTTCCTGTTGTGGCAGCTGGCTTACGCCGAACTTTATTTTTCAGACCTGTTCTGGCCGGATTTCAAACACGACGCAATGCGAACCGCGCTCGCTGATTTCGCCACACGCCAACGCCGTTTTGGCAAGACGGGCGATCAGGTCGAAACCGAGGCCCGTGCAGAATGTTGAAACAACGCATCATCACCGCCGCCGTGCTCGTGCCGATCGCGCTGATCGGTTTCTTCCTGCTTGATGGCGCGGCTTTCGCGCTGTTCATCGGTGCGGTGGTGACGCTTGGTGCCTGGGAGTGGGCGCGTCTGGCGGGTTATACGCAACAGCCTGCCCGGGTCGGGTATGCAGCGTTGGTGGCGGTATTGCTGGTTCTGCTTTTCCAGATGCCAGCGTTCGTGCCCTGGTTGCTGTCGGCCGCCGTGGTCTGGTGGCTTGCCGCGACCTATTTTGTCCTGACCTACCCAGGCAGCCAGCGTCATTGGGGTGGGCGCAACGGCAGTCTGTTGATTGGCCTGCTGATCCTGCTTCCCGCCTGGCAGGCCTTGGTGGTACTCAAACAATGGCCGCAGGGCAACTGGTTGATTGTGGCGGTCATGGTTCTGGTCTGGGCGGCGGACATCGGTGCGTACTTCTCGGGGAAGACGTTGGGGCGTCGCAAACTGGCACCCCAGGTAAGCCCAGGCAAGAGTTGGGAAGGCATGATCGGGGGGCTCATCACCAGTCTGCTGATCACACTTGCCGTCGGGCTCTATCGTGACTGGTTGGCGCGTGAACTCGTGCTGGCCCTGCTGGGCGCCGCTACAGTCGTCGTGATTTCGGTTGTCGGTGACCTGACCGAGAGCATGTTCAAGCGAAGCTCCGGCATCAAGGACAGCAGCCAACTGCTGCCTGGGCATGGGGGGGTCATGGATCGTATCGATAGCCTTACTGCCGCTGTTCCCGTGTTCACGGTGTTGTTGTGGCTGGCAGGTTGGGCAGCCTGGTGAGCGCGCCCTTGCAGGTCACGGTGCTGGGTGCGACCGGTTCCATCGGGTTGAGTACGCTGGATGTCATTGCCCGGCATCCGGATCGCTACCAGGCCTTCGCGCTTACGGCTCATAACCGTATTGCCGAACTGCGCGCCCTTTGCGTGACGCATCGCCCGCGCTATGCGGTGGTCGCAGACTCGCCTCGGGCTGCGGAGCTGCAACGCCAGCTCGACAACGAAGGCATTGCTACGCGCGTGCTGGTGGGCGAGGGTGGGCTCTGTGAAGTGGCGGCGCACCCGGATGTCGATGCGGTGATGGCAGCCATCGTCGGGGCCGCCGGGCTGCGTCCAACGCTATCGGCGGTCCAGGCGGGCAAGAGGGTGCTGCTGGCCAACAAGGAAGCACTGGTCATGTCCGGTGCCCTGTTCATGCAGGCTCTGCGCGACAGTCGCGCTGTGCTGCTCCCGATCGACAGCGAGCATAACGCTATCTTCCAATGTCTCCCGGGCGATTATCGACGCGGTCTGGCCGAGGTCGGCGTTCGGCGCATCCTGCTTACCGCATCCGGCGGGCCTTTTCGCGAGCTTCCGTTGGAGCAGTTGTCATCGGTGACGGTTGCTCAGGCCTGTGCCCACCCCAACTGGTCGATGGGGCGAAAGATTTCGGTTGATTCGGCGAGCATGATGAACAAGGGGCTCGAGCTGATCGAGGCGTGTTGGCTTTTCGACGCGCGGCCTGATCAGGTCGAGGTCGTGGTCCATCCACAAAGCGTGATCCATTCGATGGTCGATTATGTCGACGGCTCGGTTTTGGCCCAGTTGGGCAACCCGGACATGCGCACGCCGATTGCCCACGCGCTTGCCTGGCCAGAGCGAATCGACTCTGGTGTTTCGGCGCTCGACCTGCTGCGTATCGGGCGGCTGGATTTTCAGGCGCCTGACGAGACGCGCTTCCCTTGTCTTCGCATCGCGCGCGAAGCGGCTGTTGCGGGCGGGACCGCGCCTGCGATGCTGAATGCGGCGAACGAAGTCGCAGTCGATGCCTTTCTCGGCGGGCGCATTCGTTTCACCGAAATCGCGAGTATCATCGAGCATGTGCTCGACACGGAGCCAGCCGCACCCGCATTTAGCCTGGACGACATTCTGGCTGCCGATATGCGGGCCCGTGAGCTGGCCTCGCGCTGGTTGAATGGCCGGCGTCGTTAGCCGCTATCGCTCGATACCATCTTGGCCGATGACGGTCGGCCGAGGTTGGCCGACCCTCCCGTTTTGATCGCCTTCGGGCAGAGGATTATATGGGCGCGCTGTACATGATCATCGGTACCCTGATTGCCCTGGGTGTACTGGTTACTTTCCACGAATTCGGCCACTTCTGGGTGGCGCGTCGTTGCGGCGTGAAGGTGCTTCGTTTTTCCGTGGGCTTTGGACGGCCCCTGATCCGCTGGCATGACCGCCAGGGGACCGAGTTCGTGGTGGCGGCTATCCCCCTCGGCGGGTACGTCAAGATGCTCGACGAGCGTGAAGCCGAGGTGCCCGCTGCGTTGCTTGGGCAGGCGTTCAACCGCAAGACCGTGCGTCAGCGTTTCGCTATCGTGTCGGCCGGACCAGCAGCCAATTTCCTTCTCGCGCTTGTGTTCTTCTGGGCATTGGCGATGCTTGGCAGCGAGCAGGTACGGCCGGTGGTGGGGGCGGTAGAAACCGGCAGCCTCGCGGAGCGGGGCGGGTTGACGCCGGGCCAGGAAATTATCGGCGTGAACGGCAAACCTACGTCTGGCTGGGCGGACGTCAACCTTCAGTTGGTCAGGCGTATCGGTGAAAGCGGCACTCTCGACATCACGGTCCGTGATCCTGAGAGCAGCCAGCAACAGCAATTGCATCTGCAACTGAAAGACTGGTTGCAGGGGGCCGAGGAACCTGACCCGATCGGCTCTCTTGGTATCCGACCCTGGCGTCCCGCTATTGCGCCGGTGGTGGCGCAGCTTGATCCGGAAGGTCCTGCACAGGCGGCAGGCGTACGTTTGGGTGACCGCCTGGTCAGTCTGAATGGTCAGCCATTGGATGAGTGGCAGCAGGTCATCGATCAGGTCCGCCTGCTACCAGGCGAATCCGTCAAGCTGGTCGTCGAGCGGGAAGGGCAGCGGCTGGATATGCCTCTCACCCTGGCGGCCAAAGATGAGGGCGATGATCGTCGGGGCTATCTCGGTGCTGGTGTGGCCGGTGGCGAATGGCCGGCGGAAATGCTGCGAACCGTGCGTTTTGGCCCTCTCGAGGCCATTGCGGAAGGTGCCCGCAGAACCTGGATGATGAGTGTCCTGACGCTCGATTCGTTACGCAAAATGCTCTTCGGTGAGCTCTCGGTAAAAAACTTGAGCGGCCCGATAACCATTGCTAAAGTGGCGGGCGCTTCTGCGCAGTCGGGCCTGAGTGACTTCCTGAACTTTCTTGCCTATTTGAGCATTAGCCTCGGGGTACTCAATCTTTTGCCTATCCCGGTTCTGGATGGGGGGCACCTGCTGTTCTATCTGGTCGAGTGGGTTCGCGGGCGTCCGCTTTCGGACAGAGTCCAGGGCTGGGGAGTTCAGATCGGTATCAGTCTGGTTGTCGGAGTGATGCTGCTTGCACTGGTCAATGACCTTGGCCGCCTTTAATTGCCATATACCTTGATGTCGCCGCGCCTGGTGCCGGTTCATTGATCAGGTTAGAAAAGAAAGGACTTCATGAAACGTCTGCTGCTACCCGCGGTAATTTCCGCGCTGATGATTACCGAAGTTCACGCCGAGTCCTTCACCATCTCCGATATCCGCGTCAATGGCCTGCAACGGGTGTCCGCCGGCAGCGTCTTCGGTGCATTGCCCCTGAATGTCGGGCAATCGGCCGACGACAGCCGACTCGTCGATGCCACTCGGGCCCTGTTTCGGACCGGCTTCTTCGAAGACATTCAGTTGGGTCGGGAAGGCGACGTCCTGGTGATCAACGTGGTAGAGCGTCCCTCGATCGCCAGCATCGAGATCGACGGCAACAAGGCCATCAAAACCGAAGACCTGCTGTCTGGCCTGCAACAGTCCGGCCTGGCAGAAGGCGAGATTTTCCAGCGCGCCACACTGGAAGGCGTGCGCAACGAACTGCAGCGGCAGTATGTGGCGCAAGGTCGTTACTCGGCGACGATCGAAACCGAGGTAGTCCCGCAGCCACGCAATCGAGTCGCGCTCAAGATCAATATCAATGAAGGTTCGGTCGCGGCGATCAAGCACATCAACGTGGTGGGCAACAGCGTTTTCCCCGAAGAAGACCTGACCGACCTGTTCGAGCTGAAAACCAGCAACTGGCTGTCGTTCTTCCGCAATGACGACAAGTACGCCCGCGAAAAACTGTCCGGTGACCTCGAGCGCTTGCGCTCCTACTATCTGGATCGCGGCTACATCAATATGGACATCACCTCCACCCAGGTGTCCATTACGCCCGACAAGAAAGACGTCTATATCACGGTCAATATCGCCGAAGGTGATCGCTACACGGTCAGCGATGTCAAGCTCACTGGCGACCTCAAGGTGCCCGAGGAAGAATTGCGGTCGCTGCTGCTGGCCAAAGAAGGTCAGGTCTTCTCGCGAAAGGTGATGACCACGACCTCGGAACTGCTCAGCCGTCGTCTCGGCAACGAGGGTTATACCTTCGCTAACGTGAACGGCGTACCCGAGACGAACGACGAGGACAATACCGTGGCGATCACATTCGTGGTCGATCCCGGCAAACGGGCCTACGTCAATCGCATCAATTTCCGCGGCAACACCAAGACGGAAGATGAGGTGCTGCGTCGGGAAATGCGCCAGATGGAAGGCGGTTGGGCCTCGACCTACCTCATCGATCAGTCCAAGACCCGCCTCGAGCGCCTGGGCTTTTTCAAGGAAGTGAACGTCGAAACCCCGCAGGTGCCGGGCACTGACGACCAGATCGACGTCAATTACAGCGTCGAGGAGCAGCCTTCGGGTTCGATCATGGCGAGCATCGGGTTTGCTCAGAACGCCGGTCTGATTCTGGGCGGCTCCATCAGCCAGAATAACTTCCTGGGAACCGGCAATCGTGTCAGCGTCGGGCTTACCCGAAGCGAATACCAATCCCGCTACAACTTCGGCTTTGTAGACCCCTACTGGACCGAAGATGGGGTCAGCCTGGGCTACAACGCCTTCTATCGGACCACCGACTACGATGAGCTCGATTACGATGTATCGAGCTACTCGGTCGATAGCATGGGTGCCGGGGTCAACATCGGTTATCCAATCAGCGAAACTGCCCGCCTGTCCTATGGGCTGTCGGCTCAGCAGGACTCGCTCGATATCGGCAGTTACTCGGTGGACGAGATTCTCGCCTTCATTGAGGAGGAGGGCGATCGTTTCCTCAACTTCAAAGGTTCCGTGGGCTGGTCCGAGTCGACCCTCAACCGGGGTGTCCTGGCGGATCGGGGCTATTCGCAGAGCCTGAATTTCGAGGCCACGCTGCCTGGCAGTGACCTGGCTTTCTTCAAACTCGACTACCGCGGCCAGGTGTTCGTACCACTGACCCAGAGCACGTCACTGCGCTTTCATACCGAGCTTGGCTATGGTAGTGGTTACGGGTCGACCGATGGCCTGCCGTTCTACGAGCACTACTACGCAGGTGGCTTCAACTCGGTTCGCGGGTACGAGGACAGCTCCCTTGGCCCACGCAGCACGCCCAGCGTGGCGCGTAATGCCGACGGTAGTGTCATCAGCACGGCCGAAGGCGCGGGACCGGGCTACGATGGTCGCTATACCGACGATCAGGATCCGGTGGCTTATGGCGGTAACGTGCTGATTCAGGGTGGCGTCGAATACCTGTTCCCGATGCCGTTCGTGAAGGATCAGCGCTCGCTGCGTACAGCGGTGTTTTGGGATGTCGGTAACGTGTTCCTCACCGAGTGCCCGACGACCAACGACCCGATCCTCAAGGCGAGCATGAACACCCAGGATTGCGGAGATATCGACCTTAGCAATCTCGCCAGTTCGGTGGGTGTGGGGCTGACCTGGATCACGGCGATGGGACCGTTGAGTTTCAGTCTGGCCATGCCGGTCATGAAGCCTGACGATGCGGATACGCAGGTCTTCCAGTTCTCGCTGGGCCAAACCTTCTAATCAGCTGGAGCTGGCTCCGGCGTCATTATCAAGAGTGGTATTCATTGTGCGTAAGTTGACCCAATTGCTCGTCGTAGCCGCTGCCTTGGTAGCTACCCCCGCATTCGCGGAAATGAAGATCGCGGTACTGAATTACCAGATGGCCCTGCTCGAATCGGACGCTGCGAAGCGTTATTCGGTCGATGCGGAGAAGAAATTCGGTCCCCAGCTGACCAAGCTTCAGGGTTTGGAAAGCGAGGCCAAGCGCATTCAGGATCGCCTTGGCAAAGATGGCGACAAGATGCAGCAGGCCGAGCGCGAGCGTCTTGAACTGGAATTCAAGCAAAAGGCTCGTGATTTTCAGTTCCTGTCCAAAGAGCTGAACGAGTCCAAGGCCTCCGCGGATCGCGACATGCTCAAACAGCTCAAGCCCAAGCTGGACAAGGCGGTCGAAGAAGTCATCAAGAAGGGTGATTTTGATCTGGTGCTCGAGCGCGGTGCCGTGGTCGATGTCAAGCCGCAATATGACATCACCCGCCAGGTTATCGAGCGCATGAACCAATTGCGCTGATGGCCAGTGTCGTTCATACCCTCGGCGATCTGGCCGAGCGCCTCGGTGCGACGCTCCGCGGCGATTCGGGAAAGCTGATTTCCGGTCTGGCCACGCTGCAAGAGGCCGGCCCCGAACAGCTCAGCTTTCTCGCCAATGCTCAATACCGCAAGTATCTGGCCGGCTCCACTGCCGGAGCCGTTCTGCTCACGGCGAAAGATGCAGCCGATTACGCCGGTATGGCTTTGATCGTCGACAACCCGTACCTCGCTTATGCGCGGTTGTCACATTTGTTCGAGACGCGTCCTCAGACCCAGCCCGGTATCCATCCCAGTGCGATCGTCGACCCCAGCGCTCACGTCGATCCAACGGCCTGCATCGCGCCGAACGTGGTCATCGAGGCAGACGCCTGGGTCGGTCCCGACGTTGTTATCGGTGCACAGTCGTTCGTAGGCGCCCGTAGCCGCATCGGCGCTGGCGGACGTCTCGCTGCCCGCGTCACGCTCTGCCACGATGTGTACATTGGTGAGCGGGTGGTCATTCAGCCCGGCGCGGTGATTGGGGGAGAAGGCTTCGGCTTCGCCAACCAGCAGGGTAGCTGGGAAAAGATCGCGCAGCTTGGTGGCGTACGGATTGGCGATGATGTCGAGATTGGCGCAAATACCACGATCGATCGCGGAGCGCTGTCCGATACGGTCATTGGCAATGGCGTCAAGCTCGACAACCAGATCATGATCGCGCACAACGTTCAGATCGGCGACAACACTGCGATGGCAGGCTGCACGGGCATATCCGGTAGCACCAAGATTGGGCGCAACTGCATGATTGCCGGTGGGGTCGGGCTGGTGGGTCACATCGAGATCTGTGACAACGTGTTCATCACGGGTATGACGATGGTGACCAAGTCGATCACCGAGCCTGGTAGCTACTCGTCCGGCACGGCCATGCAGCCGGCGGCTGAATGGCGCAAGAGTGTCGCTCGAATCCGCCAGCTGGACGACATGGCCCGTCGTCTGCAGCACGTGGAAAAATGCCTGGCCGCAGTGACCCCGAAGGGGGATGCGTCTTCAGATGCCTGATCGTTTCGTCTGTTCGTCCCGCTAGCGGCCGATTGCCAGCTGATTGCGCTGCCCGTCGTGGCGGCGCAGCTACCCCATTCATTACAGGCTTTTTCCTCCATGATGGATATCAACGAGATTCGCGAATACCTCCCGCACCGCTACCCCTTCCTTCTGGTCGACCGCGTAGTGGAGCTGGACACGGAAGCCAAGCGTGTTCGCGCCTACAAGAACGTCACGATCAACGAGCCGTTCTTCAATGGTCATTTTCCCCAACACCCCATCATGCCTGGTGTGTTGATCATCGAAGCAATGGCCCAGGCCGCTGGCCTGCTCGGCTTCAAGATGATGGGTGTGAAGCCTGCGGATGGCACGCTTTATTATTTCGTCGGTTCCGACAAGCTGCGCTTCCGCCAGCCGGTCGTTCCGGGCGATCAGCTGATGCTGGAGGCGTCCTTCATCAGTGCCAAGCGCGGTATCTGGAAGTTCGATTGCCGTGCCAGCGTCGAAGGCAAACCGGTATGCTCCGCTGAAATCATCTGTGCGGAACAGAAGATATGAGTCTGATCGACCCTCGTGCGATCGTCGATCCCGCTGCTCGTCTGGCTGAAGATGTCCAGGTCGGGCCGTGGTCGATCATCGGCCCGGACGTCGAAATTGGTGAGGGGACTGTCATTGCCTCTCACGTCGTTATCAAAGGGCCGACGCGTATTGGCCGCCATAACCGGATCTACCAGTTCTCGTCAGTAGGGGAAGACACGCCCGATCTCAAGTACAAGGGCGAGCCGACACGGCTGGTCGTGGGTGATCACAACGTGATCCGTGAAGGTGTGACCATCCATCGCGGCACCGTGCAGGATCGCAGCGAGACCACGATTGGTGACCACAACCTGATCATGGCCTACGCGCATATCGGCCATGACAGCGTCATCGGCAACCATTGCATTCTGGTCAACAACACGGCGTTGGCTGGCCATGTTCATGTTGGCGACTGGGCGATTCTGTCCGGCTACACCCTGGTTCATCAGTATTGCCACATAGGCGCCTACAGTTTCTCGGGAATGGGTACCGCGATCGGCAAGGATGTTCCTGCATTCGTCACGGTGTTCGGTAATCCGGCCGAAGCGCGAAGCATGAATTTCGAAGGTATGCGGCGGCGCGGTTTCAGTGCGCAAGCGATCCACGCCTTGCGTAATGCCTACAAGGTCGTCTATCGGAAGGGTCTGACGGTCGAGGCAGCCCTTGGCGAGCTTGCGGCTGATGCGCAGGCGTTCCCGGAAGTCGCGTTGTTCCGTGATTCCATCCAGGCTTCGAGCCGTGGCATCACCCGTTGAAATGTCACGGCCGTTGACGGTCGCGCTCGTCGCCGGTGAGGCGTCGGGTGACATCCTCGGTTCCGGCTTGATGGAAGCGCTTAAGGCGCTACGGCCCGATGTCCGGTTCATCGGTATCGGCGGCCCGCGTATGGAAGCGCTGGGGATGCAATCCTACTTTTCGCAGGAGCGCCTCGCGGTCATGGGGATTGTGGAGGTCCTTGGACGCTTGCCCGAGCTGCTCGCTCGGCGTAAACGCCTCGTGCAGACCCTGCTGGACGCCCAGCCGGACGTCTTCATCGGTATCGATGCACCAGATTTCAACCTGGACCTGGCGATGAAGCTAAGGCGAGGTGGAATTCGCACCGTGCATTACGTCAGTCCCTCGGTCTGGGCCTGGCGTCAGAAGCGAGTGCTGAAGATTCGTGATGCATGCGATCTGATGCTCACGCTCTTTCCATTCGAGGCGCAATTCTACGAGGCGCATCAGGTGCCGGTGCGGTTCGTCGGGCATCCACTGGCCGATACCATTCCGCTCGAGGCGGATCGCGAAGCGGCACGAGCCGCACTGGGCCTGCCACCCGCCGGCCCGGTCGTTGCGTTGATGCCGGGCAGCCGGGCAGGGGAAGTCGGACGGCTGGGCGGATCCTTCCTGGCTGCGGCCGAGCGCTTGCGATCGATGCGTCCGGGGGTTCGGTTCGTACTGCCGTGCGCCAGTGCGCAACGGCGTGAGCAGATCGAGCAGCTTCTGGCCAACCGGGATTTGCCTGTGACGCTGATCGACGGCCGGTCCCACGATGCCCTGGCCGCCTGCGATGCGGTATTGATCGCTTCGGGGACCGCAACGCTGGAGGCGCTGCTGTACAAGCGACCGATGGTGGTGGCATACCGCGTTGCGCCGCTGACTTTCCAGATTCTCAAGCGCATGGTCAAAAGCCCCTATATCTCGCTACCCAATCTGTTGGCGCAGCGACCGCTCGTGCCCGAACTGCTCCAGGACGAGGCGACGCCCGAGGCAATGGCGCAACAGATCGCATCGCTGCTGGATAGCGGCCAGGCCCAGACAGAGCGTTTCGATGCCATCCACCGCACCTTGCGTCGCGATGCTTCCCGGCAGGCGGCGGATGCGGTCTTGCAGTTGGTGGAGCCGCGCTGATGCAGATGGGGCTGGATTTCAACCTGGTCGAGGATCTGGTCGCCGGTGTCGACGAGGTGGGGCGCGGGCCGTTGTGCGGCCCGGTGGTGACGGCGGCAGTCATTCTCGACCCGCTTCGGCCGATCGAGGGGCTCAACGATTCGAAGAAGCTCAGCGAAGCACGACGCGAGGCGTTGTACGAGGAGATCTGCGAAAAGGCGCTCGCCTGGTGCATTGCCCGCGCCGATGTGCCGGAAATTGATGAACTGAATATCCTGCACGCCACCATGTTGGCAATGAAGCGTGCGGTCGAAGGGCTCAGTGTGACGCCTCGGCTTGCGCTGATCGATGGCAATCGCTGCCCACAACTGTCGGTGCCCAGTGCGCCGGTGGTGCAGGGCGACGCCCAGGTGCCGGCGATCGCGGCGGCCTCTATCCTTGCCAAGGTTAGTCGGGATCGCGAGATGTGCGCGCTGGACCTGTGCTATCCCGGTTACGGTCTGTCGGCCCACAAGGGCTATCCAACGCCGAGCCACCTCGAAGCGCTGCAACGGCTCGGCCCTTCGATCATCCACCGTCGTTCGTTCGCGCCGGTGCGTGTCTTGCTGGAACAGGTCTCGGTCGTCGCCTCTGCGTCACGCGGTGACGTTCTGCCCGTCTAGAGGAGCCGAGCGTCGCGGCGACACCGCCATACGCCGAGCCGGTCCTAATCGCCTGCTGCTTTCCGGTACAATCGCCGACCAGTCGTTTCGCCAGTCCAGGTTGTCTTTCCATGTCCGTGTCTTTCGTCCATCTTCGCCTGCACACCGAATATTCACTGGTCGACGGTCTGGTGAGGGTCAAACCCTTGGTCAAGGCTGTTGCAGGCTCGGGCATGCCGGCGGTTGCGGTTACCGACCAGAACAACATGTGCTCGCTGGTCAAGTTCTACAAGGCAGCCCAGGGCGCCGGCATCAAGCCGATCTGCGGTGCCGACATCTGGCTGGCGAGCCGTGACGAGGACGGTCCGCTGAGCCGTATGACCCTGCTCGCGATGGACGGCCAGGGTTATCGCAACCTCACCGAACTCATCTCTCGCGGCTGGATGGACGGCCAGCGTAATGACCAGATCATCATCGAGCGCGACTGGGTCAAGGAGGCCGCTGATGGTCTGATCGCGCTGTCTGGCGCCAAAGAAGGCGAGATCGGTCAGGCACTGCTCGAAGGCGACGAGACGGCAGCCGAAGCCCTGCTCGGCGAGTGGCAGGAGGTCTTTCCCCGGCGCTTCTACCTGGAAGTCCAGCGGACCAATCGGGTCAATGACGAAGAACACCTGCATGCGGCCGTAGCGTTGGCCCAGCGTTGCGGTGTGCCGCTGGTCGCGACCAATGACGTGCGCTTCCTCAAACAGGACGACTTCGAGGCCCACGAGACCCGGGTCTGTATCGGTGAAAGCCGCACGCTCGACGACCCGCGCCGGCCGCGTGTCTATTCCGATCAGCAGTACCTGAAGACCCCCGAGGAAATGTGGGAGCTGTTCAGCGATTTGCCCGAAGCGCTGGAAAATACCGTCGAGATTGCTCGTCGCTGCAACATCGAGGTCCAGCTCGGGACCTACTTCCTGCCGGATTTCCCCGTGCCGGCCGGCATGACCATGGAGGAGTACTTCCGCAAGGTTTCCTTCGATGGCCTCGAGGAGCGCCTCGAAGTCCTGCTGCCCAAGGACACGCCTGACTACGAGGCCCGCAAGCAGGTCTATGTCGATCGCCTGAATTTCGAGCTCGACATCATCATCCAGATGGGCTTCCCCGGTTACTTCCTGATCGTCATGGACTTTATCCAGTGGGCCAAGAACAACGGCGTGCCGGTGGGACCTGGTCGTGGATCGGGTGCTGGCTCGCTGGTGGCGTACGTGCAGAAAATCACCGACCTCGATCCGCTGGCCTACGACCTGCTGTTCGAGCGCTTCCTCAACCCGGAGCGGGTGTCGATGCCCGACTTCGACGTCGATTTCTGCATGGACGGTCGCGACCGGGTCATTGACTACGTGGCCGAGAAGTACGGGCGCAATGCGGTGAGCCAGATCATCACCTTCGGCACGATGGCAGCCAAGGCGGTGGTGCGCGACGTGGCGCGCGTGCAGGGCAAGTCTTACGGCCTGGCTGACCGTCTCTCGAAGATGATCCCGTTCGAGGTCGGCATGACGCTCGAAAAGGCCTACGAGATGGAGGAGCCCCTGCGCGATTTCCTCGCCGTGGACGAGGATGCGCGCGAAATCTGGGACATGGCGCTGAAGCTGGAAGGCATCACTCGTGGCACCGGCAAGCATGCCGGGGGCGTGGTCATTGCACCGACCAAGCTGACCGACTTTGCGCCCATTGCCTGTGATGACGAAGGTGGCGGACTCGTCACCCAGTTCGACAAGGACGATGTCGAGCAGGCGGGGCTGGTCAAATTCGACTTCCTCGGCCTGCGGACGCTGACGATCATCAAATGGGCGCTCGAGACCATCAATCGCGACCAGGCGCGCAAGGGGCTCGAGCCGGTCAACATCGATTTCATCCCGCTGGACGACAAACCCACCTATTCGCTGCTGCAGAAGGCGGAGACCACGGCGGTATTCCAGCTGGAATCGCGCGGCATGAAGGAGCTGATCAAGAAGCTCAAGCCGGACTGCCTGGAAGACCTGATCGCACTGGTGGCGCTGTTCCGTCCCGGTCCCCTGCAGTCGGGCATGGTGGATGACTTCATCAACCGTAAGCATGGCCGGGCGGAAATCTCCTATCCGCACTCCGACTACCAGTACGAAGGGCTCAAGCCGGTGCTGGCGCCAACCTACGGCATCATTCTCTATCAGGAACAGGTGATGCAGATCGCCCAGGTCATGGGTGGCTATACCCTGGGTCAGGCGGACATGCTGCGCCGGGCGATGGGCAAGAAGAAGCCCGAGGAGATGGCCAAGCAGCGGGGCGGCTTTATCGAAGGCTGCGCCAAAAACGGCATTGATGCGGACCTCGCTGGTAACATCTTTGATCTTGTCGAGAAGTTCGCCGGTTACGGCTTCAACAAGTCGCACTCGGCGGCCTACGGCCTGGTGTCGTACCAGACTGCCTGGCTAAAGGCGCATTACCCGTCGCCGTTCATGGCGGCGGTCCTGTCGGCGGATATGCACAACACCGACAAGGTGGTCACGCTGATCGAAGAGTGCCGCAGCATGAAGCTGCGCATCGACGCGCCGGACGTTAATAATTCCGAGTTCAAGTTCACGGTCAGCGAGGATGGTCGGATCATTTACGGCCTGGGCGCGATCAAGGGCGTCGGCGAAGGGCCGGTCGAGGCGATCTGCGAGTGCCGAAACGAAGGCGGAGCGTTCAAGGACCTTTTCGACTTCTGTAGCCGCGTTGATCTAAAGCGGATCAACAAGCGCACCCTGGAAGCGCTGATCCGTGCCGGTGCTCTCGACAGGCTGGGGCCGTTTTTTTCCGACGAGCCGAAGGCCTATCAGGCCAACATCGATCGCAACCGCGCCGTCCTGCTGTCGGCGATGGAGGAGGCGATTCAGGCTGCCGAGCAGACTGCGCGCAGCCTCGACAGCGGTCACATGGACCTGTTTGGCGGTCTGTTCGCCGAGCCGGAGGCGGATGTGTACGTCAACCACCGCAAGGCCCGCGACCTGTCACTCAAGGAGCGACTCAAGGGCGAAAAAGATACCTTGGGGCTTTACCTCACCGGCCATCCGATTGACGAATACGAAGGTGAGGTTCGGCGCTTCGCCCGCCAGCGGATCGTCGACTTGCGGCCGGCGCGTGGGGAGCAGGCCGTGGCTGGGCTGATCGTCAACCTGCGAGTGATGAAGAACAAGAAGGGGGACAAGATGGGGTTCATCACCCTCGACGATCGCTCTGGCCGTATCGAGGCTTCGTTGTTCGCCGAGGCGTTCCACTCGGCGCAGGCGCTGCTGCAGACCGACGCTCTGGTGGTGGTGGAAGGGGAGGTCAGCAACGACGATTTTTCCGGCGGCTTGCGCTTGCGTGCCAAGCGCGTCATGAGTCTCGAGGAGGCGCGGACCGGCCTGGCCGAGAGTCTGCGCGTCAAGGTGGTCGGGGATGCCCTCAAGGGCGATCGTATGCGTTGGCTGGCCGATGTCTGCGGGCGTCACCGCGGCGCCTGCCCGATCACGCTGGAGTACACCAGTCGCGACGCTCGCGCCTTGCTGCAGTTCGGAGAAAGCTGGCGGATCGATCCGGCGGACAACTTGATCCAGGCATTGCGTGACCAGTTCGGACGGGACAACGTCTTCCTCCAATACCGATAGCGGTAGCCTCCGAAACGGGCGCTCGCAAGCGCACCCGATTGCAGGCACCCTGTGCGCTCGATCAGTGATCGGGCGTGTTGTGAACTTTTTGTTCGACCTGAATGCGTCCGTCCCGTAAGGTAGGGCGCAAAAAAATAGCCTCCGGCCACCTGGCCGTCGACGCATGACGGATGCCTATGAACCCGAATTTTCTCGATTTCGAACAGCCGATCGCCGACCTGCAAGCCAAGATCGAAGAATTGCGCCTGGTTGGCAATGACAACTCGCTGAATATCAGTGATGAAATTGCCCGCCTGCAGGACAAGAGCGTATCGCTCACCGAGAGCATTTTCGGCAACTTGACCAGCTGGCAGATCGCCCGTCTGGCCCGCCACCCTCAGCGCCCTTATACGCTGGATTACGTCAAGCACCTGTTCTCCGAGTTCGAGGAGCTGCACGGCGACCGCCATTTCTCCGATGACGCCGCGATCGTGGGCGGCACGGCCCGCCTCGATGGCAAGCCGGTGATGATCATCGGTCACCAGAAGGGGCGTGAAGTGCGGGAAAAGGTGCGCCGCAACTTCGGCATGCCGCGTCCCGAAGGCTACCGCAAGGCCTGTCGGCTGATGGAGATGGCCGAGCGCTTCAAGATGCCGATCCTGACCTTCATCGACACGCCCGGTGCCTACCCGGGCATCGACGCCGAGGAGCGCAACCAGAGCGAGGCGATCGCCTGGAACCTGCGAGTCATGGCGCGTCTGAAGACGCCGATCATTTCCACCGTGATCGGTGAGGGTGGCTCAGGCGGTGCCTTGGCGATCGGGGTTTGCGACCAGCTGAACATGCTGCAGTACTCGACCTACGCTGTCATTTCCCCGGAAGGGTGCGCATCGATCCTCTGGCGGACCGCCGACAAGGCGCCCGAGGCGGCCGAAGCCATGGGTGTGACCGCTGAGCGGCTTCAGAATCTGGGGATCGTCGACAAGGTCATCGCCGAACCGCTCGGCGGTGCTCACCGTAATCCGGCGGCGACCGCCGCGTCGATGCGCGACGAGTTGGTCGCTCAGCTCGACATGCTTCAGCGCCTGGATACCGAAGCCCTGCTCAAGCGCCGTTACGAGCGGTTGATGAGCTACGGTATCGCGTGATTACCGGAAACATCGAAACGGCGGGCTAGTCCCGCCGTTTTCGTTTGCGTCGCCTCGCGGACTTCATTCAGCGGATCGCTTCGCATGATTTATGCTGACGCGGTTCGTCGTCAGGTTCCTCACATGTCCCTCCACTCCCGCCTACGCATCGCCTTGGGCCCCTGGCAATCCGCGCCGCACTGGCACGTCGCCTTTTCCGGCGGGCTGGATTCGACGGTCTTGCTGCACCTGTTGGCCTCGTTGCGTGACCGGGAGCCTTTGCCGCCGATCACGGCCGTGCACGTTCATCATGGTCTGCAACCCGCGGCTGACGCGTGGCCGGCGCATTGCAGGGCGATCTGCGAGTCGCTAGGCGTTCCCCTCGATGTACTGCAGGTTCAGGTTGAACGGGGCGCCAGTCTCGAGGGCAAGGCGCGCGAGGCACGCTATCGTGCGCTGGGGTCGCATCTGCCGGTGGGTGGTGTGCTGTTGACTGCGCAGCATCGCGACGACCAGGTCGAAACGGTGCTGTTTCGGTTGTTGCGCGGCGCCGGTGTGCAGGGGCTTTCGGGCATGCCGTCCCAGCGTCCGCTGGCCAGGGGCGTCCTGCTCCGTCCGCTGCTCGAATGCAGTAGGGACGAGCTGGAGGCTTATGCCCACGAATATGGGCTCGCCTGGGTGGAAGACCCGAGCAACGGGAGCCTGGATCATTCGCGAAATTATCTGCGTCATCGGCTGTTGCCGGTGATGCGTGAGCGCTGGCCGCAAGCCGACGCAAGCGTCGCGCGCGCCGCCCGGCATTGCGCCGAGGCTCAGCTGTTGCTCGATGACCTCGCCGCGGTCGACCTGCAGGCCGCTCGCGTCCCGCCCCGACTCGACTGGCTGCCTATCCCCAGCCTTGACTTGCCAGCGCTCGCGATGCTCCCCCCTGCTCGCCAGCGCAATGCACTGCGGTGCTGGCTGCGGACGCTTACCCGGCTGCCCGATCATGATCATTGGGCCGGTTGGAACGCCTTGCGTGATGCGGCGTGCGACGCCACACCGATCTGGCGCTTGGGCGATGGTGAGCTGCACCGCGGCGGCGATCGGCTCTGGTGGCTTTCCGGCGCCTGGCTGCAGCGGCTCGGACCGGAGAGGGTCGATATTTCTCCCGGCGTTCAGACCTGCCTCGAGGGCAACGGAAGCGTACGGCTGGTGGGCGCCGGTGTGACTGGCACTTTGCAGGTCCGGTACCGGCGGGGCGGGGAACGCATGAGCGTGCCGGGGCGGGGGCATCGCGACCTCAAGCGTTTGCTCAACGAGGCGGGTGTGCCAGGTTTCGCACGTGCGAGGCTGCCGTTGCTCTTTCTGGATGACGAGCTGATCGCGCTCGCCAACCTGCCACAGTTCGATGCCCTGGGCTTGTCGTTGTCCTGGACGCCGCCGTCGATCCCAGGTTTGAGCTGACGGGTTTTTCGAGTAGACTACGCTCCCGTCCCAATAGAGCTTCTGCGGCTTTCCTCGAAAACCGTGGCAGCTTCGCTATTGCCGCCGTCGGCGCAGTGGCACCTTCGCTTTTCCCCGGCGGCGCTGACCGCTTAACGCAGACTTCTAGGGTTTTTCATGACGCGCTACATCTTCGTCACGGGTGGTGTTGTTTCTTCATTGGGGAAAGGCATCGCCTCGGCTTCATTGGCGGCCATCCTGGAGGCGCGGGGCCTGAAGGTCACGATGCTCAAACTGGACCCTTACATCAACGTCGATCCGGGCACCATGAGCCCGTTCCAGCACGGTGAGGTGTTCGTCACCCATGACGGCGCCGAGACCGACCTGGACCTGGGGCATTACGAGCGGTTCATCCGCACGACCATGACCCAGAACAACAATTTCACGACCGGTCGCGTCTACGAGGACGTGCTGCGTCGTGAGCGCCGCGGCGACTACCTGGGCGCGACCATCCAGGTGATCCCGCACATCACCGACGAGATCAAGCGGCGGATCATCAAGGGCGCCGGTGATGCGGATGTGGCCCTGGTCGAGATCGGCGGCACTGTCGGTGACATCGAATCGCAACCCTTCCTCGAGGCGATCCGTCAGCTTCGCGTTGAGGTCGGCGCCAAGCGTGCGATGCTGATGCACCTGACCCTGGTGCCTTATATCGCCACTGCGGGCGAGACCAAGACCAAGCCGACCCAGCATTCGGTCAAGGAGCTGCGCTCCATCGGCCTGCAGCCGGACGTGCTGATCTGCCGCTCCGACCACCCGATCGACATGTCCTCGCGCCGCAAGATTGCGCTGTTCACCAATGTGGAAGAACGCGCGGTGATCGGTCTGGAGGACGTCGACACTATCTACAAGATTCCGGGCGTCCTGCATGCTCAGGGCCTGGATGATTTCGTCGTAGAGCGCTTCGGCCTGGAGTGCGGCGGGGCTGACCTCTCCGAGTGGGATCGCGTCGTTGATGCCAAGCTGAATCCGGAGAAGGAAGTCACCATTGCCATGGTAGGCAAGTACATGGAACTTCTGGATGCCTACAAATCTCTGATCGAGGCAATGAGCCACGCTGGCATCCAGAGCCGTACCAAAGTGAACCTACGCTACATCGACTCCGAAGACATCGAGAATCAGGGTACCGGCCTGCTGGAAGGCATGGACGCGATCCTGGTACCGGGAGGCTTCGGCTTGCGCGGGGTCGAGGGCAAGATCGCGACGGTCAAGTACGCCCGCGAAAACAAGATTCCTTATCTCGGCATCTGCCTCGGTATGCAGGTCGCGGTGATCGAGTTCGCCCGTGACGTGCTGGGCTGGACCGATGCCAACTCCACCGAGTTCGACAAGAACAGCACCCATCCTGTTGTTGGTCTGATCACCGAGTGGGAAGACGCTGCCGGCACTGTCGAGACCCGCAGCGACAGTTCAGATCTTGGAGGCACCATGCGCCTCGGCGCTCAGGAATGCGGGCTCGAGGTCGGCTCCAATGTGTTCGCCTGCTATGGCAAGGAGCGCATCGTCGAGCGCCACCGCCATCGTTACGAGGTCAACAACAACCTGCTGCCTCAGCTCGAGGCGGCAGGCCTGAAGATCACCGGCCGCTCCGGCGACGGTGCGCTGGTGGAGGTGGTCGAGGCGCCGGATCATCCGTGGTTCGTGGCCTGTCAGTTCCACCCCGAATTCACCTCCACGCCTCGTGACGGACATCCGCTGTTCAGCGGTTTCGTCAAGGCGGCACTGGACTACAAGGCGAGCAAGGCATGAGCCAGAAGACCATTCGCGTCGGCGAGATCGAGGTCGCCAACGACAAGCCGTTCGTCCTGTTCGGCGGCATGAATGTACTGGAGTCACGTGATCTGGCTCTGCAGATTTGCGAAGCCTACGTGAAGGTGACCGAGAAGCTCGGTATCCCTTATGTATTCAAGGCCAGCTTCGACAAGGCCAATCGCTCGTCGATCAACTCGTTCCGCGGTCCGGGCCTGGAAGAGGGGATGCGCATCTTCGAAGACGTGAAGAAGACCTTTGGCGTGCCGGTGATCACCGACGTGCACGAGCCTCACCAGGCGCAGCCGGTGGCCGAGGTCTGCGACATCATCCAGTTGCCCGCCTTCCTGTCGCGGCAGACCGACCTGGTGGTGGCCATGGCCAAGACCGGCGCGGTGATCAATATCAAGAAGGCGCAGTTCCTGGCGCCGCAGGAAATGAAGCACATCCTCACCAAGTGCGAAGAGGCGGGCAACGATCAGTTGATCCTTTGCGAGCGCGGCTCCTCCTTCGGCTATAACAACCTGGTCGTCGACATGCTCGGTTTCGGCATCATGAAGCAGATGCAGTACCCGGTGATCTTTGACGTGACCCACGCCCTACAGATGCCAGGCGGTCGTGCCGATTCGGCCGGCGGTCGCCGCGCCCAGGTCACAGACCTGGCCAAGGCTGGCCTGAGTCAAGGCCTCGCTGGTCTGTTCCTCGAAGCCCATCCCGATCCGGACAGCGCCAAGTGCGATGGCCCCTGTGCCTTGCGCCTGGACAAGCTCGAACCTTTCCTCACCCAGCTCAAGCAGCTGGATGACCTGATCAAGAGTTTTTCGCCAATCGAAACTGCTTGAAGCCTTGAAGCTATCTACGGAGTGTTAATAAAAAATGGCAAAGATCGTCGACATCAAAGGGCGTGAGGTTCTTGACTCCCGGGGCAATCCCACCGTGGAAGCTGACGTTATCCTGGATAACGGCATCGTCGGCAGCGCCTGCGCGCCGTCGGGTGCTTCGACCGGCTCGCGGGAAGCGCTTGAGCTGCGTGATGGCGACAAGAGCCGTTACATGGGCAAAGGTGTGCTGAAGGCTGTCAGCAACATCAACGGCCCTATCCGTGATCTTCTGCTAGGCAAGGATCCGCTGGACCAGAAAGCTCTGGATCGCGCCATGATCGAGCTGGATGGTACCGACAACAAGGCCAAGCTAGGTGCCAATGCCATCCTCGCCGTGTCGCTGGCCAATGCCAAGGCAGCTGCACAGGATCAGGACCTGCCGCTTTACGCGCACATCGCCAATCTCAACGGCACGCCGGGGCAGTACTCCATGCCGGTGCCGATGATGAACATCATCAACGGCGGCGAGCACGCGGATAACAACGTCGACATCCAGGAATTCATGGTCCAGCCGGTCGGTGCCAAGAACTTCGCCGACGCGCTGCGCATGGGCGCCGAGATCTTCCACCACCTCAAGGCCGTGCTCAAGGCTCGCGGTCTGAGCACTTCGGTGGGTGATGAGGGCGGTTTCGCGCCGAACCTGGCATCCAACGAAGACGCCCTGGCCGCCATCGCCGAAGCGGTCGCCAACGCTGGCTATACGCTGGGTGACGACGTGACCCTGGCGTTGGATTGCGCTTCCAGCGAGTTCTTCGAAAACGGCAAGTACGACCTGGCGGGTGAAGGCAAGGTCTTCGATGCAGCCGGTTTCGCCGACTATCTGGCCGGCCTGACCCAGCGCTACCCGATCATCTCCATCGAAGATGGGATGGATGAGTCCGACTGGGACGGTTGGAAGGTGCTGACCGACAAGATCGGTAGCAAGGTCCAGCTGGTGGGCGACGACCTCTTCGTCACCAACACGCGGATTCTCAAGGAAGGTATCGAGAAGGGCATCGGCAATTCGATCCTGATCAAGTTCAACCAGATCGGCTCGCTGACCGAAACCCTGGAAGCCATCCAGATGGCCAAGGCTGCTGGTTACACCGCTGTGATCTCGCACCGCTCCGGCGAGACCGAAGACCACACCATTGCCGATCTGGCCGTGGGCACTGCAGCGGGCCAGATCAAGACCGGCTCCCTGTGTCGTTCGGATCGGGTATCCAAGTACAACCAGCTGCTGCGCATCGAAGAGCAGCTCGGCGGCAAAGCACCGTACAAGGGGCGCGCCGAGTTCCGCGGCTGATCCCTGCCGGGCAGGCGAGGGCGACGTTAGTCGCCCTTTTTTGTGGTTAGGGTTCAGCGCTGCTAAGGTCGCCTCTGCAGGCGACCGTGCAACGCATAGCTCAAGCAAGGGAAGGCTCAAGCATGATGACCATCGCTGCCCATACACCGTTACCGGAAACCAACCGAAATCTTTCGATGCCCACCATGCGCAGTCCCTACTGGTTGTTCGTCGTCCTGATCATGCTGCTGGTTGGCCTGCAGTACCGTCTGTGGGTGGGCGAGGGCAGCCTCGCCCAGGTCAGCGGGTTGAACAAGCAGATTGCCGAACAGCAGGGTGAGAACAAGCGCCTGCTGGAACGCAATCGCATCCTGGAAGCCGAAGTGATGGAGCTCAAGCAGGGCATGGAAACCGTCGAGGAGCGAGCCCGGCACGAGTTGGGCATGGTCAAGGAGGGCGAGACCCTCTACCAGTTGACCGAATGACCGCGCGAATGACGCCGGACTTCTGGGCGGTCATTCCTGCCGCAGGCGTCGGCAGCCGGATGCGTGCCGATCGGCCCAAGCAGTATTTGCCACTGGCGGGCAAGGCGCTTATCGAGCACACGTTGGACTGTTTTCTTGATCACCCCGGCTTGCTTGGCCTGGTGGTATCCATCGCGCCCGAAGATCCGTATTGGCCGTCATTGACCTGCGCGCTCGATCAGCGCGTCCAACGCGTCGATGGCGGTGCGGAGCGCGCCGACTCGGTGCTCGCCGGGCTTTGCCATTTGCGTGAACGGGGCGCGCGGCTGACGGACTGGGTGCTGGTTCACGACGCTGCTCGCCCCAACCTCGCCCGTGGCGATCTGGATCGCCTGCTGGGCGAGCTCGCCGACGACCCGGTCGGCGGCCTGCTCGCGGTGCCTGCACGCGATACGCTCAAGCGCGCGGGTGCGGACGGCCGAGTAGTCGAAACCGTCGACCGTAGCGTGATCTGGCAGGCCTATACACCGCAGATGTTTCGTCTCGGCGCGCTGCTCGATGCTCTCCAGGCTGCGCTCGAGGCAGGCGCAGCGGTGACCGACGAGGCATCCGCGATCGAATGGGTAGGGGAAAGTCCCCGTCTGGTGGAAGGTCGGGCGGACAACCTGAAGGTCACCCGCCCGGAAGATTTGCAATGGCTCGAGCAGCGCTGGGCGCGCTGATCGAGCCGGCTTCAGCTAGTAGCGATAGATGGCCGCTGCGCCGCTTTCGGTGGGCATGCGTTCGGTCGGGACCGCAATCACCTCGCCGCCTTGTTCCAGCGTCCAGATGGTCAGCTCGTCGAGCAGATCTGGTGTTGTCGCCGCGCTGCCGTTGGCGGGGATCGCCTTGCCTTCTTCCTTGTTCGTCACGCCTGGAATCTGTCGGTCGGCTTCGACCAGCAGCGTCGCGACTCGGCCTTCCACCGTGGCCTGGCCGATCTGGTCGAGTTGATCAGTCGCCAACCCTTGTCCATGCGACTCGCCGTACTGGTCAAGAAAGCCTTCGAGCCGCTTGATGTAGCGTGGCTGCATGACCATCCAGCTCTTGTCGCGGAGCTCGTCCCGGCTCAGCAGCGAGGCGTCATGTTCGATGCCCTCTGGCAGCAGGAACTCGTTGTGGCTGAGCTTGCGGAAATGAAACTGGTGCTCCGGTAGCGCAGCAAGGATCAGCGGCAGCCGTGATTTGCGGCTGTGGTGCTCGAGAATGGCTCGGTCCACCTCGCGGAAAAAGCGTTCACGATCGCGATCGATCTCGTCCTGCCGGCCCGCGCCGCCGCTTTCCACCTGCATGGGGTCACCGCGTTCGCTGGCGCGGCTGTAGCCCTGCGGGAAGCCGGTCTGGCCTTTTTCGGTCAGCTCGCGACCGAGCGCTTCCTCCACGGTTTTCGGAACGCCGTCAGCCAGCTTGACTTCGTCGATGCCGTCACGATTGCCCTCGAACAGCCTGATCGAGTCGAGCGTGATGGCGAGGATCTGATAACGGTCAGCGGACTGGGCGATACGCAGCAGGGGCTTGAGATGCATGCGGTCATTGGCGACGGCCAGTTCCGGAACGCTGCGTTGCAGACGGAACACCTCGAAGTAGTCGGCTGCGGCGAAGACCGCCAGCCCGTCGCGGTTGCTGTTCCAGAACTCGCTGTCGTCGAGCAGCTCGTGGAAGGGCTTTAGCAGCGTCGCGGCGTGTTCGGCACGGCCCTGCTGCTTGAGTGATTCCTCGAGCTGACGGACCAAGTGCTTGAAGCGGATGGGGTCCTGCTGGCGCTCGGGGAAGCTGCGGTGGGTGGGCTGGTACAACGACAGGCAGGGTGCCTCGCGCTTGGCCAGCAGTTGGGACAGGGTTTCGCGATCGAGCAATCTGTTCATGTACGGCCTCTTTCGTTATCGGCTGGTTCGATCCCTCGTGGATTCGGCCTCGGCCTGCTTGGCAGGTCGTGTCGGTGGTCTTTCAGTGGTGGTTCTGGCGTTTGTCCAGCGCGTGAGCGAGCGCATGGCTGAGCTTTTCAGCGGCTCCATCGATGGCGAGCACCAGGGAATCGGCCTTGTGGCTCGTCGAGATGGGTTCGTGGCCTTTCACTCGCGCCTCCATCTGGCAGCGCTTGTCCTGCGGTCCGCTCTTGCCGCTGTTCTCGTCGTTGAGATGAACTTCGACTCGGGTCAGCTGATCGTCGAAGCGTTCCAGTTCGCTCTCGACTGTCGCCTTCACGTGCTCTTCGAGCTGGCTGGTCACGTCGACGCTGTGATTGCTGTTCACCAGAATCTGCATGTTGTCCTCCTGATTGAATCGCCGGGTCGCTCCGGCGTACGCAGAGCGTCGGCTACAGAATTTTCGACGTGGGCCCGTGGGGCGGGTTCCGCCGTGCAGGGCCGGTCGGACGCGCGGTGCGGGTCGGAATCGTTTGCGTCCGTGCGGTATTCCGGACGCATGGCCAGGCCGTCGCGCAGCGCCTGGATCAGCAGGCGAACCTTGGGCAGGGGATAGCGGCGTTGGGGGTAGACGGCCCAGACGGCCGTATTCGGTGGCTGGTTGGCCTCCAGCAGCGAGACGAGCTCGCCGCGGCGCAGCGGCTCCTGCACATAGTAATCGGGCAACTGGCACAGCCCGAAGCCGCGAAGCGCGGCGTCCAGTACTGCATGGCCGCTGTTGCAGCGCCAGTTGCCGCTGGGCTTGAAGGGCTGCTCGCGGCCGTCGACCTGCAATATCCAGGTGTCGCTCGTGCCGACCAGGCAGTTGTGCCGCGCCAGTTCGGACAGGGTGTGGGGTCGCCCGTAGCGTTCCAGATATGCCGGCGCGGCACAGAGGTACATGGCGCGCGGCGCGATGCGGGTCGCGACCAGTCGGGATTCGCTCAGCCGACCCAACCGGATCGCCAGGTCATAGCCTTCCTGGACTAGGTCCAGGGTCCGGTTGGACAATTCGATTTCCACCCGCAGTTGGGGGTGCTGTGCCATGAAGGTGTTGACCAGCGGCACGATGAAGCGCTCGCCATAGGCAACCGCGGCGGTCATGCGCAGCAAGCCGGTAGGCGCCGCGTGCAGATCGCTGATGGCGTGAAAGGCTTCGTCGCGCTCCTCGATCAGCCGCTGGCAGCGCGCCAGGAAGGTGTGGCCGGCTTCGGTAAGCGATACGCGCCTTGTGGTGCGGTAGAGCAGTCGCGCCTGCAAACGTTCTTCGAGCCGGGCGACCTGGCGGCTCACATGCGAGGACGACACGCGCAGCTGCTCAGCGGCGCGCATGAAGCTGGCATGCTCGGCAACCGCTACGAATTCGTCCAGGCCTTCCCAACGGCTCATCGTGCCACTCCCGATAGGTTGAACGCGTGATTATCCCTTGCAGGCAATAATGTTTCTACGCGGAGCTGATTAACCCTGCACGCGTCTGAAACTACACTGCGTACAGTTTCTTCCCACACATGAGTGATCCCCATGACCATCAAGTCTCGCGCCGCCGTCGCCTTTGGCCCTAATCAACCGTTGCAAATCGTCGAAGTGGACGTCGCTCCGCCGAAAGCGGGCGAGGTGCTGGTGCGCATCGTGGCGACAGGCGTCTGCCACACGGACGCCTACACGCTGTCCGGTGAGGACTCCGAGGGGGTCTTTCCCTGCATCCTCGGTCACGAAGGCGGCGGTATCGTCGAGGCGGTAGGCGAGGGCGTGACGTCCGTGGCGGTCGGCGATCACGTCATCCCGCTGTACACGGCCGAATGCCGCCAGTGCAAGTTCTGCAAATCCGGCAAGACCAACCTGTGCAGCTCGGTGCGCGCCACGCAAGGCAAGGGCCTGATGCCCGACGGCACCACGCGCTTCAGCTACAAGGGCGAGCCGATCTATCACTACATGGGCACTTCGACCTTTTCCGAGTACACCGTGCTGCCGGAAGTCTCCGTCGCGAAGATCCCCAAGGAGGCGCCGTTGGACAAGGTCTGCCTGCTCGGCTGCGGCGTCACTACCGGGATTGGCGCAGTAATCAACACCGCCAAGGTGGAAGAGGGCGCGACGGTCGCGATCTTCGGTCTCGGCGGGATCGGCCTGGCTGCGATCATCGGCGCCAAGATGGCCAAGGCCAGCCGAATCATCGCAATCGATATCAATCCGGCCAAGTTCCCGATCGCCGAAGCCCTGGGCGCTACCGATTTCGTCAATCCGAAGGAGCACGCCAAGCCGATCCAGGACGTGATCATCGAGATGACCGACGGCGGTGTGGATTACTCCTTCGAGTGCGTCGGCAATGTGCAGCTGATGCGCGCGGCGCTGGAGTGCGCCCACAAGGGCTGGGGTGAGTCGGTCATCATCGGCGTCGCCGGTGCCGGGCAGGAAATCAGCACGCGTCCGTTCCAGTTGGTCACCGGTCGCGTCTGGCGCGGCAGTGCCTTCGGCGGCGTCAAGGGGCGTACCGAGCTGCCGAGCTATGTCGAGAAGGCTCAGAAAGGCGAAATTCCGCTGGACACCTTCATCACTCACAACATGGGGCTGGAGGAGATCAACGATGCCTTCGACCTGATGCACGAAGGCAAGAGCATTCGCACCGTCATTCATTTCTAACGGCGGCCAAGGGCGCTTGAGGCTTGAGGTTCGACGACCCCTTGCCTCCGCGCCCTTGTCGGCTTCGGGAGGTTTCATGGAAAACATTTCCTGTCAGAAAAGCTTTGGCGGCTGGCACAAGCGTTATCGTCATCGCTCTTCCGCCCTCAATTGCGACATGGTGTTCGCCGTCTACCTGCCGCCACAGGCCGAGCGGGGCGAGACGCTGCCGGTGTTGTACTGGCTGTCGGGCCTGACCTGCACCGACGAAAACTTCATGCAGAAGGCCGGGGCACAACGGATGGCGGCCGAGCTCGGGCTGATCATCGTGGCGCCCGATACCAGCCCGCGCGGCGCAGACGTGCCGGATGACGCCGAGGCAGCTTACGACTTCGGGCTCGGTGCCGGCTTCTACGTCAACGCTACGCAGGAGCCCTGGGCTCGGAACTACCGGATGTATGACTATGTGGTGGAGGAGCTGCCGGCGCTGATCGAGGCGAACTTCCCGGTTTCTGGCAAGCGGGGCATCAGTGGGCACTCGATGGGTGGCCATGGTGCGCTGATCTGTGCGCTGAAGAATCCGGGTCTCTACGCGTCGGTATCGGCGTTCTCACCGATCACCAATCCGGTCGATTGCCCCTGGGGCGAGAAGGCCTTCTCCGGGTACCTGGGAAGCGACCGTTCGCGGTGGCGCGACTGGGACGCCTGTGCCCTGATCGGGAAGGCGGACGAAAAGTTGCCGATTCTGGTGGACCAGGGCGATCGTGACGACTTCATGAGTACGCAGTTGAAGCCTGAAGCACTGCAAGCAGCCGCGAAGGCGGCGGAACACCCACTGACGCTGCGTATCCAGCCGGGTTACGACCACAGCTATTATTTCGTCGCCAGCTTCATTGACGATCATCTGCGTCACCATGCCCAGGCGCTGAAAGGTTGAGGCCACGCTCCGCGTCGCGGGTCGCGGCGCGCTGCGCTTGCGGCCGAGGTGATGCGCCGCGGATGGGCCGGACGGTGGTCTTCGGTTGATACAAAGGCACAAAAAAGCCCGACCGGAGATCCGGCCGGGCTTCCCATCGCAAGGAGCTAGAGCGACGGATAATCGGTGTAACCGGCGGCGCCTTTGGCGTAGAACAGTTCGGGCCGGGGTTCGTTGAGCGGCGCGTTCTGGCGCAGGCGTTGAACCAGGTCCGGATTGGCAATGTAGGGAACACCAAAGGCGATGGCGTCGGCCTTGCCCTCGCTGAGCCAGGCATCGCCCAGTGCCTTGTCGAATCCTTCGTTGGCGATGTAGACGCCGCCAAACAGGGTTTTCAACTGCGGACCCAGGCTGTCTTCACCGGCCTTTTCCCGCGTGCAGATGAAAGCGATGCCGCGCTTGCCCAGTTCGCGAGCGACGTAGCCGAAGGTCTCGGCGCGGTTGGAGTCACCCATGTCGTGGGCATCGGCGCGAGGCGCCAGGTGCACACCGACACGGCCCGGCCCCCAGACGCCAACCGCCGCGTCGGTTACTTCCAGCAGCAGGCGGGCACGGTTCTCGACGGGGCCGCCGTATTGGTCGGTACGACGGTTGGTGCTGTCCTGCAGAAACTGGTCGAGCAGATAACCATTGGCACCATGGATTTCGACGCCATCGAAGCCGGCTTCCTTCGCGTTCTCCGCGCCCTTGCGGTAGGCCTCGATGATGGCGGGTATCTCGTCGGTCTCGAGCGCACGTGGCGTTTCGTAGTCCTTCATCGGGCGGACCAGGCTGACATGGCCGGCCGGCTTGATGGCGCTGGGCGCGACCGGGCGTTCGCCGTCGAGGTAGATCGGGTCGGAGATGCGGCCGACATGCCAGAGCTGCAGGACGATCTTGCCGCCCTTGGCGTGCACCGCGTCGGTGACCTTTCTCCAGCCCTGCACCTGTTCGGCCGACCAGATACCGGGTGTGTCGGGGTAACCCACGCCCATCGGCGTGACGGAGGTCGCCTCGCTGATGATCAGTCCGGCCTCGGCGCGTTGAGCATAGTATTCAGCGATCAGGTCACCGGGTACCCGGCCAGGTTCGGCGCGGCAGCGGGTCAGCGGGGCCATGATGATGCGATTGGCCAGTTCCAGGTCGCCTATCTTGATCGGGTCGAAAAGTGTTGGCATGACAATGCAGCTCCTCTGCTCGGATCGGTTCGGGTTAAGGCTCAAAGTTGTTCGCGAAGGCGTGCGAGAAAGGCCTCGATGGCCGGCTCGTTGCGCTTGAAGAAATGCCACTGGCCAACCTTGCGGTTGGTGATCAGGCCCGCCCGCTGCAGCGTCGCCAGGTGTGCCGATACGGTGGACTGGGACAGTCCGGCGCGCTGGTCGATCTGACCAGCGCAGACGCCGTTCTCCAGCGAATGATGCTGCTCGGAGAAATAGCGCTCCGGTTGCTTGAGCCAGTGCAGGATGTCCCGTCGAAGCGGATGGGCGATGGCCTTGAGAATGTCGTCGAGTTCGTCTGGCATGGCGGACCTGATTCGGTATATCGCGATGGGGCGAACTATATATCGCCTCCAGGCGATGCCGAATCAATTCGGTTGATGGTACTTATCGGTTCGGTCGATCCACGGCGGCGCCCGCGGCTCCCATGGCCGGCGTGCTGCTGTAGAATTGCCGGCTGTTTTCCTGCAGGTAACGAGACTATGCGCATCGGCCACGGCTACGACGTTCATCGCTTTGGCGAGGGTGACTTCATCACCCTTGGCGGCGTGCGGATTCCTCATCGCTTCGGTCTGCTCGCGCACTCCGACGGCGACGTCCTGCTGCATGCGCTGAGCGATGCGCTACTCGGGGCGGCGGCCCTGGGTGACATCGGCAAGCACTTCCCCGATACCGATCCGGCGTTCAAGGGCGCCGACAGTCGTGCGCTGCTGCGCCATGTGCTGGCGCAGGTGCAGGCGAAGGGCTGGAAGGTGGGGAACGTCGACGCGACCATCATCGCCCAGGCACCGAAAATGGCCCCGCATATCGAGCAGATGCGCCGCCTGATCGCCGAAGACCTGCAGGTCGAGCTCGACCAGGTCAACGTCAAGGCGACCACGACCGAGAAGCTTGGCTTCACGGGGCGCGAAGAAGGTATTGCCGTGCATGCCGTCGCGCTGCTGGTCGGCGCATGACCGAGGACCATCTGCTGGGCCCCAGGGCGCATGGCGATGTTTGTGGCACGGCCGTGCTCAAGGCGGTCGCCGAGGACTTCCAGGTCGACGAGGTGCTCGACATTCCGTTGTCCGGCGCTGGTGAGCACCTTTGGCTCTGGGTCGAGAAGCGCAACCTGAATACCGAGGAGGCCGCGCGTCGGCTCGCGCGGGCTGCGGGGACCTCGCTGCGCAACGTCAGTTACGGCGGCCTGAAGGATCGTCAAGCACTGACCCGTCAATGGTTCAGCCTGCATCTGCCCGGCAAGTCCGATCCGTCATTGGCCAGCGCCGAAGACGAAACGCTCAAGATCCTCAGTGTTGGCCGTCACCAACGCAAGCTTCAGCGAGGCGCACATTCGGCGAACGGGTTCACCCTGCGTCTGACCGATCTGAAGGCCGATCGGGCTGAGCTGGAGCGACGCCTGACTCAAATCAAGGAGCAGGGCGTACCGAACTACTTCGGCTGGCAACGGTTTGGCTTCGACGGTGGCAATATCCAGGCGGCGCGGCATTTCGCCGAGCGGCAAGCGTTACCCGAGCAGCGCAACCTGCGCTCGCGGCTGTTGTCCGCGGGGCGCAGCTACCTCTTCAACCGCGTGCTGGCCGAGCGAGTCGCCGATGGCAGCTGGCACCGCGCCCGCGTTGGCGATCTGCTGGCATTCACCGACAGTCGCAGCTTCTTTCCGGCGGGCGAAGCCGAATGCAACGATCCGCGACTGCACATCATGGATCTGCATCCGACCGGCCCACTGTGGGGCCTGGGCGAATCACCCTCAGGCGGCGAAATACAAGTGCTGGAGGCGGGAATCGCCGCCTCCGAACCGGCAATCGCCAAGTGGCTCGCAGAAGCCGGAATGAAGCATGAACGGCGCATTCTTCGCCTCCCCATCGGCGGCTTGTCGTGGCATTATCCCGGGCCTGACATTCTGCAACTTGAATTCGTCCTGCCGACCGGATGCTTCGCCACGGCCGTGGTGCGTGAGCTGGTCAGCCTGGCAGGGCAGACGGACATCTGATGCGTATTCTGATCGCCAACGACGACGGGGTGTATGCACCTGGGCTCGCCGCGCTTTATGACGCGCTGGCGGATTATGCCGAGTGCAAGGTAATTGCCCCTATCCAGGACATGAGTGGTGCCAGCAGTGCGCTGACCCTGGATCGCCCGCTTCATCCCGTGACCATGCCCAATGGGTTCATCGGTGTGAACGGCACGCCCACCGACTGTGTTCACCTGGGCATCAACGGTTTGCTCGACGACGCACCGGACATGGTGGTCTCGGGTATCAACCTGGGTGCCAACCTGGGTGATGATGTCCTGTATTCCGGCACTGTCGCGGCGGCCATCGAGGGGCGCTTCACCGGTAAGCCGGCGTTCGCCTTTTCCCTGGTGTCGCGCCTGACCGACAATCTGCCCACCGCCGCCTACATCGCGCGCCGGCTCGTCGAACAGCAGCAGACGCTCGAGCTGCCGCCGCGCACCGTCCTCAGCGTCAACGTACCCAACCTGCCGCTCGACCACATCCGTGGCGTCCAGCTGACCCGCCTTGGCCATCGTCGTCGCGCCAAACCGCCGGTCCGGCAAGCCAACCCGCGCGGCAAGGACGGCTACTGGATTTCCGTGGCGGGCGACGTCGAGGATGGCGGTCCCGGCACGGACTTCCATGCCGTGATGCAGGGCTACGTCTCCATCACGCCGCTGCAGCTCGACCGGACCTTCCACGAGGCCTTCGAAGGTCTCGGCAACTGGCTGGAGGATGTGTTGTGAACCACCGCGGACCCGACGATCTGTTGCGGCACGGCACCGGCATGACGTCGCAGCGCACGCGCGACCGGCTGATCCAGCGCCTCTACGAGGAAGGCCTGTCCGACCCCCGCGTGCTCGAAGTGATCCGCCGTACGCCACGCCATCTGTTCGTCGACGAGGCACTGGCGCACCGCGCCTATGAAGACACCGCGCTGCCGATCGGGCACAACCAGACCATTTCGCAGCCGTTCATGGTGGCCCGCATGAGCGAGCTGCTGCTCGCCGACGGCCCGTTGGACAAGGTGCTGGAGATCGGCACCGGCTCCGGTTACCAGACGGCCGTGCTGGCGCAGTTGGTGGAACGCGTATTCTCGGTCGAGCGCATCCAGGCCTTGCAGGATCGGGCGAAGGAAAGACTCGTCGAACTGAAGTTGCGCAACGTGGTCTTTCGCTGGGGTGATGGCTGGGAGGGGTGGCCTGCATTGGCGCCCTACAACGGCATCATCGTCACAGCGGCCGCGGCCGACGTACCTCAGGCCTTGCTCGATCAGCTGGCGCCCGGAGGCCGATTGGTGATCCCGGTCGGTGTCGGTGAAGTCCAGCAACTGATGCTGATCATTCGAGAAGAAGACGGGTTTTCCCGTCACCTACTGGATACCGTCCGCTTCGTGCCGCTACTCAATGGACCTGTCGTTTGACTTCGGCGGAAGGAAGCATGAAAAACACCTTGCTGTTGTATGCCAAGGGCATGGCGATGGGCGCGGCGGACGTCGTTCCGGGCGTCTCAGGCGGGACGGTCGCGTTCATCACGGGAATCTATGACGAGCTGCTACGCTCCATTGGAGCTGTGCCCAATGCCGTGGCGCCGTTGGTCCGGGGGCGTATAGCCGAAGCCTGGCGTGTTGCCAACGGCACCTTTCTCACGGTGCTCTTTGCCGGGATCATCACCAGCATTCTGACCCTCGCCAAACTCATCAGCTATTTGCTCGAACACCACCCCATCCCGGTATGGTCGTTCTTCTTCGGACTGATCCTGGTATCGGTACACCTCGTTGGCAAGGAGGTTCGCCAGCGCGGATGGTTCCAGTTGATCAGCCTGCTGCTCGGTATTGCCTTTGCCTACTGGATTACCGTCGCCTCGCCGATGCAATGGGGCACGGGCAGCCTGAGCCTGTTTTTGGCCGGCGCCATCGCCATCTGCGCGATGATTCTGCCGGGCATATCCGGCAGCTTCATTCTGGTGCTGCTCGGCCTGTACCCGGTCGTGCTTGGCGCGGTGAAGGCCCTGGACCTCGGCGTGATGCTGGTCTTCGCCGGCGGCTGCCTGGTGGGACTGCTCAGCTTTGCCCGCTTGCTGAGCTATGTGCTGAGCCGTTGGCGGGACCTGACACTGGCCTTTTTGACCGGGCTGATGCTCGGCTCGTTGAACAAGGTCTGGCCGTGGAAGGAAACCCTGACCTGGCGCCTCGATTCGCATGGAGAACGGGTCGCGGTGCTGGAGCGAAACCTGTCGCCTGCCGGGTTCGGCGATCTGACCGGCCAGGACCCGCAATTGATGCTGGCGATACTGCTGGCGCTTTCCGGTATCGTGCTGGTCCTGGGACTTGAGTGGTTTGCCGGGCGGCGCCAGCCCATGGCAGAAAGCGTCTGAAACAGGCTCGTCAAAGGGAGCGGGTATTGAAGTTCATATCTCGCATGCGCTGCAGTGACATGCCATCCATACGCTGGGCGCTGGTTGCCGTGCTCGCCACCGCGTTGCTCGGCGGCTGTGCCAGCCCTCCGTCCGGGGGCGTTCATGTGGTTGACCGCAATAGCCGGGAGCGGGTGACGAGCGGACAGTATGTCGTCAAACGCGGTGACACGCTCTGGTCCATCGCTTTCCGCTTTGGCTGGGACTGGCGCGATCTGGCCCGTCTGAACCGCATCGATCCACCGCATGTGATCTACCCTGGGCAGACCATCCGTTTCAGCGGCGGGGCACCTCGCGCAGTGACCGCTCGTCCGGCTGCGCAACCAGCACCGCCGCGGCCGGCGCCTTCTACGCCAATTGCCACGCCAGTGCCCAGCCAGCCGCCATTGGTCAAGCCATCCGTGCCGGCGCCCAGCAAGCCTGTGGCGAGCACGCCGGTGCAACCTGTCACGCGTTCAGCCAGCGGCTGGGCATGGCCCGCAAACGGCACGCTGATCGGGCGTTTTTCCTCAAACGGCAGTTTGAATAAAGGCATTGATATCGCCGGGGAATTAGGACAGCCTGTTTTAGCTGCTTCTGATGGGGCTGTTGTGTACGCCGGCAGTGGTTTACGGGGCTACGGCGAACTTGTGATCATCAAGCACAGCGATACCTATGTGAGCGCCTACGGTCACAACCGCAGGCTGCTGGTTCAGGAGGGTCAACAAGTCAAGGCTGGGCAGAGCATTGCCGAGATGGGATCGACCGGGACCGATCGAGTGAAGTTGCATTTCGAGATTCGCCGCCAGGGCAAACCGGTAGACCCCCTCCAATACCTTCCGAAGCGTTGATTTGATACATCCTGTTCCGGCCCTAGGATGGGCTTGAGCGATACCAGGGACCGAGTGTCGCCCAAGCCTGTTGTCGAACTCAGAACAGGAAAACAATAATGGCTCTCAAAAAAGAAGTGCCGGAGTTTGACGTAGACGATGCCGTTCTACTCATGGAGCCGACCGCGGTTACAGATCCGGTTACCGAGGTCTCCCGCGCCGGTTCGATTGGCACCAAGTCCAAGACCGCAACGGTCAAGCAACACAAGTTCATCGACTACACGCGCGCGCTCGACGCCACGCAGCTCTATCTCAACGAGATCGGATTTTCCCCCCTTCTGACACCCGAGCAGGAAGTGCACTTCGCGCGCCTGGCTCAAAAGGGCGACCCGGCAGGCCGCAAGCGAATGATCGAAAGCAACCTGCGCCTTGTCGTCAAGATCGCACGACGCTACGTCAATCGTGGGCTGTCGCTGCTGGACCTGGTCGAAGAGGGCAATCTGGGCCTGATCCGTGCTGTCGAGAAATTCGATCCGGAGCGGGGTTTCCGTTTTTCAACCTACGCGACCTGGTGGATCCGCCAGACCATCGAGCGCGCCATCATGAATCAGACCCGCACCATCCGGTTGCCGATTCATGTGGTCAAGGAGCTCAACGTCTACCTGCGCGCGGCTCGTGAGCTGACCCAGAAACTCGATCACGAACCAAGTCCCGAAGAAATCGCCAATCTGCTCGAAAAGCCCGTCGCTGAGGTCAAGCGCATGCTCGGACTCAATGAGCGCGTGACCTCCGTCGACGTGTCGCTCGGGCCGGACACAGACAAGACGCTCCTCGATACCCTGACGGACGACCGGCCCTCGGATCCCTGCGAGCTGTTGCTCGATGACGATCTCTCGGCGAGCATCGACCAGTGGTTATCTGACCTCACCGAGAAGCAGCGGGACGTGGTGATCCGCCGCTTTGGGCTGCGCGGTCACGAAAGCTGTACCCTCGAAGAGGTGGGTCAGGAAATCGGCCTGACTCGGGAGCGGGTTCGGCAGATTCAGGTCGAGGCACTCAAGCGCCTGCGCGAGATTCTTGAGCGTAACGGCCTGTCGAGCGACGCCCTGTTCCGCTGAGGAGCGTCCCCTTCGCTGCGAGGCGAGGGGGCGATCCGACCTAATCCTTTCCACTTGATCCTGCGTTGTGCCCTGCGCTTCCGCCAGGAACGTTGGTCGTTGGCCTCAAGTCGCGTGCTTCTACTTTTATTGTTCGGCTTGTAAGCCTTTGCTTACATCTCATGTAAGCAAAACCATCGAGCGCGCGCACTCTGGTGCCCTGAATCATTTTTTTACATTCTTAAGTCTTTGAAAATCAAAGCTTTATTTAGCTGGGAGAATAATGGCATTGGTGCCATCAGGCATTTTTGTCAGTTGCCGTTGTCACGGGAACCCTTAATATCGGGCCTGTGCTCAGGGACAAGCACAACCGGCAAGGATGTCGGTCAGGATCGTCCGCAGGATTGCGGATTCATCAGGACGATGAGCCAGGAAATAAAAGGAAGCATGGAAGGAGGCGGGCGGGGGCTTAAACCCCCGCCCCTTTTTTTTTGCAGGTTCTGATGTCTTTTTGGCATCGAACGTAGTGCCTATTGCGTGGCCTAAGTTGTCGTACCCTTACGCCGCGGAGTAGCCATGAACGCCCATGACCCGAACGAACCGGTCAAGCCGACCGATGACCAGAGCGACGAGGTCAAGCGCTCACCGGAAGATGCTGACGAGGACCAGCTGGACGAGGCCCTCGAAGAAACCTTCCCGGCTAGCGATCCCATCTCGCCGTAACATTGTTCAGCCAGTCGCCCCGCCGAGCCATTGGCTCAACGCCGGAAGAATTCGCTCTCGGAGCAAGGGCGCGAGTAGCGCGTCTCGTGGGGCGTGCGGGGCGATCCACAGCAATGTATCTATTTCCGCCTGAGCCAGGATCGCGCTGCCGCGATTCACCTGGCCGACGAACACGTCGGCTTTGACCCAATGGTCCGGCTCGTTCGCCGCCCGCGCCTCGAATTGGCCCAGAGGGTGCAAATCCGATTCGTCAAGGGTCAAGCCAATCTCTTCAGCCAGCTCCCGCGCGACCGCGTCAAGCGGCCTTTCGCCGGCCTCGATCTTGCCGCCGGGCAGCATGAAATGCTGGGTGCCGCGTTTGCGAACCGTCAGCAGGCGGCCTTCTTCGTCCAGCAAGCAGGCGGTAGCGATGGTCAGAATCTTCATGAATTGCGGTAGTTACCTTCATGCATGAGCGCCATCAGCCTTTTGTGTCGGCGATAACGCTGAAGCCTCGTGAATAGGCTGGCTGGAAGCTCATCCGCCTCGCGGAAACCCAGTCGGCGGTAGAAGTCACCGAGGTCAGGATGGCAGAACAGCCAGGTCGGGCCGGGGCGGTCATGCAGGGCAGCGGCAACGATGCACGGCGCCAGGCCTTGTCGACGCCGTGCTGGTTGGACCAGCAAACCCGTCAGCCACCACCCCCCTTCAACCGGCGTCAGGCAGAGCCCAGCCGCGATTGGTGAGCCGATTGCCCAGCATTCGGCCTCTGGTGCGATACGCGTACGGCTCTGCTGAGTGCGGTAAAACCGCTGCAGGAGTGGGCGATGTTCGGCCCTTAGCTGGCGGGGTTCGAGTTCGAGCATGGCGGTCGTTGGGTGTGATCGGCGGATAGCGATTCTGCCACGGGAAAAGCCGTTGGAGGGCGTGTGGTGACGCGGCGCGCTCCGTTCATCAGGACGCTGAATTTTCGTGCTGTCGCAGGCTCTCAAACAGAACAGCCCTCCAACAAAGGACATAACAAGATGTTGGATCTAGCGATAGTGGTGGCGTTCATCCTCTACGGCCTTGGCTCGGGTCTTCGCGCGCGTGGCAAGGCCTCTCAGAGCCTCGATGAGTATTTCCTCGCGGGCAAGACGATCAAGGGGTGGCGAGCGGGTTTTTCTATGGGCGCGACGCAGTTCGCGGCCGATACGCCACTGCTGGTGACCGGGCTGGTCGCGACGGCGGGCATTTTCGCGCTTTGGCGCTTATGGATTTACGGCCTTGCATTCCTGCTGATGGCCTTCGTGTTCGCTGTGGGGTGGCGTCGCGCCGGTGTGCTTACCGATGCCGAACTGACGCGTGTTCGCTACAGCGGCCAGGGCGTCACGCCCTTGCGACTGCTCAAGGCCATCTACTACGGCACAGTGATCAATTGCGTCGTGCTGGCGATGGTGTTGGTGGCCGCCATTCGAATCGCTGAGGTATTCCTTCCGTGGCATCAATGGTTGCCGGCGGGGCTCTACGAGCCGGTGGTGAGCTTCGTCGCGAGCATCGGCCTACAGCTTGGCGAGAGCATCACCGGACTCGAGCCCGAGGTGATGACAGCGAACAACCTGATTTCGATCCTGCTCATCCTGGCCTTCACTGCGATGTACTCCATTACCGGGGGGTTACGCGCAGTGGTCCAGACCGACGTGGTGCAGTTCAGCCTGGCGATGATCGGGACGGCGTTGTACGCCTGGTTCGTACTCGACGCGGCAGGGGGCCTGGGCGGTTTGACCGACCGTATCGTGGAGCTCTACGGCAGTGACCAGGCCAGCAAGATGCTGTCATTCTCGCCGCCGGCCAATGCCGGAGAGGCGCTGATGCCGTTTCTCGTGATCGTCGGCCTGCAATGGTTCTTCCAGATGAACTCGGATGGTACGGGCTACCTGGCGCAGCGAAGCATGGCCTGCCCGACAGACCGAGACGCGCGAATAGCGGGACTGGTCTTCGCCTGGCTGCAGATTTTCCTGCGCAGTCTTTTCTGGATGGCCATCGCGGTGGGGCTGCTGGTGCTGTTCCCCTTTACCTCCGGAGAGGCATCGGGGGACGGCTTTACGGCGGCCCGCGAGGCGCTGTTCGTGCAGGGGATCGAGGATCTGCTGCCCCCTGGCGTACGCGGCTTGATGCTCGTGGGTCTGCTCGCGGCGCTGGCTTCGACGGTGGACACCCACCTGAACTGGGGCGCTTCGTACTGGAGCAACGATATTTACGGCGGGGTCATCGCCCCGCACGTGCTCAAACGCAAGCCGCGCGACCGCGAATTGGTGATCGTTGCCCGGCTGTCCAATGTCCTGATCCTGGTGATCGCGATGATCATCATGGCTAACCTGGGCTCGATCCAGACGGCCTGGTTCATCTCGCTGCTGTTTGGCGCCGGCATGGGCTCGGTGCTGGTGCTACGGTGGTTGTGGGAGCGGATCAACCTCTATTCGGAGCTGACGGCGATGGCGGTATCGCTGATCACCGCGCCGCTGCTGCTCTATTACCTGGGAACCGATCCCGAGCGGGAGTGGATACGCCTCGGCATCATGGCGTTGACAACGACCACGGCGGCGATCCTGGTGACCTTCATCACGCCGGCAACCGATGACGCGACGCTCAAGCGTTTCTATCGCCGTGTGAGGCCGTTCGGCTTCTGGGGACATGCGGCATCACTGAATGGCGTCGGCCCGGGCGTCTCGGTCAAGGCGCTGGGATCCCGTCTATTTGCCGTGGTGGTGACGGCGATTTCGCTCTTTTCGCTGCTGGTCGGCGTAGGGCGGCTGCTGTTCCCCGCACCTGATACCGGCCCGCTGCTCAGTTGGATCTGTATAGGTGTGGGCGTGTTGCTCATACCGGTCTGGTTGCGGATCGCAATGGGGCGTGAGTTCGACACCGATCCTGAGGATGAACCCGCCGAGGAACCCGCCATTCAATCGCATCGTACGACCTGAGCTGAATCAGGCGGACCTTCCGGGCCCCGAACGATTCGCGTCGTTCGGGGCCTGGTTATTTATTCAATTCGATATTTGTTCTCGCCTCGCTTGTTAATTGAGTGAGCGTGCAATGGGATTAGAACAATCGCAGCGGTAAAGTAAAAAGTACTGATATCTCCGGAGGTTACGTCATATCCTTAAATTAAAGTGAACGGTCGGGAGTGGGTTGGGTCACTTAATTACGCATCGCGCGAGCGATGTCGTGTCCAGCCAATGCAAAACAAGAGGTGTTGTTATGAACCGGCTATTCAAAATGTCCATCCTGGCCGTCGCCGTGGCTCCCGCAATTGCACTTGCCGTACCGCAGGCCGGCGATAGGGAAATTACCCTCAGCGGGGCAGGAAGCAGCGACAAGAGCTTCGACGATACCGTGTTCTCCGTGCAGGGAAGCTGGGGTAAATATCTGGACGAGTCCTCCATGTGGGGTATTCGCCAAACAATCAACGCGCGTGACGAAGAAGGCGAAAGTGTACAGTTCGATGGTTCGACTCGCGTGTTCTACGACTATCACTTCGGTAGCGGCAATACGCGACCCTTCGTAGGCCTGAGCCTCGGTGGGCTCTATGGTGAAGAGGTCGACGAGACCTTCATGGGTGGCCCGGAAGTCGGTGTGAAGTACTGGGTGCAGGACAAGACCTTCATCACGGCGATGGCTGAATACCAGTTCCTGTTCAAGAGTGGCAGCGATGCGCGCGACCGTTATGACGACGGTGCGTTCTTCTACAGTGTTGGTCTCGGTTACAACTTCTGAGTGCGTCGGCAAGTGTGGCGCTATGGGGCGCCGCACTTGCGCTTCGTTTGTTGGGGCAGTGCCATTCAGCCTTCGACCAGTGATTTGAGAAAGTTGCGCAGCGCAAGCCCGGGTTCATCGTCTTCCGATGTGATCATACGAATTCCCCATTGGCTGAGTATCTCTTCTTGCACCGGATTCGGTTTATGGGAAAAGACATAGGATATTGGCCGGACGCCAAGTGTTTCATGTTCGTTCCACATCTTCGATAGTTTGTAGAACAGCAGTCGGATATTGGTATCCGACAGGCTGTAACCAATAAACAGCACCGCCTTGCTCAAGGTGTCGGCCCTCAGCTTTATGTCCAGCGGCGTTTCGAACTGCAACCTTTCGTAATAACTGGTCTCGTCGAGCACGATGGAATCGTCATCATCGAAATCACCGTGGAACTTGACGATCTGCCGCACATCGTCGCGGGCTTTCACCAGGTCGCTAGCATTTGCGATCTTGATGTACTTCACCCCATGGGCATCGTGGGCGTTTTCGAGCCAGCGGTCGTAGTTGGTCGTGTAAATGGCCGGGAAACGGCCCTGAACGATCAAGCGGTGGATTTCCGAATCGCGAATCTCGATGTCACGGTGCCACTCGCGGTCCATCCAGCTTCGAAGCGGTCCGATGTTGCCTTTCTTGATGCGGTAGTACTCGGCGAGCGAAAGAAAGTTGCCGTAGGTATCGAACACGTCCGGGTCGTAATCGAGCTGCTGGGCGATCTCGTTGATCAGATTGCGCCAGGGCGGCAGGCCGATGTTGGCTGATACGCCGGACCCCACGAAAAGGATGAGGCGATTCTGCTGGTAGGCCTCGACTAGCTTCTGCATCGAAACTCCTCAGTTGGCGCGCAGATGGTTCGCCAGCGCCTCGAGTGCGCGCTTGCGCATGGACAGGTCGTTGTGGCCTTCGCCCAGCTCGGCGAAGGTGCGGTCGTAGCCGTCGGGGATAAACACGTTGTCCCACTCGAAACCCGTGTCGCTGGAGGGTTGGGGCGCGATCCGGCCGGCGACCTCGCCCCGGAAGAAGTGTCGTTTGCGGCCATCGCAGTAGCCGATCAGCGTGCGAGCCACGGCGGAGGGATCGTCCAGATTGCCGATCAGCTCGGAGAAGCGCACGGCATGCAGACGGTCCCAGAACGTCTGAGTCAGCCCGCCTGGAAAGCCGTTCAGGCTTTTAATGAACAGTCCCGAGTGTTCCACGAAGACCGGTTTGCCGATCAGCTTGAAGGCGTCGAGCAGCTTGTCGCTGACCAGTTGCTGCAAGTCTTCGGTCTGGGTCTCCACGACCCGGACCGGAAAGGTAACGATTTCGATGCCGCTCTGGCCGAGGAAATCCCGGGCTTCCTGGATCTTCCGCGGGTTCACGGAGGCGAAGCGGATTTTCATCGGGACCCCTTGGCTGCCTGCGGGGCGCACTGGCCCCTCTAAGGGGTATGACGCGTCAAGGCTGCGAGGGTTCTTGGATGGCGGCGAGTGGGCAGTGCCGAGAGTTCGCCTGAACGATGCGCTCGGCGGGCACGCGCAGTTGAGTCAGCAGATAGTCGGCGAAGGCCGGGGCATAACCTTGTTGCGCGATGGCGGCAGCCATGCAGCCAAGCCAGGCCTCGCGCTCTACCTCGCCAATCTGCCAGCGTGTGTGGAAGCGCGGGATACTGATGCTGCCGTACTGTTCGGCGTAGCGTCGTGGTCCGCCCAGCCACCCACAGAGAAATGCGGTAAGGCGTGCGCGCGAGCCCTCGAGATCGGCTGGATACAGGCGACGGACGCTCTGACCCAGGCTCGACTGCTCCATGATCTGATAGAAGTCGTCGACCAGTCGCTGAATACCGGCCTCGCCGCCAGCGGCCTGGAAAGAGCTGTCGGCCACGCCGAACGGTGCTTGAGAGGTGGTCATGCTGTCAGGATTCGGTGATGGGGCGGTGCAAAGGTGATTGAAAAATTGCGCTGGATCAACGGACCTGCAGGTGCTTGGCCGGGCTGCAATGGCGTTGGCTATGCTCAAAGCAGTCACCACATGGGAGAGAACGGACATGCGCAACATTCTTTTGGCCTACGACGGTTCCGACAATGCCAAGCGGGCCCTGCAGCACCTCATCGATTTCGCCAAGGAGGCGCCGAAGCCGCTCAAGGTCCAGGTCTTCAATGCCCAGCACGAGCCGGTCATGTACGGCGAATACGTGACCAGCGCCATGGTGGAGGAACTCAACGCGAGTTTGATGAAGAAGTCGCGCGGCCTGCTTGAAGAGGCAGGTGCACAGCTCGCGGCGGCCGGTATTTCCTACGAAACCCACACCGCCATCGGCAACGTCGCGGAACAGGTCAATGAAGCCGTAAAGCGCCTGGGTTGCGATACGGTGGTGATGGGCACCCGTGGTCTGGGAAGCTTCACCGGCATGCTGCTTGGCTCGGTCGCCAACCGCGTGATTCACGAAGTTTCCGTGCCGGTCCTGTTGGTCAAGTGAGGCGTCGCAAGCCGGATGTCAGTCCGGCTTGTTTTTGAGCAGCTCCGCCAGATTGGCGAAGGCCTTGAACGTCTCCTTCGGGCCCAAATCGCTACCCGGCCTGGCTTCGGCCTGATACTGGTTGTCGGTGTAGCGAGCGTGCTCGTTGTCGTGGCAATAGAGGCAGAGCAGCTCCCAGTTCGAGCCGTCCTCCGGGTTGTTGTCATGGTTGTGGTCCTTGTGATGGACCGTCAATTCGCTCAAGCGCTTGCCGGAAAATTCTCGGGCACAGCGCCCGCAAACCCAGGGGTATATCTTCAGCGCTTTCTCGCGGTAGCCCTGTTCGCGCTGGGCGTAGGGCGTGTGTGGTTTGCCGGTACTCATCGTGGGGCCTGCTCGCTCGTTGTCCTCTACCAGTTTGGTCTGCAACGCCTTGGTTGTCAGCCCGCCAGGCCGACGTAGACGTTCTGCACATCATCGTGGGCGTCGATCGCGGCAAGGAAGGCCTCGACCTCCTCGAGTTGCGCTTCGGTCAGGGTCGTGACGGGGTTCTTGGGTCGATAGCCAAGATGCGCCGATTGCACCGTGAAGCCCTGTTCGGGCAGGCCGCGGCAGACCACGTCCATGTCGGTGGCGTCGCTGATGAACAGGGTCGCACCGTCGTCAGCGGCTTCGAAATCCTGCGCACCGGCCTCGATGGCCGCCAGTTCAGGGTCCGCGTCGGCGGCCGCCGGTGCCGCTTCGATGAGTCCGCAATGGTCAAAATCCCAGGCCACCGAGCCGGACGCGCCAAGCTGGCCCTTGCGGAACAGTACGCGGATTTCGGCCACGGTGCGGTTGACGTTGTCGGTCAGGCACTCGACGATCACTGGCACCTGGTGCGGGGCGAAGCCTTCGTAGGTCGTGCGTTCGTAGTTGACGCTTTCACCCAGTAGACCGGCGCCCTTCTTGATGGCGCGCTCCAGGGTCTCGCGGGGCATCGAGGCCTTCTTGGCCTGTTCGACGACCAGGCGCAAGCGTGGATTCATGTCTGGTTCGGCGCCGCTGCGGGCGGCGATCATGATCTCTTTCGACAATTTGCCGAAGATCCGCCCCTTGGCATTGGCTGCCGCTTCCTTATGTTTCGCTTTCCACTGTGCGCCCATGGTCGATCTCGTCTGGCTGTGAAGGGTAAGGCTGGTTTGAGACGGCGGATTCTATCCGCTGCGGACGCCTCAGGCACGAGTCGTACAGCCGAGATGCCCGGGTGGCGACGGCTGGCAGCGGACTGTACGGCCGAATTGGCGGCCGGCTGTATGTGTGCGGAGCCATTGCGCCGGGTTTCTAATGGGCGCTTCCAAACGCGAGGAATCTGCGATGTCGCCCAAGGATCTGCTGCTGGCTCTGGTTGTGATCCTTGTCTGGGGCATGAATTTCGTCGTGATCAAGGTGGGGCTGGATGACATCCCGCCGATGTTGCTGGGGGCGTTGCGCTTCATCCTGGCGGCCTTCCCGGCGGTTCTGTTCATCAAGCGACCACAGATGCCGTTGCGCTGGCTGCTGGCCTACGGCGCGACCATTTCGCTCGGGCAGTTCGCGTTCCTCTTTTCGGCCATGAAGATGGGAATGCCGGCCGGGCTCGCCTCGTTGGTCCTGCAATCTCAGGCCTTCTTCACGCTGTTCTTCGCTGTGCTGTTTCTGGGCGAGCGATTGCGCGCGGCCAATCTGGTTGGGCTGTTGGTCGCGGCCGGAGGTCTGACGCTGATCGGATTGCAGGGCGAGCGTGGCATGACGTTGGCAGGCTTCCTGCTGACGATCTGCGCGGCGTCGATGTGGGCGTTGGGCAATATCGTCACGCGCAGGGTAGGCAAGGTGAATCTGGTGGGGCTGGTGGTCTGGGGCAGCCTGATTCCGCCTCTGCCGTTCTTCGCCCTGTCCTGGATGCTGGAAGGGCCCGAGGCGATCGCCGCGGCGTTGCACGGCTTCAGCCTGGATTCGATGCTGGTGCTGGTCTACCTCGCCTTCGGTGCCACGATCCTGGGCTATGGCCTCTGGAGCCGCTTGCTGTCGCGTTATCCAGCCAATACCGTGGCACCGTTCTCGCTGCTGGTGCCGGTGGTCGGGCTGACCTCGGCGGCGCTGTTGCTGGATGAACACCTTGGGTTGCTCCAGGGCGTTGGCGCCTTGCTGGTCATGCTGGGGTTGGTCATCAATGTGGGCGGTGGCTGGATGGCGGGGCGGTTGCGGCTTGCATTCGGGCAGTCCACGACCTGAAGGGCGCCCCAACTGACGGTGTCGGCGAGGGCTGCAGCCGACAGCCGAGCTCAGACCTTGAAGCGGCCGATCCAATTCTGCAGGCGAATTGGCTGAACAGTGGCATAAAGCCGCTGACGACCCGTCAGAACAGCGTGCCTTGATCCTGCTGCCGGCGCCTGGCGTCCCGCCGGTGGCGGAATGCCAGGCGGTACTCGCCGGCCAGGGCGGGCAGTCCCACCAGCCAGGCCAGTTCGTCGTCGCCGAGGGCGCTGTCGATAAATCCAAGCCAGACACGCAGGATGCTGGCGTCGGGGTTGGGGCGGGCGATCAGCTGCAGCCTGGCGCCAGGAGGGACGTAGCCGGGAACCAGGGTCCGGTACAGCCATCCGGTGCGGCCGCTCTGCGCCATCTCCCGCGACAGGCCAGGGGCGGCGTGGCGGCGGTCGAGCTTGGCGCAAGGCGAGCGGGGTTGGCTGACCTCGATCAGCGCCTCGCCCCACTGGTAGCGATCACCCACGCAGACCTCGCGCTCGGTCAGGCCCCTGGTGGAAAGGTTTTCACCGAACGCGGCAGCGCCGATTGCGCCAAGGTGTCGATAACGCATGCGCCAGTACGCGTAGTGTTCGGCCGGGTAGTGGCAAAGGCTGCGATCGGGGCCTCCGTGGAAGCGTCGATCGGCAACGCGATCGCCACGCAGCCCATCCTGACCGAGCCAGACCTGCACTGAGGCAGGCTGCTTGTCCATGGCTGACGGCCTCCGGCTACCCGACAACGGCAGCAAGGCATCGCGCAGGAACGGGCCCTCGACGGTCCAGTCGGCCGGGATACGGTCCATGGACGGTTTCACCGCTCCGGCTCGTCGTTGAGGCGCGCCAGCTCGCGCCTCACCATGGACGCGAACGCCGGCGGCGTCAGCTGATACAGCTCGGTCGCGACCCAGCCCAGCCAACGCGAACCCAGCGCCTGGCGTTGTGCGAGCAGTCGGCGCGCTTCCGAGGTCGCACGTTCGGCATGTTGTCGATGAAAATCCGACCGGCTCATGTCTGGCCCAGAGGATTGAGAGCGGAGAATTCTAAACAGCACGGCTACCCGCGCGCGAGCCCTTGGTAAAGCTGCCCCGGCCGCGCTAGGCTCGGCGGCTACATCGACGAGCGAGGGCGAGCCATGCCGGGTCAGGTCAACTTCAAGGACAAGATATCCCGTCAGCGACCCTATGGCCGTATGGAGCCGGGTCTGATGGCGTCCACCGACGAGCTGTCGCTGGTCATCGATCAACTGGAAAGCGACCGCGGACGCATCATCAATTGCGCTGCAATCCGTCGGCTGCAGCAGAAAACACAGGTGTTTCCGCTCGAACGCAACGCTGCGGTGCGCAGCCGCCTGACCCACTCGCTTGAAGTGCAGCAGACGGGCCGCTTCATCGTCCGTACGCTCTACAAGCAACTCGGCGATCGGGCTGTCCGGTATGGGCTGGATGGCCTGGAGGGTGCCCTCGAGAGCTTGGTGGAGATGACCTGCCTGATGCATGACATCGGCAATCCGCCGTTTGGGCATTTTGGTGAATTCGCCATTGGCGAGTGGTTCGGCCGGCACCTGGAGCCGCTGTTCGAGGACGCCGTGCCGGCGCAGTCGGGCGTTGCCCCGTTGCGCGAGACGATGCTGCGCGACCTGATGCACTTCGAAGGGAACGCCCAGGCGATTCGGCTGGTGGTCAGCCTGCTGCGCCTGAACCTGACCTACACGCAGACGGCCGGGCTGCTCAAGTACGTGCGAGCCGCTCACACGCCCAAACCGGAGCCGGGCACGCCCGGTGCCTATCTGAACAAGAAACCCGGCTTCTACCTGTCGGAAGCGGCGTTTGTCGCCGACCTGCAGGGCGCCCTTGGCGTGCAGCCCGGCACCCGACACCCGATCGCCTACATCATGGAGGCGGCGGATGACATTGCTTACTGCCTGGCGGACATCGAGGACTCGGTGGAGAAGGGCATCTTCAGCATCGAGCAGCTCGCGCAGTTGCTGATCGACAGGTTCAGCGAACACGGTTCGCCGGACGATGCCGTCAGCAACGGCCGCAGCTTCAGGAGCATGGTCGAATATGCCCAGGGCCGCGCCCAGAAAGAGCCGATCAACAAGGTGGGTGAGTTCTTCATCTGGTTGCGCGTCAATCTCGTGCATCCGCTGGTCCAGCATGCCGCGCAGCAGTTCGTCGAGCATATCGAGGCGGTGTACCACGGCACACTCGACCGGGCCCTGCTGGAGGATCGCAGCCTGGCCAACGCGATCGTTCAGACGTTCAAGGATGTGGCGATGGAGCGGGTTTTCTGCCACCGCGAAGTCGAGACGCTCCAGCTCCAGGGATACCGGATCCTGCAGGGCCTGCTCGATGCCTACGCCCCACTGCTGCGTGTCACGCCTGCGACCTTCCATGCGCTGACCCAGGGCAGCTGCCGTCGCGAGCCGCATCTGCAGATGCTGGCGCGGCGACTGCCCAGCCAGTTGATCAAGGCCTACCACGAGGCGCTGAAAGCGCACGAGCCGAGCGCACCCGACAGCCCACTGTGGGAGTTCTACTACCGTTGCCGCATGTTGCAGGATTTCGTCAGCGGAATGACCGATCAGCTTGCACAGGACGAGTTCCGAACCCTGTCGGCACTCTAGCGGCGGGGCCTAAACGGGGGCGCTCACCGCTTGCCGATGCCTTGCTTTGGGTCGAACTGGCCATGTGCTGGTACGGGTTTTGCTGTGTCCTGGTGCGATCGTTTCGTCTGAAGCTCACAAATGGCGCATCCGGACGGCGCGATCGCAGCGGTGGGCGCCGGCGGCCGTCCCTGGTCAGGCCCCAATGGCTTGTTCAGGACCGTTGACCCGCGCACCGCGACGAAGGTGGCAAATGGCTTTCCCGCTGTGACGCATTCTGGTGCGCGCTGTGGGTCGCGCTTGCCGTTTTGGTGCGAAATGATTCGGTGGAACCTGGTCGATGGACAATCCAAGCAGTGCGGTGGAGGTGCTGATTCACGGCGCCAATTCGTTATTCATCCTGATGGGCGCAGTGATGGTACTGGCGATGCACGCCGGATTCGCCTTCCTCGAAGTGGGCACGGTGCGCCTGAAGAATCAGGTCAATGCGCTGTCGAAGATCATCGCCGATTTCGCGGTGTCCACGCTGGCTTACTTCTTCGTCGGCTACTGGGTCGCCTATGGCGTGACCTTTCTCCAACCTGCGGACCAGCTGATTACCGAAAACGGCTACTCGCTGGTCAAGTTCTTTTTCCTCCTGACCTTCGCCGCAGCGATTCCAGCCATCATTTCCGGCGGGATCGCCGAGCGCGCCAAATTCGGGCCGCAACTCTGCGCGACGCTGTTGATCGTCGCGTTCGTCTATCCATTTTTCGAAGGCCTGATCTGGAACGGCAACCTGGGCCTGCAAGCCTGGCTGGAAGCTCGCTTCGGCGCGCCTTTTCATGACTTCGCCGGATCGGTGGTGGTCCACGGGATGGGCGGCTGGCTGGCGTTTGGTGCAGTCGTGTTGCTGGGGCGGCGCAACGGTCGCTACCGTGACGGCCGGCTGGTGGCCTTCGCGCCGTCGAACATCCCGTTCCTGGCCCTGGGTTCGTGGATTCTCATTGTCGGTTGGTTTGGCTTCAACGTAATGAGCGCCCAGACACTCGAGGCGGTCAGCGGGCTGGTTGCGCTGAACTCGCTGATGGCGATGGTCGGCGGCACCGCGGCGGCCTGGCTGGTCGGCCGCAACGATCCGGGCTTCCTGCACAACGGCCCGCTTGCCGGCCTGGTCGCCGTGTGTGCCGGCTCCGACCTCATGCACCCGATCGGTGCGCTGGCCACAGGCCTCGTCGCGGGTGCCTTGTTCGTCTGGACCTTCACCGCTGCGCAAAGCAAGTGGAAAGTCGATGACGTGTTGGGCGTCTGGCCCTTGCATGGCCTGTGCGGTGTCTGGGGTGGTCTGGCCTGTGGGATCTTCGGTCAGCAAGCGCTGGGCGGGCTCGGTGGGGTGAGCCTGGGTAGCCAGGTCGCAGGATCCGTACTCGGAATCCTGGTTGCGCTGGTGGGTGGTTTCCTCGTTTACGGCCTGCTCAGGTCGACCGTTGGCATTCGCCTGACCCAGGAGGAGGAATTCAACGGTGCGGACCTGTCCATCCACAGGATCGGTGCGTTGAGCCACGACTGAGGCCACGTCGCGTGCCGGCGGTCCTAGTCGGGCTTGCCGGCAGCACCTGGGCCATAGGCGCGCAGGAACAGGCTGACCACCTCGCGCACGTGACGCTCTGCTTCGTCGGCGGTCGGTTCATCGCTGTAGCCGATCAGCAGGCGAAAATGCGCGCCGCCCTTGACCAGCGAGCAGAAATGCTCGGCCGCGCTCAGAGGCGCCGGCGCTACCAGCAGTCCACGACGGTCGGCTTCGGCGAACAGCGCTTCGAGGTCGCCCAGCAACCGCTGCGGGCCGGCATCGAAGAACAGGCGCGACAGTGCGGGATTCTGCGTCGCCATTGCCACCATCACCCGATGCAGGCCAATCGATTCGGGACTGTTGACCAGCGCCTGGAATGCCGTCCCGATGGCGAGCAGCACCTGTTCCATGGTCCGACCCGGCTCAAGCAGAAACAGACTGCGCGGTAGCCGAGTCTCGCAGGTGCTTTTCACGGCATCGCAGAACAGTGCCTCCTTGTCCCGGAAGTGGCTGTAGAGGGTGAGCTTCGACACTCCGGCCTCGGCGGCGATGGCCTCCATGCTGCTGCCTTCGTAACCATTGGCGAGAAACAGCACCTGTGCGGCGCCCAGGATGGCTTCGCGTTTGGCGGGGTCTTTGGGGCGGCCTGGCCCGGGGGCGGTGGTGCGATCGGACATGAGCGTTTTAATACTGGACTGGTCGGTACGGGATTTTTACTATACCGGGCAGTACAAGTATTACAAACCCGCCTTTCCGACAGAGAGAGTTCACAACGTGATCCGTCCGCCGCTTCCCTTGCTCGGTGTGCTTACCTTCGTCTTCCTTGCCGGTTGCAGCGAAGAGGTGGCGGAGGAGGCACCGCCACAGCCGGTGATGGTCGTCCAGCCGCAGCCGGCAAGCGAGTCGATCGAAAGCTACCCAGGCGAAGTCCATGCGCGATACGAGCCGGAACTGGCGTTTCGTATCGGCGGCAAGGTCACGGAGCGTCTGGTGGAGGCGGGCGACCGGGTTCGCAAGGAGCAGGCGCTGGCAAGCCTGGACCCCCAGGATGTTCGCCTGCAGCTCGAAGGCATTCGCGCTCAGGTCGCCGCTGCCGAGGCCAACCTGCGCGTCGCCCGTGCCGAACGTGATCGCTACAAGACCCTGCTGGATCGCCAGCTGGTCAGCAGGTCGCAGTTCGATGCCTCCGATAACGCGTTCCGCTCGGCGCAGGCACGTCTGCAGCAGGCCAAGGCCGAGTTCGATGTGGCGAACAACCAGGTCGGATACGCCACCCTGCGCGCGACGCGAGACGGGGTCATCGCCCAGCGCCACATCGAGGTCGGTCAGGTGGTCGCGGCCGGCCAGACGGCCTTCGTGCTGGCTGCAGATGGCGAGCGCGAGGTGGCGATCAGCCTCCCTGAGCAGGCCTTCGAGCGTCACGCGGTCGGCCAGGAAGTGTCCGTCGAGCTTTGGTCGCAGCCGGGACGACAGTATCCCGGACGGATCCGCGAGCTCTCGCCTGCAGCCGACCAGCAATCGCGAACCTACTCGGCGCGGGTCGCCTTCACCGATGCCGAGGTGACAGCGGAATTGGGCCAGAGCGCGCGGGTTTCGATTCGCAGCAAGGCCGAGGTCCCGCTGGCGGTGCCGCTTTCGGCGGTGACGGCCGAGCAGGGCAATGCCTATGTCTGGCGGGTAAAGGCCGATGCCACGCTCGAGCGTGTCAGGGTGCGTACCGGCTCGTTCGGAGAGTCGCAGGTGCCCGTGCTCGAAGGGCTGAACGCCGATGACTGGGTCGTGCTCGCCGGGGTCCAGTTGCTTCATGAAGGTCAGGCGGTGCGGGCAGTCGACCGTGACAACCGTTCGGTCGTGATGGCAGCCCAGGAGTGACCCCCATGCGCTTCAATCTTTCCGCCTGGGCGCTCGGCAACCGGCAGATCGTCGTCTATCTCATGCTGCTGCTGGCGGTGGTCGGCGCGCTGTCCTACAGCAAGCTTGGCCAGAGCGAGGACCCGCCCTTCACCTTCAAGGCCATGGTCATCCAGACGCAGTGGCCGGGCGCGACCGCCGAAGAAATGTCCCGCCAGGTGACCGAGCGCATCGAGAAGAAACTGATGGAAACGGGCGAGTACGAACGCATCGTGTCCTTCTCACGCCCCGGTGAATCCAACATCACATTCATGGCACGGGACTCGATGCATTCCGACGAGATCCCCGAGCTGTGGTACCAGATCCGCAAGAAGGTCGGCGACATACGCCACACGCTGCCGGCGGGCGTCCAGGGGCCGTTCTTCAACGATGAGTTCGGTACGACCTTCGGCAATATCTACGCACTGACGGGCAAGGGGTTCGACTACGCGGTGCTCAAGGACTATGCCGACCGCATCCAGTTGCAGCTGCAACGGGTGAAGAACGTCGGCAAGGTCGAGCTCATCGGGTTGCAGGACGAGAAGATCTGGATCGAACTGTCCAACGTCAAGCTGGCGAGCCTGGGCGTCCCGCTGGAGGCGGTCAGGCAGGCGCTCGAAGGGCAGAATGCGGTGATGTCGGCCGGTTTCGTCGAGACGCCGAGCGATCGGGTTCAACTTCGGGTGACCGGCCGGTTCGAAACGGTCAAGCAAATCCGCGACTTCCCCATCCGCGTCGGCAACGACACCTTCCGCATCGGCGATGTGGCCGAGGTGCATCGCGGCTTCAACGATCCGCCGGCGCCGCGCATGCGCTTCATGGGCGAGCCGGCAATCGGCCTGGCGGTGTCGATGAAGGAGGGCGGCGACATCCTTCTGCTGGGCGAGGCGCTGCAGCAGGAGTTCGCCCGGTTGCAGCGCGAGCTGCCGGCCGGCATGGCCTTGAGCAAGGTGTCCGACCAGCCGGCGGCGGTGAAGACCGGCGTCGGTGAGTTCGTGAAAGTGCTGATCGAGGCGCTGGTCATCGTGCTGCTGGTGAGTTTCTTCTCGCTGGGCGTGCGCACCGGTCTGGTGGTGGCGCTGTCGATCCCATTGGTGCTGGCGATGACCTTCGCCGCGATGAACTACTTCGACATCGGCCTGCACAAGATCTCGCTCGGTGCGCTGGTGCTGGCGCTCGGGCTGCTGGTCGACGACGCGATCATTGCCGTGGAGATGATGGCGATCAAGATGGAGCAGGGCTACGATCGGCTCAAGGCGGCCAGTTACGCCTGGTCGAGCACGGCCTTTCCGATGCTGACAGGCACCCTGATCACCGCGGCTGGTTTCCTGCCGATCGCTACGGCGCAATCGAGTACGGGTGAATACACCCGATCGATCTTTCAGGTCGTTACCATCGCGCTGATCGCCTCCTGGATCGCCGCGGTGATGTTCGTGCCGCTCCTGGGCGACAAGCTGCTGCCTGACCTGGCTCGCAAGCATGCGCAAAAGCACGGTGGTGAGAGCCAGGGACACGACCCCTATTCGACCCGCTTTTACCAGCGCGTGCGGCGCGTGATTCATTACTGCGTCAGCCATCGCAAGACAGTCATCATCCTGACGCTGCTCTTGTTCGCCGGCTCGATCGCGCTCTTTCGCATCGTGCCGCAGCAGTTCTTCCCGGCCTCCGGCCGTCTGGAACTCATGGTCGATCTCAAACTTGCCGAGGGTGCCTCGCTGAAGGCCACCGAGGCAGAGGTGCGTCGCCTCGAAGCGATGCTCGAGGATCGCGCCGGTATCGATAACTACGTGGCCTATATCGGTAACGGGTCGCCGCGCTTCTACCTGCCGCTGGACCAGCAATTGCCTGCGACCAGCTTCGCGCAGTTCGTCGTGCTGTCCGAGAGCATCGAGCAGCGAGAAGCGCTGCGCACTTGGCTGATCGAACGGCTGCGAGAGGATTTCCCGACCTTGCGCGGCCGCGTGAGTCGACTGGAGAACGGCCCGCCGGTTGGCTACCCGGTACAGTTCCGGGTCACGGGCGAGCACATCGACGTTGCGCGCAAGCTGGCTCGCCAGGTGGCCGCCAAGGTGCGCGAGAACCCCCACGTGGCCAACGTGCACCTCGACTGGCAGGAGCCGAGCAAGGCGGTCTGGCTGCATGTCGACCAGGATCGGGCGCGCGCGCTGGGTGTCAGCACGGCCGAACTGTCGAGCTTTCTCAATCGCACCTTCAATGGAGCGTCGGCCAGCCAGTTCCGCGAGGACAACGAGCTGATCGAGATCGTACTGCGCGGCACCGAGCAGGAGCGCCTGTCGCTGTCGATGCTTCCCAGCCTGGCCATCCCAACGACCAACGGGCGTAACGTGCCGCTGGCGCAGGTCGCAACGCTGGAGTACGGCTTCGAGGAGGGCGTCATCTGGCATCGCAACCGGTTGCCGACCGTGACCGTGCGCGCCGACATCTACGGCGATCAGCAGCCGGCCACGCTGGTCCAGCAGATCGAACCGAGTCTGGCTGAGATTCGCGCAGAGCTGCCGAGCGGCTATCTGCTGGAAGTGGGCGGCACGGTGGAGGACTCCAGTCGCGGCCAGGCGTCGGTGAACGCGGGGATGCCGCTGTTCGTCATTGTGGTGGTTAGCCTGTTGATGCTGCAGCTCAAGAGCTTCTCGCGCTCGGCCATGGTGTTCCTGACCGCACCGCTGGGGCTGATTGGCGTGGCGCTGTTCCTGCTCCTGCTCAACAAGCCGTTCGGTTTCGTCGCCATGCTCGGCACCATTGCCCTGTCGGGGATGATCATGCGCAATTCCGTGATCCTGGTGGATCAGATCGAACAGGACATCGCCGCCGGTCAGGACCGCTTCAATGCCATCGTCGATGCAACGGTACGGCGGTTCCGCCCCATCGTGCTGACGGCGCTGGCGTCGGTGCTGGCAATGATTCCGCTGTCGCGCAGCGTGTTCTTCGGGCCGATGGCGGTGGCGATCATGGGGGGGCTGATCGTGGCAACGGCACTGACCTTGCTGTTCCTGCCCGCGCTCTATGCGGCCTGGTTCAGGGTCAAGCCCAGTGCGTCGATCTGATAGACCACTGGCCTCAGGTCAGAGGCCAGCTGCCTGAAGCAACTGCTCGGCGGCGGCCTTTGCCAGCTTGGCCTGGTCGCCGGGCCCTTCGATGTGGGCCATGCTCAAGGCCCCCTCGATCATGAACTGCAGTTGCCGCGCAAGCGGCTCGGCTTGTGTGGCGCCGAGGTCTTGCAGCAGGGCGTGCAGGTGCGTCTGGAACTGTGCCTTGTATGCAGCCGCCCGCTGATGAATGGGGTGGTCGCGGTCCTGGTACTCGGCCGCCGCGTTGATGAACAGACAGCCACAGAACGCCGTCGGGCTGTGGATCATCGCGTCCAACCCGTCGAACACACCCATCAAGGCCTGGCGTGGCGGGAGCCTTTCACGCGCGGAGCGTAGCCGCTCGAGCATGGGCTGCTGGCGCGCGTCGAGCACGGCCAGGATCAGGTCATCCTTCGACTTGAAGTGCTTGTAGAGCGTCATCTTCGCCACGCCAGACTCGCTCAATATCCGGTCGATGCCTGTGGCGTGATAACCCTCGGTGTAGAACAGACGCTCAGCGGTGCCGAGCAACTGGTCGCGCTTGTTCGTAGCCATGTCGGTCTCCTCGGGCCGCCATTATGCGCGACCTTGGCTGCGGATGGCGGCTCGTGACAACTTTCCGCTTGAACTATACAGACTGGTCTGTCTATTATCGAGTCGTCTTCACCCTACCGAGGCACGCGGCGATGAAACTTCATGATCTGACCCTTTCCGGCAACTGCTACAAGGTGCGCTTGTTCCTCAGCCTGATCGGCCAGAGCGCCGAGCGGGTGCCGGTCGATCTGCGGCAGGGTGAGCACAAGCGACCCGCCTTCCTGGCGCTCAACCCGCGTGGGCAGGTCCCGGTGCTCGAAGACGGCGAGGTTCGGCTGGCGGACTCGCAGGCGATTCTGGTCTACCTGGCGTTGCGCCATGCGCCCGCCTGGCATCCGCAGGATGTGCTCAGCCAGGCGCGAATCGCCGGCTGGTTGAGTTTCGCCGCCAACGAAATGCACCACGGGCCGGCGACGGCTCGATTTGGTCGAGTGTTCCGGATGCCCATCGACCAGGCACTTGCCGAAAGCCGTGCGCAGGCGGCCCTGACCTTGCTGGAGCAACAGCTGGGCAAGCATGCCTGGCTGGCCGAGACGCCGATTCCGACCATCGCGGACGTCGCGGTCTATCCCTACGCTGCGCTGGCCGGCGAAGGTGGGCAGAACTTGGCGGACTATCCGGCGTTACAGGCCTGGTTCGGCCGCATCCGTGAACTGCCGGGCTATATCCCGATGCCTGGTCTGGAATAGGGCAGCACCATGAATACGCCCTTTCATGATGGTGAGCGCTGGGTGCAGGCCCGTGTGGGCGTGCAGGAAAAGATGGCGCAGATCGGCTCACGTGTGATCCGGCCTTTCATGCCCGAGCAGCACCGACAGTTCTTCGCGTGCCTGCCGACGCTGTTGCTCGGCGCCGCAGACGCCGATGGTCAACCGCACGCCAGCATTATCTGGGGCTCGCCAGGATTCGTCTGGTCGCCGCACCCGCAGGTGCTCAGCATTGCGGCACGGTTGGAGTCGGATGACCCGATCGCCGCCTGCCTGAGCCCGCGTGCCGCCGTTGGCGTGCTCGGCCTCTCGTGGCATACGCGGCGGCGCAACCGGGCGAACGGCCGTATCGTGGAGCGCGATGCCGACGGCTTGAGCGTCGCAGTCGCTCAGTCATTCGGCAATTGCCCCAAGTACATCCAGGCGCGGCCATGGCGGAGCCAGGCACGAACCGCCGGCGACCGGCTCGGTGGCGTCGGCCCGGACAGCGCGTGGCTCGAGCTGGTCGGTCGATCCGACACTCTGTTTATCGCGAGCGGCAGCGCCGGGGCGGAGGGGTGCGGTCTGGATGTTTCGCACCGGGGCGGGCCGTCGGGCTTTGTCGAGGTGGCCGACGATGGGCGGCTCTGGTTGCCGGACTACAGCGGCAACCAGTTCTTCAACACCCTGGGCAACCTCGTCCGAGAGCCGCGTTGCGGGTTGTTGTTCATCGACTTCGCCAGTGGCGATCTGCTCCAGATCCAGGCGCATGCCGAGGTAGTGTGGCCGCAGCAGTACGGCGCGCATGGCATCGTCGCCGCACCCGGTGCCGAGCGGATGGTCGTGTTCACACCGGCGCGCTGGGCCTTGCGGCGGGCCCGTCTGCCATTGTCGTTCGGCGCGCCCGAATGTTCCCCGTTTCTGCCTCAGGGGTCGAGGTGAGCCATGCGTCGCTCGTGGTTGTTTCTCTGCCTGATGCTGCTGGCCGGTGCTTCGCACGCGGCCGATACCCGGTTCAGCCTGGTGCGTACGGCCCAGACCCATTCCAGCGGTGAGTTCGCCTGGCGGGATGGTGGCTGGGTCGAGGCGGTGCCGGTCGATCACCTGGCTGTGCTCATCGAGCACCAGGGCGTCCGACTGCTTTTCGGCACGGGCCTCGGCCGGCAGGTCGATGCGCAACTGGACAGCGTCCTGCCGTGGCGCGAGAAGCGCTACGGTGCGGTCTCGCCGGCGCGCGATCAACTCGATCGCGACGGGATCGCGGTCGACCGGGTGCTGTTGGCCTGTGCGCGCTGGGAGCACGCCTCCGGGCTGGCGGACTTCGCAGAGTTACCCGTCCTGGCCAGCGCCGAAAGCATTGCCTACGCGGCCCATGCAACACCGCCGGCGGTCGTTCCGGCACAGTTCGCCCACGGCGTGCGGTGGCGACCGCTGCCGTTCCAGCGGCGTGCCTATCTGGGCTTTGACGAGAGCCTGGACCTGTTCGGCGACGAACGGCTAGTGCTGGTGAAGCGGCCCGGGCACGGTGCGTTGGGGCTGTTTCTCACGCTCGACGACGGGCGTCGATACTTCTTCGCCGGCGACCCCGAGGACGACCGCTCAAGCCAGAAGCCGCTGCCGGCGCAGATCCTGCGTGTGGACGCCTCCGCCGCACCGTCCGGACTGGGGTTCTATCCGCACTGGATCGAATGATCGAAGGCAGAAAAAAACGGCGCGAAGAGGGGCCGAAAAGGCGGCTGCGAGCGCCGCTCCGTTCGTCTGCTCGACCCCGCTGGGCAAGCCGCGCCAGCTAAGCTTAAGCCCATGATTCCTCAAGGAAGCCAGGCCAGAGACCATGGGCGCAGTATGGCAATCCGATACATCCCGGACGGGGCGGGGCAGCCGCCTGTCACGGCCGGGCATTCCCCCGAAAAAACCCAACAAAGGTAACCGCCTCGCACGCCGGATGAGCCTGTTGCTGGGCGTATCGTTATTGGCCGGCGGGGGTTACGCCGCCTGGCACGAAATGCACACCTCCAAGCTGCAGGCATTGTGGCTGAGTCGCTATGCCGAGAAGCTCGACTACCGGCTCGAAGCCGGTGCAAGCGACCGCATTCTGTTTCCCGAAGCCGGCCCGTTCGACCGACGCCTGGGTTATTCGGCCCTGCCTGAATTTCTCCAGCGGTTATCGGCGCGCGGCTTCGATATTCACGAACAGGTCCGGTTCTCGCCGGCACTGGCGCGCTATGCCGACCGTGGCTTCTTCGTGCCGTACCCGGAAAAATCCCAGGCGGGCCTGACGATCGACGATTGCCGTGGCGAGCCGCTGTACGAGAACAGCTACCCGCACCAGTACTACGAGCGCTTCGACGGCATTCCGCCGGTGGTGGCGATGAGCCTGATGTTCATCGAGGACCGTGGCCTGCTTAATCCTGGCCGGCCCAAGGCCAACCCGGCGGTGGACTGGCCGCGCTTCACCATGGCTGCGATCAGCCAGGTCGAGAAGAAGCTCGGCCTGCCAGTCCAGGCGGCCGGGGGCAGCACCCTGGCGACACAGGTGGAGAAATATCGCCACTCGCCCGAAGGGCGCACCGGCAACGCCGAGGAAAAGCTCCGGCAGATGGTTTCGGCGAGCGTGCGCACCTATCGCGAAGGCCAGATGACCATGGTCACCCGCCAGCGCATCGTGCGCGACTACCTCAACAGCGTGCCGCTCTCGGCGGCCTACGGGCATGGCGAGGTGCATGGCATCGCCGACGGCCTGCGCCTGTGGTTCGGCGCGGACTTCGCTGAGGTCAACCGGCTGCTCGATTCACGCCGCAACGCCGGTACGAGCTACGAAGCGCAGGGGTTGGCCCTGCGCCAGGTGCTGTCCTTACTGATTGCCCAGCGCAGGCCCTCCTATTACCTCGGGGCGGGCCGAGAAGACATGGCCAGACTCACCGACAGCCACATCCGCCTGCTGGCCAACGGCGGGGTAATCGGCACGCGGTTGCGCAACGCCGCCTTGCTGCAGAAGGTCACCTACCGCGATCTGCGCCTCGAGCCGGGTGTTCGCGAGGTTCCGTCGAGCAAGGGCATCACCGCCGCTCGCATGCGCCTGAGCAGCCTGCTGGGCGTGTCGCTGTACGAGCTGGATCGGCTTGATCTGGCTGCGACTACGCCGCTACACGGCCAGTTGCAAGGTCAGGTAACCGACTACCTGCATCGCCTGGCGGACCCGACCTTCGCCGGCGAGGTCGGCCTGTTTGGCGAGCGCATGCTGTCGCCCGAGCGTACCGGCGATGTGCGTTACAGCTTCACGCTGTTCGAACGCGGGGAGCAGGGTTTCCGTGTGCGGGTACAGACCGACAACACCAACCAGCCCTTCGACATCAACGAGGGCAGCAAGCTGGAGCTGGGCTCGACGGCGAAGCTGCGAGTGCTCACCACCTACCTCGAAGTCATCGCCGAGCTGCACGGGCGCTACGCCGGCCGCGATGTTGCCGCGCTGCGCAAGGCCGAGGCGGTCGACCCGCTGACGCGCTGGGCCCTGGGCTACCTGATCCAGAACGAGGACCGCAACCTCCCGGCCATGCTCGATGCCGCGCTGGAGCGGCGTTATTCGGCAAGCCCCGCCGAGCGCTTCTTCACCGGTGCCGGTATGCATCGCTTCGGCAACTTCAGGCGCGAGGACGATGGTCGGCTGCCGACCATGCGCGAGGCGCTGCAGGAGTCGATCAACCTGCCATTCGTGCGGCTGATGCGCGACCTGGTGAGTTACAGCACCTACCAGACCGCCAACAGCGTCGAGCTTCTTAAGACTGACGACAATCCCGAGCGCCTCGAATACCTTCGGCGCTTCGCCGACCGCGAGGGCTCGGTGTTTCTGCAGCGGTTCTGGAAGAAGTACCGCGGCAAGACGACCGAGGAGCGCATCGAGGTATTGCTCGATGGCATGCGGCCAACCGCGCCGCGGCTCGCCGCCGTTCACCGATACCTCATGCCTGAGGCCGACCGTGCCGGCTTCGATCGCTTCCTGCGCACGCGCCTGCCGGACGCGGACCTCAGCGACAAACTGCTCGAATCGCTCTACACGCGCTATGCCCCGGGCGCCTACAGCCTGCCTGACCAGGGCTACATCGCCCGCGTCCATCCGCTCGACCTGTGGCTGCTCGGTTACCTGACCAAACACCCCGAGGCGGGCATTTCGGAGATCATCACCGCCAGCAGCGCGGAGCGCCAGGAGGTCTATGGCTGGCTGTTCCGCAGCCGTCACAAGAGTGCGCGCGACAGCCGCATCCGCATCATGCTGGAAGTGGAGGCTTTCACCGATATTCATCGCCGCTGGCAGCGGCTGGGCTATCCGTTCGACCACCTGGTGCCGTCCTTGGCGACCGCGCTGGGCAGCTCGGGTGATCGTCCGGCCGCGTTGGCCGAGCTTATGGGCATCATCGTCAACGACGGCGTGCGCTTGCCCAGCGTGCGCATCGACAGCCTGCATTTCGCCAGCGACACGCCGTACGAGACGCGGCTGGGCATTGCCGCGGATGCCGGTGAGCGGGTGCTGCCCAGTGAGGTTGCCGCAGCCCTGCGGGAGGCCTTGGGCAGCGTGGTCGAGGGGGGCACGGCACGGCGCTTGCGCGGCAGCTTCATGCAGGCCGATGGCGAGCCGCTGCGCGTGGGCGGCAAGACCGGCACCGGCGACAACCGCATCCAGACCGTCGGTGCGGGTGGCCGGCTGATCAGCTCGCTGGCGCTCAACCGCACCGCGACCTTCGTGTTCTACATAGGCCCGAACCATTTCGGCACCCTGACGGCTTACGTGCCGGGTCGCGGCGCGGACAGCTTCCGGTTCACCTCGGCGTTGCCGGTGCAGGTGCTCAAGGGCATGGCGCCGATCCTGCAGCCCTACCTCGAGCCCGGCGCGCACACGCAGTGCCAGCCACCGGCGCCAGCTGCGCCCATGAAGCCGACGCTGACCGCCAGCAACCGCGCAGGCGCCTGACCAGGCGCCACGTCAGGCGTCGCTCGACGCCCGACGTGGTTGCCGGGCCGTTCGGCGCCGGCGACACTGCGCGTCGTCGCATGCCGGCTGGCGCGCATGCGCGAGCCAGGAGCCGAGCATGAAACTCCCGATCTACCAGGTCGATGCCTTCACCAACCAGACCTTCAAAGGCAATGCGGCTGCCGTCGTGCCGCTGCTGGAAGGGTGGTTAAGCGATGCGCAGATGCAGGCCATCGCGCTGGAAAACAACCTGTCGGAGACCGCCTTTCTGGTGCGTGAGGCGGACGGCGCCTTCCATATCCGCTGGTTCTCGCCCATGACGGAAATCGATTTCTGCGGGCACGCCACTCTGGCCAGCGCCTTCGTCCTGCTGGAGCAGGGGCTGGCGGCGGCGCCGCTGACCTTTCGCGCCGCCGCGGTGGGAGATATCCAGGTCCATCGGCAGGATGATGGGCTGCTGGAGATGAACTTCCCCAACCGGGCACCGGAACGGGTGAATCACCCGCCTGCCGAGTTGCTCCAGGGGCTCGGCGAGGCGCCGCAGGCGGTGTTGCGCAATCGCCAGGCCTGGTTTGCCGTGTATGAGCACGAAGGTCAGGTGCGCCAACTGGCGCCCGATCTGGCCGCCCTGAAAGCCTTGGCGCCGCTGGATGTGGTCGTCACCGCACCGGGCGTCGAGCATGACTTCGTCTCGCGTTATTTCTGGCCCGCCAATGGCGGCGACGAAGACCCGGTCACCGGCTCCATCCATGCCGGGCTCGCGCCTTACTGGAGCGAGCGGTTGGGCAAGACCCGCCTGTGGGCGCACCAGGCATCGCGACGCGGCGGTGAGCTGTATTGCCGCGTCGAGGGTGAACGGGTCCATGTGGCCGGGCACGCGGTGCTGTACCTGCAGGGCAGCATCCAGATCTAGCCGCCGTGTCAGGCGCAAAAAGACTGGATCATCCGCCCTAGCGTCGCCATCGCCTGTTCGCTGCGCGCATCCCAGGGATGCCCATGGTTCAGTCGGGCGCAATGGCCGAAGCGCCGCGTGGCCGAAAAGATCGGCCCCGGTGCCAGGCTGATGCCTTGGGCGAGGGCCATCTGCAGCAGCTGCAGCGAGTCGACCGCCTGGGGAAATTCGAACCAGAGAAAGTAGCCGCCGCTGGGGCGGCTGACGCGTGTACTGGCTGGGAAATGCCTCGCAGCGGACGCGAGCATTTCGCCCTGTTGGCGTTCCAGCGCATGGCGCAGCCGGCGCAGGTGACGGTCGTAGCCGCCGTGTTGCAGGTAGTCGGCGATGGCGGCCTGGGCGGGCACCGAAGGTGAGATGGTGGTCATCAACTTCAGGCGACTGATCTGCTCGGCGTAGCGTCCACCGGCTACCCAGCCGATCCGGTAGCCCGGCGCCAGGCTCTTGGAGAAGGAGCCGCAGTGCATCACCAGCCCGTCACGGTCGTGGCTTTTCACCGGTTTCGGCGGCTCACGCGTGAAATACAGCTCGGCATAGACGTCATCCTCGATCAGCGGCACCTGGTGACGCTGCAGCAAGTCGTACAGTGACCGCTTCCGGTTATCGTCCATGCTTGCCCCGAGCGGATTCTGCAGGCTGCTCATGAACCAGCAGGCCTTGATCGGCAGGCTCGCCAGGCTGCTCGTTAGCACGTCCAGATCAATACCGTCGCGAGGATGTACCGGAATCTCGACAGCCCTGAGCTTGAGCCGCTCCAGTACCTGCAAGGTGGCGTAGAAGGCCGGCGCCTCGATGGCGACCAGATCGCCCGGTTCGGTGACCACCTGCAGACAGAGATTCAGCGCCTCCATCGCACCGGTGGTGATCACCAGTTCGTCCATTGGTGGCAGGACGCCGCTGACGCTGTAACGAAGGGCGATCTGGCGACGCAGGTCAGGATGGCCGCTGGTCATTTCGGCCACGACTTCACGCGCCGGCATCTCGCGCACGGTCTGCGCCATCGACCGCGCCAGTCGCTGCAAGGGAAACAGTTCGGGACTGGGGAAGGCCGAGCCAAAGGGCACGGTGGTCGGATCACGCAGCGAGGCGAGCACCGAGAACACCAGTTCGCTGACATCTACATCCGTGGTCTCGCTCAGGCGTGGGCTGATCTCGGGCTCAGGCAGCGGACGCTTGGCATGTTCGCGCACGAAGTAGCCCGAACGGGCCCGCGCCTGAATGAGGCCACGGTCCTCCAACAGGTAGTAAGCCTGGAACACGGTGGACGGACTGACGCCATAGGTGCGGCTGGCATGGCGTACCGACGGCACCTTTTCGCCCACTTTCAGCACGCCGGAGCGGATCAGCTCGGCGATTTCGTCAGCGAATTTCTCGTAGCGCTTCATGGGTCGAGGTGCTCGCCGGTCATGGCTGAAGGATTGTGCAATCCGGCCATGCTACGGCATGGCTCGCCGATTCGTCGCTCGTTACCCATCCAGTTGTACCGTTCCCGTCAGCGAACCCGTGGCGCGATGAAAGTGCTCGGGGCGCTCACCTGGCGTTCCGGCTCGGCAGCATCGCTGACGGCGAACCGCAGCTCGCCGGCCACCGACTCGGCCTGGTCGAGCAGCGCGACGCTTACCGGCACATCGACGATTTCGCCTGGCGCCAGCTGCAGTTCGCGTGGGGCGTGCAACTCGAAGCGTTCGTCGTCCAGCCTGATCTGATAACGGCGCGCCTGCTGGGTCTTGTTGATCACCTTCAGGCTGTACATGTTCTCGATCTGGCCGTGCTGGTTTTCCCGGTACAGCGTGCGGTCGCGCGTCACGTCCAGCGACAGTTGAGGGCGCTCGGCCAGCGCCCAGGTGAAGGCGCCGATCATCACCAGCAGCGCGGCGGCGTATCCGACCAGGCGCGGCCTCAGCAATCGCGTCCTGCCGCCGGTGAGCGCGCGTTCGGAGGTGTAGCGAACCAGGCCGCGGGCGTAGCCCATCTTGTCCATCACGCTGTCGCAGGCGTCGATGCAGGCGCCACAGCTCAGGCAGTCGAGTTGCAGACCGTCACGGATGTCGATGCCCGTCGGGCAAACCTGAACGCAGAGCGTGCAGTCGATGCAGTCGCCTAGGCCCTGGGCACGTGGGTCGCTGTCCTTGCGCCGTGCCCCGCGCTGTTCGCCGCGTGCGGCGTCGTAGCTGATGACGAGGGTATCCGGGTCGAACATCACGCTCTGGAAGCGCGAGTAGGGGCACATGTGCACGCATACCTTTTCCCGCAGCCAGCCGGCGTTGAGATAGGTCGCGGCGGTGAAGAAGAACAGCCAGAAGGCCTCGGTCAGCCCCAGCTGCAGGTTGAACAGGTCGGCGACCAGCGTGCGCACCGGTGTGAAGTAGCCGATGAAGGCGACCGCCGTTGCCAGGCTGACTGCCAGCCAGAAACTGTGCTTGGCGCTTCGCCGCGCCAGTTTGCCCACGGACCAGGACGCGGCGTCGAGCTTGATCCGCTGGTGGCGGTCGCCCTCGGTGACGCGTTCGGCCCACATGAAGATCCAGGTCCAGATGCTCTGCGGGCAGGCATAGCCGCACCACGCCCGCCCGGCCAGCACCGTGATGAAGAACAGGCCGAAGGCCGCAATGATCAACAGGGCCGAGAGCAGGATGAAGTCCTGCGGCCAGAAGGTCGCACCGAAGATATGGAACTGCTGGCGGCCCAGGTCCCAGAGCACGGCCTGGCGACCCTCCCAGGTTAACCACTGAGTGGCGAAGAAGAGTGCCAGCAGAAGCCCGGCCCCGATCCGGCGCAAGTCGCGAAACCGGCCGGTGAAAGACCGCGTGTGGATGGGCCCACCCGCCTGGGCCGGCGTCAGGCGAATGGGCGTACGCGCATCGAGGGTTTCGATGAGCGTGACTGGAATTCGATCGTTCATGGGTGGCCCCGTCAGGCAAGTCAGGCAAGTCAGGCGGCCTGGATGATCGGGCGCAAACCTGCTGCATAACAGGCTCAGGTAGTGCGGAAAAATACGGATCAGATCGATCGAAAGGCAGGCGGGACGGAGCTTTGCTACAGCAAAGGCCTGTCCCCATGGGCTGGATCCGGATAGGGCGTGCCGACACGAGGTGGGCACGCTGCGACGCCAGGTCGCGGGCGTCCGTCTCGCTGATTCGTCTTTTTCGGAGCCATCTGCACCTGTTTCAGCCGGACCGGGCCAGCGATAGTCCGGTCGCGCTCGCCGTCGTGCACCGGTCACGGCATGATGGCCCGTTCTAATTCGCACCCGAGGACCCGCTCCATGATGCTCAAAGGCCTGACCTGGCTGGTCGTGCTGCAACTGATCGGCAGCGTCATCCACCTGTCGCTGCTGCCGGCGCTGCCGGGCCCGATCATCGGCATGTTGCTGCTGTTCGTGCTGCTGTTGGTACGCCGCGGCATTCCCGAGCCGCTGGAAAAGACCGCCGCGCTGCTGCTGCAGTACCTGCCACTGCTGCTGATCGTGCCGGCGGCGGGCATCATGACCAGTGGCGCTGCGCTACTGGCGGACCTGCCGGCCATCGCCGCCGGGCTGGTGCTCTCGCTGGTGGTTACGGTGCCGTTCTGCGGCTGGCTGATGCAGCTGCTGATCCGCCGAATGGACCGTCAGCCGGAGGATCAGGCATGAGCGGCATCGATTGGCGCGGCGTATGGGCCTCGACGCTGGACCACCCGTTGTTCGCCGTGGGGCTGACACTGATCGCCTTCCAACTGGCGCTCGCGATCTATCGGCGCAGTGGCTGGCTGGTGCTGCAACCGGTCATGGTCGGCATGCTCCTGGTCGTGGGCACGCTCTACCTGTGCGGCATCGACTATGCGAGCTATCGCGCCAACGCCTCGATGATCGCAGTGCTGGTCGGGCCGGCCACCGTGGCGCTGGCAGTGCCGCTGTACCGCCATGTGCGGCGTATCCGGCAACTGTTCTGGCCGATCCTGATCACCCTTGTTACCGGCGGCGTGCTGGGTGTCGTGCTGACCCTGCTGATCGCCCGGGCGCTCGGCGCAGAGCTGGACGTACTGATGAGCCTGTCGCCAAAAGCCGCGACCATGCCGATCGCCATGCTGGTGGCCGAACAACTGGGCGGGCTCGCATCGCTGGCCGCCGTGTTCGTCATGCTCACCGGCGTCATCGGCACGGCACTCGGACCCCTGCTGCTGGGCTGGGCGGGCGTCGAGCATCCGGCCGCACGCGGCTTGAGCTATGGCATCAACGCTCACGCAATCGGCACCGCTCGCGCCCTGGAGGAGGGCGATGAGTGCGGCGCCTTCGCCGCGTTGGGCATGAGCCTGTTGGGCATCCTCATCGCGCTGTTCCTGCCGCTGGCTTTGGGGTAAGCGACGTTGCGCCTGGGCCAACAGCGCCTAGGCTTAGGATTCCCGACAGCAGGAGTGGCGCCATGTTCGAGCGGTTCCAGCGTGACGAACGCGAGGTCAATGGTGTACGGATCGCCTACCGGCAGGGCGGCTCCGGCCCGCCATTGTTGCTCCTGCACGGCTATCCGCAGACCCACGTGATCTGGCACCTGATCGCCGATCGCCTGGCCGAACGTTTCACCGTGGTCGCCGCCGATTTGCGCGGCTACGGCGATAGCAGCAAACCGGAAGGCGGCGGAAACCACGTGGCCTACAGCAAGCGCGAAATGGCGCTCGATCAGGTCGAGCTGATGCGTCGGTTGGGCTTCGAACGGTTCGACATCCTTGGCCATGACCGTGGCGCGCGGGTCAGTCACCGCCTGGCCATGGATCATCCCGGCGCCGTTCGGCGGCTGATCCTCCTGGATATCGCGCCGACGCTCGCGATGTACAGTCAGACCGACGAGACCTTCGCCCGCGCCTACTGGCACTGGTTCTTCCTGATCCGCCCGGCACCGCTGCCCGAACGGCTGCTGGAGGCGGATCCGGAACTCGTGCTGCAGACCGCCGTGGCGACCCGTGCCGACCATGCGCATCCGTTCAGCGAGGCCGCCTACGCCGAATACCTGCGCTGCCTGAAGCTGCCCGGTGCCGCCCATGCCTTCTGCGAGGACTACCGCGCCAGTGCCGGCATCGACCTTGAGCACGACCGCGAGGATCGCGCCGCAGGACGTCTGATCGAAGCGCCCCTGCTGGTGCTCTGGGGGGAGCGGGGCGTTATCCAGCGCTGCTTCGAACCGCTCGAGGAGTGGCGTGCGGTCGCGCGGGACGTACAGGGCAAGGCGCTGCCCGCCGGCCACTATCTACCTGAAGAGGTGCCTGACGAGGTGCTCGGGGAGACCCTGCGGTTTCTCGCTTGAAACCAGAACTATCGATATCTTCGATAAAACATAGCGGAAATATCCAAGCAATAACTAATCGATTGGATGGAATATGGCGCCATTCCGTTACCGAGGCATGGCGCCGAGGCGGTCACACAGGAAGCCCTCCATGATCGAGATCCGTCCCTACTCAACGCTCGGTGCCGCCAACCACGGCTGGCTGAATGCGCACCATCACTTTTCCTTTGCCGAGTACCACGACCCGGCGCGGATGAACTGGGGACGGTTGCGTGTCTGGAACGACGATGTCATCGCCCCGCAGTCGGGCTTTCCCACCCACCCGCATCGCGACATGGAGATCATCACCTACGTGCGCAAGGGTGCGATCACCCATGAGGACAGCCTCGGTAACCGGGGGCGGACGGTCGCAGGCGATGTGCAGGTGATGAGTGCCGGCACCGGCATCGCCCACAGCGAATACAACCTCGAAGACGAGTCCACCGAAATCTTCCAGATCTGGATCTATCCGGACCGCTCCGGCCTGCCGCCGGCCTGGGGAACCCAGCCCTTCCCGGTGGGGGAGCGTGCCGGCAGCTTCGTTACCCTGGCCAGCGGCATGGCGGGTGACGAGGAGGCCCTGCCGATCCGAGCGGACGCCCGGCTGGTCGCCGCTACGCTTTCGGCCGGCCAGGTTGCCGAGTACGCGATCGGCGCGGATCGCAAGGTCTATCTGGTGCCCGCCAGCGGGCGCATCGAAATCGACGGGCAGGTCGCCGCGGCACGCGACGGCATTGCCGTGCAGGGCGTGGAGCGGGTGACGGTCAAGGCGCTGGAAGATAGCGAAATCGTGCTGGTGGACGTCCGCTGAGCGAAACGAACAGATCAATCACAACCAGGAAGAGGAAAGCGAAATGGCGAAAGTTCTCGTGCTGTACCACTCGATGTACGGCCACATCGAAACCATGGCCAACGCGGTTGCCGAAGGTGCGCGTCGCGTGCCGGGCGCCGAAGTGACGATCAAGCGCGTGCCGGAAACCATGCCGGCCGAGGCGTTCAAGAACGCCGGCGGCAAGGTCGACCAGCAGGCGCCGGTGGCAAGCCCCGCGGAGCTGGCGGACTACGACGCGATCATCGTCGGCACGCCCACGCGCTTCGGCAACATGTCCAGCCAGATGCGCACCTTCTTCGACCAGACCGGCGGTCTCTGGGCCAAGGGCGCGTTGCACGGCAAGGTAGGGAGCGTGTTTACCTCCACCGGCACCGGCGGCGGGCAGGAAATGACCATCACCTCGACCTGGACCACCCTGGCGCATCACGGGATGGTCATCGTGCCGACCGGATACGGCATCAGCGAGTTTTTCGACATTTCCGAGGTCAACGGTGGTACGCCCTACGGCGCTTCGACCATCGCCGGGGGTGACGGCTCGCGGCAGCCGTCGGAGAAGGAGCTGGCCATCGCCCGTTTCCAGGGCGAGCACGTGGCGAAGCTGACCACCAAGCTGATGGCCTGAGTGGTGGGGCGGCGCGCACCCGCGCGGTGCGCCGCTGCCCTCAGGGCTGCTCGATGAGCAGACCGTACATCAATTCATCGATATATCCCGGCTCGGACGCTCGTTTGTAAGCGGCGCGCTGAGTCCCTTCGTGGCTGAACCCGAACCCTTCGTAGAACGCGATGGCGCGGGGATTGTCTGCCTCGACCAGCAGCTCGACCCGGCGGATGCCTGCCTGGCGCAGCCTGGCCAGCGCGTCCGTCATCATCGCCCGTGCTACGCCCTGACCCTGGACGTCCGGCGCGACGGCGAATGTCCCGAGGTAGGCGACATGCGCGGCGCGTCCACGATGCCGCTGTACCTGGTAGAAGCCTTGCACACGCGTGTCTACCTCGTAGACATAGAAGCAGCCACTGTCGAACAGCGGATCGAACACCCTGGCGAAGGCCTCGCGTGGCATGGGATCGAACCCCAGGTAGCGCACCACATGCGCGTCCATGTAGATGTCGTGAACGCGGTCGAAGTCGGCAGGCGTGACCAGTCGGCGCATATGAGGGCTCCTGAGCGATGGGTGCGGGCGAGACGGTGCACGTCGGATGTCCTGGAGCAACGGCCCGGCAGGCGGCTGCATCATAATGCACCTTCCAAGGTCGCTTCAGACCCAGACGCAGAGGACAGCCCCAGATGGTGGCATTCGAGATCGAACCGATGAACCCCGCCCGTTACCGGCAGCAGACACGGCTGAGCAGCCTGATCGTGGTCGCGACCTTCGCGGTGCTGGCCATGGGCCTCGCCATGCTGGCGGTGGCCGTGTTCGGCGAGCCGGGCGGTAACAACCTGCGGCTCAACATTGCCGGCGTAGTGGCCGGGCTTCTCATCACCGCGGCACTGGTGCGGTCGGTATTCTGGCCGCAACCCTGGATGGCCTGCGCGGTCTACGGATGGCGGCTCAAGCGCAGCCTGATGCGCGTTACCAATGTCATGCACCAGGTCAAGGCAGGCGTCGCGGCAGGTGATGCGTCGGCCATGAAGCTGCTGCGCTTTTACCACCTGGGGCTGATGCAAATGCACGAGCTGGATGGCAATACGTCCGCGCTGGCCGAGCAGCAGGCCGAGATCGAGCGCCACCGCGAGGCGATGCTGGCGCAGGGGCTCGAGCCCGATCAACGGCAATTGGATGAGGCCTGGCTGGCAGCCGTGAAGTCTATCGCGGCGCCCCGCTGAGCCTCTGGAGCGCGGCATGCAACGGGTGCGCGAAGGGATGGGCGTTGTGTCGATTCCTTTACACCCCGTCGGGAATCATTTGCCGTTCCGATAGACCAAAGAGGGCAATCGTTGGCGGTTCCCGACCAGCGGCATTCGTGGTCATTCAGGAGGCAAGGTGGCACGGATCATTAAAAAGTCAGGTAACGGGGCGCTAGCTGCAGCGCTTGGTTTGTCGATGCTGCTGTTGAGCGGCACGGCGTGGGCATTCGGCATCGATGATGTGGCCGCCAAGGCCGAAAAGCTGGCGAACGAAAGCTTCGTCGCCCCGCGCAGCAACCTGCAGCCGGTATTTCGCGACATGGCGTTCGGCGATTACCAGCAACTGCGCTTTCGCAATGAAAAGGCCCTCTGGCATGACGCCGAGACGCCCTTCGAGGTGCAGTTCTACCATCAGGGCATGCATTTCGATGTGCCCGTACGGATCAACGAGATCACCGCAAGCGGCGTAAAAGAGGTCACCTACGATCCCGAGATGTTCGATTTCGGCAACGTCCAGGTCGATCCCAAATCGCTGGAAAACCTCGGCTTCGCCGGTTTCAAGGTGCTCTATCCGCTGAACAAGGCGGACAAGGCCGACGAGCTCATTTCCGTGCTCGGCGCCAGCTACTTTCGTGTAATCGGCAAGGGTCAGGTGTACGGTCTGTCGGCGCGGGGCCTGGCGATCGACACCGCTTTGCCCGGCGGCGAGGAGTTTCCCTGGTTCCGCGAGTTCTGGCTCGAACGCCCACAGGCCGATCGGCGCAACCTGATCATCTACGCCTTGCTCGATTCACCGCGCGCGACCGGTGCCTATCGACTGGTGGTCACGCCCGGCAAGGACAGTACCGTCGACGTGCAGGCGCGCGTGTTCCTGCGCCAGCCGGTCGAGAAGCTCGGCCTCGGTGCCCTGACCAGCATGTACCTGTTCGGTTCGAACCAGCCCAGCCCGCAGCTCAACTACCGCCCTCAACTGCACGACTCCGAAGGGCTGGCGGTGCACAGTGGTGACGGCGAATGGCTCTGGCGGCCGCTGAACAATCCAAAGCGGCTGGCTATCAGCAGCTTCCCGGTCGAAAATCCGCGCGGCTTCGGCCTGCTGCAACGGACGCGCGAGTTCTCCCGCTACGAGGACCTCGACGACCGCTACGAGCTGCGCCCGAGCGGCTGGATCGAGCCGCGCGGCAACTGGGGCAAGGGCCGGGTGGAGCTGATCGAGATCCCCACGCCCGACGAAACCAACGACAACATCGTGGCTTTCTGGGTGCCGGATGAGCAGCCGCAGCCGGGAGAACCGCTGGACTTCGGCTACCTGCTGCACTTCACCATGAACGAGCCTGCCCTGCACGATCCCGAGCGGGCCTGGGTAAGCCAGACGCGGTTGTCCACGGGCGACGTCAAACAGTCCAATCTGATCCGCCAGCCGGATGGCACCACCGCGCTGATCGTCGATTTCGTCGGGCCCAACCTGGCCAAGCTGGCCCCCGAGGCCATGGTCAGCACCCGAGTGAGCGTCGATGACAACGCCGAGCTGGTGGAGAACAACCTGCGCCACAACCCGGTGACCGATGGCTGGCGCCTGACCTTGCGCCTGCGGGTGCGAGACCCGGCGCGTCCGGTGGAGCTGCGGGCGGCTCTGGTCGAAGGCGAGAATACGCTTTCGGAAACCTGGACCTACCAGATCCCCAGCAATGAGTAATGTCGCAGCGCCTGCCGTCATCGACGGCTATCTGGAGCGGATGCCGCTGACAGCTGAGCAGCGGCGGACGCTGGCAGCGGCTGTGGAGCAGACAGGCGGCGGGCTGGACGACCTGCATCGGTGCCTGGCCGGGGACGAGGGTCGCGAGGGGGCGGGTGACGCCTTCATGTCGAGCGTCGCGGCGCGATTGCGGCTTGGCTGGCACGACACCCTCGAGCGGGCCGGTGCTCTCGGCCGCGACCATCAAGGCCGCGTGTGCATTCGCTCGACGCCACCGATCGTGCGCACCCGCATGGTTCCCGAACCCTGGCACACCAATATCCTGCGCCTGAGCTGGTGGCGGTTGCTGCGGCGCAAGAATCGCACCGTTTCGGCGCCGCCCGTCGTCGAACGCACCGGTTGGCGCCGGGTCGCTGCCGTACGCCGCACCGTCCTGCTGTTGCTCATGCTCATCCAGACGGCTGTCGCCACCTGGCACATGAAATCGGTGTTGCCCTATCAGGGCTGGGCGCTGGTGGACCTGCAGGAGGTCTATCAGCAGCCGTTGCAGGAATCGGCACGGCAGATCCTGCCTTACGTGGTACAGACCAGCATCCTGATGCTGTTCGCCTTGCTCTTCTGCTGGGTCTCGGTCGGTTTCTGGACGGCCCTGATGGGCTTCATTCAGTTGCTCCGTGGGCGGGACCGCTACAACATTTCGGCCACCACCCTGGGGGACGAGCCGATCCCGCCCGATGCCCGCACCGCGCTGGTGATGCCGATCGCCAACGAGGATGTCCCTCGGGTATTCGCGGGCCTGCGCGCCACCTACGAGTCGCTCAAAGCCACCGGGCAGATTGCCCATTTCGATATCTTCGTGCTCAGCGACAGCAACGATCCCGACACCTGCGTCGCCGAGCAGAAGGCCTGGCTGGAGCTGTGCCGCGATGTGGATGGCTTTGGCCACATCTTCTATCGCCGCCGCCGTCGCCGGGTGAAGCGCAAGAGCGGCAACATCGACGACTTTTGCCGGCGCTGGGGCAGCAGTTACCGCTACATGGTCGTGCTCGATGCCGACAGCGTCATGAGTGGCGACTGCCTGACCAGCCTGGTCCGGCTGATGGAAGCCAACCCGGGCGCCGGCATCATCCAGACCGCACCCAAGGCATCAGGCATGGATACCCTCTATGCGCGGATGCAGCAGTTCGCGACGCGCGTCTACGGCCCGCTGTTCACCGCCGGGCTCAACTTCTGGCAACTCGGCGAATCGCACTACTGGGGGCATAACGCGATCATCCGGGTGAAGCCCTTCATCGAGCATTGCGCCCTGGCGCCACTGCCGGGTAAGGGGTCCTTCGCGGGCGATATCCTCTCGCACGACTTCGTCGAGGCCGCGCTGATGCGCCGCGCCGGCTGGGGCGTGTGGATCGCCTATGACCTGCCGGGCAGTTACGAAGAGCTGCCGCCCAACCTCCTCGACGAGCTCAAGCGCGACCGCCGCTGGTGCCACGGCAATCTGATGAACTTCCGGTTGTTCCTGGTCAAGGGCATGCACACGGTGCACCGGTTCGTGTTTCTCACCGGGGTCATGTCGTACCTGTCGGCCCCGCTGTGGTTCACCTTCCTGGCTCTCTCGACCGGCCTGCTGGCGATCCACACGCTGATGGTGCCGGAGTATTTCCTGCAGCCGAATCAGCTCTACCCGCTATGGCCGCGCTGGCACCCGCAGGAGGCGATCGCGCTGTTCTCCGCGACCCTGACGCTGCTGTTCCTGCCCAAGCTGCTCAGCGTCCTGCTGATCTGGATACAGGGTGCGAGCGAATACGGCGGGCGTATCCGGGTGCTGCTCTCGATGCTGCTGGAGACACTGTTCTCCATGCTCGCTGCACCGGTGCGGATGCTCTTCCACACGGTCTTCGTCACCGCGGCGTTCCTTGGCTGGTCGGTACAGTGGAAGTCGCCGCAGCGGGCTGACAATGCGACACACTGGGGCGAGGCCCTGAGACGCCATGGCCCGCAGATGCTGCTCGGAGCGCTCTGGACAGCCCTTGTCGGTTGGCTTGATCCGGCCTTCCTCTGGTGGCTGGCGCCGATCGTCGTCTCGTTGATGCTGTCGGCGCCGGTATCGGTGCTGACCAGCCGCACCGCACCAGGCCTGGCCACGCGGCGGATGAAACTGTTTCTGATTCCCGAGGAGCACCGGCCGCCCGCGGAGCTGGCCGCCACGGACCGCTACACCGTGCAGAACAACGACGAAGCCTTGCGCGACGGGTTTCTCATGGCCGCGGTCAACCCGATCTATAACGCGCTGGTCTGCGGCATGGCGCGTGCGCGTCACGCCAAGGCGGTGGCGGCAGCGGACCGGCTGCGCGAGCAGCGCCTGAAGGAGGTGCTCGAAGCCGGGCCGCGCGGCGCGGCCGAGGCGACCCGCTGGCGCCTGCTCAACGACCCGGAAGGCATGTCGCGCCTGCACCGGCGCGTCTGGGAGGATCCGCGCTACCAGAACTGGCGTGACGCCAGCGAAGGCGTGGCGCAGTCATGACACCGGCCAGTCAGTGGGCGTGGTCGCTGCCATCGGCGTGGCGATGGGCCTCAGGCTGCGCCGGTTGATGGGACTCGGTCGGAGGGGGACCTTCGGCATGATGCGCGCCGCTGGTGCCGTGGGTGTCGTCTTCGCCACCGCCGTGCTGGTGACCGTCGCTTGAATTCACCAGCGCCTGGTACTCCTGTGGCGTAAGTGAGGGCAGCTGTTCGAGAAAGGCCACCAGCGACCAGATGTATTGGTCCTCCATGAACCGGCCCCAGGCCGGCATGCCGGTGGACTTGATGCCGTGCTTGATGATCCAGAAGCTAGCGGCCGGGTTGTCGTGACCCGAGGCCTCGGCGAGGCGTGGCGGCGCCGGATAGAGCCCCTGGCTCAGTTCACTCGGGGCGACTCCGGGCGCGAGGTGGCAACCGACGCACATCGCCGCATAGTTGCCTGCCCCGGAACGAATCTGCTCCGCAGACCCCAGCGTCGGCACTTCGATGTCACGCGCACGCACGGCCACGGCGCGTTCGCGGGTGGCCTCCAGCACGGTGTGCAGCGGCGCGCTATGCGGGGAATCCGCGCCGACATCGATGATGCCGGAATACACCACCGCCGCGGCGCCGACTGCGACCGCTAAGGTGCTCAGCGCCAAGGTCGCCAGGACTGTTTTCATGGGTCGGGCCTCAGAACCAGAAGCGGATGCCGGCGACTAGACGAGTGTCGCTGACATCCTCGCCTTCGGCACGCAGCAGGTCGGCGGTATTGCCGTATGCACGGTTCCAGGTCAGGCCGATATAAGGCGCGAATTGGCGGCTGATCTCATAGCGCAGGCGCAGCCCGAGATTGGCGTCGCTGAATCCGGCGCCGACGCCACGCGCCTCGTCGTTTCGCCCGTGCAGGTTGAGCTCGGCGGTCGGTTGCAGCACCCAGCGCTGGGTCAGCAGGATGTCGTACTCGGCTTCCAGGCGCAGTGCGCTTTGGCCGCCCTCGCCGAGGAAGGCGGTGGCCTCGGTTTCCAGGCCGAACAGCGGCATGCCCTGCACGCCGAAGGCCGCCCAGGTCTGCGGCGAGCCGGGTTTGAAGTCCTGACGCACGCCGGCGACGGTTTCCCACCAGGGGCCGATGGCGTGGCTCCACAGCAGTTGCAGTTCGGCTTCCTCGGTGTGGCCATTGGTACGCTCACCTTCGGAGCGGAAGGCCAGGCGGTCGATGTCGCCTCCAACCCAGCCGGATAGATCCCAGGCCAGCGCGCTGCCTTCGTCGGCGTCCTGCCATTCCAGTTCATCGGCGAGGAACAGGAAGTTGCTGCCGCCCTGGTGCATCGCGTGAGGGGGCAGGTCAGGAAAGGCGGCCACCCGGTCCTCGGGACGGATCGTCGGAACCGGTGGGCGCGTCGCCTGCCCCGGCGGGATGCCCGTGGCGGGCGGCTGCGCAGGTGGGTGAGCGGCGTGGCCGCCGTTGTCCTGGGCCGGGCGATGGACGTGTCCGCTGTGGTCCGGGCCTTGCTGCGCCAGGCTCAGGGGAGCAGCAAGGGAGAGGGCGATGATCGCCGCGATCCTAGTGGTCATGCGGGTGCTCCTGCTCGGGCGCTGAAGTGACGTTGGCAGCTTCTTCGACATGGACTTCACGGAACATCCCGAGGTCCATGTGCATCAGCATGTGGCAGTGGTAGGCCCAGCGACCGAGGGCGTCGGCCGTGACCCGGTAGCTCCGTTTCGAACCCGGTGGCATGTCGATGGTGTGCTTGCGCACCTGGAAGTTGCCGTGTTCGTCCTCCAGGTCGCTCCACAGTCCGTGCAGGTGAATGGGGTGGTGCATCATGGTGTCGTTGACCAGCACGAAGCGCACCCGCTCGCCGTACTTGAGGCGGATCGGTTCGGCGTCGGCGAAGGGAATGCCGTCGAACGACCAGGCGAAGCGCTCCATGTGGCCGGTCAGGTGCAGTTCGATGGTGCGGCCCGGCTCGCGGCCATCCGGGTCGGCGAAGGCGCTGCGCAGGTCGGCGTAGGTCAGCACGCGCCGGCCGTTGTCGCGCAGGCCGATGCCTGGATCGTCCAGCTTGGGCACCGGCATCATGGTCTGCATGTCGACCAGCGGGTTGTCGGTTTCGCTGGCCGGATGCGCCTGCATGCCGTCGCCGGACGAGCCGTGGCCCATGGCGGCGTGGTTCATCTGCTCGTGATCCATCGCGCCATGGTCGCCGTGCCCGGCATGGGCGTCATGGCCCTGCGCAGGTGCCGGGGCGGCCTGGCCATGGTCGGAATGGTCGCCATGGCCCATGTCCTCCATGCTCAGCTCGGGGCGCGGGTCGGGGCTGGGCACCGGTGCCTGCAGGCCTTCGCGCACGGCCAGGGTGCCACGGGCGTAGCCGCTGCGGTCCATGGCCTGGGCGAAGAGGGTGTAGGCGTCCTGGCTACCGTCGGGCTCGACAATCACGTCGAGGGTTTCCGCCACGGCCAGGCGCACTTCGTCCACCTGTACCGGTTCGACGTTCTGCCCGTCCGCGGCGACCACGGTGAGCTTGAGACCGGGGATGCGGAAGTCGAAGTAGCTCATCGCCGAGCCGTTGATCAGGCGCAGGCGGATGCGTTCGCCCGGCTGGAACAGCCCGGTCCAGTTGCCGTCCGGCGCCTGGCCGTTCAGCAGGTAGGTGTAGGTTGCGCCGCTGACGTCGGCCAGATCGGTGGCGACATGTTCATCTTCGCCCAGGCCCAGCGATCGCTGAAGGTCTTGCGCCAGCCCTGATCGGCGACATCGTTGATGAAATCGCCAACCGTGCGGCGGCCCTGGTTGTAGTAGTCGGACTGCTTCTTCAGCTTGGCCAGCACGCGCGCGGGGCTCTCGTCGGTCCAGTCGGAGAGGAACACCACATAGTCGCGTTCGTAGGCAAACGGCTCCGGCTCCTCGGGATCGATGATCAGCGGGCCGTAGACACCGAGCTGCTCCTGGAATGCGGAATGGCTGTGGTACCAGTAGGTGCCGCTCTGTTTGACCTTGAAACGGTACTCGTACATGCCGTCCGGCGCGATGCCGGCGAAGCTGAAGCCGGGCACGCCGTCCATGTTGGCCGGCAGCAGGATGCCGTGCCAGTGGATCGAGGTATCCTGCGGCAGGCGGTTGCGCACGCGCAGGGTCACGGTGTCACCCTCGCGCCAGCGCAACAGTGGGCCGGGAATGCTGCCGTTGATGGCCATGGCGGTGCGCTGACGACCGGTGTAGTCGACCGTCATCGCCTCGATGGTCAGGTCGAATTCGGTGCCGCTGAGCACCGTCGGCTGGCCGGGGCTGGTCAGCGCCCAGACGGGCTGGCGCCAGAGCCCCAGACCGGCGACGGCACCGGTCGCGGCGAGGCTCTTGACGAAGGTTCGGCGGGAAGCGTTGGTCGGCATTGGCGGCCTGTCTGTTCCTGATGTCATCGGATCGTCCGGGAGCGCGTCAGCAGCACCCGGCCGGTGTCTCTCACTTCGCCGGATAGTCGGCGAGCACCACATCCTTGCCGGCGTGCGTCAGGCCGATGACCTGGTAGGCCTGGGCCGGCTGGCCATAATCCATTCCCGGCGAACCTGCCGGCATCCCCGGTGCGGCTACGCCGACCAGATCCTGTCGCTGCTGCAGCTCGTGGATCTGCGCGACCGGGACATGGCCCTCGATGAACTTGCCGTCGATCACGCCGGTGTGGCACGAACCCAGGCGGGGCGTCACGCCCAGACGCTGCTTGACCGCGCTCATGTCCTGCTCGACGTGGTCGCGTACCTCGAACCCGTTGGTTTCGAGGTAGGTGATCCAGTCCTTGCAGCAGCCGCAGTTCGCGTCACGGTGGACATCGATGACTTGCGCAGCCTGAGCGCCGCCAGCCACCAGCAGCGCGGCGATGAGGGTGAGTTTCGAAGCTGTGTATCGCATGGGAAGCACTCCGGATGAATCGATCAGCGACAACCGCAGCCGCTACCACAGCCGCCTTTCGGCGCTGCGCCGGACGGGGTGCCGTTGGCGAGCGCTGACGGGTAGCCGGCATCGGCCAATGTTTCGAGCAGCGTGGCGACGTCGGGATTGCCCTCGACACGCACCAGCCCACCCTTGAGATCCACCTCTACCGCCTCGACGCCAGCCAGTGGCGTCAACGCCTGCGTGACGTGGCGAACGCAGGAACCACAGGTCATGCCCTGAACCTGAAGGACTGTCGTGGTGCTCATGAAAACCTCCGCAGAACCGCCGGCCTATTCCGGCTGATCCGCATCTTCGACCTTGCCCTCATGGCAAGGTCAAGCGCTGCACGCCAAGTGCTTTCTTGGCCCGACCTTAGCGCGACAAGGCTTTCGGCAAGCTGAGCGGAAGATTACTTTTCTGTCAGCTTGTGGTCCGCCGGGACGGTTCGCGGCACACTCCGGGGCCAGAGCAGAGAGGACGATGCGATGAAACTGCTGGTCGCCGAAGACGAGCCGAAAACCGGGATGTACCTGCAGCAGGGCCTGAGCGAGGCCGGGTTCACCGTCGATCGCGTCACCACGGGCACCGACGCGTTGCAACTGGTGCTGAGCGCGCCTTACGACCTCTTGATCCTCGACGTGATGATGCCCGGCCTCGATGGCTGGGAAGTGCTGCGCCTGGTGCGGGCCGCCGGTCACGAGCTGCCGGTGCTGTTCCTGACCGCGCGGGACCGCGTGGAGGACCGTGTCCGCGGTCTGGAGCTCGGCGCCGACGATTACCTGGTCAAGCCCTTCGCCTTTTCAGAATTGCTGGCGCGGGTGCGCACGCTGCTCAGGCGTGGCAACGCGGCGGCGCTGCAAACCCAGCTGAAGATCGCCGACCTGGAGGTCGACCTGCTCAAGCGTCGCGCGGTGCGGGCTGGCCAGCGCATCGACCTGACCGCCAAGGAGTTCGCCCTGCTCGAGCTCCTGTTGCGCCGGCGGGGCGAGGTGCTGCCCAAGTCACTGATCGCTTCGCAGGTCTGGGACATGAATTTCGACAGCGACACCAACGTCATCGAGGTCGCGATCCGGCGGCTGCGCGCGAAGATCGACGACGGCTTCGAACCGAAGCTGATCCACACCGCGCGTGGCATGGGCTACCTGCTCGATGATCCGGACGCCGCATGAAGCGGCTGTCGTTGACCGCGCGGCTCAGCCTGATGTTCATGCTGGCGGTGTCCGGCGTGCTCGGTGCGGCGGGCGTGTTCTTCCACCAGCTGAGCCAGCATCACTTCGACGACCTGGACCGGCAGACGCTGGAAGAAAAACTCCATGCCAGTCGCGAACTGCTGCAGACGCTGGATGACCTGTCCGGGTTCGACCGTCTGCAGCCGCAACTGCAGGCGCTGCTGGGCGGCCATAGCGATCTGTCCGTACGCATCGTCGACGCCCAGGGGCAGGTACGCTTCGCCGCTCGCGGTGGCGCTTCCCTGCCAGGCGGCCATGCACACGCGGTGCAGCCGGCTTCGGGTGGGCCGCGCGTGTGGCGTCATCGGGCGGAGGTCATGATGGTGGCGGGGCAGCCGCTGAGTGTCGAGCTGGCGCTGGACGTCACCACTCATCGGTTGTTCTTTCGTACCCTCACGGGCTGGCTCTGGGGCGCCTGGCTGTTGTGCGTACTGGGCAGCGGGGTGCTTGGCTGGTTGCTGGCGCGCAGCGGCCTGCGTCCATTGCGCGAGGTCACGCAGGTCGCCGCCTCGGTGTCGGCCAAGTCACTGACCGAACGTATTCCGGCCGAGTCGGTGCCCGCCGAGCTGCGGCAACTGGTGCTGGCCTTCAATGCGATGCTGGCCCGGTTGGAGGAGGCCTTCGTGCGGTTGTCCAACTTCTCCGCGGACATTGCCCACGAGCTGCGCACGCCGGTATCCAACCTGATGACGCACACCGAAGTGGTCCTGACCCGGGCTCGCAGTCGCGAGGAGTACCAGGAAACCCTCTATTCCAACCTGGAGGAATTGCGCCGGATGGCGCGGATGATCGACGACATGCTCTTTCTGGCCAAGGCCGACAACGGGCTGATCACTCCGGAAACAGGTCTCATCGACCTGCGCGCGCTTTGCGAGCAGTTGATCGAGTTCTACCAGATGACCGCGGACGACCGCGGCGTGCAGATCCAGCTGACCGGCGCAGCGAGCCTTCAGGGCGACGCCGCGATGCTGCACCGAGCGCTGTCCAACCTGCTCTCCAACGCGCTGCGCTACACACCCGATGGCGGGGTGATTCGTGTCGTGATCGAGGCCGGCGATGCTGGCGTCGCGCTGAGCGTTGGCAACCCGGGCGCGACCATTCCGGCTCAGCATCTGCCACGGTTGTTCGATCGCTTCTACCGGGTCGACCCGGCACGCCGCGAAGGTAGCCCGAACAATGCCGGGCTGGGGCTGGCGATCACCCGTTCGATCATCGAGGCGCACCGTGGCGAGATCAGCTGCAGCAGCCAGGACGGATGGACCGATTTCAAAATTCTGTTCCGCGCTGGCGGTTAGTGCTGAGCGTCAGTCATTGCCTTCGAGTTCCTGGATCAGCTGCTTCATCTGGGCGATCTCTTCCCGCTGCGACTGGATGATGCCGTCGGCCAGTTCGCGCACGCGCGGGTCGGTGATGGTGGCGCGCTCGCTCGTCATGATGGCGATCGAGTGGTGCGGGATCATCGCCTTCATGTACGAGACCTGGTCTACGGTCTGCTGGCTGCGCACCAGCCAGAGGGCGGTGGCGAACAGCACCACGCTGCCGGCGAAGATGGCAATGTTGACGCTGCGTTTCTGATACATGCCGAGCATGAAGGCCAGCATGATGAACGCCATGGTTGCCCCCATGACCAGCGCCATGTACGCGCGCGTCTCGCTGAAGAAGATGTGGTCCAGTTGATAGGTGTTCAGATACATCAATCCGAACATGACCAGCGTGGATGTGGCGATCATCGCGCCGAAGCGGGCGTAGTTGTTCATCGTTCATCCTTATCGTCGGTAGTAACAAGACGTTGCGTGTGTTGTTCTAAACCTGACCAGGATGCCGATGGGTCGTTCCCCCCGATCGCGGACCAGCAACCGCGCGGGTTTGCTGTCGATTGGCTTACAGAAATGTCAGCTCGGCGGGGCCGGTGTGCCGATTGTGGATGAGGGTCGTTTCGAGCTGAATATGTGGATCGCTCATGATGAGCGCCAGCGGCGTGTTAGACGACGTAGCGCAGGATCGCCACGAAATGCAGCAGACTGCCGGCCATGACGAACAGGTGCCAGATGCCATGCCAGTGGCGGAAACGTTGGTCATAGGCGAAGAAGAGGATGCCCACGGTATAGGCGACGCCACCGCTCACCAGCCAGGTGAATCCCGTGCTGCCAAGGGAGGCGAGCAGGGGCTTCACTGCGACGATGACGATCCAGCCCATGACGGCGTAGATGACGATCGACAGCACGCGGGCTTCCGAGCGCGGCTTGATCTCCTGCAGCATGCCGATGACCGCCAGCGACCAGACGCCGCCGAACAGCCACCAGCCCCAACTGCCGCGCAGGGTCACCAGGCAGAAGGGCGTGTAGCTGCCGGCGATCAAGAGATAGATCGACAGGTGATCGAGCTTCTGCATGATCACCTTCGCGCGCCCGCGCACGCTGTGATAGAGCGTGGAGGTGCTGTAGAGCAGGACCAGGGTAAAGCCGTAGATCGCCATGCTGACGATCTTCCTGGGGTCGCCATCCTGGGCGGCCAATATCAACAGCCAGACCGTTCCAGCCACTGCCAGCGCCGCACCGGCCAGGTGAGTCCAGGCGTTGAGCTTCTCCCCGTGATACATCGGGGCGCCTTACTGACCCATCAATGCGCCGAAGACCTTCTTCGCCACGCTGGTGGCGGCTTGTGCCGGATTCTGGCGGATGCTCGCCTCCTGCTCGGCGATCACGGTGAACAAGCCGTCCAGTGCCTGTTCGGTGACGTAGCTTTCCACACTGCTGTAGCGCGGATCGGCCGCGCCCAGGCCGGACGCCTTGCTCGCCAGGGCGTTGTACTGCTGGGCCACGCCGACCTTGTCGGTGGCCTGCTTGATGATGGGCAGGAAGCGGGCGCGAATCTGCTCGCGGCTGGTCTTGTTCAGGTACTGGGTAGCCGAATCGTCACCGCCCGCCAGGATCGCCTTGGCGTCGGCGACGGTCATCTTGCTCACGGCATCGAGCAACAGCGCCTGCGCCTGCGGCACTGCCGATTCGGCCGCCTTGTTCATGCCGTTCTCCAGCTCTTCGATCTGAGCACCCATGCCCATCATTTTCAGCATGCGCGATGCCTTGCCCAGATTGCCGGGCAGTTCGATGCGCACGTCCGGGTCGTTACTGAAGCCTCCCGGCTGCCCCAGCTGTTGCACCGCGACCTTGGTGCCCTGGCTCAGGGCATCCTTCAACGCCTTGCCGGCGTCACCCTGGCTGAAGTCGGAGAGGGACAGGGCAAAGGCGCTGGCGGAAAGCGCCAGGCCGACGATCAGGGTGCAGATGCGAAGCATGGGGATACCTTCGGGTCGTTAGCGGGGATCAAGGGCAGCGCGATGCTAAAGGATTATGCGCCTGTGCGCAGCGTTGCAACCCCGGGCTGTCACGACAGGCCGGGGGCGGCTCACTGTGCGCTCTACGCCGAGGTGGGTTCGGAATCGTCGTGATGCGGTTCCAGCGCCACCTGGCGGATCGACAGGCGAATCTCGGCCGGCAATACCCGCTTGGCCACGCCTTCGGCCAGTTCGCCGAGCTTGTCGTGATAGGCGAGCTTGTCGCTGGCGTCCTGGCGCAGCACGTCCTGCTCCAGCAGCGTCTTTATGAAATGGCGGAACAGGCTCTTGTCGAAGAACTCCGGCGCATTCAGCCCGTGGAGGATCGACAGCCGCTGGGCCATCACTGTACAGAGCGTTTCCAGCTCTTCGGCGTCCAGGCTGTTCTGGCCGCTGTTGAGCAGCAGCGAGATGGCCATGTAGAAGCGTTGCAGGGTCTGGACGATCACTCGCGCCAGCAGTGTGAGCAGGACGAACTGGCGTGAGCTGGGCGCTGGCCGCACATAGGCCTCGCCATCGACCTTGAGCAGGCCCTGGTCGACGAAGGCTGCCAGCCACTGATCGACCACCGACTCCAGCGCGTCGGCCTCCCAGCGGATGAACAGCTCGGCACGCAGGTAGGGGTACAGCGCTTCGGTGTAGCGCAGGATCTGCTCGCGGCTGATTCGCGAACTGCTCTGGAAGAAGCTCGCCAGCAAGGCTGGCAGCGCGAAGATGTGCATCACGTTGTTGCGGTAGTAGGTCATCAGGACCGCGTTCTGCTCGTCCAGATAGAGGATGTTGCCGAGCGCATCCTTCTGTTCGGCCAGCAGACCGAGGTCCTTGACGTAGGTGATCAGCGTCTCGCCATCGCCTTCTGGCAGCGTGGTGTGTGGCGAATAGGGCACGGCGCGCAGTAGGTTCTGGTAGAGGTCGAGGATGCGTGCCAGCGCCCGGCGGTCCAGCGCCTGACGGCTGGTCGACAGCATGGCCAGGGCGACCAGGTTGACCGGGTTGACGGCGGCTGCTTCGTTGAGGCGTTGGGCGATGCGTTCGGCCAGACGGTTGGTCGTCTCGTTGAGCCATTCCGGGCGGAAGGTGGGAGCCAGGTTCTGCTGGCGCCAGCCTGGTTGTTCGTGTTCCAGGAATTCGTTGAGCTTGAGCGGCTCGCCGAAGTTGACCCAGACCTGGCCAAAGCGCTGCTTCAATGCGCCGATGACCTTGAAGATGTCGAAGATGGATTCCTTCTTCTTCGCCGCCCCTCGCAGTTCGCCCAGGTAGGTACGGCCCTCCAGCACCCGTTCGTAACCGATGTAGACCGGCACGAACAGGATCGGCAGGCGTGAAGAACGCAGGTAGCTGCGCAGGGTGATGGCCAGCATGCCGGTTTTCGGTTGCAGCATGCGTCCGGTGCGCGAACGTCCGCCTTCGACGAAGTACTCCACCGGAAACCCGCGGCTGAAGAGGGTGTGCAGGTATTCATTGAACACCGCGGTATAGAGCGGATTGCCCTTGAATGAGCGACGCATGAAGAAGGCGCCACCGCGACGCAGCAGGCTGCCGATCACCGGCATGTTGAGGTTGATGCCGGCGGCGATGTGCGGGGGCGTCAGGCCGTTGCGAAACAGCAGGTAGGAGAGCAGCAGGTAATCGATGTGGCTGCGGTGGCAGGGCACGTAGATGACTTCATGGCCCTGTACCGCGTCCTGCAGCGGTTCCAGGTGGTTGACGCGAATCCCGTCGTAGATCTTGTTCCAGAACCAGGACAGCACCACCTCGAGAAAACGCACCGCGGTGTAGGCGTAATCCGAGGCGATCTCATTGCCATAACGCAGCGCCCGGGCTTCGGCCTTTTCCAGTGAGATGTTCTCGCGCTCGGCTTCGTCTCGGATCGCCTGGCGCACCTGGGGCGCATGCACCAGTCCCTTGACCAGGTTGCGGCGGTGAGACAGGTCGGGACCGATTACCGCGGTCTTCTGATTGCGGAAGTGCACGCGCAACATGCGGTGCGCCATGCGCAGGGTACGTTCATGCCCCTTGTTCTGCGCGACCAGTTCGTTGAGCTGGATCGGCGTGGAGAATTGCACACGGGTCTTGCGACCGAGCATGAGGATGCTCAGCAGCTTGCGCAGCCGCCCGGTGACAGCCCAGCTGTCGGCGAACAGCAACTTCCAGGCACTGGTCTCGCGGTCGGGCGAGCGGCCCCAGAAGACACTCACCGGGATGATCTGCGCATTGTCCACCGCGTTCTGCTCCAGCGCGCCGACCAGGCGGACCAGCGCCTCGGGCGCGACCGTGCGGGTTCGCGTCCCGAACCAGCTGGCGGCGGGGTTGAGGAACATGAAGGCGGCCGGTTCGAGATGATTGCCGACGGCAACCTCGCTTACCGGGCGCGGCAACCCGGCCTTGCTGCATTCGTGGTCGAGCACCGCGAGGTCGCTCAGCGATGCGCGCTGCAGCACGTAGAACACAGGCTGGCTGCGATCCAGCTTGAGGGTGAAGGCGGACTGGTTGATGGTCTCCGAGCGAACCCAGACATACAGCAGGCGACGCACGAGGGAGAAAATCAGACGGCGGATCGGAGAACGGGTCATACGACAGATTCGGTTGAAAAGGGTTGGATGCCAGGATCAGCCACACCGCGGACGGTGAGGATGCTCCAGGCGCTGTGTTGGCAGGTAGCGCTGAACCTCTGGCGAGAACCCTGTCGCCATGCGGCCGAAGGGCATGGCACGCAGGAATCGCGGTGCGGCGAAGTTTACTTCATGTTTTTCCAAGCCAGGATGGCCGAAAAGGTTACGAGACTGATGGCGGCCCCCAGATACAGGGTTTCCAGTGTGGCGCCCACTTCAACGGCGTGCTCGAGAAACAGGATGACCAGTATGACGACCGAAACCTGGATGAGGGTCTTTTTCAGGTCGTGAAACGAGTCGGCTTCAAGCGGACCGAGGGTGGTCGCCTTGTTCGAGGTGCCGATGAACAGCCGGTACAGGCTCACCGCGATGAGCTGGAAACTGATCGCGATGAACAGCAGGTCGAGCAGCTTCAGCAGCTTGACGGCCAGGCTCTTGCTTGCGTCTGCCGTATTCGGGACCTCGTGAACGAGATCCAGGAGGATGCGCGCCATGGTGTTGAGGCTGACACCGTACAAGAGCACGGCCGAAACGGCCGTCGTCGCGACGGCGACCCACACCAGAAACCGGCTGCCCTGAAAGATTCGCTCGATCATCCCGCCCCCGATCACTCGCCCGGCCAAGCGCCATGCCGCTGCCGAGCGGTTCTACCACAGTGCTTTTTGCATCGCTAATGCTGTTTCTCCCGCCAGTTGCAATGCCGCGCTCGCTCTACTTATATTCCGCCGCGCATCGGGCCCGGTTTCCGACGTTGCGGGCCCGCCAGGATGGTGAGAGCCAATGATCGAACTAGACAAGCTGACCAAACGATTTGCCCAGCACACCGCTGTGGACGCGTTGTCGTTCAGCGTCCAGCCGGGCGAGGTGCTTGGGTTCCTCGGCCCGAATGGCGCCGGCAAGTCCACGACCATGAAGATGTTGACCGGCTTTCTCGCGCCGACTTCCGGTACCGCGAGGCTGTTCGGACACGACATCCGCACCCGGACGCTGCAGGCGCAGCGGCTCATCGGCTACCTGCCGGAGGGCGCCCCTTGCTACGCCGATATGACGGTGCGCGGCTTCCTCGAATTCATTGCCGAGGTGCGCGGCTATCGTGGCGCGGACAGGCGCGCTCGGGTGGCCGCCGCGGCGGCGCAGGTGGAGCTGGATGCGGTGCTGGGCCAGACCATCGAGACCCTGTCGAAAGGTTTCAAGCGCCGGGTCGGCCTGGCTCAGGCAATCCTGCATGATCCGCGCGTGCTCATCCTCGATGAGCCTACGGACGGCCTGGACCCGAACCAGAAGCATCAGGTGCGGCAGCTGATCCAGGGGCTGGCGCGGGACAAGATCGTCATCGTTTCCACCCACATTCTCGAAGAGGTCACGGCCGTCTGCACGAGGGCGGTGGTGATTGCCCGTGGCAGGCTCGTGGCTGACGGCACGCCATACGAGCTGGAAAGTCGATCGCGCTATCACCAGGCGGTGACATTGGTCAGCGACGACCCGCTCGACGAGATCGCCCTCGCGGCCTTACCGGGCGTGGCGGGCGTCGAGCGCAACGAACCCGGTCGCGGCATCACCGTGCTGGCCAAACCCGGGGCGGTGATCTTTCCGCCGATCAGCGCGTTGATCGCCCAGCAAGGGTGGGCGGTGAAGGAACTGGACGTCGAGCGTGGTCGGCTGGACGAGGTATTTCGCACCTTGACTCGGGGGGAGGCGCAATGAGGCAGTTGCCTGTGATCTTCAAGCGTGAGCTGGGCAGCTATTTCGCGACGCCTCTGGCTTACGTCTTCATCCTGATCTTTCTCGTGCTGTCCGGTGTGTTCACCTTCTACCTGGGTAACTTCTACGAGCGTGGTCAGGCCGACCTGGTGCCGTTCTTCGGATTTCACACCTGGCTCTACCTGTTCCTCATCCCCGCGATTGCCATGCGGCTCTGGGCCGAGGAGCGCAAATCCGGTTCCATCGAATTGCTGATGACCTTGCCCGTCAGCCTGCTCGAGGCCGTCTGCGGGAAATTTCTCGCCGCCTGGGTGTTCGCCGGGCTTGCACTGCTGCTGACCTTCCCGATGGTGCTGACCGTCAACTACCTGGGTGACCCGGACAATGGTGCGATCCTTGCGGGTTACTTCGGCAGCTGGTTGCTTGCTGGTGCCTTCTTGGCGATCGGTTCGTGCATGTCGGCGCTGGCGAAGAACCAGGTGATCGCCTTCATTCTGGCCGTCAGCGTCTGTTTCCTGTTTATCGTCAGCGGCTTGCCGATGGTGCTCGACGCCTTCGCCTGGGCACCGAGATGGCTGGTGGACGCGGTGGCCTCGCTGAGCTTCCTTATCCGGTTCGATTCGCTCAGCAAGGGTGTGATCGACCTGCGCGATTTCCTTTACTTCGTCACGCTGATCGTCGCCTGGCTGGCGGCCACTGCCGTGGTCGTCGACCTGAAGAAAGCCGCCTGAGGAGCCGCCATGAAACGAGTGATCCACTCCAGCGCCGGGCTACTGCTGATCGCCCTGGCTTTCCTCGCCTTCAACATTGTCTCCAGCCAGGTCCTCACGGATGCCCGTCTGGACCTGACGGAGCAGAAGCTCTACACCCTCTCCGAAGGCACCGAGCGAGTTCTCGACGAACTCAAGGCGCCTATCGACTTGCAGTTGTTCTACTCCGACGAGGCTGTCAGGGATCTGGTCGGCCTGCGCAATTACGCCCGACGCGTGGAGGAAATGCTACGTGCCTACGAGCGGGAGGCCGACGGCCGCATCCGGCTGCAAGTGATCGATCCGCAGCCCTTTTCCGAAGCAGAGGACCGCGCCGCCGAGCTGGGCCTGCAGGCCGTGCCGCTGAACCAGAGTGGTGACAGGGTCTACTTCGGCCTGGCTGGCACCAATGCCGAAGGGCAGACGCAGAGCATCCCGTTTTTCGCTCTGGATCAGGAAGCATTCCTGGAATACGAGATCAGTCGCCTGGTGCAGACGCTGTCCTCGCCGCAGATGCCGGTGGTGGGCGTGATGTCGGGCCTGCCGATCAACGGTGGGTTCGACATGCGTACTCAGCAAGCCTCGTCCGCGTGGATGGTATTGGAGAACATTCGGCAACTCTTCCATATCGAGAGCCTGCAGCCGGATATCGACATGATTCCGGCCAACGTCTCGGTGCTGATGCTGGTCCATCCGAAGGATCTGCCCGAGCAGACGCTGTACGCCATCGATCAGTTCGTCCTGCGCGGCGGCAAACTGCTGGCATTCGTCGATCCCTACAGCGAAGCCGATCCTGGCATGGGCATCGGCCCTGGCGAGTTCGCCGAGGGCAGGGCATCCGACCTGGGGCCGTTGTTCGAGGCCTGGGGGGTTCGTCTGGTACAGGACAAGGTCGTAGCCGATGCCTCGTACGCGATGTCCGTCGGCGTCGGGGCCGAGCGGCGGGCGGTGCGTCATCCGGGTTTGTTGAGCCTGCCACCGGCGGCGATGGACCGCGACGACGTCACCACCGCGTCACTCGAGAGCCTGACCCTCGCGACCGCCGGTTCGCTTGAGCCACTGGAGGATGCGAAGACGCGGTTCACGCCGTTGCTGCAGAGCTCCGAATATGCCATGCCGGTCGACGCGGCACGCTTTGCCACCCTGGACAATCCGGGCGTGCTGCTGCGCGAGCTGGAGCCGACCGGCGAACGCTACACCCTGGTGGCTCGGATACAGGGTCCGGCGCGGTCGGCCTATCCGGACGGCATCGAGGGTCGCAAGGATGGGCTCAAGGAGGCGGCGAGCATCAATGTGATCGCCGTGGCCGACACCGATCTGTTGACCGATCGCATGTGGGTCCAGGTGCAGGACTTCTTTGGGCAACGCCTGCCACAGCCCTGGGCGGACAACGGCACCTTCGTGGTCAATGCGCTGGACAACCTGGCGGGCAGCGATGCGCTGATCGGCGTTCGCTCGCGTGGTCGCTTCGCACGTCCGTTCGAGGTGGTCGAAGCGCTGCAGCGTCAGGCGGAGAGCCGGTTCCTCGAAAAGGAGGAGGTGCTGCAGCAACGCCTGGCGGCCACCGAGGCGAAGCTTGCCGAACTCCAGAGCCCGGATCCGGAGCAGGCGCTCGAACTCACCGAGGATCAACAGGCGGCGCTGCAGAACTTCCTGCAGGAAAAACTGAGCATCCGCAAGGAGCTGCGTGAGGTGCGTTACCAGCTCAACGCCGATATCGAGGCGCTGGGGCGAACGCTCAAGTTCATCAACATCGCGGCAGTGCCTTTGCTGCTGACCGTGCTGGTGCTGCTGGCATGGCTGTGGCGCCGTCAGCGGGTCGCCTGAACGCTCCGCACGGATGGGTTGAGGCGCTCTGGCACAGCACTGTCAGGGCCTTCATGCCCAGCCTCGGCGCGAGGTGGAAAAAATTCTCGAAGACGAGAATTTTTCCTGTTTATACTCAGCCGGCGTTGGGCCTGAAACGCGCTTGTCATGCATGCTCCGGTAGAGTGCCGGTGCAGGCTTCGAGCAGGTCGGGTCTGATCGATCACGCCCCGCACGGGGAATAATAAGAAGCGAGTTGGAGAAGTAGGATGGCTGAGCGCGAGACCGGAACCGTCAAGTGGTTCAACGATGCCAAGGGTTATGGATTCATCCAGCGTGGTAGTGGCCCGGATGTGTTTGTTCACTACCAGGCGATCCGTGGCCAGGGCCACCGCTCTCTGACCGAGGGTCAGCAGGTGGAATTCTCGGTGATCCAGGGCCAGAAGGGCCTGCAGGCCGAAGACGTCGCTGGACTCTGACCCGGTGCTTCGAAGAAGGCCCGTCAACTTCGATTGACGGGCCTTCTTTCATTTCAAGGCGTGGTTGGTGCTGACCCAGTTGCAGGCTGGCCGGCCCATCGGCATGCGATGCCCGTGTTCAGCTCGTATGCCAGAGAATCTCGCGTTCGCCTTCGTCGTTGATGCAGACCCAGCGGTCGGCGGCGTCTTCGGCTTCGTCTTCGCTCCAGCTGCCCGGCGCGCAGCGAATCTCGACATTCAGCGCGGCATGGGCGGCGCGGGCACATGCCACGTCGTCCTCCCAGGGCGTGGCATCGCTCTCCAGCAGCAGGCAATGCCACTTGCCGACGGCCTTCGGCAGCCAGGTCACCGGGATGTCTGCGGCGCGGCACTTGAACGTCTGACCCTTCGGCTGCCAGGGCGAGCAGGGACCGATCGCCTGGCTGAGCCATTCGGTGACAGCGTCCTGGCTGGCGTCCCTGAGGTAGATCTCGATGTCGGGTTGGCGCATGAGCGGGTGGCCTTGTGTGAGGGTTTAGAACGGGTCTCGCTGGATCCAGTCGTAGCGTATCGCGACCCGAACCCGTAATGGCTGGTCGATGACGGCTGCGCGGCGCTCAGCACTGGCACGCCAGCCATGCGGCGTCATCGCCAGCAGGTCGGCGCGGGCCTGGGCGCTGTCGAGCTGCAGCTCGAACGAGAGGGTCTCGCTATGGGCGAGCTGCATGCCGGCCGCAATCAATGACAGGTGCTTCTCGTCGTCATAGTCGCGGATCTCGTCATACAGCAGACCGCGCAGCTCCCAGAGGTGCTCGCGAGTCGGGCCCATGCGCAGCAGGCCACCACCGGGTGCGAGCAGGCGCCGCGCCTCGTGCCAGTCCAGTGGGCTGAAGACGCTGGCGAGCAGATTGCAGCTCGCATCGGCCAGCGGTACCCGCGCCATGCTCGCCACCAGCCATTCGAGCTGCGGTGCGCGGCGGCAGGCACGCTTGACCGCCTCGCGGGAGATGTCGAGGGCATAGCCGTCCGCACCAGGCAGCGCCTGGGCGATCTGCGCCGTGTAATAGCCCTCGCCGCAGCCGATGTCCAGCCAGCGCTGCGGCGTACGTTCAGCAGCCAGTTCGGCCAGGCGCCGGGCCAGCGGAGCGTAGTGGCCCGCCTCGAGAAAGCGCCGACGGGCCTCGACCATGGCCTGGTTGTCGCCCGGGGCGCGGCTGTTCTTGTGTTGCACCGGGAGCAGGTTGAGGTAGCCCTGCCGCGCACGGTCGAAGCGGTGGTTGGCGGGGCAGGCGACGCCTCGCTCGGTAACCTCGAGTGGGGCATGGCAGAGGGGGCAGATCAGCATGCGAGCAGGTTGACCATCGTCTGGTAGTAGATCTCGGTCAGCAGGTCGAGGTCGCTGGCCAGGACGTGTTCGTCGACCTGATGAATCGTGGCGTTGACCGGACCGAGCTCGACGACCTGAGTGCCAAGGGTGGCGATGAAACGACCGTCGGACGTACCGCCACTGGTGGAAGGAGTGGTTTCGCGACCGGTGACGTGGCGAATCGCCTTGGCCACGCCGTCGAGCAGGTCGCCCGGCTCGGTCAGGAACGGCAGGCCGGACAACGCCCAGTCGACGCTCCAGTCCAGGCCGTGCTTGTCGAGTATCGCGGCGGTGCGTTGCTTGAGGCCTTCGACCGTCGACTCGGTCGAGAAGCGGAAATTGAACACTGCCTCCAGCGTGCCGGGGATGACATTGGTCGCGCCGGTGCCGGCATTCAGGTTGGAAATCTGGAAACTGGTCGGCGGGAAGAAGGCGTTACCGTCATCCCAGTGCTCGGCGGCCAGCTCGGCCAGGGCGGGCGCAGCGAGGTGGATCGGATTCTTCGCCAGATGCGGATAGGCCACGTGGCCCTGTTGCCCGCGCACGACCAGGGTGCCACCGAGCGAGCCGCGGCGCCCATTCTTCACCACGTCGCCCACCAACCGGGTGCTCGAGGGTTCGCCGACGATGCACCAGTCCAGCCGCTGGCCGCGCTCGCGTAGCCGTTCGACCACCGCCTTGGTGCCGTGATGCGCCGGGCCTTCCTCGTCGCTGGTGATCAGAAAGGCGATCTGGCCGTTGTGGTTCGGGTGGTCGGCGGTAAAGCGCTCGACCGCGACGACCATCGCCGCCAGGCTGCCCTTCATGTCGGCTGCGCCACGGCCATGCAGCATGCCGTGCTCGTCGATGCGCGCGGCAAAGGGTGGGTTGTGCCAGGCGTGTTCGGGGCCGGTGGGCACGACGTCGGTATGACCGGCGAAGCAGAGCACCGGGCCTGCCTGGCCGCGGATCGCCCAGAAGTTCTCCACGTCTTCGATGCGCATCGGCTCGATGGCGAAACCGCAGGCGGAGAGCCGATCGCTCATCAGCTGCTGGCAGCCCTCGTCCAGTGGCGTCACCGACGGCCGGTTGATCAGCTCGCAGGCCAGTTCAAGGGTCGGGGAGAGGGCGTCGGTCATCACGGCTCCGGTGCAGGCGGGGAAAGGGCGCCAATACTAAAGCAAATCGGCGTGTTCGGCGTTGCACGACGCGCCGGCGAGCGGGGCGCCGGGCTTCGTCCGATCGAGCGAAACCCGGCTGCCCTGCGCTGGGCTACTGCATCCCGGCCGGCTCGCCCAGCGGTGCAGGTTGCGGCTTTGGCAGGGATGAAAGCAGCGCCATCACCAGCGCGGCCAGGTACGGCAGCGACTGCACCAGCAGCACGCCGACCCAGAACATCACGTCCAGCCCCGGTTGCTTCTGCGAGAGGGTGATGCCCAGCGCGGCGCCCCACAGCAGCACCATGACGAAAGCCTCCTCGCGCGCTTCGGCCAGCGCGACCAGTACGCCGTGGCTGCTGCGCAACTTGGGCGTGCGGAAGAAGGGAATGCTGCGCGTCACCAGGCCGAACAGCACCGCTTTGGCGATGGTGTGCGACAAGGCCAGGCCGGCCACGGCGGCGGACATCGCATCGCGCATGTTCACGCCCACGGCACGCCGGTAGAGGAACAGAATCTTGCCCAGTTTGAACACGAACAATGCCAGCGGCGGCAGGGCGAAGATCAGCAGCGGCGGATCGACCCGGTTCGGCACGATGATCATCGCCGCCGACCAGAGCAGTGCGCCAAAGGTGAAGAACACGTTCAGGCCGTCTGCGACCCAGGGCAACCAACCGGCGAGAAAGTGGTAGCGCTGCCCACGTGTCAGGTCGTTGCCACGACCAAGCAGCAGGCTGGCGAGGTGATGCTTGCAGATCTGCATGGCGCCGTACGCCCAGCGGAAGCGTTGCTTCTTGAAATCGATGAAGGTATCCGGCATCAGGCCCTTGCCGAAGCTGTGCTCCGAATAGGCGGCTGACAAACCCTTCTGGAACACCCGCAGGCCGAGCTCGGCGTCCTCGGTGATGCACCACTCGGCCCACTTGAGCTCATCGAGCACCGACCGGCGCGTCATGGTCATGGTGCCGTGCTGAATGATCGCGTCGCGGTCGTTGCGGGTCACCATGCCGATGTGGAAGAAGCCCTTGTACTCGGCGTAGCAGAGCTTCTTGAACAGCGATTCGTGCTCGTCGCGATAGTCCTGCGGTGACTGCACCACGGCGATTTGCGGGTCGGCAAAGTGCGGCACCATCTGCTTCAGCCAGTTGGGGCTGACGCAGTAGTCCGAATCGATCACCGCGATGACCTCGGCCTCCGGACTGGTGTGCTGCATCGCATAGTTCAGCGCGCCACCCTTGAAGCCGGCCAGTGGCGCGACGTGGAAAAAGCGGAACCGCGTGCCGAGCGCCTCGCAATGGGCTTGCACCGGCTCCCAGATGGACGGGTCGCGGGTATTGTTGTCGATCACCAGCACTTCGAAGTGCGGGTAATCCAGGCGCGCCAGGGCATTGAGCGTCTGCTTCACCATCTCGGGCGGTTCGTTGTAGCAGGGCACGTGCACCGAGACCATCGGCCGGTAGCTACTGTCCTGCGTGACCGGGAGGAACGGGCGCACGCGCTGGCGCTTCCAGACGGTTTCGGCCAGTTCATGAGCTTCTGTCAGCAGCACGATCATCACCCCGAGCGCGCCCAGCGCCAGCAGCACGCCGACCGTGATGCCGAACCAGGTGCTGTACTGCTGGCTGAAGTCGTAGGCGATCCACACCAGCATGGTGGCGACCAAGAAGGCGACCAGCGTCAGGAAGGTCCGGCCGCGTTGGCGCAGCGCGCTGCTGTCGATCAACAGCAATGCCAGGGCAAGCAGTGCCAGTACACCCGACGCGCTCGCCAGCAGGTGCCACTGTGGAATCTCCACGACTGGGCCGCTCAGGGGGAACTTGGGCTGCCGCTCGGCGTTGAATACGCCCCAGTAGGCACCCACCGCACCTTCCTCCCCGGCCTTCCAGGGCTGGTCGAAGGCTTCGATGACGAAGTAGTTGTAGCCGTTGGCATTGAGCGTGTTGACCAGCTCGCGCAGGTAGAGCGCCTGTTCGGCCTGGTCCGCGACCGCGCCGCCACGGGTGCGACCGTTGCTCGGCCAGCCGACTTCTGCCAGCAACAGCGGCTTTTTCGGGAAGGCCTTCTTCAGTTCACGCGCCCTGTCGAGCACGAAGGCGACCGAATGCTCACGGGGCACGAATTCCCAGTAGGGCAGGACGTGGGCCGCGATCAGGTCGACATGCTTGGCCAGCTCCGGGTACTTCTCCCAGATGTGCCACTGCTCGGCGGTCGTAACCGGTACTTTCAGGGCCGCGCGAACACGGTCCAGGTAGCCGATCATCTGCTCGACGGTGATTTCCTCGCGGAACAGCGCTTCGTTGCCGACGATGACGCGAATGACGTTGCGTTCGCGCTTGGCGATCTCGATGCCGCGCTCGATCTGTGCCTCGTTGGCTTCCAGGTCGTTGCTCAACCAGATGCCCAGGGTCACGCGCAAGCCGGCTTCTTCGGCCAGACGCGGGATCTCGCCGAGCACCTTGTCCACCGAGTAGGTGCGGATGTTATCGGTCTGGCTGGTGAGCAGCTCGAGATCGGCACGGATCTCGTCTTCGCTGGGGTAGGTGCCTTCCTGTGGGTCCTGTTGCAGGCGGAACGGCGAAAAGGAATAGCCGGCGATCTGGTCGGGCCAGTCGGGCGCCTCCTGAGGTTGGTTGAACCAGGCCCAGAGGCCAGTGAACAGCGAAGCCACGGCCACGACCATGACTAGGTTGAGACCCATTTTGCGAGCTGACATCGGTGCGAAGGTTCCAGGAGGAGGAACAGAGGGAAGACCGGCGAACGCCGGCTGGCGCGCATCCTACTCCCGGCCCGAACGCCTGTACAGTGGGGCGCCAAGCTGTTTTTGCAGCGGATGGAGGACCTATAATCGGCGCTGTTTTTTCCGGGGAAATCGACATGCCTATCGACGATCAGCGTTTCGGCGGAATTGCCCGCCTGTACGGCTCCGAAGGGCTCGAGCGACTGGCGGCAGCGCATGTCGCGGTGGTCGGGATCGGCGGGGTCGGTTCCTGGGCGGCGGAGGCGCTGGCACGCAGCGGCGTCGGCGAGATCAGCCTGTTCGACCTCGACGATGTGTGCATCACCAATACCAACCGCCAGGTGCACGCGCTCGAAGGCGCAGTGGGCAAGCCCAAGGTCGATGAGATGGCGTCTCGGATACGGGCGATCAATCCGGCCTGCGTGGTGCACGCCGTCGCTGACTTCGTGACCCGTGACACCATGGCTGACTACATCACCGAGCAGCTTGACTGCGTCATCGACTGCATCGACAGCGTGCCGGCCAAGGCCGCGCTGATCGCCTGGTGCAAGCGCCGCAAGATCCAGATCATCGCCACGGGTGGCGCCGGCGGTCAGGTGGACCCGACGCAGATCCAGGTCACCGACCTGAACAAGACCTTCAACGATCCGCTGGCAGCCAAGGTTCGCTCCTTGCTGCGGCGCGAATACCATTTCTCGCGCACGCCGGGGCGCACCTACAGCGTGCCCTGCGTGTTCTCGACCGAGCAGTTGCGCTATCCGAAGCCCGACGGCGGCGTCTGCCAGAGCAAGAGTTTCGTCGGGGAGGGTGTCAAGCTCGACTGTGCCGGCGGCTTCGGTGCGGCGATGATGGTTACCGCCAGCTTCGGCCTGGTTGCGGCGGCCCGTGCAGTGGACAAGCTGGTCGCAGGCGCTCGGCGCCCAGCGGAGCGCTAGAAGCCCTCCTTTGCCAACGCGCGCATCCGGGCGATCACGGCATTCATTCCGTTGGCACGCGACGGCGACAGCTGTCGAGACAGGCCGAGCTGACCGAACCACTCGGCCACGTCCAGCACCTGCAGCTCGGCGGCGCTCGAGCCGTTGACCCTTACCAGCAGCACAGCGAGCAGGCCGCGCAACAGCCTGGCCTCGCTGGTACCGCGAAACTGCCAGCGATCCTCATGCTGCTCGCCGACCAGCCAGAGCCGGCTCTCGCAGCCGGCGACGAGGTGGGCATCGTCGCGCTCATGGTCCGCCAGCGGTGCGAGGCTATCACCGAACTGCATCAACAGACGCGCTCGCTGCTCCCAGCCGGCCGCCTCGCGAAAGTGCTGCAAGGTTTGCTCGGCAGCGTGCGGCAGCGCGCTCATCGCAGCATTTCCAGCGCCTGATCCAGCGCACTGAAGAAACGCTCCAGATCGAGGCCGTCGTTGTACAGCCCGAGTGATACGCGGGTCGCGCCTTCCACACCCAGCGTCTTCAGCAGCGGCTGCGCGCAATGAGTGCCGCTGCGCACGGCAATGCCTTGTTCGGTGAGCAGGTGGGCCAGGTCGCCGTGGTGAATACCCTCGACGGTGAAACTGGCCAGCGCGATCTGAGGGGCGCCGAGCAGCCGGACGCCATCGCGGACGGCCAGGCCGGCGAGCAACTTCATGTGCAGCGCCTGCTCATGGCCGGTCACTGCTGCAGCGTCGAGCCTGGACAGGTAGTCGAGCGTCGCGCCCAGGCCGATCACCCCACCAATGGGCGGTGTGCCTGCCTCGAAGCCCAGCGGCGCGGCGTGAAAATCGGCGCTTTGGTAATCGGCGACGCGGACCATCTCGCCGCCGAACTGCCAATGCTTGAGCTGGAGCAGCGATTCTCCGCGGCCGTAAAGCGCTCCCACGCCTTCCGGGCCGTACAGCTTGTGGCTGGAGAGTACGTAGAAATCGCAGTCCAGCGCCTGCATGTCATGGCGCCCGTGCACCACGCCCTGCGCGCCATCCACCACGCTGAGCGCGCCCTGCGCACGGGCCAGCGGCAGGAGTTCGGCCAATGGTTGCCAGGCGCCGAGCACATTGGACAGCTGGCTGACCGCCAGCAGGCGGGTGCGCGGGCCGATGAGCTCTTGCGCCGCTTGCAGGTCGATGAGGCCGTTGGCATCGAGCGGCAGCACGACCAGCCGGGCATCACGGCGCTTGGCCAACTGTTGCCACGGCAGGAGGTTGGCATGGTGTTCCAGTGCGCTGACGACGATCTCGTCACCGGGCGTGACCCGATGTTCCAGGCCGTAGGCGAGCAGGTTGAGCGCCTCGGTGGCGCCACGGGTGAAGACGATCTCGGTCGGACAGGCTGCGTTCAGCCAGCGTGCCACCTTGATTCGCGCATCTTCGAAAGCGCGGGTGGCGCGTTCGGCGGGCTGGTGCTGGGCACGGTGGACGTTCGCCGTGCCGCAGGTGTAGTAGCCGGTAAAAGCGTCGATCAGCGCCTGCGGTTTTTGCGACGTCGCGGCACTGTCGAGATAGGTCTGGCCCTGCGTTTCGAGAACGGCCAGGGCGGGGAAGTCGGCACGCCAGGGGGAAGAGAGCATAGCGTTAAGCCTGAAGCTGGAAGCTGGAAGCCAGGAGCGGAGCTTTACTGCTTCAAGCTGCTCGCTCAGGGCTTCGAGCTAATCGGTCAGTTGTGCGCGTGCAGCGCCTCGTTCAGCTCGATCGCGGACTTGTGCGTTTTGCATTCGACCGCCCCGGTCTGCGAATTGCGGCGGAACAGCAGGTCGCTTTGTCCGGCGAGTTCACGCGCCTTTACGACCTTGACCAGTTCGCCCTGTTCATCCAGCAGATTGACCTTGGTGCCTGCGGTGAGATAGAGACCGGATTCCACGGTGTTGCGGTCGCCCAGTGGGATGCCGATGCCCGCGTTGGCGCCGATCAGGCAGCCCTCACCGACGGAAATGACGATATTGCCGCCGCCCGACAGGGTGCCCATGGTCGAGCAGCCGCCCCCCAGGTCCGAGCCCTTGCCGACGAAGACGCCCGCCGAGACGCGGCCTTCGATCATGCCTGGGCCTTCGGTTCCGGCGTTGAAGTTGATGAAGCCCTCGTGCATCACGGTCGTGCCTTCGCCGATGTAGGCGCCAAGGCGAATGCGGGCGCTGTCGGCGATACGCACGCCGGCGGGGACGACGTAGTCGGTCATTTTCGGGAACTTGTCGACAGAGACGACTTCCAGCAGGTACCCCTTGAGGCGGGCTTCGAGCTGGCGCTCGGCCAGTTCGGCCAGGTCGATCGCGCCCTGGTTGGTCCAGGCGACGTTCGGCAGCAGCGGGAAGATGCCGGCAAGGTTGAGCCCGTGCGGCTTGACCAGACGGTGGGAGATCAGGTGCAGCTTGAGGTACGCCTCGGGGGTCGAGCTCAGGGCGCTGTCCTCGGCCAGCAGCGTCGCCACGAGCGGACGCTGACTTTCGGCCAGACGGGTCAATAGCGCGAGCTGGACGGGATCGATCGCCTTCAGGGCGTCGGCCAGCTGGGCCGCCTGGGTCGTAGTGATCGCGATCGCCTGGTTGCCGCCCTGGTAGCCCAGCAGCGGGGCGACGGCGTCGACCAGTTCGCCGGCCGGTTTCAACAGGGGTTGTGCGTAAAAGACTTCGAGCCAGGTGCCCTGGCGGTTCTGGGTGCCTACGCCGAACGCCAGGCTGAAGAGGGTGTTGCTCATAGAGGGATCCTTATCGTTCGCGCTCGTCTCGGCGAGCGGGTCTCAGTTCGTGGCTGCCAGCTCGGCCGCATAGGTGTCGGGCTTGAAGCCGACCAATGTCCTGTCGCCCAGGTCAAGGACGGGGCGCTTGATCATCGATGGCTGGGCCAGCATCAGCTCGATCGCCTTGGCCTGGTCGAGATCGGCCTTCTGCGCGTCGTCCAGCTTGCGGAAGGTAGTGCCGGCACGGTTGAGAATGGTCTGCCAGCCGTGTTCGTCACACCAGGCCTGGAGATGGGCGCGGTCGATGCCGGCGCTCTTGTAGTCGTGGAAACGGTAGTCCAGTCCGTGCTCGTCGAGCCAGGTGCGAGCCTTTTTCATGGTGTCGCACGCCTTGATGCCGTAGAGGCATAAGTTGTTGATCTTACAGGGCGTTTCCACTCTCTCCAAATCCTCGCCAAAACTCCGCCAAAACGCAGTCGCACATTATGCCACGTCGATCCACTCCGCGCCGCGACTGTCACGGTAGAGGGCGGTCATTGCCGCTGACCGATGGCCGAGTAGCGCTTGCGGGTCGCGACCCTCGGCGGCGTGCAAACGGGCCGCAAGCGAACGCATCTCGTGGAAGGTTGGCGGGCTCTCCCCGAACTTGATGCCAGTCCTGTCCCTGGCTTCCGAGAATGCCTTGCTCAGCGTGTCGAGCACGATCGGCATGCCAGGCGTCGCCTTGCTGACCGTCTTGCTGTGGTGCACCAGATGCTTTGACACTACCGCGTCACGGCACGACTTGATGACCTCGCCCAGCTCGAGCCCCAAGGATTCGAGGCGCAGCTTCGTGCTTATCCGCAGCCGCGCACCGGTCTTTGCCTGGATGACGTGCAGGTGCTCGTCGTGCACGTCCTTGAAAAGCATTCCAGCTATGTCGTCACGCCGCTGCCCGGTCAGCACCGCTAGTTCCATGGCGCGCTTCAGCCAGGGCTGTTTGGCCTCGGCATAGATCGCCTTCCAGTTGTCCACGGTCAGCCTTTCGCGCTTGATCTTCACCTTCGCAGCCCGCGTCACCTCGACCGGGTTGTCCTTCCTCCATCCCGCCGCTATCGCCTCGCGCATTACGTCACTGAGCAGCGAACGCATGGCACGCGCCATCTGCGCCTTGCCCTCATCTGTGAGCGTCTTCAGGTAGCTGGCAATCTCAAACGTCCCGATTGCTGCCGCGTCGTGATGGCCGAGCGCCTCCTCGAGCCGGTTGAGTCGCATCCGTGCTGACTCCTTGCTTTGCTGGGACACGTCACGCTCGGCGTACAGCTTGCGGTACTCATCGATCCATTCCGAGAACCGACGCATCGGCGCCGCGTTGATCCGATCAGCCAGCGCTGGCCGAATCTTCGCGCCGGTATGGTTGGCGTGCACGGCCTCACGGACTGCCTGGGCCTTGTCGCTGCCCAGCCCGTACCACTTGCCGGACGCTGGGTCCCGATATGAGTAATAGGTCGCCCCGTTCCTGCTATCCGTCTTGCGGTACAGGTTCGGCGGCAGATCTTTCGACCCGTTCTTACGCGGCCTTGGCGCCATGTCGATCCCTCGCTATGCGTCCGGCTAGTGTGCCCTGTTCGATGTACTGCGCATCGGGCTCAACATAATAGCTGCGCCCGTGCTTCACCGGTGCGGGAAAGATGCGCCCCTCTCGCGCCCAGCGGCGCAACGTGTTCAGCGTAGGGGCCGGGTCGAAGTTCGCCTCGGCCCATTTCTCCAGGCTAAGTTTCATGATTACTCCTCCCTCCCGCATATCGGGTGGGTTGATGGGGTGGGGTTAGGCGGCTGGCTGGTCGCGCAGAATGTCCATCTGCGCAGCACCGTCTAGCCAGGCTGCATCAATTCTCTTTCTGGCCATCTCGGCGTATTCGGGGTTGAGCTCGCAGAGGGTCGACCGCCGGCCCTCCTGCATGGCTACTACCGCTGTAGTTCCGGATCCGCCAAATGGATCGAGCACCAAGCCGTCAGGCTGGCAGCCCGCCCGGATGCATGGGCGGATCAGGTCTGGTGGGAAGGTGGCGAAGTGGGCGCCCTTGAAGCCAATGGTTGGCACAGACCAAACAGAACGCTTGTTCCTTAGGTCCAGCGCATAGTCGCTTTCTTCTCTGTCGGGCCGGTGCGTGCCGCATGACTGTCCCGGTATCGCCTGTTCTCGCTTCGAGCCATCGCGCCTGAAGCTATCGCGGCGACTACGAACCGCCTTCATTGGCCCGTTTGTTTTGCCTGGCACTCGGTCGCTTCCAGCCTGGTTCTCGATGTCTTGGGATAGACGTGCGATTGAGCTTGGCGCGACCGGCTCCTTAATGGCCTCCTGGTCGAAGAAATAGGCGGGCGACTTGCTCAGCAGAAAGATATGCTCGTGGGACTTCGTGCACCGGTCGCGGACGCTCTCAGGCATCGGGTTAGGCTTTGACCAGATGATCTCTTGGCGAAGTATCCAGCCATCATCTTGCAATGCAAAGGCCAGCCGCCATGGAATTCCCAGCAGCTGCTTCCCTTTTCCGTAGGTGTCGCCCATGTTCACCCAGGCCGTTCCATCCTCCCTGAGCACTCGGCGCACCTGGCGAAAAACCTCGACCAAGCGAGCGATAAACTCAGATGGGGTTTCCTCCAGGCCAATCTGTCCTTCTACGCCGTAGTCTCGCAGTCCGAAGTAGGGCGGGCTTGTAACGCAGCAGTTGGCCGAATCCGAAGCCATGCCCCTGAGTGATTCAAGGCAGTCGCCAACAACGATGCGGTGTCTTTCTCCAGACATGACTTCTCCTCCCCGCCGACTCTCGCCGGCAGGCTGTGTGTTTGGGTGGGGTTAGGGGGTGATGGTGGTTGTAGCTACGGAGAAGGCAAACAGCATGACTAGCGTCGCGCAGAATCGAGTTGCGCTAAGCGGCCAGATCAGAAAGCAGATAGCCAAATATGCCAGCGTGGATAGCAGCATTCACGCCTCCTTCGCAGCCATGGCGGCGTCTGGAAACTTCCACCCATGACCTGCGCATTGCTCAACGTCGCCGCGCCTGACCATTTCCTTGAGCAGCCTTTCGGCGCTTTGCCAGTCCAGCAGGAATATGCGCTGTAGCTTCGCCACTCCAAACACCTCGTCACAGGCTGCGCGCCGCAGAACGTAGACCGTTGCCCGATAAGCATCGGTCCCGATCAGAGCATAGGAGCGCAGCGCCTCGACCTCGGCGCGGAGTTCTTCGATGATGCTCTGCGCCTCGTTCAGCTTGTCGGATCGCGATGCGTTAGCATCCCGCAACCTATCCCGCTCGGCGGTCACGGCTGACAGGGCGGCTAGCGGGACCAGCTGGCGAAGCTCATAGTCATCGCGACGCCGAAGTATTTCCACGGTCCGCTCATCAGCGGATTGCCAGCAGCTCGGGCCTTCGTCTGGGCAAATGTATCGCTGCTGCCAAGCCACAACCTCGACCCCTTCCGCCTCTGCGGGCTGGGCGAGGATGGCGCGCGCTGCGTCCACATAGCGTTGCTCGCCGTGCTTTTCTGCCAAATAGCTCCCCATCCGGTTGATGGCGTCTTCGCCGAGTTCGGCCAGGCTCTCCAGCAGCTCCCTATCAACCAATACCTGTTTCATTCCTTTCTCCTCGCGCGCGCCCGTCCGACAGACCGTGCGACGCTCTGTGTGGTTGTGGCACGCTCCCGTAAAAGGAGCGGCCATGAACAAACTTCCAGATTTCAAACCAGTGACCCGCGAAGAACTGCGGGCAATCTGGGCTCGATACCCCGACCCCGAGGTGCGCCGGCTTACGCTTGAGATCGAGCGATACAAGCGCGTGATGTCGGAGGTCGACCGCCTGTACCGGGTGATCCACCAATCATGGCGAGAAACCACTGGCGGAAATCTCACGGCCCTGCATGTGCTCCAAGGCATCATGCTGCACGAGCGGGAGAGGGCAGAGCTTTAGCCTTGGGCGGACAGGGCGGCGCGCAATTCGGCCCACGCTTCAGACCTACCAATTGCGCATTCCTGGCAGTCTTCCGCAAAGTCATGCCTCAACACCCTTTCCAATGACTTCCGATTAACAGTTACTTTTAGTCCGCTCTGCTCCGGCTGCTGCTCGGTCTGCGCGGGGCGGGTGGCCAGCATCGAAAGCAATGCCCTTGCAGTACGCTGCGCGGTTTGCGGCGCATCGCCTTTTAGCACCATGTCCGCCAGCTCGCTCGCGTGCAGGACTATGGACTGCCAACCCACCGGCCGCTGCTCGGCCTGCGCCGGGGCTGGCTCGTCGTCCTCAAAGTCTGCCGCCCGCTCGGGATTGCATACAGAACATCCGTCTCCGACCATTTTCTCACGCATGGTGCATCGGCACACCGGCTCGGCCTGCAGGGATAGGGCGGCGTCGATGCGCTGAACCAAGTCATTGAACAGCTCGGCACCATTCTGATTGCTGAGCTGTACCACTACTGGCCTGCACTCACGCAACAACCCCCGCACCTGCTCCAACTGCCGCCACGTTTTGCGGTGCCGCTCCATCTCCAGCTGCACCTCAGCCTTTGCCGCTGCCAGCTCTGCGCCGATGGCGGACAGTTCCTTTAAGTCATGCTTGGTCATACCTTGCTCCATATATTGGCGTCGCGGAGTTCTTCATCGGTGGCGAAGCGCGGCTTGGCGCTGAGAGATTGCATCAGCGAGGCGGCGCCGTTACTGGCGTCCTTGCGGTACTTCACGCCGGTGGGTTTGTGCAGCCATATTTGGCAGCGATGGTGTTCGGTGTGCATGGGTGCGCTCCATCAAGCCCTGTTCTGCGCAATGGCAGGCCGTGGGGCGATTCGCGGTTCGACGTCGATGAAACCGGAGCCCCGGAAGTCGCCATCTGTGGCGCGGGCCATGTCTACCTCAAGGCGCGCTGTGGCATTTACTTCTGCCGCGACTTGGGCAACAGCCCTTGCTTGTTCAATCGAGTAGGTGCCCGCTAGCACGCCCTCCATCGTCTTGCCGAGGATGGCGCGCAAATCACTGAGGTTGTTCATGCTGCTGCTCCAAGTTGTTGATCTTCCGCCGGAACCAAGCAAGGGTCATGGCGGTTGAACGGTATTCCTCGCCGTAGCGGGCGATGGTGTTGCGCCGCATGTTTTCTCCGCGAGTGATGCACTCCAGCCGATCCAGCGTGATCTCGTCAGGGCTGGTCGTTTGCTGGCCTGGCCGGAAGATGACAATGTGCCCGTCAGGCACTGGGCCGTTGGCCGCCTCCCACACGAGGCGGTGTAGCGCGACCCATCGGCGCGCCGGGTAAACGCTCTGGTCGTCAGAAATCTTCTGCTCGAGGTATCCGTCCTTGCTCAGCCGCAGGCTTCCGATGGGGCGATAGTTGCGGGATTCTTCTGGTCTTCTGCCGGGTTTGAATTGCGTTTCGGCTGCCCGGCCACCCGCGTTCCATCCCTTTAGGCCAGCGTTCCATGGGGCGGCGCCTTTCTTGAATCGTGTCTTGGTGCCGGGGTTGTCCTCCCGACGTAGACGGCAGGCGTGCGGCCCGGCCAGGTATTCAGCCGTCTTGCTCAGCTCAAGCAATTTGGCGCGGCTGTAAATAGAGCGATCTGAGCGACCTAGCAGCTCCTGCATGAATGCCATGGGTTTGTGTGGGTAGTGCTCGCGCATCAGCTCGTCTTCGTCCGGCGTCCATGGCTTCTTGATGCATCGTCTCGGCTTTGCCTGCCTGGCACGGCTCAGCGCCTCTAGCGCAACCTGACTCAAACTGCTCATGACTCCTCCTACGCTGCCCATCGGGTGCGGTACTGCACGATGTCGCGCACGGTGCTCATGCCGCAGCCGTATCGCTTCGACAGGACGAGATACCCGCCTTTGCCTGACTCGTAGTCGGCCCGCACCGCTGCCACCTGGGCGTCTGTGAGCTTCGCCCTGTGGTGCCATTCGCCGATGCGATGACCTGTGTGATTGCGAGGTCCGTTCATGCGGCCTCCTTTTTCCTTCGCCTGGACAGTGGCGTGGTGACAGCTTGCGCGACCGTCATGCCCTGCTGGATTCGGCGTCTCGCGTACTGGGGCGTGCATTGGCCGAACCAGGCGCACAGATCGGGAATCGATCCAGTGATGCCGTTGACCGTATGCAAATGCTTGGCCTTGCGTATCTCCGCGGCCCTGCGTGCGCCCGCTCTCATTGCTGCAAGCGTCTCCGCAGAGAGCTGCCACTCAATGTCGGGCAGGAGCTTTACGATCTCCGCGAACGTGTTGCGGGAAATGCCCAGTGCTTCGCGCACCTGGCCTTTGCTACGGCCGAGTGCGGCCATAGCTCGAATGGTGTCATCGAGGTTCATGGTGGTTTACCGGGAGGAGGGCGCGCGGGGCGCCCGGGGTGGATCAGATCAGCAGCGAGCGGGCGCCGCGGTAGGGGTCGGCAAAGGGGATGTCATCGATGAATTCATCCTCCGCCGGAGCTGGCTGGCTCTGCTGACGAGGCTGGTCCTGCTGCGGCCGGGGTTGCCGCTGGGCATCCTTCTCCGGCCAGTCGATGATCTCGGTACCCTGGCCGATGTGGATCTCGGTCACGTACCGCTTGATCCCGTCCTTCTCGTACTCGCGGGTCTTCATCTTTCCGCAGGCCAGAATGCGCTTGCCCTTGTGCAGCCACTCGCCCAGGAACTCGGCAGTCTTGCCGAAGGCAACGCAGCGCACCCATTCGGTTTGCTCGACCTTCTGATTCGTCTGCTTGTCCTTGTAGCTGTCGTCGACCGCGATGCTGAAATTCGCGACAGCCGTTCCGTTCGGCATGAAGCGCGTTTCAATTGCGGACCCAAGCCGGCCTATGCCGCGCCATTCGTTCAGGTTACTCATGCCGCCTTACTCCTCATGCGCTCTCGCATTTCGTGTTCAAGTTCTGCCAGCTCTTCGAGGAAGAGCTTGATTTCGGTTTCCATCTGCCGAATGCGTGCCTCGTCGCGCTCCAGGCGGAAGCAGGCGTACTGCAGTTCATCCGGCAGGCGGTCGTCGAAGGTGACGAAGTCGACCCACTCAAGCTCGGCGCAAGCCATCTGCGCGAACATCTGCCATTCGTACTGCGGGTCATGCTTGCCGGATTGGATGGTGGCGATGTGGGTGGCCGTATTAGGGCATTTGCACTCAATCGACCCGACACTACCGACGAGCCCGTCTGGCGAGGCTATGAACCCGTCGATTTTGGGGTGAGAGAAGCATCCGGTTTCGGTAACCATGTTGCCCGCGTCTATCTCGTACGCAGCACGAGCCAGCGGCTCAAGCTCTACGCCACGCTGAACCGCCGCGTTGCGTGACAAATCTACGCCGCCTGGCCTCCCTGTGAGTCGCTCGCAGAGAAGCTCCATCATGTAGTTTTTGCGGGTGGCGGAAGGGGCATCACCGCGACCCTTTGACATCACATCTCTGACTCGGCTAGCGCTTACCTTTCCAACCCTGAATTGATGCCACTCAGGGCTGCCTTGGATGAACTTGTGCTCAGCCATGACGGCATTCCTCTTCTGCTTTATCTCGATACCGGATCGCATCTTCAAGCGACCGGAATCGCGCGTGCGCCACGATCTCGCCGCCTCGCCGAATGCGGACCCTCCAGTACACGTACTCACGCCCCCTCGCTATCTTCCGCTCCTGGGCAATGTTTCTTTCTCCAGAGGTATTGTTCCGGTATTCCCGCTTATTCAGGCCTTGCTCTAAGCGAGTCGCCCATACGCAATTTTCTGGCGAGTAGCCTGCACTATTGTCGACGCGCTCTAGGGTCAGGCTAGGATCTGGGCGCGGCCCCATATCCTCTAGGAAATGCGCGAATGACTGGCGCCAGCGCTCGCAGACGGTGATGCCGCGGCCACCATAGTTGGCGTATGCGTGGTGCGACTCTCGGTGACATCTTCTTTTCATGTCGCTCCAGACCCACATCAATCGCATGCGCTCAGTTGCGCTAATTGGCTCCATCTTCCTTCTCCACGAGCTCGCCTTCGATCGGTTCGCTGAGCGCCTTCTTGCGCTCGTCCTTCACGGCAGTTAGGCGCGCCCTGGCCGCAGGATGTTGATTCCATGCGGCTTTGAATGCTGCGTGCAGCTCTTCCATGCTGCTCGCGTTCTGGATCGACTCGAGCGCAGGCGTGATGTCCGGCTCGCTTGCCGAAGGCGTCACGTCCTTCTCGGTGATCCGCTGCGCTTCGTCCTCGTCAAAGATCCCGGTGTAACCAAAGGCGAGGCGGGCGCACTGGATCATGGCTTTGTGGCGCAGCATCCGCTTCGGGTGCGACTGCCATGGTTGAGTGTTGCGCTTGCATTCGGCCATCCATTCGGTGACCTTGATTGGGTGATTGCGGTCTTTGCGGTAGATGATGCAGGTGCACGACTCGTCGTCCTGCTGGAAGTCCATGCCGTCGAACGCGCCGTTCTCATTGATGATCCGCGACCAGCCGTCGACGCCCACTACCGGCACGATGCCTCCCTTGTCGGGGAAGGCATAAATCTCCTTGGTCCAAGGGTTCAGGCCGTACTGGTCTGCAACGATCAGAAGCGCCTGCATTTGCGCGTCGCTGACTTGCCCCTTGAAAGCGGTGGCCTTCAAGGTCTGCATCATCTCGTTCGGGTCAACCCCGAATCGGTCAGCCATTCGCGAGGCTAGGCTCGCGGGTTTTAAGGTCGCTACGTTGCTCATTACTCAAACTCCAAAGAAGTGATGCAGGGCGGCTTCGAACGCCAGGCCGTACAGAAAAACGCCAGCCAGTCCGAATACCCAGAGGACAGTCCACCCAGCGGCGAAGCTGTGGCCTGATGGGGTGTCGTCGTAGGGGAGGGGGAGGGTGCGGTTCATGGGGTCACCTTCCTGTAGCCGTCTTTCATGCGGCCCGCTATGGAATCCAGCTTTTCGGCCATGTACCACATGTCGTTGTTGTCGCGGCGCGATACAACGCCGGAGCGCTGGACGTTTCGCCCGATCAAAATCCAGGCAGCTAGCCGGACCAGGGCGGCCTCGAAGTGTCGACGAATCATGAAGTGATCCTCCCTGCCAGTCCGCTAGCCATGAACCACAAGGCGATGCCGGCCAGAGCCAGAACACCGCCTCCGAATGTCTGCCAGAACGCTATGCGCTTGGCGCGTTGATACGAGCTCGCCATCACACACCCCCTATCAGCGCAACGTGGCACAGCGCCCCGATGAACAGGGCTACGATGACGAGGCCGACAGCGCCGGCCAGCTCCTTGAGTTGGATGGTCATGGCTGCTCTCCTTTGAATAGTTCGGGATGCAGCTGCCGGGCTGGGCCGGCGAGCCAAGGGCGGCGAATAACAACTTCTATTCCCAGCACCCAAAAGGTCACGGCGTTAGCGACCCTGAACTTCATGAATCGAGGCCGGCGCAGTGAGAAGCCACGGATGTTGATGCTTATCCAGCTCGCTTTTGGCAGGCCTGGGTGGCGAACGTGAGCGTCATGCTTCAGGCTGTGAATGTTCATGGCTGGGCTCCTCGCAAAAGGTCTGGCGCAGGTTTGCGCGCTCTGCGTAGCGGCAAGTTGTACTTGCGGAAGAAGTCGCGTCTGGCGTCCAGCCACGCCTTGTAAGCCCAGCCCGAACGCTGCGAGTACGGATAGCTGTCGTCAATGGCCTTTGCTATTGCGGCCGGCTCTGCATCGGCGCGGCCAGTTCGCACCGTTTCCATGTGACTCCACGCAGTCGCATACCAGGTCATGGCTGGGCTCCTTGCAGGGCGGTGAATAGTTCGGCCATCGCCTCGTCGATCGGCTTGATTTCACGGTCGAAGAACGCTTGTGCGTCGATCTCGTCTTCTGCTGGCAGCTCGCCGGGGCCTGCCAGGCTGTTGTAGATCCAGCGCATACCCTCTTCATCGCCGCGCTGATCTGCGTCGATCACGGCTGCTTTCATGGCCAGCAGGTAGCGGCCGAACAGCAGATCAAGCTCCTTGACTCGCATCCGCGCTGCATCCCGCTCAGCGAGAAGGGATTCGTAGTCATCACGCTTCATCCAGCGGCCGTGCTCAGATTCGTACGCTCGCGGCGATCCGAACTTGTCCACATCGAAGTTGAACCGCTTCACTTCCTTGCTCATGCCGCCTCCTGCTTGCTCTGTTCGATCTGTTCGGCCTTGCTGCGCAACTGCGCCGCGTGGTTTTCGATGAATGCATCCTTTAGCTCGTGGATGCTCGTGACGAGCTCGGACAGCGCCAGTGCAAGCCATGGGTTACGCTGCCCTATGGCGGCTTGCGTGCTCTCCCAGCGCCATCTGACGCCCATCTCCAGGATCAGCGAGGCGGCCATCTCGACCGGCACCTCAACCTTGTCCGCCACGAACTCGGCGTAGGCGGCGACGATGCTGGGCTCGAGCTCGTCGAGCTGTTCGTGGATCGCTTCTTCGATCGAAACGCTGTCATCCGGGCACGGCTGTTCGCGGCGCCCTATGGGTCCGTAGTGCTTCATGGTGGATACCTCGGTTGCCCGGATGGGCGATGGAAGGGGGTGATGCAGGTGTGGCTGGCTGCCGAAGTCCAGCTTTTATCCGTTTCCGGTTTTCCCTCGGAAATACCGATTGCGGCGAATCCACTGCATCGGGGGTCGGCCTGGACGCGGACCTTGCACCGCGATCTGGGAACTTGCCGGCCGGGCTATCAAGCAAGCCGACCTCCGATGCAGGCTCGTTACGTGAGCCATTCGGCCATCCCGACGGGCAAAGCTGTGGGTAATCCCGTAGATGGCTGCCGGGGTTTTTCTGCAATCGAGGCACTTGCCGGCTGATCCTCGTCGCGGGTATCCCGTAGGCCTGCCGCGCTCAGGTGTGATTTGGTATGGATGAGTCAGGATGGCTTATTGCGCTGCCACCAATCCCACATGTACAGCGCTGCTAGGGCGCCGCAGAGGGTCAGGGCTTCAGGGGTGGTTGGCATGGCTGGCCTTTTGCCTTGGTAACTGCTGCGCGCATCTTCTCGATCCAGGCGTCACCCGTCGCAGTTCCGCATAGAAAGCCGGGGAACGACTCCAGCGCCTCGAGCATGTCGAAGCTCGCAGCCATCACATGCGCTCGCTCAATCGCCTGGTCGAGATGGATTCCATGCCCGAGCGTTGGGTGCGGGTCGCGCTGGACGACTACCGCAACGCCCTGGAAGGTCTGCGGCAAGCTGCGATCGATTATGCGAACCCCGCCGCCTACCGGTGTTTCGTCCACTGCAATGCTCATCTCATCCTCCTATGTGCTGATGGGTGCCCGCTGCAGCCTGTCGCCAAGCTGCGGGGGTGGGGTTAGGCGGTTTCCTTTGCTGCCGCAATGTCGGCCTGCACGCTTACCACCTCATCCTCGCAAGCGATCAGAGCAAGCCGCTCGCGCTCCATCATCCTGTTCAAGGCCTTGGCAGATAGCGCGTTGAAGTTATCCGCGATCACCTCCTGCATGGCCTGATTAAAGGCCTCCGGCGATTTGTGGTAGTTGTTCGCGCCCGCATAAGCTTGCCCGCAATATTCGGCGCTGAACTTCAAGCCAGTCAGTGAATATGGCGTGTTGGATTGGCTATCAATCTTGCGAGCGTTGGCCATCCAGTTTTCTGCTTCTTTCCTGGCGGCGCGAGTCTTCACGTATGTCTCGTAGCTCTTCATTGCGTTGTCCTTTTCAGTGAATCCATCAAGCCGCCAACTGCGCCTCTTCCATCCGCTGCGCTCTCACTACCACCTGAGAGCGTGGGGTGTCGCGGCGCTCGGTTGATTCCCAATGCCGACTCATCGAATCGGCATCAGTGAATGTTCCGCGCTACACCCATCCGTTCATCACGGCTGCGATAGCGGTAACGATCATCAGCCCGGCCAGGAAGCCGAGCGTGGCGTTCAGGTGCTTGTACATGGCCATTCCTCCTTGAGGTGGCGTGTGGGTGTTCGTCTCCGTTGCGCGCTTTGCCGAGTCGTCTCAGCCGTGGTTTGCGAATCTGCCGTGCAGCTCGTCTCGCTTTGCTCTTACCGCGCTTTCCGCCGCTTCCAATTCGTCAAAAAGTCCGACGTGGTGTATCCGGTAGTTCAGGCAAACCTGGCCATGCCACTTCCCAGCCTTGCGGTTGAAGTGCACGCCCTTGACCCCGGAGCGGTTGTTTTTTCGGATTGGCTGGTTGTGGTTGTTCTGGCTGCGCGTACAAAGCCGCAAGTTGACCCAACGGTTGTCGCCGTGGGCGCAGTTGATATGGTCGATCTGCTGCGCCGGCCACTCGCCGGTCATGTAGAACCAAGCGAGACGGTGGGCGCGGTAGTTCTGCGAGCAGACGGAAATCATCATGTAGCCTTTCCTGTCTGGGTTGCCTGCGGTGGGGAGCCCGCCTGGCTTTGTGAACAGCCCGGTCTCCGGGTCGTAAGTGATTGCAGCAATCAAATCGGCGTGAGATAGAAGCTTCATTCCTTCCTCCTGCTTTCCGCGAAGCCCTCTACGAAGGCTCCCTGGAGAGCATCCCGGTCACCGTAGCGACCGGGTCATCTCTGAATCTTTCTCTCCAGCCGCGGAACCTTCCCGCTGGAAAACTCGTTTGGGGCTTTACGCTGCGCACCCGGGAGAGTTGCCATCCGTCTGAGCCGTTAAGGCCGGCTCATCGCTGCCTGTCGTGTTGCGGTGCCACTAAAGAACTTCGGGCCGAGGCCCAGGCATCGCTGCCCTAAATCAAAATCAGGCGGCCACCAGCATCAGCGGCTGCGAAATCTCACGACCGATCCGGGCGACGCGCTTTACAGCGGCCGGCGTGCGGACTGGGCGGGTTTGAAACTGTTGGTGCGGGGCTACTTCGCAGATGGCCAGCAGCAGCACGAGCGGGGCGATCACGGCCTTGCGCATGGCCTCGGCTACCAGGGCGGCGCGGCGCGGAACGTCGAGGCGGTACATGGCGGTCTGGATGCGCTTCTTGACGGTGTCCGGCGCGATACCCATGGCCTTGGCGATCTCTTTGTTCGTCAGCCCGCAAGCAGCCAGAACGGTGCATTCCAGCTCGCGCTCGCTGAGGCCGCGATCGGTGAAGCCCTGCCAGTTGCCGTGAGTGAAAACGTCCATTCGGGTTGCTCCTGCTGCTGCGTTGTTCGTTGATGCAAATATCAACCACTGGTTGATGTTTGTCAACAACCAACAATTGATATTTTCGAGAAAAGATCAACTGAGGGTTTAAGCTGCGCCGCGGAAAGTCAGCCCCGCACGAAGGCGGGGCCGAGTGTTAGTGCTCTGTACGGAGCCAGCGGACGTGTATGGAGCCATCCGGACGGTGGGTGAGGGCAACGCCTTCGGCCTGCTCGATCTCTTCAAGCAGGCGCTCCCAGTCCTCCGGCCGATCGCTAGAGCTGGGGCATAAGTTCGCTTGGCGCTCGCGCTGCGCCCTGGGAGTTGTGAGGGTGAGGTTTACCCGCCGTACGAGACGGCTATAGCTGGACAGCTGGGTTTGATGGGTGGCGTGTGCTGGTCCTGGCATGTGAATCCTCCTTCTACTACTGGATATTCACACAGTAAGTATGAGGATTAAGCCGGGCAAGAGAAAAGATGGTGGCGCGCCGCCACATGTAAAGAAAGGGATCAGACGAAGGCAGGAGAGGCTGGTGCGGATACAAAAAGCCCCGCGTGGGTGCGGGGCTTGAGCGTTATGAGAAGAAGTGCCTGAGAGCTACGCCTAATGCAGCCGATGCGAGAGCGCCTATGACCACAGCTCCGCCAAGATATTTAGCCATGGTGATCTTCAGCCCGTGTACGTCGGCGGTAATGGTCTTAGCGTCAGTTTTGATGCTGTTCACGTCCCGCTCAATCCGCTCGAAGCGAGCGTCGGTCACCTTCTCCCAAGCCTTGTCTCGCTCAGCCTGAGCTGCCAGGAAGCCGGAAAACTTCTCAGCGAGCGCAGCATCTCGAGCAGCTTGCTCTGCGCGAAACGATTCCTGCCTCATGTCCAGCTCACGCCGTAGCTGATCATCTCGAAGCGATAGCTCGTGCTTGTAATCTACTGTGCGACGCTCGGCGTCGCGCTCCATTCTCTCGATACGCTTATCCATCCGCTCTTCAATCGCAGATAGCGTTTGGTTCATTTCGTCTCGAGTAAGGTTAGTCATGGCATGAGTATGCGGTTGTCTTCTGACGTTGTCATCGCTTTCTGGATTGGCAGCTAAGGAGCCACTAATTTCGACGCAGCCTGACCAATTAAACGCACCGCCTTCTTTTACCCACGATTGGTCGCGATTAAGCATTGGGGGAGCCGCCCTGGTTGCTGTCAAGCCACTCAGTAACGACCTTGACGACGACCTGCTCAACATGACCGCAGTGCGTACAGTACATGCCGAACGTCGGTAGTCCGCGTTGCGTGCCATCTGAGCTGAGCGAGGTGAATCTGTGCACCATCTTCTGCATTTGCGCCCCACCGCCTGCCTTGGCGGGCTCATCGCCAGAATCCGTAGTTGCGCATAGGCCCCATCTTGCAGGAGCTTTCCCGCACGCGTTGCAGTTTGAGTCGGGGCGCGTGCCTTCAAGAAAGCGCACGAAATCCTCGGCTAATACGCTGTCAGCTTCGCTCATCTCTAAACCCTAACCTTGCTCGGCGCCACGATCGCCCCCACCGCATGAATCTGCTCGACCTGCTCAATCGGTATGGTGCGACGATCATAGGCGTCATTGGCCGACGCCAGGCTCACCTCAACGTCGTTGGCGTACAGCAGCTCCTTGAGCATGCACTCGCCGTCGACCAGGCGGACCATGACGTACTCGCCAGGCATGAAGCGGTTGTTTGGCTCGATGACCGCTATCCATCCGCTCTTGATCGCCGGCGCCATAGAGTTGCCTTTCAGGCGCAGGGCGTAAGCGCCTGCGTCGCGCGAATAGACATCTACAACGCCGTCAGCTTCGTCCAGGGCATACCAATAGCCCTCGGTGCCCATCTGCGCAGTTCCGACAATAGGGATGGCCCGGTACGGGCTAACGATGGGCGGGCCGGGCTCGACGTTCGACGCCTCCGCACCGCCGCGCATGGGGCCGTCGCCGTATTCGAGCCACTGAGCGTTGACCCCTAGCCAAGATGCGAGAGGGCGCATGTTTTCTTTCTCGGGGATGGACTCTGCGCGAAGCCACTTGCTGGTCGCCTGAGTCGTCGTTGTCACTCCGACCGACCTCAGGCCATTACACAGGTCTACGTTGCGCCCACGGGCCGGCCTGACGCCTTCCTTCTCGTCTAGAGCCTTGTTCAGACGGGCCGTGAAGGCCTCTCGAATGTTCGCAGATGCAACCATAGGTTGATGATTGCATGCCGCTTGCGCAACTGTCAGTTGATCTCTAATATCAACTCCTAGTTGATAAGAGAGGTCAATCATGGGCAATTCCATTGCTGATTACTCCTCAGCCGTTGCTTGGGCTGTGGACAAGGTAGGCGGGCCAGTATCAGCCGCGAAGATTTGCGGCGTTAGTCGCACCGCAGTTGATAAATGGATCTCGAAGGGCACGTTGCCTCGCACCGAGTACACCGGTGAATCGAAGCATGCCGAGCGGCTAGCTGCTGCCTCTGGTGGAGCATTCACCGCCTCCGATCTGCTCAAACCTTCCGTTCCGGTTGCCCCTGCTGAGCAGATCAATCCGCGTCAGGAACAACAGCCTCAACCTGAAGGGTTCGTCGAGCGTCGCCGTCCTGGCGCGCAGAGTCACGCTGGCATTCGCACTGGCCGCCGTTTCACGGACGCAACTGTCCGCGAGCAGATCGTCGCGATCGGCAAAGCTGCCAAGGGTGAGTTTCCCGAGTGAGTGAGACATGGCTGGGTTCTCCGTAACCGTTGAGCCCAGTTTAGGTAGTGGCAAAAGAGCAGCAAAGAACGCCGGTGGGGCTGGGGAGATATCCAGTATCGCGGGCACAAAAAAGCCGGGATTGCGGCCCGGCTTCTCTACAGCAGTACAACGTGAACAGGGAAAGATTATGGACAACGTTATTCAGATTGGCAACACCCAACGGGGGTTCACCCGGATGGACAACAGCATCATGGAGTCGTTGGCGGCGGTTGACCTGCCCGCACGCGAATTCCGCGTTCTGATGGCTGTGGCGCGTCAGACCATCGGATACCAGGTGGAGACCAAGCGTCTCTCTGCCGATGACCTGGGCAAGCTCACCAACATGCGCCGCGACGTTGTGTCGAAGGCGATCAGCCATCTCCTTGAGCGTCGCATCATGTTCCGCGTAGGCGGGAGCCGGGGCGAGCTGGGCATCTCTCCGGTATCAGAGTGGACCTTCTACGACCAAAAGCAGAACAGTCTCAATGAGACCAAATCGTCTCACTCAGCCCAAATCGTCTCACTGAGACAGGACGCGAGTGAGACCAAAACGGCAACTTGCTTCCTTTATACAAAGAAAACAACTCTTCCTTCGGAAGAGATTGTAACGCCCCCCGTGAAAGGCAAGTCCGAGGCCAAGGCGAAGAGCCGCAAGCCGTCCTCGGCAGGGTTCGGCCTGACTCACATGCTGGCTGACAACCCCCATGCCATCCCTGATCAACTTCTCCAGGACTGGATCGCCCTGCGCAAGCAGAAGCGCGCCGCACTGAGCGCAACCGTCTGGACTGCCCTAAACGCCGAGCTGCACAAGTGCGTAGCCGCTGGCATCTCCGCCGAGACCGCGATGACCGAGGCGCTGGTAGCTGGCTGGCAGGGCTTCAAGGTTGACTGGATCATCAAGCGCCTGACCAACGATGGGCGTATGCCGGCCGGCAAGCCTGCCGCCCCTGATTTCCACTCCGGCGACACCAGCTGGGCGGAAGACCTGGGGGACCTGTGATGCGAAACGTCAAGGATCTGATCCCAGCCGCCACGAGCGGCAAGCACGTAGGCGCAGCGTCCGCGCCGCAGCCACGTTCGGTCGACCAGGGGACGGCAAGCGTGGTCAACAGCCTGTTCGCAGAACTGCAGTGCATCTTCCCCGCGTGGAAGCAGGCCTGGCCGGACGAGGATTCCCTGAAAGCCGCCAAGCGCTCCTGGATCAAGGGGTTCATGGCTGCGGGCATCAACTCGCTCGAGCAAATCCGCTTCGGTATCCAGCAGTGTCGCAAGTCCGGCGGCGAGTTCGCGCCGAGCGTGGGCCGGTTCATCAAGTGGTGTGAGCCGACGCCGGAGATGTTGGGTTTGCCCGATGCGGCCAAGGCGTACCGCGAAGCCTGCGCCAACGCCCACCCAGCCGCCGACCGGAAGTGGTCGCATCCTGCGGTCCATCACGCCGCCTGCGAGACCGGTTTCTACGAGCTGGCGAATCTCTCGGAAGAGCGGAGCCGCAAGCTGTTCGACCGCAACTACGCGATCACCGTCCGCATGGTCATGACCGGCCAGCCGCTGCGCGAGATTCCCCTGGCGCTGCCAGAGACGGTGACCGTCCGCACGCCGGAGGTTGGCCGGGAGAACCTGCAGAAGCTCCGCGAAATGTTCAAGGGGGGCAGGGGATGAGCACCTCCATCGGCACCGGCCGCATCCATGACCGGGGCATTGACTGCCCGACCACCTGCGACATCTGCCTGAAGCCTCGCAACAACGGCTCGCACCGTTCCTGCGCCAAGGTTCGCCAGCGCATATACGCCGCCCCGGCACAGCAGCGCCTGGCGGTACAGGCACTCCAGAAGCAGGGCTATCGCACCCAATCCATCACCGGGACCGGCATAGGCCTATCCCGCGGCAATGACCATCGCGTCGTCTGTGCTGACGGAAGCACCCAGCGCGGCGTAGGAGCGAGCAAATGAGCAAGTACGACGAGATTGTGAAGGAGCGCAACCAGTTGAAGGCGGATAACCAGAAGCTCCGACTGAGCAATGCTCGCATGTTCGGAGAGCTGTATCGCATAGGCCATGAGTTCCCGCAGCTCGAGGCTCGATGCGCTGCTGCTCGCGCCGGGGAGGGCTCGAAATGAGCCAGCTCGACATGTTCTGTGAACAGCCTTTTTCGATTCTTCTCAAGAACAAAGAAACCGCCACGCGCCGTTATGACGCAATTGTCCTTGTCATTTCCGGCCTGCATTTCAGCTGCGACCTTCAGTCTGGGGCAAGCGGCGAGCGCCAGCTTCGGATCATCTCCAGCCTTGCCGAACGCGCAGGTGCGGAAGTGGTAGCGCATGGTGAGCTGCTTAAACGCCTGCAGTCTGCGCAGGAGGCCTCTAAATGACCGACTACATGGAAATCACCGAAGCCTTCCACCAGGCCCGCACAGCCCCCGATGTAACAGATCGCGCTACTGGCCTAGAGGAGGCAGATCGTATAGGTGGCGTGGCGCTGGTACAGGCCAGGCTGCAGGGGCAGGGCGCTGAGTTCTGCATCGACTGCGACGAGGCTATCCCCGCCAAGCGTCGCGCTGCTGCTCCGTGGGCAGAGCGCTGCATCTCCTGCCAGGACGACCACGACAAGCGGGAGGGGCGGCGTCATGGCTGACCACATGCTCCGCTCCGACATGGACCGCCAGCGCCTGATCAGCTTCCTGCAGGGATTGGACCTCTCCAAGCCTCGCAAGGTGGCCATCACCGAAGTGCGCAGCAAGCGGTCCGAGGCTCAGAACCGTTTGCTCTGGCAGTGGAACGGGATCATCCAGACGCACCTGCGCGATTCGTTCGGCCAGGTGGCCAGCGCTGAAGAGTGGCACGAGATCCTGGTCAGCAAGCTCTGGCCGTCCGAGGTTCACCCGGTAGAGCTGCCAGACGGCACTCGGTACCGCGTAGGCCGCGCCAAGACTCGAGCCTTCACGATCCAGCAGATGACCACTTACCTGGAGCTGCTTGACGCCTACTGCGCCGAGCACCTGGGCCTGCTGCTGCCGCACCCGGAAGACCTGATGTACGCCATCTATGGCGAGCGGAGGGCAGCATGAGCCGAATAGTCAGCAAAAAACTGCGCGATTCGGCTCGCGGCCAGTCGTGCACGCTTCGCCTCCCGGGCTGTGGATTCGATGACGGCACGGTGGTCCTCGCCCATCTGCCGGTCGGTATGCGCGGAGTCGGGATCAAGACTCCTGATCTTTTCGCTATCCACGCTTGCGACGCCTGTCATGCGCGCCTCGATGGCCGGATCAAGGCCGATATCGACTTCCGCGACGTGCTGCGCGCTCTCGCTGAGACGCAGATGCGCTGGTACGAGGCCGGGCTGATCAGTGTGCGAGGTGCAGCTTGAAGGTCCCATGCCCCACCAACGCCAACCACGACACCACGGCATTCAGCAGCCGCCAGATCGTCTGGTGCCACGACTGCCGCAAGGAACACCCATGGCCGCTAAAGCCCGGCCAGCTCCCCCTGATCGCAAACAACAGAGCCACAAGGAAGCCGCAATGACTGACGCAAACAAACTCGCACAAACCCTGGCCGAGCGCGGCAGCCGTTACGGCGACTTCACCGATCACGCGCGCATCTGCCAGAACCTGAAACGCACCATGTGCGCGGAGGCCGGCTGGGGTCGCCTTACCGACGTGCAGAAGCAATCGCTCGAGGTCATCGCTGACAAGGTCGGGCGCATCCTCTCCGGCGACCCGAACTACGCCGACAACTGGCATGACATCCAGGGCTACGCGAAGTTGGCCGAGGACCGCCTGCCGCCAGAGTTCGGCCAGCAGAACACCTTCGACTACCGCGACGAGGCTGAGAAGGTGCCTGAGCTAGGGCGAACCTATACGACTCAAGCCATCCGCTGCTTCGTATGCGGCGGCGAGCACGGGAACATGCCTTGCCCGAATGCGCGGATTACGGCACGCCCTGACATCAAGTCTTTCTTTGCCCATGACCCTCGCACCGTTTCCGGCGTAGACGTGGCATTCGAGACCGAGAAGCACATGAACTTCGCGCCGGAGTGCCAGCACACCTTCGAGGACCACGGCTGCTATCGGTTCGGTTCGCGGGGCCAGCAGCTGACCATTTGGAACTGTGCCAAGTGTGGCGCCGAGCAAGTCGAGGCCGAAGATGAATGACTTCCTCTGCGGCGAATGCTGGATTCAATTTGGCGACCTTGACTGCCGATGCTCGGGCGCTGATCGAAGCGGACAAAACGGCCTGCCTCATCCGGTGGAAGGTTCGCGACCTGAAGGGGCCGGAGAAGGATCGACAGGGGCGCGTCCTGCTGGCAGCTGTTCCAGAGAGTGCGCGACCTGCCGTTGTGGCGGCGCTAAAGGCGAGGGGGAGTAGATGAGCAAGGCCGAGGAGATCCTGGACCTGTTCCTCCACGACGCCGGCATCAAGGCTGTGCGCGAGTACCGCTTTGCTGCTGAGGCTTGTGGAGGGCCTGGTAAGGGTCTGAGGGATCGCCTGGCCAAGGCTGGCCTGAGCGACTGGCGCGCTGACTTCGCGCTGATTGAGCACGGATTGCTGATCGAGGTAGAGGGTGGCGGATGGTCAGGCGGGCGCCACACCCGCGGTGCCGGCTTCGCTGCCGACCTCAAGAAATACGACGCTGCCGCCCGCCTAGGGTGGCGCGTCTACCGCTGTGACCCCGCCATGATCAAGAGCGGGCGCGCGATCGAGACAATCCGAATTCTGATGCAGCAGGGGGAGGCCGCGTAATGCCGGCACGCAAGCACGACGACGAGACAATCAAGGCCGCCCTTGTAGGCCGGACCGTGGCCGCGGCTGCAAAGCTGCTCAACCTGCACGAGAGAAACGTCTACGCGCACAAGGCTCGCCTGGCCCGCCAGGGATGGAGCCCGGAGCACGACATGACCAAAACCGTGCCCGATGGATTTCGCCTGAAGGGCACTTCCACCCTGTACGACGAGGACGGAAAGGCAAAGCTGCAGTGGGTCAAGACGACGATCGATCAGGAACGCCAGGCCGAGCTGATTCGTGAGGCTTGCGAGGCCATGTCCGAGGATCTGCCGCAAGTGAAGCCAAGGGCGGTGAAGGATGCCGGATACCTGTCCCAGCTGCTCGCAGCCTACCCGATCGGCGATGCCCACATTGGAATGCGGGCCTGGGGAGAGGAGACACAGGGCAGCGACTGGGATCTTGCCATTGCCGAGCGCGTCCAGTGTGGTGCTATGGCGGCCCTGGTCGATATGGCGCCGGCCTGCGAGCAAGCGCTGATCATCAACTGCGGCGACTGGTTCCATGCCGACAACATGGAAGGCACCACGAGCCGGTCAGGCCACATCCTGGACGTCGACGGGCGTTACGCGAAGATGATTCGCGTCGGCGTGAAAGTGATGAGGCAGTGCATCGAGTCGGCCCTCATGAAGCACGCCCGGGTGCGCGTCTGCAACGTCATCGGCAACCACGACGACACCGGGGCTATCTGGCTGAGCATCGCCCTCAGCCACATCTACGCCAACGAGCCGCGCGTGACGATCGACACCTCGCCGGCGCCGTTCATGTACCACGAGCACGGCAAGGTGCTCATCGGGATGCACCACGGCCACTCGTGCAAGCCTGACCGTCTCCCCGGCGTCATGGCTACCGATCAGGCGCAGGCCTGGGGCCGCACTGAGTTCCGCTACTGGTACATCGGCCACGTCCACCACCAGAGCGTCAAGGAATACAGCGGCGTTACCGTCGAGTCCTTCAACACCCTGACCGCCAAGGACGCTTACTCCGCATGGGGCGGCTACCGGGCCCAGCAGAACATGAAGTGCATCATCCATCACGCGGAGTTCGGCGAGGTCGGCCGGCACACGGTGAATCCGAACATGCTCAAGGGGGAGGTAGCAGCATGAACCAGTGGACACACATCTTCTTTCCGATTGCCATGTTCAGAATCTACGGCGAGCACTGCAGGATCGTGAAGCGCCGCGGCGGGCTCATGGGGAAGCTCTTCGGTGACGTGTACATCGAGACGAACAAGGGCTATCGGGGTTGGCAGGACAGCGAAGACGTGATCGAGTCGGGGGAGGCAGCATGACCTATCGCAACGTGGTTTCCGCAGTAGTCCGCGCCCTGGCGTCGGAGGTGATCAACTCGGCAGGGGGCTGTGACTTCGAACCCAAAGTGCAAAAAGCGCGCATTCCTGGCGAGATCAGCGGGAAGGAGGCGGAGTTCCTCTTCGACTGCATGGTCCATGCGGTGCTGCACAAGCGGCTCAGCAAAGAGCACTGGCGCGCACTCACGGCGCAATACTCTACACATGCGGAGCGCAAGCGCATTGCGATCGGCGAGCTGGTCGGAACAATCCAGTCGCCCGCACCGGCGCGCTTCATCAACTGCTGCGTGGTGACCTGGGCCTACCCGAAGCTGCCAGGCGTGGAAGGTAAGCGCTCGACAAACGTCCTTCCGGCCGGATGGTACGAGATGGACCGGTGGAGCGATGACCCGGTGCCGGAGCGCACGCAACACCGGTGGAAGGCTGGCATTCGCAAGGAACTGAAGCGGCTTGTGGACGAAGCTCTGGTAGAGGCGCAACACATTCTGGACATGGAAGGTTTAATTTCATGTCAGGCCGCTTGACGGATTGGCAGAGTGGCAGTAATGTGTCGCTATCTTGGTCATTTCACGCGTTGAGATGGCCGAGAAGCTCAATGAGACTGCTAGCGGCCGGAAACGGAACGGGCGAGGAGGAGTTGAGCAGCAGGTGAATGCGCAGGCTGATGCGCAACGCAGGGGAGAATAGCCACCCCCAGTGGGTAGACGTAGCTGCGAGCTACCCGTGCCGGAGATCAGCACCGGCCACCTGCACCAATCCAAGAGCCCAGCCTAACCGCTGGGCTTTTTTATGCGCGAACGGTTCGATAAGGGCTCACCTACCCAGCGCACCCATTACAAGCCTCGGCCATGTGTCGGGGCTTTCTTCGTACTGGAGGCTGCATGTTCACCGTCAAGGTTTACACGAAATACGGCTACTTCCAGTACGAAGTGAAGGAGATGGCCTCTGCCCTTGAGCACGCCCAGCTGATCATGGAGCGCCGTGTCTATCGCCGATCCAACGAGCGCGGCGAAGTCGAGTTTCACGAGGTCATCAAGACCAAGGTGTGCGGCGAAGGCCTCGCATCCGAATACCCGGACACGTTCAAGCGGACGTAGCCGAAACCCTCTTCCGGCCCCATGCCTCTGACTGCTTCCTAGCTCCCTGGCGGATAGCGACAGGCATGTGAGGCCGGACCTATTCCTAACGAGACTCCACTATGACCACAGAGCAGCAGACTCTCGCGGACATGCCGTTCTGGCTGCTCGTGCTTATTTCAATGGCTGGACTCTCTGGCGAGATGCTGCGCGCATCTGCCGGTGAAGACCTCACGATGGGCCAGATCACCAAGCGGGTGGCACTCCGCTTCGGTGCGTCCGGCTTCTTGGGCATGAGCACGCTGATGCTCGCCCTGGCATTCGGCTCCGGCATCTACATGGCCGGCGGTCTCGGCATCGTGGTCGCTGTGCTAGGCGCTGATGTGGCCGGCGGGCTCTATACCCAGTGGCTTGCCAAGAAGGCCGGCATTCGCGGGGAGTGATGAGCGATGAAGGCTGAGCGATTTCGTGAGTGGCTGCGCCGCCTGATGACGGGCCTTCACCCCAATCTGGTATGTACCGCATGAAACGCACCACAGTCTGGCGCCTCGTCCTGGCCTCCGGCCTCATCTCCCTATGCCTTATCGGTTGGGCTGTGATTGAGGCGGTCAAGTGGGTGGCTTCTATGGCGTCGTGTGTATAGCCATGGCTTGTGCAGCATGTGAGCGTCGCCGCGAATGGCTGAAGAAATGGGCAAAGGTGGCATATGACCGAGCGCGTGGAATCGTTACTGACCCAGCTACTGGAAGAGCAGCGCAAGACGAACCAGCTGCTGCTGATGCTCGTGGAAGCACTGGCGCAGGAAGACGCTGATCCAGATGCTGTACCTGCCACCTACATGGATGGCTCGAGGGTGAGCTGATGGCCAAGCTGAAGATGCACAAGCCGCATCAGCTGAAGATGGCCGACACCCAGCCAATCAAGGTGGCAGTGGTAGCAGATAGGCGCATCACTGGGCGCAGGCTGCAGGCTCGGCGCTATGCGGTATGGCTGCGCGATCCAACGTGTGCGATGTGCGGACGTGTCGTTGCCTACCCATCTGGCTTTGAGCTTGACCACGTTGTCCCGCTCTTCATGGGAGGCGAGGACGTGGAAGAGAACTGCCAGGTGCTGTGTGTGCACGTCGAGATGGTCGATGGCCAGCGAGTCAAGACTGGATGCCACGTCAGCAAGAGCGCGACGGAGCAGCAGCCGTAGGGGGGGTGGGTCGAAAGTTCGGAATCGTCCGACCCAGGAAACCGCGCCCTCACTCATTTGCAGAAATTATCCCGCTTAACGAGGACAGTTAACCATGGCGTTAACCGATCAGAAGCGCCGGTACGCCGATGCGCGGCTGGCCGGCATGGGCAAGAAACAGGCCGCGATTGAGGCTGGCTGCCCAGAGAAAACTGCCGCACAGGCTGCGTCTCGCTACGAGAAAGACCCTGATGTGATTGCTGCCATGTCACGCACGGTCGCCGTGCAGGAGCGCAAGAAGTCCGCGCCGCCTGAAGTCGATCCGAACCCGCACATCCCGGCTACGGCTGCTGACCCTTTGGAATTCATGCGCCAGATGATGAACGACCTGGAAGCTGAGCCGAAGCTGCGCTTGGATGCTGCAAAGGCGCTGGCAGCTTTCACGGTCGCCAAGCCGGGCGAGAAGGGCAAGAAAGAACAAGTGCAAGAGGCTGCCGAACAGGTGGCCACTGGCAGGTTTGGCTTACGCAAGCCAGGGCAGCTCAAAGCGGTGAAGTAAATGGAATGGACAACCGCCTGCCCCGATTGGGAATCGCGCATCGTTGACCGCCAGTCGATCATGCCGCTGACCCCGATCTTTCAGGACCAGGCGGACGACGCGCTCGACGTGTTCTGCAATCTCCGGATGGTTGACGCGATTGGCAGCCCTCTGATGGGTGATACGTGCCAGCCGTGGGTGCTCGAGCTCGTCGCGGTCCTGTTCGGATCCTACGATGCCGAGGCAAAGCGCCGGCTCATCACCAACTACTTCCTGATGGTGAGCAAGAAGAACGGCAAGAGCACCATTGCTGCCGGCGTCATGCTCACCGCATTGATTCTAAATACGCGCCCATCTGGCGAGTTCATCATCCTCGCGCCGACCAAGGAAGCCGCGGACAACGCCTACAAGCCGATCCGCGACATGATTAAGGCGGATGAAGAGCTTGAGGCTCGCTTCCACGAGCAAGAGCACATCCGCACGATTACCGACCGGCTGAACCAGGCCACGCTGAAGGTAGTAGCTGCAGACAGCGCCACGGTAACCGGCAAGAAAGCCATCGGCGTATTCATCGACGAGTTGCACGAGTTCGGCAAGCAAGCCAAGTCCGCAAACATGCTTACCGAGGCCACTGGCGGGCTTGCATCACGCCCTGAAGGCTTCGTTTTCTACTGCACAACCCAGTCCGCGGCGCCTCCGTCTGGCGTGTTTAAGGCGAAACTGGACTATGCGCGCGGTGTTCGTGATGGCCGGATCAATGACAAACGATTCCTGCCGATCATTTACGAGTTCCCAAAGCGGATGCTCGAGCAGGATCTGCACAAAGACCTGGCGAACGCCTACGTCACAAACCCAAATTGGGGCGTCTCGGTAGACCAGCAGGTCATCGAGCAGAAGTATCAAGAGGCACAAGAGGCCGGCGAAGAGGCTGTTCGGGACTTCCTAGCCAAGCACATGAACGTCGAGATCGGCCTGGCGCTGATGTCGAACCGCTGGGCCGGTGCTGAGTTCTGGGAAGCGCAGGCGCGCAAGGTCATTTCGCTCGAATACATCCTTGAGCACAGCGAGGTCGTCACGATCGGTGTCGATGGCGGCGGCTTGGATGACTTGCTCGGTTTGGCGGTCGTTGGCCGGCACAGTGAAACCCGCGAATGGATGGCTTGGTGCCGAGCATGGGCGCATCCGTCTGTTCTCGAGCGACGCAAAGACATCGCGGCTCAGCTCCATGACTACTCGCGCTCTGGTGACCTTGTGCTGGTCAAGCAGATCGGCGACGACGTGGACGAAGTGGCGGACGTTGTCGAGCAGGTATATGCCGCGGGCCTGCTGCATCAGGTAGGCCTGGATCCGGCCGGAATTGGAGCCATTCTCGAAGCCATCATTGAGCGCGAAGTCGATCAGGAAAAGGTCGTCGGGGTCAGCCAAGGTTGGCGCCTCGGCGGCGCGATCAAGACTACCGAGCGCAAATTGGCCGAAGGCGGGTTGATCCATGCCGACCAGCCGATGATGAACTGGTGCTGTGGCAACGCCCGCGTAGAGCCCAAGGGCAACGCAATCCTTATCACCAAGCAGGCCAGTGGCTCGGCAAAGATCGACCCACTGATGGCCTTGTTTAACGCTGTATCGCTGATGGCCGCGAATCCCCCTGGCCAGATGAACGTCAACGACTTCCTAGACAACCTGGTGATCGCCTAATGGCAACCCTCAATGACCCCGGATTCTGGCAGCGGTTCTGGAGCCGACTCTCCGGACGCGCGCGCCTGGAAGACGGTGAGCGGGCGCTGCCTTTCGATTCACATACAACGCCGTCCGGTTCAACGGTCGGACCTGACTCGTCCCTAAAGCTGTCGGCGGTATGGGCCTGCGTGCGGCTTCGTTCGCAAACGATCTCGTCCTTGCCGCTGCACTTGCGGGCCGAAGATAAGTCGCTCGCGAAACAGCACCCGCTGTACCGCTTGCTGCATTCCTCCCCGAATGCGGACATGACGGCCAGCGAGTTCTGGGAGTCTCAGCTGGCATCCCTGGATCTTTGGGGTAACTCCTTCGTTCTGATCGAGTGGGCTGGCCGGCGAGTCGTCTCTCTGACGCCGCTGAACCCCGAAAAGGTCGCAGTAGTGCGCAGCTCCTCGGGCGAGCTGACCTACGAGTACACCAAGGGCGGCAAGGTAACTATCTACCGCGAGAACGAGATCCTGCACCTGAAGGGCTTCACGCTCGACGGGATAATGGGGCTTTCGCCCATCCAGTTTGCAGCCGAAACCATGGGCGGGCTGATGGATGCGAACCGGGCCGCAGCCAGGGAGTTCCAGAACGGCCTGAAAGTGGGTGGATTCCTCAAAACTGGCGCCACCACTCTCCAGAAAGATCAGCGTGACCGACTGCGAGACTCTCTTTCTCAGTTCGGCAGGCCAGAAAACGCCGGCAAATGGATGGTCCTTGAGGCTGGAATGGAGCCCGCAAGCGCCCAGGGCATCCGCATGAACCCGGCCGACGCGCAGCTTCTGGAGTCCCGCTACTTCGGGATTGAAGAGATTTGCCGAGCATTCGGGGTGCCTCCTCAGCTAATCGGGCATACCGACAAGGCCTCGAGCTGGGCGTCGAGCCTGGAGAATACCAATCTCGGGTTCTTGACCTATTCGCTGCGCCCAACGCTTGTTCGTATCGAGCAGGCCATTACCAAAAAGCTTCTGCTGCCTGAAGAGCGTGACCAGTACCGGCCAAAATTCGCGGTCGAGGGGCTGCTTCGAGCCGACTCTGCCGCGCGGTCGTCCTTCTATTCGCAAATGCTCCAGAACGGCGTCATGAGCCGCAACGATGTGCGCGCGCTGGAAGACCTGCCGCCGGTCGAGGGGGGTGACGCGCTGACCGTACAACTGAACCTGACCACCATCGACAAGATCGGTGCTCCGGAGGAGACCCCATGAACCACAAAACTCTGGACGTATCGTTCGAGATCAAGGCTGTCAGCGATGACGGCCTTTTTTCTGGGTACGGTTCTGTCTTCGGGAACGTCGACGGTGGCGGCGATATCGTCCACCGAGGCGCTTTCGCCAAGTCGATTCAGGAGTGGGAAGGCCGCAAGCGTATGCCGCCCGTGCTCTGGAATCACGACCGGAACGAGCCCATCGGCGTGTATACGGCCATCCGGGAGGATGAGAAAGGGCTTTACGTAGAGGGGCGGCTGCTCGTTAACGAGGTTCAGCGCGCTCGAGAGATTCACGCGCTGATGAAGGCCGGCGCCCTGGACGGTATGTCCATCGGTTACGGCGTCCGCGGCGCTGATCGGGACAAATCGACCGGCGTACGAAACCTCAAGGAGCTGCGCCTGTTCGAGGTCAGCATCGTCACCTTTCCGATGAATGAGGCGGCCACCATCGATGCGGTTAAGTCCGCGCTCGAGGATGGTTCTCTGCCCACTCTGCCCGAATTTGAGAAGTTCCTGCGAGAGGCAGGCTTTTCGAAAACCCAAGCCACCGCTATCGCGAGCGGCGGCCTGGCAAAGTTGCTCCGGAGTGAGTCCGGCGACACCGAAGCGAGCAAAACGCTAAGCGATGCGCTGGCGATTCTTACCAAATCTGCATAGGGATTCACTCAAATGTCCGACGAAAACCAACTGGTCCAACTGACCACCGAGTTCAAGAAAGCCACCGATGAAGTCAAAAAGCTGGGCGAAGACATCACCGGCAAGATGGCTCACGGTGAAAAAATCACCGCGGACCTGAAAGAGCAGGCCGACAACGCCCTGACCCTGATGAACGGCTTCAAAGCCCGTGTCGATGAGCTGGAACAGAAGCTGGCTCGCCGCGGCGAAGAGGGCGAAAAGCAGCAGCACAAAACCTTCGGCGAGCAGTTCGTGGAGTCCCAGAACTTCAAGAGCCTGTCCGAATCGAACTCGCAGCGCGGCCGTGCCGACATGCAGTTCAAGGCGACGATTACTCTGGCAACTACCGACGCGGCCGGCTCTGCGGGCGATCTGGTCCAGAACACTCGCCTGCCAGGCATGATCATGCAGCCAGAGCGCCGCTTGACCGTTCGTGACCTGATCACCCCTGGCCGCATGGACGGCAACGTCCTCGAGTACGTGCAGGAAACCGGCTTCACCAACAACGCCGGCATGGTCGCTGAAACTGCACTCAAGCCTCAGTCGGACATCCAGTTCGAACTGAAGAACACCAGCGCAAAGGTCATCGCGCATTGGGTCAAGGCCTCGCGCCAGATCATGTCCGACGCACCGATGCTCGCCAGCTACATCGACGGCAAGCTGCGCTACGGCCTGGCCTACAAGGAAGAGCAGCAGTTGCTCAACGGTGACGGTACTGGGCAAAACCTGCTCGGCATCATCCCGCAGGCGACCGCGTACAGCGCCCCTCTCACCGTAACCGGTGCCACCACGCTCGACACGCTGCGCCTTGCGATGTTGCAGGCGGTTCTGGCTGAGTTCCCGGCCACTGGCCACGTGCTCAACCCGATCGACTGGGCTGGCATTGAGCTGACCAAGGACGCGGATGGGCGCTACATCATCGGCCAGCCTCAGGGTGTCGCATCGCCGACCATGTGGGGTCTTCCGGTCGTTGCCACCCAGGCAATCACCTCCGGCAAGTTCCTGACCGGCGCGTTCAAGCTGGGTGCCCAGCTGTTCGACCGCTGGCAGTCACGCGTCGAGGTTGCCACCGAGAACGAAGACGACTTCGTCAAGAACTTGGTGACCATCCTGGCGGAAGAGCGTCTGGCTCTGGCGGTTTACCGTCCCGAGGCCTTCATCTACGGCGACATCGCTCCGGCCGTGACTCCGTAACGCAATAAGGGGCCGGCTTCGGCTGGCCCTTCCTAGAGGTAAAAAATGGCAAGCAAGGTCACCTATGACGTGAAGCGCGAGCACTTCGGCGATAAGCAGTATGTGACTGGCGACACGCGAGAGCTTGACCCCAATGAGGCGAAACGTCTCGTCGAATTAGGTGTTTTGGCAGAGCAGAAGCCAGCCAAGGCGCAAGAAACAAAGGCCGTAAAGGCTCCCTCGAACAAGGCCATGAAGGCCGCACCCGAGAACAAGTAAATGCTGATTACCGTCACCCCTGCAACGGTCGAGCCGGTCACGCTGGAAGAGGCCAAGGCCCATTTGCGCGTCGATCATGATGCGGATGACGGTCTGATCAGCTCGCATATCGCCGCGGCGCGAGAAGTCGTAGAGCGTTTCACTGGGCGCGCGCTTGCGGCTGCCACCTACCGCTGGGCATCAGAGGATTGCGGGCCGTATCTACTGCCAATCTGGCCCGCATCTGTAACGCTCGTTTCTTCGGTAGTGAACGGATCCAGAGTGGATGCTGACGTCTTCGACTTCGATGCCGACCGATCGATTGTTTCTGGCGACTTCGGAACCGCTGTGCGTGTCGAATTCGCAACAGATCCAGGCGCAGTGCCTGAATCGCTGAAGGCCGCAATCAAGCTTCGTGTCGAAGCCATGTATGACGCATCTCCAGACGAAAAGGAGACGCTGATCAAGGCGGCCGACGCGCTGGCTCAACCTTTCCGGATGAACATGGGCGTATGAAGACAATCTCGTATCGACTTCGCCATCGGATCACGCTCGAGCGCCCTGGCCTGAATCAAGATCCTGTCAGCGGTGAGATGATCCCAGGCTGGCAAGTGTTCGCAGAGAGCGTGCCGGCCTCGATTGAGCCGCTTTCCGCACGGGATTTCATCGCCGCTCAGGCCAATCAGTCGGAAATCACGGCGCGAATCGTCATTCGCTACCGGCCGGGTATCCTGCCGACGATGCGGATTCTGCACCGCGGCAAGGTTTACGCGATCCACGGCGCGCTGCCGGACGCCGATTCAGGGCTCGAATACATCACCTTGCCGGTTTCAGAGGGTGTATCTGATGGCTGACTCCGTCGAATTCAGCATAACGGGCCTGGACTCGCTGCTCGGCAAGCTGGATTCCGTGACGGATGACGTTAAGCGCAAGGGCGGGCGGTTCGCCCTGCGGAAAGCGGCTCAAATCATCGTCGACAAGGCCAAGCAGAACGCCCAGCGCATCGACGACTCCGAAACAGGTCGAGCGATCGCAGACAACATCGCGATGCGCTGGAACGGGCGCCTCTTCAAGCGAACTGGCGACCTTGGGTTTCGTATCGGCGTGCTGACGGGTTCGATTCGCAACATGGAACCGGGCAACCCTGATACTGGGCCGGGCGGCGCGACCCCGCACGCAATGCTGGTCGAGCTAGGCACCGAGAAAGCCCGCGCTCAGCCATACCTTCGGCCTGCGGCTGATAACAACATCGGCGAAGTGGTTGATGAGTTCGTGCGCCAGTACGAGAAAGCTCTCGATAGAGCAATCAAGCGAGCCACGAAAAAGGCCGCAAAGGGTGGATAAATGTTCCCGCCAATCTTTCAAGTCGCAGCAGCAGATACTGGCGTAACGGCTGTGCTCGGCACCGATCCGGTTCGCCTGTATCCGTTCGGTGAGGCTCCAGAAGGCACTGTTCTCCCGTATGCCGTCTGGCAGCTCGCTAGCGGGGCGCCGGAGAACTACATCAACCAACGTCCAGACATGGACAATTTCACGCTACAGTTCGACGTATACGCAGCCACAGGCGCATCGGCGCGCGCTGTAGGAGAAGCGTTGCGCGATTCAATCGAACTCCGCGCCCATATAACCCGCTGGGGCGGTGAATCCAAGGACGAAGAGACTGGCCGCTACCGGCTCAGCTTCGACGTGGACTGGAAGACGCCACGCTGACCCCAGTTCAACCCCAACAACCCGCCTCCGAGCGGGTTTTTTATTGCCCAAAAACCCGTACTGAGGAACACACATGGCCATTATTTCCCAAGGCTCGCAGGTCTACATGCTGGCCGAGAGCGAAACCCCCGGCACCTTCGAGGTCGTCGCGATCGCCTGCGCTACTGCTTTCAACCCGGGCGGCTCGCCGGCTGACCAGATCGAGACCACCTGCCTCGAGGAAAACGACCGCTCGTATATGCCAGGTCTGCGCACTCCGGGCCAAGCATCGCTCACCGTCAACTTCGACCCGAGCGAGCCGAGCCACGTCCGTATGTTCGAGCTGAGTCAGATGAATCCGGCTCCGACTCTGAAGTGGGCGCTGGGTTGGTCTGATGGCACCGAGGCACCGACCGTTGCTGTCGGCGGCGAAGACTTCGAGCTTCCCGCGACCCGCACCTGGTTCACCTTCGAAGGCTACCTGTCCGACGTGCCGTTCGACTTCGCACAGAACAGCGTAGTTTCCAGCGCCGTGACCATTCAGCGCTCCGGTGGAGCCGCACTGATTCCGAAGGCATAACCATGCAACTGAGCATTGATTCCCTCAAGCAGATGGGCGCCTTCACCGGCGCCCCGGTGGAGCGCACCGTCAAGTGGAAGCAGGGCGAACATGAGCTGGAGGCGACCGTCTACGTACGGCCGCTTTCGTACCGCTCCGCTGTCTCTGATCTGTCTGCCATGAACGGCAAGACCGATGCCGTTGCGGGGCGCATCGCTGCCTGCATCTGCGACGAGAGCGGCAAACCCGTCTTCACCGCAGCCGACATTACTGGCGAGGCTGATCCGGATCGCGGGCCGCTCGACGGCAACCTGACCTTCGCCCTGCTGGCCGTGATTGGCGAAGTGAACGGCATGGGAAAGACGACGAGCTGACCGACGCCGACGAACTCTGGCATGAACTGGTGCTCTCCGGGGTGGGCGGTCGAACGATTGCCGAAGCCCAGGAGAACATTGGCTACCCAGAGTTCGTTCGGTGGGCAAAATACCGGGCCAAGCGCGGAAGCTTCAACCTTGGGCTGCGCATAGAGCGCGGATCAGCTCTCTTGGCAACGCTCTATGCCAACAGCAAATCGAAGAACGGCGGCTATCAGCTGCACGACTTTGCGCCTCACCATGATCAGCCAGTCTTGACGCTGGAGGATCTGCAGAGCTGGGTTTAAGCCTTCTGTGCGTGATAGATTCCGCTCTCACACGGGAGGGGTCTATGAAGATAGTAGGCGGGTCATTTGGATTGAAGGGAAGCGCTTTCTTCAGTCGAGACAAGCTATGTATTGAAGGTTCGCGCAAAGCCGAATATGGGCCGGAAGGCGTGCGAGCTGTTGCAGCCAGATCAGAAACAGAGAAGAAGTTCGGCTTGATCGGCTGTGCAGTGGGTGCGCTTTTGCTGGGCGGCCTGGGGCTGTTCTTCCTCGGCCTGTTCGGGGCGATTCTCGGTATCGTGTTTGCGGTCGCCGGCTCCTTCTACTCGACCAAAAAGAATGTGGCCGACTTAACCTTCGAGGACGGATCGACCCTCACCCTTGAATGCACCGGCCGCGCCATGGATAAGCTAGTCCGGTTTACGAGCAAGTAGTATTCGCATAATCAACAAGACCCGCTTCGGCGGGTTTTTTATTGCCCAAAGGAAAGTCCATGGCCTCGAAGTCACTCGGAACGCTCACGCTCGACCTGGTAGCGAAAACAGGTGGGTTCGTCGCCGGCATGGACAAGGCCGAGCGCAGTTCGGCCAAGTGGAAACGTGAAGTCCAGAAAAATATGGACGCGGCTGGCAAAGCCGTCGGCGCCGCGTCCGCCGTTGCGGTTGGCGCCCTGGCGGTTTGGGTCAAAAGCAGCATCAACTCAGCTGCAGAGATCCAGAATCTGGCGAAGGTCGCCAACGTCTCGACGACTGAGTTTCAGAAGTTCGCAGCCGGCGCTCGCACGGTCGGCATTGAGAACGACAAGCTGTCTGACATCCTCAAGGATGTGAACGACAAGGTGGGTGACTTCCTTGTGACTGGCGGCGGCGAGCTGAAAGAGTTTTTCGAGCAAGTCGCGCCGAAGGTGGGCGTGACCGCCGAGCAGTTCCGCAATCTGTCGGGCCCGCAGGCTCTCGGGCTGTACGTCGACACGCTGGAAAAGGCTGGCGCCAACCAGCAGGAAATGACCTTCTTCCTGGAGGCTATTGCCAATGACGCGACGTTGTTGGCTCCGCTGCTGCGCAATGGCGGCAAAGAAATGCGCGGCCTGGCTGACGAGGCGCAGAACCTTGGCTTGATCCTGTCCGAGGAGACCATTGCAGGTGCTAAGCAGTTCAACGATGACCTAGACCTGCTAGGAAGAGTGGCCGGAGGGGTGGGCCAGCAAATCGCCGCAGAACTGCTGCCGGATCTGCTGGAACTGACCAACACGCTGCGCGATCCGCAAACCGCCAAGGCTGCCGCCGATATGGCGAAGGCAGTGGTGGGCTCGTTCACAACTATTATCGACGGCGCCCGGAACACCGTTCAGTTCATTCAATGGGCTGCCGAATCTGCCGCTGCGTTCATGAACGGTATCGCCGCAGATGATCTTGTTCGCCTGAATGACGAAATTGAGCGGCTGGAGGAAATGAAGGCGTCCGGCGCGCTAGATCGGCTCGTTTTCTTTGGGCGCGACGGAATCGTCAAGCTCTACAGTAAAGAGGAGATTGACGCCGAGCTGGCAGAGCTGCGGGCAGCAGCTGAAGCGGCGATGCAGGGCGGCAAGCCGATTGCCCTTCCGGTCGAGCCGAAGCTGACCTCAGGCCCATCAGCGGGCGGGCCCGGCCTAAACCTTGGTGGCGGCCAATCAGAAGAGGCCGCCAAGGCTGCGGAAAAGGCCGCAGCGGCGATCACTAAGCAGGTCGAAGCCCTTCAGGAGCAAGCCGACACCCTCGGCATGAGTTCCGAAGCGCTTGCCATTTACAACCTGGAACAGGCCAAAGCCAGCGATGCGCAGATGGCGCAGGCGCGGGCCGCGCTGGAAACGATCTCAGCTTATGAGAAGCAAAAAGAGCAGACGGAGGCATATGCGGAACTGGTCGCCAGCCTGCGCACGGAGGAAGAACAGCTAACCGACCAGATGCGAGAGCGCCTGGCCGTGCTGGATGCGATGCAAGGCATTGAGCCTGACGAGCGCATGCAGGTCGCGGGTCGCATAGCGGGCGCTGCAACGTCAGATGCACCGGAGTTCGGCGGCCTGGCTCCCGAGGTGGGCGGCGCATTAGGCGAGCTTCTGAAGATAGACGAGGCCGAGGAAAAGCTGCAAGAGTGGTACGACACTCAGCTTGAAATGCTCGAGCAGTTCCGCCAGGACCGCGCCGACCTCGCCGCAGTGTGGGATGAGGAAGAGTTAGCACTGAAGCAGCAGCACGAAGACGAGCTTGCACGAATCGAGCAGGCCCGCCAGATGGCGCAGCTGGCATCGGCAGAAAGCATCTTCGGTGACCTTGCAGGACTGACAAAGACCTTTGCTGGCGAGCAGTCCGGGCTCTACAAGGCGATGTTTGCGGTCCAGAAGGCCGCGGCAATTGCTCAGTCAATGGTTGCCATTCAGACCGGCATAGCAATGGCTGCGGCAAACCCGTTCCCTGCAAACCTTGCAGCTATGGCCTCAGTCGCAGCCGCCACAGCCAGCATCGTTAGCAACATCGGCGCTATCGGCATGGCCCACGAAGGCATCGACGCAATTCCTGAAACCGGCACTTGGCTGCTGGAGAAGGGCGAGCGCGTCACAACCGCCGAAACCAGCGCAAAGCTCGACAAGACGCTGAGCGACATCCAGTCGGGAGGCACTGGAGCTCCGGTCGTAAACCTGTACGAAGACGCCAGCAAGGCCGGAACGGTCAGCAATCGCCAGGAGAACGGGCAAAACGTCATCGATATCTTCGTGAGCGACATCATGAGCGACGGCAAGGCGCAGAAAGCGATTAGCCGGAAATTCGGAATCCAAGGGGTGGGGCAATGATCGAGTATCCGCGCGAATATTTGCCACTTCCGCTGCGCGAGGGCTATTCCTTCCAGGCGGTTAGCCCCATGGTTCGCACGGAGATGCAGAGTGGACGGGCTAGGCAGCGGCGCCGGTTTACATCGGTGCCGACGATGGCCTCGGTCGCTTGGATATTCGATGACGTCCAGGCGCAGCTGTTCGAAGCATGGTTCGAGGATGCGCTTAAATCAGGCTCGGAGTGGTTCGACTGTCCGCTGAAGACGCCAGAGGGTGGCATCCAGGACTACGCCGCGCGTTTCACCGACATCTACCAAGGCCCGGCGCTCGTTGGCAAAAGCCATTGGCGTTTTACGGCTGAGCTTGAGTTGCGCGAGCGGCCGATCCTAGCGCCAGGCTGGGGCAGCTTCCCCGGCTTTATCGCTCAACAGAGCATCGTCGACATTGCACTTAACCGGGAGTGGCCAGAATCGAAGTACCAGACCTTCATGGGCGCGCTTGACGAAGGCATAAATCAGGAGTGGCCGTAATGACCATCCTTGAGCAAGTCTATGCATCGGGCGGCGACGTGATCATTCACACGCTGGAGATCACGTGCGCTGCCTGGGCTGAGCCGATCCTGCTGTGCGAGGGCTTCGAAAACCAGTCGGTGATCGATGAGAACGGGCGCGCCTTGACTTTCGAGGCCGCAGCCTTCCAGCTCGCAGAGCCAGAGCGCAGCAACCGCGGCAGTCAGACGCTCGACTTCGCTGTCGATGGAGTCATGGGCACGGCACAGCAGAAGGTCGACGCGGCTCTGGAGGAAGAGGAGCGCATCACGCTGATCTACCGGAAGTTTCTCGCCAGCAACCTGTCCGAGCCGGCCGAGCGCCCGTATCGCATGACCATCCTTGGCGGCGAGATGAATGGCTCGACGGTCCAGCTGCAAGCAGGGTTCTTCGACCTGATCAACCGGCAGTGGCCGCGCGACGTTTACTCCACGACGTTCTCCCCTGGCCTGAGATACCTCTGATGCTCGAGCAATACCTATTCGCCCGTTACGTGGACGGCGGGCGAGGCGAGGTCGTGGGCGGCGTTCGGGAATTCGACTGCTGGGGTCTGGCTACGGCGATCCGCGAGGAGCTGCTGGGTCTGCAGCCTTTGCCCGATGCCGGCGTGATCAGTCGCCACTGCCTGCGAGAGTCAGCCAAAAGCTACCGAGTGTACGCCGATCTGCTGCCAGAAGGGCCGCCAATACCCGGCGCCCTGGCCGCCGTCATGAGTGGCGAGCTTTGCACCCACGTCGGCGTTGTCCTCGAGCTGGACGGGATGCTGGCCGTAGCAGAGATCAACCCAAAGTCCGGCTTTCGCTGGCTCCGCATAGCCGACTTCGAACGCACCTATTACCGAGTGAAATACCATGCCGATCGAGATTTACGCGAGCAAGTTTGCGGCCGAGCCGGCTGAGCGGTACGAGACTACCGAGCGCGTAACCGTCGCCGCCTGGCTGCGCGCCAATGTGCCGAGCTTCGAGGCGCGCGAAAATGCGCCAATCAGCGTAACGATCAACGGGCAGCTGATTGAGTCGGGGGCGTGGGATGCCGCGGAGTTAGCGCCGTCTGACAGCGTCTCGATCTGCGTCGAGCCAAAGGGCAGCGCGCTGGAATCCATCTTTCGGCCGGGCCCGCTGGCCAAGCTGTTTGGTTTGGGCAACCCGTTTGCTCAGCCGAAGGCTCCGACCGCACCGAAAAACCCCGGAAAGGGGCAGGATCTCGACCTTGCCAGGGTAAAGGGCAATCAGGTCTCGCTGAACGCCGTCATCCCAGAGATTGCTGGCCGCTTCAAGCGCTACCCGGATTACCTGCTGCCAGCACATCGCTACTTTGGTGCGCCGCGTGAACACTGGATCGAGATGCTGCTGTGTATCGGCAAGGGCAAGTACGACCTGCCTGCCAGCCGCATTAGGGTTGGCGACACGCCGATCATCTCTCTCGGCGAGGATGCGGAATTTGCCATCTACCAACCAGGCGCCGATCTCAGCGAAGAATCGGCCGCTAACTGGTGGCACAGCGCGTCTGAGGTTGGGGCAACGTCGACCGGCACGGCAGGGCTCGAGTTGAACGCTACTTACAGCGTAGCGCCTGATCCGGATGCGACTGCCTATGGTTTTGTCGGATTCGAGGTGGGCATCCCCCCTGGCGCCGGAGAATTCCCTGAAGGCTGGGCGGCTGGCATGATTGTTAGGATAGAGGTGCCGTATCCCTATACCGTCGTGGAGGGCGGAGCTTCGCGGGACATCATCCAGGGCGACCTTTCACAGCTTGCACCATTCCCTGGAATGCAGATCGAGATAATTGGCGACAACGCCGGCTTTTATCAGGTTGAGACCTTCGCCGAAGGTATTGATGCGCCAGACGAGATGACGCTCAGCTACGTCAACGGCGGCGCGGTCACTGGCCTCAAGACCGGCTCTGTGAGCATGGGTATAGGCTATGCAGGCCTCCGCTATCGGCTGACTGCAGCCGGCCAATATTCAATCTCGGTTGATCGTCTGACTGATGAAGGCGCTACTGACAGCGCGTGGCCTGGCTTTCTGGCGCTGACAACATCTGGCGCCACGCTTTACTTGGATGGCTCAACTCAAGAGGGCGCATGGGCTGGGCCGTTCTCAGCGTGCCCTGATGGCGAAACAACCCAGAAGATCGAATGGGACGTGATGTTCCCGCAGGGCCTCTCTTACATCAGCCAGAACTCCGGCAATGTCAAGACGCTTTCGGTTACGACTGAGCTGCAATACCGCGATCGAGACACGGCCGGAGAGTGGACCAGCATCAAGAAGACCTACACCGGCACGACTCTAGACACTATAGGGTTTACTGAATTGGTCGAGCTGCCCGAGGCGATCCGCCCTGAGGTGCGCATGCGGCGTATAGGTGCAAAGTCGACGAAGACGAACTATCAAGACGTGGTTCAGTGGTACGGTCTCAAGGCTCAATTGCCGATCAAGAAGTCATACGAAGGCGTAACGGTGCTAGCTGTCAGGGTGCGCGGCGGAGATCGCCTGGCATCGCAGTCGGAGAACCTGATCTCCGTCGAGCCGACGCGTGTTCTCCCTGTCCGCAACGGCAACGCCTGGGATGTGGAAACGCCGACGAGGGATATCGTGCCTTGGGTTATCCACGTCGCGCACTCGATTGGCTATACGGACGATGACCTGGACATGGCGGAGCTAGACCGCCTGCACGCCATCTGGACCGCGCGCGGCGACTATTACGATGCAGCCATCGAGTCAGCCGGGACCGTCAAGCAGTCGCTATTAGAGGCCCTGCAGGCTGGATTTGCGGACTTCACCATCGACCGCGGGCTGATTAGGCCTGTTCGTGACGAGCCGCGCACGGTCATGGAGCATCCATATACGCCGCAGAACATGACAAAGCCGTTGACCAGGCAGTTCTCAGCGCTCAAGCCGGACGACTTCGATGGAGTTGATGTGGAGTACGTCGACAGCCACACCTGGCAGAAGGAGACAGTTCAGTGCCGTCTGCCTGGTGACGCAGGGTTGCGTGTCGAGAAACTGAAGCTGGATGGCGTGACTGGCAAGACTCAGGCCTGGCGAATCGGGATGCGGCGCCGGATGGAACAGAAATACCGGCGCTGGTCGTACAGCTTTGGCACTGAACTGGACGCGCTGAACAGTCGCTATCTCAGCTACGTTCCGCTTCAGGATGACGTACCGGGCTACGGGCAGAGCGCAATCATGCTCAGCTACGACAACGGCATCATCGAGTCATCCGAGCCATTCGACTGGTCGGCTGGCGGTGCGCATGTGGTCGGTATTCGCCGGCCAGATGGCACGCTGTCTGGTCCATACGCCGCGACGCGCATCGACGACTATCTACTGTCCATCAGTGGTCTGGACTTCGAGCCCGACACCAGCTGGAGCATCGAGCCGCCGCACTTGCTATTCGGACCGGTCAATCGCTGGAGCTATCCGGCACTGATAACGTCGATCAGCCCGAGCGGGACTGATGGCGCATCGGTCGAGGCAGTCAACTACGCGCCCGAGGTCTACGCCTACGACGACGCAACGCCACCCGCCTAACAACTAGCCAACACCACATACCGGACACGGCCCGCAAGGACGCCGTGCGGATTTGCACGCCTGGAGTAAATGCATGACTTTCAATACCCGAAACAACGTCCCGTCGACCGATCCGCGCGACCTATACGACAACGCCGAAAATCTCGACAAGCTGGTTAACGGCGGTGATCCGTTCTATGCCGACCGCAAGGGCGTGCTGCGCCAGTCCTGGGCGGGAATGGAGAACGATTTCGACACGTCGCAAGAAGGCCGCGAGAACGCATTCACGCTGAGCCAGGCTGACAAAGAAAGCCGGTTCCAGGCATTTCTGGTGTCGTCCGGCTATGTCAGCAAGGGTGACTATGCGGCAGGCGTCGTCCTGATAGAGCGGAACGAGTACGTCGCTGTCGATGCAGCCACTACCGGCACGACTGCCGGCCTCTATCGGCCGGGTCCTGGCGCTACGCTACCTCTGACGCTGACAGGCACTTGGGCGACCGACGAGACCAGCCTCGTATTGCTTGGGGATGACGTGCTGCGGCAGGAATTGGCTGGCCCTGACGGGGCGGTCATGGTTGGTATAGCACCGGGTGTCACCCTCGACGCGCTTTTCGATGATGAAGATCTGAACAATGGGGCTACCATCGTCGCACGCTCTTACCGTTCGATCCCAACAATTGCCGACCTCCGCACAACTGTTGGGCGCTACAACGGTGATCAAGCCTTCTTGCTTGGCCATACACAGCCGGGGTATGGCGGTGGCCCTTGGCGCTGGGATGCATCGAGTGTTGCCGCAGACAACAACGGGACAATAGTCGGATCGGGTACGGGGCGGTGGGTTCGGCAAGCGCCGATTCCGTGCTCTTACGATTTCGGCGCGCTGCCAGGCGTGGACGCGACAGATGCAACGAACGCAATGTTGGCGAGCCTGAGCACGTTTGCGACCTGTCGTATCAATTCCGGCCTCACGCATGACGGGACCGTGAATATCGTCAAGGACGGAACCAATATCATTGGTGACGGCAAGTATTCTGCGCGCGTCAAGTTTCTACACGCAACGAAGTCCGTGAGCGTTCAGGCCGAATATTGCCACATGGAGCAAGGCGGTTGGATTGGCCCTATTTCTTCCGGGACGGGGTCAGGCCACTATCTGTTCGTTGACGACCGCACAACTAAGACTGCTGATTTCGATTTCGATATCGAAAATAGTTTCGTCGGCTTCTGCGGGAAATTGGTCAACGCCAAAGGGCGAGGCGTGAAGCTCAAGCAGAACGACATCGTGTACGTACTCGATGGCGTGCTTGAAATAACGCCGCCGCTCGAGGCGGATTTCGTTGCAGGCACGGCAGATTTCTCGCAGTACACAACCGGCTTCCGGACATATGAAATAACCGGCAACCGCATCCACGAGGTGTATGGCCCGCTGGTCATGAACAGTGGCAACAATGCGGCTAATGTTCGAGGGTTCGTGGTTGCAGGGAATAACGGAGATGCGAAGGCCAAGATGTGGGATGGCTATATGCGCGATGTTGTTTTCGGTCCAAACAACTTCAACTACTGCGGCTCGAACGTAGGCGGGACCACGTTGTTCGCAGCAACCGGGATTGATAACGTAGAGATCCGCGGCAACTTTGCAGGGATGGACGCATTCACCACGTCAGGCGGCACAGCGTTCTCGGCGCGATCGATAGAGTACGGCCTGATATGCTCGGGGCCATGCATTGGCCTGACGGTGGATGTGTCCTATAAGAACCTCCTGCGTGAGTTCGTACTGCTACAAAACGGCGGGACTCGTCTCGATATTACGCTCAACGGTGACAGGCCTTCGTTATCAACTTCTGGCGCCGTCGTATCGCTAGTAGGTGCTACCTGCAACGGAGTTCGCGTCTCTGGAACGCTGCGTAACACTGACCCCGGGACGCAATTCATACCGGTGCGCCGCGTTGGTGCGATCGATGTGAACCAGCACGACCTTAGCGCGCTGAACATATCGGGCGGCAACTTCTTGCGGCACAACTTCCTCGCTGCACAGGCAGCGGAAAACGGATCGTATGCCTACGGGTATGTAGGGGACGGCGCCGCTTCAAAGGCCATCACGACACCGTTTCCACCGAAAAGCGTCCAGTTTTTCTATGGAACTAGCGCCGCCATGGGAAGTATCGACTTTAGCCTGTCCGGGCTAACGCTAACCGCAACAGGATTTACTGTGAGCGGGACGCTTAACACCTCCGGTACTGTTTACAAGTTCGTCGCGTCCTGATCTATCGCCCCGCTAGTCGGGGCTCTTTATTGCCTGGAGTTTCCCATGACCCTCTCTGAAATACGGGAGCGAGCCATAGCGCCCGCTCTCGCGATGCTGCCTGCGCGGATGAATAGCGCGGCGGCTGAGGTGCAGATGCTTGCGATCGGCCTGCAGGAATCTCGGTTCGAGCATCGTCGCCAGATCGGCGGGCCGGCCCGTGGTTTCTGGCAGTTCGAACAGGGCGGCGGGGTGCGTGGCGTGCTGCGCCATTCGGCCAGCCGCGAACACGCATTGGCTGTATGCCGTGCACGAAACGTCATCGCCACCGAAGGCGCCGTCTATGCCGCGCTCGAGCACGACGATGTCCTGGCTGCGGCGTTTGCCCGGCTGCTGCTATGGACTGATCCGAAAGCCCTGCCGGCCATTGGTGACGAGCAAGGCGCGTGGGATCTGTACCTGCGCGTATGGCGACCGGGCAAGCCGCATCGGCACACCTGGAACGCGCTGTATGCGCAAGCGATGGAGGAGGTCGCATGACCGCCTGGCTGAAGCTGGTCCCGACTTGGGCCTACTTGGTCCTTGGCTTGGTCCTTGCGGTGGGCGTGCAGCAGGTTAGGGTGATGTCGGCTCAGTCTGACGCCTCAAAAGCACAAGCCGACCTTTCCGACTACCGCGCCGAAGTCAGCGAGCGCGACCGCCGCGCCGCTATGGCAGTCATCCAAGAGAATCAGCGGCGCCAGGCCGCAACGGAGAAAGCAGATGCAGAGGCACAGGAACAACTGGCTGCAGCGCGTACTGACGCTGAGCGCGCTGGCAGTGCTCTTGAGCGCCTGCAGCAGCGCCTCGCCGCAGCCGAGCAGCGCAGTCGTGACGCCGGCAATGCCATCACTGCCCAGCTCGGCCAGGCAGCCGAAGACGCCGCCCGAGTGCGAGCCGACGTGTTCGGCCGGGTTGGAGAGGCTGCTCAACTCTATGCTCGAGTCGCCGACGAGCGGGGAGTAGCGGGTGCCGCGTGTGAGCGGGCCTATGATGCGGTGAAGGGGAATTAAAGTTGCCCGGACGGGCTGGGAGGGCGGGAAATTTCTTCCCCAAAACGCAAACGTAAGTGTTTGATTCTATTGGATCGGCAGAGCACGCAAAATGCTGTGTTTTGGATGGGTGAAAACGGCCCAAAAGCCGCGCGGCACTAGGCGTTGCGCCCTGTGAGTGCCGCGTCCCACGCCTTGATGCCAAACAGGCACAGTCTATTTTTCGAATCAGGCATAACAGGGCTCCAGGTTCTCCGGCCAGGCTGGGTCGCGGATTATGCCATGTCGGGACGAAGCCTGCCGCCCGTCGGGAGGATGCGGCGGTCGGGTAGGCAACGGGATCGGATCTCACTCGCTGGTTATCGCGCCCAACCCGAGCAGCTCTTCGATCGGCTGCTCGTGAGTCGGCCGTACCACGCGCCCCAACTCCTCGCCCTGGCGCATAAGGATCAGCGTCGGCCACAGCTTGACCCGAAAGGAGCGCCCCAGCGGGCGCCCCGGCCCGTCCTCAATCTTCAGGTGACGCAGCTCGTGCCCGGCGAGCACGCTCGCCAAGGGGGCCTGTGCGGCCCGGCAATGTCCACACCAGTCGGTGCCGAATTCGAGCAGGGTGACGCCATCGAGGGCGTCCACCTCGGCGCGTGTCGGGGCGCTGGCACTGTAGCGTTCGGTCATCTGCATGCGGTTCTCCTCTGGCCGTCATTGGTTGAGTCGCCCGGGCGGCAGCGGTTCAGCCTGTGCGACGTCGGGCGTTGCGATCATTTCCCGGTTTGGCGTGTCCACAAAGGACCACCGCTACGACGAGGAATCTCCATGGCACGCAAGCATTTCGAACACTATGAAGCGATTTCATCGGCAGTCCCGGTCGATGACGCCTTCGAGGCGGTGATCGCCGTCAAGCGTCGCGGTACCGATGAGAACGCCCATGTCTTCAAGGTAGCCAACGGTCGCCGCTACGATTTGGCATCCGAAGCGGACGTCGCGGCGGAGGCAGCCTTGACCAAGGTGCGGGAGGTCAGCGACGCCGGTGAGCTGATCTGGGAAGAACACGCGATCTGACGGAGGTACGCATGAATGAGTCCGAGCAGGAGCCGAAAGGTCCGGAGCGCGACAAGCGGGATGAAGCCGATCAGGCTGACATCCCCGAGCACATGAAGCCTGAAAATCTGGAGAAGCTGCGCGACTACGGCAAGGACATGATCCCGCCAGGCGTCGCCTGAGTAGCCGGGCGCCAGCGCGCCCGGTGGGTTCACAGCGACTCGATGAAGGCGCGGATGCGCTGGGCGGCTTCGATGCACTCGGCCAGCGGAGCGACGAGCGCCATGCGCACCCGGCCTGATCCAGGATTCAGGCCGTCGACCTCACGCGACAGGTACGAACCCGGCACGACGGTGACGTGCTCACGCGCGAAGAGTTCGCGGGTGAAGCGCTGATCGTCAATCGGGGTTCGCGGCCACAGGTAAAAACCGCCATCAGGGCGTCGAACGTCCATGACCGGCGCCAGGATGTCCAGCACAGCGTCGAACTTCTCCCGATACAGCTCGCGGTTGGCCCGCACATGCGCTTCGTCGTTCCAGGCCGCGATACTCGCCAACTGGGTCTGCACCGGCATCGCGCAGCCATGGTAGGTGCGGTAGAGCAGAAAGGCCTTGAGGATCTCGGCATCGCCAGCGACGAAACCCGAGCGCAGCCCAGGCAGGTTCGAGCGTTTGGACAGGCTGTGGAAGACCACGCAACGATGGAAGTCGTCACGCCCCAGCGCGGCGCAGGCGGTCAGCAAGCCGGCCGGAGGTTGCGATTCGTCGAAGTAGAGTTCGCTGTAGCATTCGTCGGCCGCGATCACGAAGTCATGTTCGTCAGCCAGCGTGATGAGGCGCTTCAGGGTATCCAGCGGTACGAGTGCACCGGTGGGGTTGCCTGGGGAGCACAGAAAGAGAATCTGTGTGCGTTGCCAGACGTCGGTCGGGACGGCATCGAAGTCGGGGTTGAAGCCGTTCGCTTCGGTGCAGGGCAGGTAGTGCGGCGTCGCGCCGGCTAGCAGGGCCGCGCCTTCGTAGATCTGGTAGAAGGGGTTGGGGCTCAGCACCAGCGCACCCGGCTCGCGTCTGACTACGGCCTGAGTGAAGGCGAACAGCGCCTCCCGCGTTCCATTCACGGGCAGCACATGGCGCGCCGGATCGACCGCCCCTGCTGTTACACCAAAGCGACGTTCGCACCAGCGCGCGATGGACTCACGCAGCGCCGGGATGCCGAGCGTGGTCGGGTACACGGCAAGCTGGTCGAGGTTGTCGGTCAGCGCTTGGGCAACGAAGTCCGGCGAGCGGTGCTTTGGTTCGCCTATCGACAGGGAAATCGGGCGTTTGTCGGCCGAGGGCTTGGCGTCGGCCAGCAGGCCGCGGAGTTTCTCGAACGGGTAGGGCTGCAGCAGGGTCAGGGCGTCATTCATCGTTGTGGTCTTCGACACGTCGGGAAGCGCCGGGCGCTTCGATTGGGTCAGTCGCTGCGTGCGCCACCGTAGTAGGCGCAGCCGCGCAAGGTCTGGTCGTCTAGGCGTAGCTCGGCAGTGAGGTGCGTGACCGCTCCGCTGGCGCTGTCGACGCAGCGTTGCGGTGCGACCCAAAGGTCGATGCGCTGCGTATTGGCTTCGCTGCTGAAACTGGTCTGCCCGTCCGGCAGCTGCTCCTCCAGGTAAGGCACCGCCATGGGCGCGTCGCCAAGACGGTTCAGGAGCATGCCGGCCTTGGTCACCACCACGTTCCAGCCGGGTTCGTGACCACTGGCGCGCAGCAACGTCAGCGGCAGGTCGGGGTCGTCGCAACCCGGGCCTTCCGCCTGCAGCCGGTACACACGGGTGAGTTCCAGACGGCCCTGCGCGAGGTGCCCTCGGACATCCGCGTAAAGCGGCTGGCCGGCCGACAGGGCCAGCACATCATCTGGCAGGCCGGTATCGCCGGTGTCGATGAGTTCCAGCTGCCGTTGGGGCCGGCAGGTGGTGAGCATCAGCTGGCCGTCGACGCGCTCGACCGTGCCCTGCAGGCGTTCGGTCGGCGCGGTGGGCTTGCCGCCGGAAAGGGACTGGCAACCAGCAAAGACGGGGAGCAGGGCGAGCAGAAGGACGCGGCAGGAAGGTGTCATCGAAAGGCCCGGAGATGGAGAGAAGCTGCACCATCCGACGAGGGTGCAGCGCTGAATCAGTTGCCCTTGACGGTCCTGCCGTCGACGGTGCCTTCCTGGAGCATGATCTGGTATTCCTTGCCGTCCTTCTCGATCTGATGCAGGCGGACCAGCAGGAAGTCCCAATCCTTGGCGAACCAGAGGATGGTCTGGCGCTTGCTCTGGGTCGGATCGCGCACGCGCTCGACCTTGATCGCATCGACCTGGCCGGCTTTGGTGCTGACGGCTTCCTCACCCAGTACGCGGAAGTCGTAGGTTTCGATCTCGTCGCCGTCGACGACCTGGTAGCTCATGCTCTTTTCACCGGCCGCTACCGCGTGCTGCAGGGCAATCTGGTAGGTGGACTTGTCGAGCAGACCGGTGTTCAACGGCAGCTCCACCGAGTCGCCGCGGTCTTCGCCAATCACTTTCTTGGCTTGCCAGTCGAACTCGTGGCTGATCGTCTTGCCTCGGCCGAGGCCGCTGCGCTTGAGGCGGTAGCTCTGCGGGATGAAACGCTCGCCTTCGATTTTGAAGGTGCTGCGCTCGTTGAAGCTGGCCACCAGCATGGACGCTTCGAAATCGAGCCGCCAGGTCTCAGCGTCAACCTTTTCCAGGCTGCGTTGGGCGGTGCCGCTGACCGGAACCTGTTTCCAGTCCGCGGTGTAGCTAGCGGAGAAGGGCTTGAGCTCCAGGGCCTGGACCGGCAGGGCCAGAACGGCGAGGGTGAGCAACAAGACGCGACGCATAGAGTCTCCTAGATTCGTACGAGGTGGCCGGTGCCCGGCAGCGGATTGCCGTCAAGCATCGCGCCTTGCTCGGCCAGGCGCAAGCGGCCTTCGGCGAACCAGCGGACGGCCAGCGGATAGATGATGTGCTCGGCCGCATGCACGCGGCTCGTCAGGCTTTCGAGGGTTTCGCCGGGCTGGACCGACAGGTACGCCTGAATGGCAACCGGGCCGCCATCGAGCTCCTCGGTGACGAAATGCACGCTGCAGCCATGCTCGGTATCGCCGGCTTCGAGCGCACGGCGATGGGTATCCAGCCCTTTGTATTTGGGCAGCAGGGACGGATGGATGTTCAGCAACCGTCCCTGGTAATGCCGAACGAAGCCTGGCGTCAGAATTCGCATGAAGCCGGCCAGGACCACCAGGTCAGGTTGGTGCTTGTCGATGATCGCCATCAGCGCCGCGTCGAAGGCTTCCCGGTCGGCGAAATCCTTGTGGCGGACCAGATGCGTCGCAATTCCAGCCGCCTGAGCACGCTGCAGGCCAAACGCTTCCTCGCGGTTGGAGACGACCGCACGGATCCGGGCGGCGTTCTTCTCATCCTGGCTGTCGAGCAGGGCTTGGAGGTTGCTTCCTGATCCGGAGATCAGCACGACCACATTGCAGGGTGCCGACATCAGTGGGTTTTCAGGTTGTTCAGCACCACACGCTCGACACCTTCTCCGGCCGCGGTGGCTATCTGCCCGATAACCCAAGGCGCTTCACCGGCGCCGCGCAGACAGGCGAGCGCGGCATCGACCTGGTCCTGCGCCACGCAGATGACCATGCCCACGCCGCAGTTGAGGACGCGATGCATCTCGTGTTCGTCGACGTTGCCGTGTTGCTGCAACCAATCGAAGACAGCGGGGCGCTGCCAGCTGGCGACGTCGATGACGGCCTGGCTGCCATCGGGCAATACACGCGGGATGTTGTCCAACAGACCGCCGCCTGTGATATGAGCCATGGCCTTGACCGCGCCGGTTTGCTTGATCAGTTGCAGCAAGGGCTTGACGTAGATGCGGGTCGGCGCCATCAGCAACTGCGCGAGCGGCTTGCCGTCGAGCTGCACCTGCTCGATATCGACGCCGGCCACTTCGATGATCTTGCGGATCAGCGAGTAGCCGTTGGAGTGGGGACCTGACGAGGGTAGTGCGATCAGCGCATCGCCGGCCTGCACCTTGGTACCGTCGATGATTTCGCTCTTTTCCACCACGCCGACGCAGAAGCCGGCCAGGTCGTAGTCCTCGCCTTCATACATGCCGGGCATTTCGGCCGTCTCGCCACCGACCAGTGAACAGCCGGCCAGCTCGCAACCGGCACCGATACCGGTCACGACGGTGGCGGCAACGTCCACGTTGAGCTTGCCGGTGGCGTAATAGTCGAGGAAGAACAGCGGCTCGGCGCCACAGACCACGAGATCGTTGACGCACATGGCGACCAGGTCCTGGCCGATGCTGTCGTGCTGGTTGAGGTTCAGCGCCAGGCGCAGCTTGGTGCCGACACCGTCGGTGCCCGAGACAAGCACCGGCTGCCTGTAGCCGGCAGGGATTTCGCACAGGGCGCCAAAGCCACCCAGCCCGCCCATGACTTCCGGACGCGCAGTGCGCTTGGCTACGCCTTTGATGCGTTCGACCAGCGCTTCGCCTGCATCGATGTCGACGCCAGCGTCCTTGTAGCTGATGGAGGGTTGCTTGCTCATAGAATCCGGACCTGTGAAGGAAGTGCGAAGCGACCGGTCAGAACGAGGCTGCGTGCCGGCGCACGGGGCGCCAGTCCGGTCTGCGGAAAGCGCGCGATTTTATCAGGCTTGCCGCACAGCGGCCATCCCGCGGCGCGCCTCCTGTTCGGCCCCGGCACGATCAGTTGCGCATTACGCCACCTGCACAGGGCGCCGCGGTTGCTCCGATCCTGGCTGCTGTTTAAGGTATAGCCCTTGTCAGCCGTGCCCGGCCTCGATCGTTCAGCGTCGGCGGGGCCCATCCATGTCCGGCCGCCAGCGAGATCTCCATGCGCCTGCTTACCCGCGTTCTAGCCATCTGTTGTGCGCTCGTCTCCCTGCCGAGCGTCGCAGTTCCTCTGTCCGATCTCTACAAGGTGCGCCAGCCGGTTTCCAGCCAGCAGCCGGCCGACCGTGAGCAGGCGTTGCGTCAGGCATTCGATACCCTGCTGCTGCGCTTGACCGGTGAGGAGCAGAGCGAGCAGGCGTCGGTCGCAGCGTTGCGTGACGATCCGCAGCAACTGATCAGCCGATATGCCTATGAAGGGGACGCGGTCATCGTCGATTTCGACCCTCATACGACCGAGCGGGCGCTGCGTTCGGCGGGCCTGTCGCTCTGGGGAAGCGATCGTCCGAGCATCATGACCTGGTGGCTGGTCGAGTCACCGGACGGCACTCAGCTGGTAGGCGACGCGCAGGAGGGGTCGAAGACCCTGCAGACGGCCGCCCAGCACCGGGGCTTGCCTTTGCGCCTGCCGCTGGCCGACTTGAGCGAGCAGCTTGCCGCCACCCGCGAGGCCCTGTCGGCGAGCGATCCGCAGGCGCTGCGCGATGCGTCCGAGCGCTACGATGCCGACGGGCTGCTTGCGGTGATGGTGCGACAATCCGATGAGAACTGGGAAGCCAGCTGGCAGTTCTGGCTGGGTGATGAGCGGGCCGGGGAGAAGGTCAGCGGCGACAGCCGCGAGGCCGTTGCCGACCAGGTCATGCTGGCTGTCAGCCGCTTCCTGGCGCCGCAGTATCGCGTCGCACCAGGCGCCAGCGAGGAGATCACCCTGGAGGTGATGGGCGCCAACGTGGCGCGTTTCGCCGAACTCGACCGACTGCTCGAGCCATTCGACGGCCGGCTGCAACGGGTCGAAAGCGATCGGTTGGTGTATGTGCTCCGGGCGAGCCCCGAGCAGCTCCGTGCCCAGCTTGCGCTGGCGCGCCTGCAGGAAATGACCGAAGAAGAATGGCAGGCCGCGCAACCCATCGATGCACAAGCGTCAATTGGCGAGCCTGACGAGGCGGAGGCTCAACCGGGGCAGGATCAACCGACTGGGCAGCCACAGGAACCCGAACCTGCGCCGCAGGAAGAAGCGGGTACGGTGATGCGCTACCGCTGGTAGCGACAAGGACTCAGGGGTTGCCAGCGCCAGCGGCGAACGTGGCAATCGAAGCTCAGTACAGGGGATGTTCCGAAACATGACGATCGATCGAACGAGCCGCTGGCTGCCGCTGGTGGTTCTGCTGCTGCTTGGTGCGCTGCTGTATCAACTCTCGCCTATCCTCTCGCCGTTCCTGGTGGGCATTCTCCTGGCCTACCTGGGAGATCCGCTGGTCGATCGCCTCGAACGCTGGGGCGCGTCTCGAACCTGGGGCGTGATTCTGGTGTTCACCCTGTTCAGCCTGATTCTTCTGCTACTGCTTGTGGTCTTGCTGCCCATGCTGGGCCGACAACTGATGCATCTGTACGAGCTTGCGCCGCTGGCACTCGACTGGCTTCAGGTGACGGGCCTGCCCTGGATCCAGGCGCAGTTCGGCCTCAGCGAGGAATTCTGGCGTTTCGACCAGATCAAGAGTGCCTTTTCCGCCAACCTGGGCAGTACCAAGGACATTGTCACGGTGATTCTGAGCCAGGCCACCGCGTCGAGCCTCGCGCTGCTGGCCTGGCTGGCCAACCTGCTGCTCGTGCCGGTGGTTTGTTTCTACCTGCTGCGTGACTGGGACCTGATCATGGCGAAGTTGCGCGGGCTGCTGCCGCGCCGTCGCGAAGAAACCGTAATGGGCCTGATGCGCGAGTGTCATGAAGTCATCGGTGCCTTCCTGCGCGGACAATTGCTGGTGATGCTGGCGCTCGCTGTGGTGTATTCGGTTGGTCTGATGCTGGTTGGCGTCGATCTGGGATTGCTCATCGGGGTGCTGGCCGGGCTTGCCAGCCTGGTGCCCTATATGGGCTTCGTGGTCGGCATCGGCGCGGCGATCATCGCCGTTCTGTTCCAGTTCGGCCTCGAACTCTATCCGCTGTTGGGGGTGGTGGCGGTATTCACGGTGGGTCAGATGCTCGAAGGCATGCTGCTGACACCGTTGTTGGTGGGCGACCGCATCGGCTTGCACCCGGTCGCGGTGATCTTCGCGGTGCTCGCCGGAGGACAACTGTTCGGTTTCGCCGGCGTTCTGCTGGCCCTTCCGGTTGCAGCCGTGATCATGGTGCTGCTGCGCCACGTCCACGATCTCTATAAACTCTCCGACCTTTACGCAGAGCCGCCAGGCCCAGGCACACCGGTCGAACCTCCCAAGCAATGAAACCCATCCAGCTCCCCTTGGGGATTCGTCTGCGCGACGATGCCACCTTCGCCAACTTCTACCCAGGCGCCAATGCCGCGGCGCTTGGCTACGTCGAGCGCATCTGCTCGCCCGAGGCGGGGTGGTCAGATGAGCTGATTTATCTATGGGGGCACCTTGGCGTGGGCCGCAGCCACCTGCTGCAGGCGGCTTGTCTGCGTGTCGAGCAGCGCGGCGAGCAGGCCGTCTACCTGCCGCTTGCGGAGGTCGCTGAATACGGGCCGGCGCTGCTCGACAATCTTGAGCAAAGCGAGTTGGTGTGCCTCGATGACCTCGATGCCGTCGCCGGCGACCCGATCTGGGAAGAAGCGCTGTTCCACTTGTTCAATCGCTTGCGCGACAGCGGTCGGCGCCTGCTGCTCGCGGCCAGCAATTCGCCACGGGAGATCGCGGTAGCGCTGCCGGACCTGAAGTCGCGGCTGAGCCTGGCCTTGGTGTTCCAGCTGCAGTTGCTCTCCGACGAGGACAAGCTGCGCGCGCTGCAGCTGCGCGCGTCCCGCCGAGGGCTGAACCTGCCGGACGATGTCGGTCGGTTCATCCTCACCCGTGGCACGCGCAGCATGAGTGCCTTGTTCGAATTGCTCGATCGCCTGGATCAGGCCTCGTTGCAGGCACAGCGCAAGCTGACCATTCCCTTCCTGAAGGAAACGCTGGGCTGGTAGCCGACCGGCCCTCGATCAGCTTTCTCCGGCCTGTTTGCGTTCGTACTGATACGCCCAGCGCGTGTAGAGCAGGGCGCTGACGAACAACGTCAGGCTGACCAGCGCCTCGACCCATCCGTACAGCATCCGTGCCGGGTCTATCGCGGCCAGGACGCCTTGGATGAAGTACAGATTCACGATGAAGCAAGTCCAGGCGTGCGCCCGAGGGCTACCGGCGATCATTCCAGGCGCGACCAGTAGCAGGGGAACCAGCTGGATGCCGACCACCACCCAGGTGCGCGCACCATGCAGGTCGGCGAAGGCCAGGTTCCAGACCAGCAGGAGTACCGCGAGGCCGACGAAACTCGCCAGTGCAACGGCACGGCTGAGCCGGACCCTCGGTGCGAGCCAGTCGAGTGATGGCAGAGGCTTGGGCGTTCTAGCCAAGGTTGTTCTCCAGGCGCTTGGCGGTTTGTGCGAGTCGCGTACCGAGCGCACGGCACAGGGCGATCTCCTGTTCGTCCAGGGCGCGCTTGCCATCGGCGCCGGCATGATGGCTCGGGCCGTACGGCGTACCGCCGCCACGCGTCTCCAGCAGGGCGTTTTCGCTGTAGGGCAGACCGAGCACCAGCATCCCGTGGTGGAGCAGCGGCAGCAGCATCGACAGTAGGGTCGATTCCTGGCCGCCATGCAGGCTGGACGTGGAAGTGAATACGCCGGCGGGCTTGCCGACCAGCTCGCCGGTGAGCCAGAGCCCGCTCGTGCCGTCGAGGAAATATTTCATCGGGGCAGCCATGTTGCCGAAGCGGGTAGGACTGCCGAGGGCCAAGGCGGCGCAGTGCTTCAGATCGTCCAGCGTGGCGTAGACCGCGCCTTCATCAGGGATTGCCGGCGCCACCGCTTCACATTCCGTCGAGACGGCCGGAACCGTGCGCAGGCGAGCCTCCAGACCGGCCTGCTCGACACCGCGCGTAATCTGTCGGGCCATCTCGGCGGTCGCGCCGTGGCGGCTGTAATACAGCACCAGAACGTACGACGCGCTCATGGCAGTAGCTCCAGCACCTTCTCCGGCGGGCGGCCGATCACGGCACGGTCACCGGAAATGAAGATGGGGCGCTCGATCAGGCGCGGGTGAGCGACCATGGCGGCGATCAGCTCCGCGTCGCTGAGGCTGGCATCAGCGAGGCCGAGCGTCCGATATTCCTCTTCCCCGGTTCGCAGCAACTGCCGTGGGCTGATGCCCAGGCGCGCCAGCAGGCGAGCAAGCTCCTCGGCGTCGGGAGGGGTTTCCAGGTAGCGAATGACGGTGGGCTGAACGCCGCGCGCTTCGAGCAGTTCGAGGGCGCCGCGCGATTTCGAACAGCGCGGGTTGTGATAAAGGATGTGGTCGGACATTCTGGGTTGCTTCCCGGCAAGTAAGTTGGCCATTCTAACCTTCAATGCCGCCTGGCCTGAAACGCCGCTCGGTCGTGCACGCTGGCAGGTCCGATCCATCGACGTGTCCGCGCCCGCAGGAGGCAATACCGCTTGCGAATCGTTTTGAGGAGAAGGCATGCATCAACGGCTACGTGACCTGGTCGATTTCGGCCGTTTCCTCGTCAAGCGATTTCTGGCAGATCGGGGCCCCCACAGCGCGGCTGCGCTGACCTATACCACGCTGTTCGCCGTGGTGCCGATGATGACCGTCACCTTCGCCATGCTGGCTGCGATTCCGGCGTTCCAGGGGGTTGGCGAGCAGATCCAGGGGTACGTGTTCAACAACTTCATTCCTTCGACCGGGGCGACGATCCAGGAGTACCTGGTGGCCTTCACGGACCAGGCGCGCCAACTGACCTGGTTCGGGGTGGGCTTCCTGATGGCGACCGCCCTTATGATGCTGTTGACCATCGAGAAGGCTTTCAACCTCATCTGGCGCGTCCGCCAGCCGCGCCGTGGGATGTCGAGCTTCCTGCTCTACTGGGCGATCCTGAGCCTCGGCCCCCTGTTGCTGGGGGCCGGCTTCGCGATGAGCACCTACATCACTTCGTTGTCGCTGATCTCGGGCCCCCATGCGCTGATAGGCGCCGGCACGGTATTGAAGATCATGCCACTGGTGTTCAGTGTCGCGGCGTTCACACTGATCTACGCCGCCGTGCCCAATACGCGTGTTCCGCTCAGGCATGCCGCGGTCGGCGGGTTGTTCACCGCGGTTCTATTCGAAGCCGCCAAACAGGCTTTCGGCCTGTATGTCAGCTATTTTCCAAGCTATCAGCTGATCTATGGTGCCTTCGCTGCGGTGCCGTTGTTTCTGCTCTGGGTCTACCTGTCCTGGATGATCGTGCTGTTCGGGGCCGAGCTGGTCTGCGGGTTGTCGTCATCGCAACAATGGCGGCGCCGCGCACTGCCCAGGCTGATCGTGATGTTGGGATTGCTGCGCGTGCTTTACGAGGGGCACCAGGCCGGTAGGGAGGTAGGGCTGCGTGATGCCCATCGCAAGGGCTGGCAATTGCCGGAGGATGAGTGGGACGAAATTCTCGAGTTCTTCGAACGTGAGCGGCTCGTATGCCGGACGGGTTCGTCCGCCTGGGTCCTCTGCCGTGATCTGAACAACTACAGTTTTGATCGCTTGCTGCAGAACAGCCCCTGGCCCTTGTCTGCGGTGCATGACTTGCCCGAACAGCTCGACGAACCCTGGTATCCGCCCTTGCGCCAGGCGCTGGAACTGCTACGCAAGGAACAGGCAAACCTGTTTGGCGGTAGCGTGGCCGACTGGCTGCATGCGGAGCGCACCTGATTTGAACGGTATGAAAAAGGAAAACACGATGATTTCAAGGTGCATGGGCTTATTGGCCTGCCTGGCACTGGTCGGCTGCAGCGAGAGCTGGGGTCCTGATGCGCGCGGCCAGGAAGTTGCCGGCCGGGACCTGGAAGGCGACTGGGTGCTGGTGAACTACTGGGCGGAATGGTGTGGTCCCTGTCGTACCGAAATTCCTGAGCTCAACGCGCTCGACGCATCGAGCGAAGACATCACCGTCCTGGGTGTGAACTTCGACGAGCTGCAGGGCGAGGAGCTGGTAGCGGCTGCAGAAGCGCTCGGCATCCGTTTCCGGGTGCTGAGCGTGGACCCGACGGAGCGGCTCGGCTTATCGCGCAGCGCCGTCCTGCCCGTGACGGTGATTGTCGGTCCCGACGGCGAGGTGCGTGAGAGTCTGGTTGGCGAGCAGACCCAAGAAGGCTTGCTGGCACGCCTCGATACGCTGCGCAAGGGCGGTTAGGACGACTCGGCCGCTATCCGGCACGACACCCTGCGTGGCTAGCCCTCGACCTGCTCATGGTTTCAGGGGCGCACATACCAAAAATCCTGCCAGAAGCCCAGGACCTTGGCCGGATAGTGAGGTTTGCCCAGGCTGCCGTTATAGCGCGCAAGGGCCCGGTTGATGTCGCCGTTTTCCTTCTTCAGGTAGTAGCTGAGGATGGTGCAGCCGTAGCGCAGGTTGGTGGCGTTGTCGGTCAGATTGTCCTGCGGTCGCCCCAGCTCGGCCTTCCAGAAGGGCATCACCTGCATCATGCCCTGAGCGCCGACGCTGGAGATGGCGAAGCGGTCGAAGTGGCTCTCTGCATGTATCAACGCAAGGACCCACTCCGGCTTCAGCCCGGCTTTGCTGGCCTCCTGATGCACCAGGCGCAGCAGCGTCAGGCGCTCCCCAGCATCAGGCATGAAGCGCTTGAGGCGCGTCGACATGTCCAGTAGCCAGACTTCGGCATCGAAGCGGTCCTGGAAACTGCCCGCTTCGGCCACGGTGCGTTGCATGAGGTCCCGCAGTTCCGGCTCGGGAGCCTGGCGGATCGAGGCGCTTGCCTGCATGGCGACGACCAGGGTCAGCGCGCAAAGCCAATACGGATACTTCATTGGCTCAGCCGTCTTCGCCCGGGTCTCTGGCCTGGCGACCTGCGTCCTGCATCAGTGCACGCAAGAATTCCTGCTGCAGGTCGGGATCGTTGCGGGTCAGTTCGATCAGGCTCTGCTCCAGCTCACTGGCTTCTTCCTCAAGGCCCAATTCGGACAGACGCTTGACGCGGTGCACCCACTGCTCGACGTCGTCTCCTTCGAGGTCGTCGAAGATGAGGTCATGCGCTTCCAATAGCTTGCTGCGCAGATTGCGGCTGACCAGAAGTACCGCGTCGGCCTGCGTGCCGTCCTCGGGATCACGCACCTGCAATACCAGCCGGCCAATCTGGCTGATGTCCTGCTCGGGGAAGGGGCCGTCGAGCAGGTTGAGCCGAAGCACGCCGTTGCGATCGGTACTCAGCTCGTGCAGCTCGCTGCCGGCTGCCACCTGCACCGGGCGTTCCGCCCAGGGTAGGCTCGTGTATTCGAGTCGGGCGTCGCGCCGCTGCTCCTCCAGGCGAGCCAGGTTCTGCTGCGAACGCCCGTTGGATTCGGTGTTGAGAAACGGGTTGAGGCCTGCGAACCCATAGCTGATCCAGTCGCGTGTTGCGCTTTCCGGCAAATTGCCCAGCAGCACGACGTTGAGCACATTGGCGCCGACACCGGCCACGATGGCGACCGCACCCAATGGGATCTCGTACAGCTCGCGCCAGGGCTGGTAGGGCGTATAGCGATCGTAGCGACGCGTGACCTCGAAATCGGTAACCTCGAAGGTCTTCTGGTCGAATATGCGAATTCGCCGCTGTGGCAGTTCCAGCACGGGCTCGCCAACTTCGATACGCAGGCTGTGATCGAGCAGCTTGCGCTCCGTTCGGGCCTCGTTTTCGCTGCGTTGCGGCAAATGGTTGGCACAGCCTGCGAGCAGAAGCGCCACGCAGAGCGTGGCGCAGGTTGAAGCATGAGCACTTCGGTTGAGCATGATGTCCGTCAGCGTTTGATACGCGAATTGATGAACTCGAGGATATCGGCAGCTGGAACGGCCTGGGCTTCCGCGTCGCGGCGATGCTTGTATTCCAGCGTGCCTTCGGCCAGCCCTCGGTCGCCAATGACGATCCGATGCGGAATGCCCACCAGTTCCATGTCGGCGAATTTGACGCCCGGACTGGTCTTCTTGTCACGGTCGTCGAGCAGAACTTCGAAACCGGCGGCGCAGAGTTGGTCGTAGAGCGCATCGGTTGCCTGACGAACGGCCTCGTTCTCGTACTTCATCGGTACCAGTGCGATCTGGAAAGGCGCCAGGGCGTCCGGCCAGAGAATGCCTCTGTCGTCGTAGTTCTGTTCGATGGCCGCCGCCACGACACGCGAAACGCCAATGCCGTAGCAGCCCATGGTCAGGGTGACCGGCTTGCCGTTCTCGCCCATGACCTGGCAGTTCATGGCCTGGCTGTACTTGGTGCCGAGCTGGAAGATATGCCCCACCTCGATACCGCGCTTGATCACCAGCGTGCCCTTGCCGTCCGGGCTGGGGTCGCCGGCCACCACGTTGCGCAGGTCGGCCACCTCGGGCAGCGGCAGGTCGCGTTCCCAGTTGATGCCGAAGTAGTGCTTGTCATCTTCGTTGGCGCCGGCAGCGAAATCGTTCATCAGCGCTACCGAACGGTCAATGACGCAGGGGATCGGCAGGTTCAACGGGCCCAGAGAGCCAGGGCCGGCGCCGATGGCGGCACGGATTTCCTCATCCGTGGCGAACATGAGCGGGCTCTCGACCTGCGCCAGGTTCGCCGCTTTGATTTCGTTCAGCTCGTGGTCGCCACGTACGACCAGGGCAACCAGCTGACCTTTCTCGATGCCGCGGACCACCAGGGTCTTGATGGTCTTCTCGATCGGTAGCTGAAACTGCTCGACCAGCGCGGCAATTGTCTTGCAGTTTGGTGTGTCGACCAGACGCAGTTTTTCAGTGGCGGCGCCACGCTCGGTCTCTCGCGGTATGGCTTCGGCTTTCTCGATATTGGCGGCGTAGTCGGAGCTGTCGCTAAACGCTATGTCGTCTTCGCCGGATTCGGCCAGTACGTGAAATTCATGCGAGCCGGTACCGCCAATGGATCCGGTATCGGCCTGGACGGGACGATAGTCGAGGCCCAGGCGCGTGAAAATGTTGCAGTAGGCCTGATGCATGCGGTCGTAGGTCTGCTGCAGCGAGTCCTGATCCAGATGGAAGGAATAGGCGTCTTTCATCAGGAATTCGCGCCCGCGCATCAGGCCGAAGCGCGGGCGGATCTCGTCACGGAACTTGGTCTGAATCTGGTAGAAATTGATGGGCAGCTGCTTGTAGCTGTTGAGCTCGTTACGTGCGAGGTCGGTGATGACCTCTTCGTGAGTCGGGCCGACGCAGAACTCGCGATCATGGCGATCCTTCAGGCGCAGCAGCTCAGGGCCGTACTGGACCCAGCGTCCCGACTCCTGCCACAGCTCGGCCGGCTGGATTGCCGGCATAAGCACTTCGAGTGCGCCAGCCTTGTTCATTTCGTCGCGCACGATCGCTTCGGCCTTGCGCAGTGCGCGCAGTCCCATCGGCATCCAGGTGTACAGGCCGGAGGCGAGCTTGCGGATCATGCCGGCACGCAGCATCAGTTGATGGCTGATCACCACCGCATCGGAGGGTGTTTCTTTGAGGGTCGAGAGCAGGAACTGACTGGTGCGCATCTGGCCGTTGTGTCCTTGCAAAGCTGGGAATTTGGCCCGGCATTGTACGGTGGCGGTCGGGTGCCGTACAGAATCGTTCCGTCTATGCGGATGAAACGAAGAAGCCCGGCGGGTGCCGGGCTTCCTGTGTTGCACGAGTAACGATGCGGAGCGGTGTTACAGGATGCTCAGCGGGTACTCGACGATCAGACGGGTGTCGCTCAGGTCGTTGTCCAAGCCGTTGGTGGCCTGGTAGAAGGCCTGACGTACGCGCAGGGACAGGTCCTTGGCAGGGCCCTCCTGGAAGACGTACTTGGCTTCGATGTCCCACTCGGATTCTTCTGCGTCAGGATTACCAGCGCCCATATTGATGTTGCTACCGTCGATGTAACGGGTCATGAAGCTAAGACCCGATACGCCGTAGGCCGCCATGTCGAGGTCATAGCGGACCTGCCAGGACTGCTCGTCTTCATAGTAGAAGTCGGAGTACTGAACGGAGTTGCCCAGCCATACGGTGCCGCCGCCGTCGATGCCGTAGATGTAGCCGTTGGTGTCAAAGCCGCCGTGAGACTTCTGGTAAGCGACCGTGAAGCCATGAGCGCCAAGCGAGTAGGTGGCTGCCAGGCTCCAGATGGTGTTGTCCTCATCGCTGCCAGTGCCAGTGATTTCGGAATCGTAGTCGCTTTTGTAGATGTTGAAGTCGAACGCCAGCGATTGGTCGTCAGCAAGCGCCATATTGTAGTTGGCGTTACCATAGATCTTTTCGAACGCGTCTTTTACGTCCGAGTAATACAGCGAGGTGCTGAAGTTATCGGTAAACGCATAGGTGCCGCCGACGAAGTTGATTTCGTCCAGGCCAACCGAGTCGTGGTCTGCTTCGGATTTCGCGCTCAGAGAGGTGAAGCGACCGACGTTCAGTTCGAGCCCTTCGATTTCGCTGCTGGTCAGCAGGGCGCCGCGTGCGGTTTCCGGCAGCAGGCGAGCGTCATCGGTAGAGAAGACCGGCAATGCAACAAACTGCGTGCCGTACTTCAGTACGGTGTCTGAAAGACGGAACTTGACGGCCGCTCCAGCCTGGGAATAGTCGTCCTGCGGCCGACCTTCGCCGTCTCGCGGGAAGACATCGGGCCATGCGCGATCGGTACCGCTGTCGAGCTTGACGCCCAGCAGGCCGATGGCATCGACACCGACACCGATGGTGCCCTGGGTGAAGCCGGACTCGAAGGTGCCGATGAAACCATGGCCCCAGGCTTCGCGATAGCTCTGGCCGTTCTCTGTCTCATCGCCACCGGCGCCGTTGTCACGGAAGTCACGGTTCATGTACAGGTTGCGGTTGAGGATGGTCAGGCTGCTGCCTTCGACGAAGCCTTCCGATTCGGACTGGCTGGACGCCAGCGCCATTTGCGACGTGCCGGCCGCAACGGCCATGGCGATAACGCTCCACTTCATCACTTTCATGCGTGATTGCTCCTTTGGTTTCAAATTGGTGCTTGCTTTCCTGCGTGCGCCGGAAAGAGGCATCTTATTGGTCGTATACAAGCTCAATTCAATCCATGTCTGCCTAGCTGGTCGTAAACCTGCAGCAAGCCTAGGAATGTATTTCCGAGAATTACTGTGTAGCTGGGTAAACTTGCGACGGCAAGCTTAGCGCAGTCATTACAGTTTTTCTCCCCCCTAAATTCGTGCCCTGCAGACGGTTAGCAATAAGCGTGCACAAACTCCCAATGCCGTTCGGCTGGTGGTCCGATGTGCTGAATCGCCGCCGCTCTGCGCCAATATCGGGCCTGGGAACGGTATGCGTGCCTCGATCCGGTGCGCTGTCGGAGACTGTTTGCCGGGTGGCTGCAAGGCTATGCTTGATTCAGGACGCAGGCCATTGCCTGTACATGAGATATATCTGCGGGAGTGAGACTTAATGTTTGAACTGGACCCACGCCTTGAGCACGATACGGTTGCTATCGGGGACTTTCCGTTGTGTCGCCTGCTATTGATGAACGACGCGAATTATCCGTGGTTCATTGTCGTGCCGCGTCGGGAGGAAACCAGCGAGTTGTTTCAGCTGGATGCCTCTGATCAGCAAGCGCTGTGGCGCGAGGCGACCGCTCTGGCTGAAATCGTCAAGGACACTTTTCAGGCGGACAAGATGAACGTTGCAACGCTGGGTAACGTTGTCAGCCAGCTGCATGTCCATGTGATCGCCCGCCGGCGCGGCGATGCGGCATGGCCTGCGCCGGTCTGGGGGCATCGTCCGGCGCAGCCTTACGCGGCCGAGCAGGTCGCTGCCATCAGGCGCAAACTCGAGCTGGTCATGACTGGCGAATTCAGGTTTTTGGAGTAGACGATGGAAATGGAGCAGCGTATCGCCGACCTCGAAACACGGTTGGCCTTTCAGGACGACACCGTTCAGGCGCTCAACGACGTCCTGGTCGAACAGCAGAAGGTGATCGAACGCCTACAGGCTCAGGTCGAGGTGCTCGCGCGGCGGCAAGCGGAACTGCAAAGCACTGTGGGTGGGGAATCGGAAGAGGTGCCGCCGCCGCATTATTGACATGCGGTCGGCGGCATGGGCGCATCAGGAGGCCGTCGCAACCACGTCTTCGGCCTGGAGACCCTTGTCGCGCATCATGATGGTGAACTCGACCCGCTGGCCTTCGATCAGCACGCGGTGGCCTTCCCCGCGAATGGCGCGAAAGTGCACGAAAACATCATCACCGCTATCGCGCGAAATAAAGCCGAATCCCTTTGACGTGTTGAACCACTTCACCGTGCCGGTTTCACGTCCCACTGCCGGTGCGCTGGACCGTGCCCGAGGCTTTGCAGGGTTCGCCGGCGTTTTGGTCGTGCGTACGGCGGGCACCCTGTCACTTTGCGCCGCACCGAGGTGAAGCAGCACGGCTACCAGTGCCAGTGCGACGCTGGCGAGCGTGGCCGGCTGACCGGCCAGCAGGCCGATGGGGGCCAACAGTACGAGGACCTGCACAACGGCTGCGACGATTAGCAGGATTGACGCGCCGATGACCACGGTACGCCCGTTGCTGATAGTGTTTGCCGAGGCGGCGAATTGCGCATTGAGCAAGCCGATGAACAGCAATGAAAGCGCGTCCGAGTGCGTCAGAGGTGACGGGCCACCCATCAGGCTGGGGGCGAATGAGAGCAGGAGCGCGGCGGCTCCGATCAGAACATGAATGACTCTAAGCATTGATTGAAACTCACAGTTAAATAGCGAAGAACACGACGGCCGCGGGCGTGAATCGCAGACTGGAAAAGCGCTGCGCGTTTGGAGAAGTGCCTGTGGCGACGCGGGCGTATTTAACAGCAAAGAAGAAGGGCGCTCAAACCGCGGTAGCAGCATAGAAGTGCGCTTGAGCGGGGGGGCGAGGGGAGGCGAAGCCGGGATTGCCGGCTCCACCAGGGTAACAGTCAGCCGTTAGGCGGCCAGCAGGCTACGCAGCATCCATGCGGTCTTCTCATGGATCTGCATGCGTTGCGTCAGCAGGTCGGCGGTAGGTTCATCGCTGACTTTCTCTAGCAGGGGGAAAATGCCGCGCGCGGTGCGTACGACCGCCTCCTGGCCTTCGACGAGCAATTTGATCATCTCGTCTGCAGACGGGATGCCTTCTTGCTCCTTGATCGAGGACAGACGCGCATAAGCCGAATAGGTGCCCGGCGCGGGGAAGCCAAGCGCGCGGATCCGTTCAGCAATGTCATCGACTGCAGTAGCCAGTTCGGTGTACTGGGTTTCGAACATGGTGTGCAGGGTGTTGAACATAGGCCCTGTCACGTTCCAGTGAAAATTGTGCGTCTTGAGGTAAAGGGTGTAGGTGTCGGCCAGCAAGCGGGACAAGCCCTCGGCAATGGCGGCGCGGTCCTGTTCGGCAATACCGATGTCGATTTCCATGGTGGTCTCCCGTTGGTGAATATGGCTGACAGTTATGCCAGAAAAACGGCTCGAGCGGTTAAAGGTGCGTTTTTGCCGCACGGGCCTGATGCGTTCGAATGCCTGGTGCCAGCGCGGTTCCCTGATTGACGCTATTGCCTTGATCGTCTGGGTCTATAGGCATCGGCTGCTTTGCCTCGATTAACGGGATATACTCCCGCGCTTGTTTCACGCGGAGCCGCATTTGGCGACCAGGGCTACAGGCTCTGTCCAAAGCGGCACGACCGCCTCGTCGCCAATCGCGCGATCCAACGAATTTCAAAGATACGAGAAGCGAACGCCACCATGATGCGCAGCCACTATTGCGGCCAGTTGAACGAAAGCCTGGACGGCCAGGAAATCACGCTTTGCGGTTGGGTACACCGCCGCCGGGACCACGGCGGGGTGATCTTCCTCGACATCCGTGATCGTGAGGGGTTGGCCCAGGTCGTCTTCGATCCGGACCGCGCCGAGACCTTCGCCACGGCGGACAAGGTGCGCAGTGAGTATGTCGTCAGGATTACCGGCAAGGTGCGCCTGCGCCCGGCCGGTGCGGTCAATCCGAACATGGCGTCCGGTGCCATCGAGGTGCTGGGCTACGAGCTCGAAGTGCTGAACGATGCGGAAACCCCGCCGTTCCCTCTGAACGAATACAGTGATGTCGGTGAGGAAACTCGCCTGCGGTACCGCTTCATCGACCTGCGGCGTCCGGAGATGGCGGAGAAGCTCAAGCTGCGTTCGCGTATTACCACCAGCATTCGTCGCTACCTGGACGAGAACGGCTTCCTCGATGTCGAGACGCCCATCCTCACCCGTGCCACCCCTGAAGGCGCACGGGACTATCTGGTGCCCAGCCGTACCCATCCCGGCAGCTTTTTCGCGCTGCCCCAGTCGCCGCAGCTGTTCAAGCAGTTGCTGATGGTCGCTGGCTTCGATCGCTACTACCAGATCGCCAAGTGCTTCCGCGACGAAGATCTGCGCGCCGACCGTCAGCCGGAATTTACCCAGATCGACATCGAGACCAGCTTCCTCGACGAGTCCGACATCATCGGCATTACCGAGGGGATGGTGCGCAAGCTGTTCAAGGAAGTCCTGGGCGTCGAGTTCGGTGAGTTCCCGCACATGCCCTTCGAGGAGGCCATGCGCCGGTACGGTTCGGACAAGCCGGACCTGCGTATCCCGCTGGAGCTGGTCGATGTCGCTGACCAACTGCAGGAAGTCGAGTTCAAGGTCTTCGCCGGCCCGGCCAACGATCCCAAGTGCCGCGTAGCCGCGCTGCGGGTACCGGGCGGGGCGAGCATGCCGCGCAAGCAGATCGACGATTACACCAAGTTCGTCGGCATCTATGGTGCGAAGGGCCTGGCTTACATCAAGGTCAACGAGCGTGCCAAGGGCGTCGAGGGTCTGCAGTCACCGATCGTCAAGAACATTCCGGAGGACAAGCTCACTGTCATCCTCGATCGCGTGGGTGCGGTCGATGGCGACATCGTGTTCTTCGGTGCCGACAAGGCCAAGATCGTTTCCGAAGCGCTCGGTGCGCTTCGCATCAAGCTCGGCCATGACCTCAATCTGCTTACCTGTGAGTGGGCACCGATGTGGGTCGTGGATTTCCCGATGTTCGAAGAGAACGACGACGGCTCGTTGAGCGCGCTGCACCATCCCTTCACCGCACCGAAGTGCACACCTGAGGTGCTGGAGGCCAATCCCGCCGCCGCGCTGTCGCGCGCATACGACATGGTGCTTAACGGCACCGAGCTCGGCGGCGGCTCGATTCGTATCCACCGCAAGGAAATGCAGCAGACGGTGTTCCGCATCCTCGGCATCGACGAAGCAGAGCAGAACGAGAAGTTCGGCTTCCTGCTCGATGCTCTGAAGTTCGGTGCGCCGCCGCACGGTGGTCTGGCGTTCGGTCTCGATCGCCTGGTGATGCTGATGACAGGTGCGCAATCGATCCGCGAAGTCATTGCCTTCCCGAAAACCCAGAGCGCCGCGGACGTGATGACCCAGGCGCCGGGTGCGGTTGATGCCAAGGCGTTGCGCGAGCTGCACATTCGTCTGCGCGAGCAGCCGAAAGCCGAATGATGATGGCCGGAGCCCAGGGAGACCTGGGCTCTTGGTTTGAGCATGTTGAAAAGTTGATCGCAAAGGGAGGCAGTTAATGGCTGGGCATTCCAAATGGGCCAACATCAAGCATCGCAAGGGGCGCCAGGACGCCAAGCGCGGCAAGATTTTCACCAAGCTGATCCGCGAGCTGACTGTCGCCGCCAAGAGCGGGGCGGTCCCTGCCGATAACCCGCGCCTGCGCCTGGCCGTGGACAAGGCCCTGGTTGCGAACATGTCCCGCGACGTGATCGATCGCGCCATCGCGCGCGGTGCCGGCAACAACGAAGCCGACAACGTCGTCGAGCTGACCTACGAAGGGTATGCACCGAGTGGCGTTGCGCTCATCGTCGAGGCCATGACCGACAACCGCAATCGTACGGCTGCCGAGGTGCGCCATGCCTTCAGCAAGCACGGTGGAAACCTGGGTACTGACGGCTCGGTGGCGTACATGTTCGACCGAAAGGGCCAGATCAGCTTTGCTGCCGGCGTGGATGAGGACGCCCTGATGGAGGCGGCGCTCGAAGCCGGCGCTGACGATGTGGAAATGGGCGAGGACGGTTCGGCGCTGGTTTCCACCAGCTTCACCGAGTTCCATGCGGTGAACGAAGCCTTGAGCGCGGCAGGCTTCAAGAGCGAGGAGGCGGATATTGCCATGATCCCGTCCATCGCCGCGCCTGTCGCTGACCTGGAAACTGCGCAGAAGGTGTTGCGCCTGATCGATGCGCTGGAAGACCTCGACGACGTGCAGAACGTCTATCACAACGCCGAAATCCCGGATGAGATCATGGAGCAACTGGACTGAGCCATCTCGCCGGGTATCGAGCCGGAAGTCGCCTCGGGTGCTTCCGGCTTTTTTCTTGAGGCTCGAACGACCTCGCATTGCATGGCTGGCTGCGTCGCGCTCATCTCCTTATACTGGCGCCTGGATAAATAGACAGTACGGCGGCGGCATGACGCTCATCCTTGGCATCGACCCTGGCTCGCGGATTACAGGCTACGGCGTGGTGCGTGACAACGGTCGAACCTGTGAATACGTCGCGTCCGGCTGCATCCGCACCGGCAGTGGCCTGCTCGCCGAGCGCCTGCAAGCAGTGTTCGAGGGGGTCGGTGAGGTGATTCGCCTGCACGGGCCGGTCACCATGGGCATCGAGCAGGTTTTCATGGCCCGCAACGCCGACTCCGCGCTCAAGCTTGGGCAGGCCCGCGGCGCGGCCATCGTCGCTGCGACGCAACAGGGGTTGCAGATTTCCGAGTACACCGCCACCCAGGTCAAGCAGGCCATCGCCGGTACGGGCGGTGCCGACAAGCAGCAGGTCCAGCTGATGGTGATGCACCTGTTGAAACTGACTCAGAAACCGCAGATTGATGCGTCCGACGCGCTGGCTATTGCGCTGTGCCACGCGCATCACCGACAAAGCCTGATTCCGCATGGCCTGGCTGGAGCCAAACGACGAGGCGGGCGCTTGCGGCTTTGATCCACGAGGCACTGGCGCGTGCCAGATGAACAACCTGGCGAGCCGCACGTGCTCGTCGCAAGAGGATGCATGACAGTGATCGGACGTTTGCGCGGAACGCTGGCGGAGAAACAGCCGCCTCACCTGATTCTCGACCTCAACGGCGTGGGCTACGAGGTGGAAGTCCCCATGACTACGCTCTACCGCTTGCCGGCGGTCGGTGAACCGGTAACCCTGCATACTCACCTGGTGGTGCGGGAGGACGCGCATCTGCTCTACGGCTTCGCGGAAAAGCGCGACCGCGAGCTGTTCCGCGAGTTGATCCGGCTCAACGGGGTGGGTCCGAAGCTGGCACTGGCGCTCATGTCCGGTCTTGAAGTCGATGAGCTGGTGCGTTGCGTTCAGGCGCAGGATACTTCCGTGCTGGTCAAGATACCCGGCGTCGGCAAAAAGACCGCCGAGCGCTTGTTGGTGGAATTGAAGGACCGTTTCAAGGCGTGGGAAACCATGCCGTCCATCGCTACGTTGGTGGTGGAACCCCGCGGAACTGTGGCAGTCTCAAGCGCCGAGAACGACGCCGTCAGCGCATTGATATCCCTTGGCTTCAAGCCGCAAGAGGCGAGCCGTGCAGTAGCCGCCGTACAGGAAGAAGATTTGAGCAGTGAAGATCTGATTCGCCGTGCCCTCAAGGGGATGGTCTAGCGTGGACGTGCTTTTCATCGAGCGTAAGCGAGGGGCGCATCCTGTCCATGGCGAGCGCACAAGAGGCGTCGCGCCATGATCGAAGCCGATCGTCTCGTGACCGCTGGCGGTCGTGACCGCGAGGAACAGTTCGACAGGGCGATACGCCCCGTCAGCCTGGGCGACTACATCGGCCAGCCCGTGGTCCGCGAACAGATGGACCTTTTTATCAAGGCTGCCCGTGGGCGCAACGAGGCCCTGGATCACACGCTGATCTTCGGGCCTCCCGGCCTCGGCAAGACCACACTCGCCAACATCATCGCCCAGGAAATGGGCGTCTCGATCAAGAGCACCTCCGGCCCGGTGCTGGAGCGGCCTGGCGATCTTGCAGCGCTGCTGACGAATCTCGAGGACGGCGACGTGCTGTTCGTCGACGAGATTCATCGCCTCTCGCCTATCGTGGAGGAAGTCCTATATCCCGCAATGGAGGACTTCCAGCTCGACATCATGATCGGCGAAGGCCCGGCGGCCCGCTCCATCAAGCTCGATTTGCCGCCCTTCACCCTGGTCGGCGCGACGACGCGGGCCGGGATGCTGACCAATCCATTGCGCGACCGCTTCGGCATTGTCCAGCGACTCGAGTTCTACTCCACGCAGGATCTGGCCACCATCGTCAGTCGTTCGGCCGGCATCCTTGGTTTGTCCATCGAGGCCGAAGGGGCATTCGAGATCGCACGTCGCGCGCGTGGCACGCCTCGTATCGCCAACCGGCTGCTGCGGCGCGTGCGGGATTTCGCCCAGGTACGCAGTGATGGACAGATCACGCGTGCCACGGCCGATCAGGCCTTGAACATGCTCGACGTCGATGAGCGTGGTCTCGATCATCAGGATCGTCGCCTGCTGTTGACGTTGATCGAGAAGTTCGACGGCGGCCCGGTCGGCATCGAAAGCCTTGCCGCTGCGATCAGTGAAGAGCGCCACACGATCGAGGACGTTCTCGAGCCTTACCTGATCCAGCAGGGCTACATCATGCGCACACCGCGGGGGCGGGTGGTGACCCGTCATGCCTACCTGCACTTCGGGCTGAATCTGCCGCGGCGCATGGGCGAATCCCCGGTGGCCGACCTCTTCGATGGCGACACACAGTGACAAAAATATTGTTGTCCGACCCAATTGGCATTTGCGAAGGCTGGCACTAGTATGCGCGCGGAATCACATGCTCAACCGTTCAGTCATCGCTGCCGTGTCTACTACGAGGACACCGATGCGGGCGGCATCGTCTACTACGTCAATTACCTCAAGTTCATGGAGCGGGCCCGTACCGAACGGTTGCGCAGCCTGGGTTTCGCCCAGTCGCAGCTGGTCGGCGAAGACCTGCTTTTCGTCGTGCATTCGAGCGAGGCGCGTTATCTGTCGCCGGCGCGCCTGGACGACGAACTGCTGGTAAGCGCCGACGTGATCGAGATTAAGCGTGCAAGCCTGCGTTTCCGCCAGCAGGTAAGGCGAGCGGGTGATGGCGAGCTGCTCTGTGAAGGGCGGTTTCTGGTTGCCTGTGTACGTGCCAAGAGTTTGAAACCCCGTCCCATTCCCGAATCGCTGCGAGCGGCGTTCGTCGAGTCGGGTCTACCCCCAGCAGGAGAGTAAGCGTGGAAGCCAACGTCGATCACATGTCCATGTGGAGCCTTATCAGTAATGCCAGCTTCGTCGTGCAGCTGGTGATGCTGATCCTGGTGGGCGCCTCGGTGACCTCATGGATCCTGATTTTCCAGCGCACCAATATGCTGCGCGCCGCCAAGCGTGCGCTTGACGGTTTCGAAGAGCGCTTCTGGTCCGGTATCGACTTGTCCAAGCTGTATCGCCAGGCTGGTAGCAACCCGGATCCGGACTCGGGAGTCGAGCAGATTTTTCGCGCGGGCTTCAAGGAATTTTCCCGCCTGCGGCAGCAGCAGGGCGTTGACCCCGATGCGGTGATGGACGGCGTGAACCGGGCCATGCGAGTGGCGATTTCCCGAGAGGAAGAAAAGCTCGATCAGAGTCTGCCATTCCTGGCGACTGTCGGCTCGACGAGCCCCTACATCGGCCTGTTCGGTACGGTCTGGGGCATCATGAATTCCTTCCGAGGACTGGCGCAGGTCCAGCAGGCGACGCTGGCGACCGTTGCCCCGGGTATCGCCGAGGCTCTCATTGCCACGGCGATCGGTCTGTTCGCAGCGATTCCCGCCGTCATTGCCTATAACCGCTTCTCAGCGCGTGGGGAGTTGCTCATCGGGCGCTATTACACCTTCGCTGACGAATTCCAGGCGATCCTGCATCGCAAAGTTCACACCACCGAAGATTGAGGCCCACCGGCCATGGCAAGAATCCGCAACAGACGCAAGCCCGTCGCCGAGATGAACGTGGTGCCCTACATCGACGTGATGCTGGTCCTGCTCGTCATCTTCATGGTGACCGCGCCGATGCTCAACCAAGGGGTCAAGGTCGACCTGCCGAAAGTCAGCAGTGAGGCGCTTCCGCAGGATAACAATGCTCGAGTGCTCACCATCTCGATCAAGGCGGACAAGAGCTACTACTGGAACATCGGCAGCGAAGTCGACACCGACACGGTTCAGGATCAGGCCTTGACGCTCGAAGACATGACCCGCGCCGTCACGGCGATCATGAATCAGAACCGCAGTCAGGGGCAGCAGATTCAGGTGTTCGTGCGTGGTGACAAGGCGGTCGACTACGGCTCCGTGATGGCGGCCATGGGTGGGCTGCAGGAAGCGGGTGTCGGCAACGTCGGCCTGATCACCGAGGCCCCCTGATGCAACAGCCGGAACGTTCACGGTCTGAAAGCTACTACTGGCCGACCATCCTTGCGGTCGGGCTGCACGTCATCATCTTCGCCATGCTGTTCGTCAGCTTCGCGATGACGCCAGACTTGCCGCCATCCAAGCCGATCGTGCAGGCCACGCTTTACCAGCTCAAGTCTCAGAGTCAGGCCAAGACTCAGACGAACCAGAAGATTGCCGGCGAGGCGCAGAAGACCTCCGCCAAGCAGTACGAAGCCGAGCAGATGGAGCAGCGCAAGGTCGAGCAGCAACGGCAGGCCGCCGCCCAGGCTGCGGAACAAAAGAAGGCGGAAGAGGCTCGAAAGGCCGAGGTAGCCAAGGCGCAGGCGGCGAAAGCGGCTGAGGCGAAAAAGGCTGAGGAGACCAGGAAGGCTGCCGAGCAGAAAAAGCAGGCTGAAATCGCCAAGAAGAAGGCCGCAGATGAAGCGGCGAAAAAGAAAGCGGACGACGAAGCGAAAAAGAAAGCCGCAGCGGAAGCCGCCAAGAAGAAAGCGGCCGAAGAAGCGAAGAAAAAAGCTGCGGCCGAGGCGGCGAAAAAGAAAGCGGCCGAAGAGGCCAAGAAAAAGGCTGCTGCCGAAGCGGCACGCAAAGCGGCAGAGGACAAGAAGGCTCAGGCGTTGGCTGAGCTGCTCTCGGAAGATACCCAGCGGCAGCAGGCGATGGCTGATACCCAAGGCGATCAAGTCGCCGGCGACTTCGACGATCTGATTCGGATGCGCGCCGCGGAGGGCTGGACACGACCGCCGTCGGCACGTAACAACATGTCGGTGTCGCTGCGGGTGAACATGCTGCCCGACGGGACCATCACCGCCGTAAGCGTTTCCCGTTCGAGTGGCGATACACCTTTTGACAATTCCGCGGTTGCCGCGGTGAAGAACATTGGTCGGCTGACCGAGATGCAGGGGCTCTCTGCTCAGGAATTTCAGCCGTATCGCTCGTTCACGATGACATTCACGCCTGAGGATCTTGCGTTGTGATCAATTACCTTCGAGGTTTCGTCGTTCTTCTTGCATTCGCGTTGGGAACCGCGTCTGCGCAGGAGAAGAACATCGTGGTGACCAGTGGCTCCGATCGGGCGATCCCTATCGCGGTGGTGCCTTTCGGCTGGCAGGGCGGGAGTCTCCTTCCGGAAGACATGGCCGAGATCGTCGGCAATGACATGCGCAACACTGGAATCTTCCAGCCCATCCCTAAGCAGAACATGATCAGCCTGCCGACCCGCGGCAGCGAAATCATCTTCCGTGACTGGAAGGCTCTTGGCGCCCAGTACGTTGTGGTGGGCAATATCGAGCCATCCGGTGGCAAGCTCCAGGTCCGCTACGAGGTGTTCAACGTCAACACCGAGCAGCAGGTCATGAACGGCAGCGTCGGAGGCAGCCCGGAGCAGCTGCGCGACATGGCGCATTACGTGGCCGATCAGTCCTTCGAAAAGCTGACCGGTATCAAGGGGGCCTTCTCCACGCGGCTGCTGTACGTGACGGCCGAGCGCTTGGGCGGCGCGAATACCCGCTATACGCTGCAGCGTTCGGACTATGATGGCGCCAGGGCCGTGACCCTGCTGCAATCCCGCGAACCGATCCTGTCACCGCGCTATTCCCCGGATGGCCGTCGCATCGCTTACGTATCGTTCGAGCAGAAGCGTCCACGCATTTTCATTCAGCACGTCGATACGGGGCGTCGCGAACAGATCACCAATTTCGAGGGCTTGAACGGCGCACCGGCCTTCTCTCCGGACGGCAACCGCCTCGCGTTCGTGCTCTCGAAGGATGGCAACCCGGAGGTCTACGTGATGGATCTGGGGTCACGCCAGCTCCAGCGTCTGACGAATCATTACGCGATCGACACCGAGCCGTTCTGGGGTGCCGATGGGCAGACCATCTACTTTACCTCCGACCGTGCCGGCAAGCCGCAGATCTACAAGCAGCGGCTGGGTGGCAATAATGCAGAGCGGGTCACGTTCGTCGGTAACTACAACGCCAATCCGAAACTATCGGCTGATGAAAAGACTCTTGTAATGATTCATCGTCAGGAGGGTTACACCAACTTCAAGGTGGCGGCGCAGGATCTTCAGCGCGGCAACCTTCGACTGCTTTCGGACACGAGTTTAGATGAGTCGCCCACTGTTGCGCCTAATGGCACCATGCTAATCTACGCGACCCGCCAGCAGGGCCGGGGAGTCTTGATGCTCGTATCAATCAATGGTCGAGTTAGGCTCCCGCTTCCTACTGCTCAAGGCGAAGTCCGTGAGCCATCGTGGTCCCCTTACCTGAACTGATGCGGTACAACTGCTTTACCTAACCAAAAACACACCTGGGGTTGTTACACATGGAAATGCTGAAATTCGGTAAGTTCGCTGCGCTGGCTCTGGCTATGGCCGTAGCCGTAGGTTGTTCGTCCAAGGGCGGCGACGATTCCGGCGAAGGCTCTACTGCTGTCGATCCGAACGCTGGCTACGGCGCTGACAGTGGTGCCGTCGACGGCAGCATGAGCGAAGAAGCCGCTCTGCGCGCTATCACCACCTTCTACTTCGAGTACGACAGCTCCGATCTGAAGCCGGAAGCCATGCGCGCTCTGGACGTTCATGCCAAGGACCTGAAGTCCGCTGGCAATCGCGTCGTACTGGAAGGCCACACCGACGAGCGTGGTACTCGCGAGTACAACATGGCTCTGGGCGAGCGTCGCTCGAAGGCCGTTCAGCGTTATCTGGTCCTGCAAGGCGTATCGCCTGCTCAGCTGGAGCTGGTTTCCTACGGCGAAGAGCGTCCGGTGGCCATGGGTAACGACGAGCAGTCGTGGGCTCAGAACCGTCGCGTAGAGCTGCGTAAGTAATAGCCATGCTCAAGCACCGTTACGCTCTGCCGCTCTTGGCGCTTGGCCTGCCGTTATTTGCGGCGGCTCAGGTTCCGGTTGTGGAATACGACTCGCAAACCGCTGGTGACGCGCCGTCGGGTTACTCGGCCGGGGCGGATAATAACGGTGCCTACGCGGGAGGCGGGGCTGCTGCTCCGTCTTCCGCACAGGGCATGCTCTTCGTGCAGTTGCAGCAGATGCAGGAAGAGATTGCGCAATTGCGCGGCATGCTCGAAGTGCAGGAGAACGAAATCCAGCGCCTCAAACAGGAAGGGCTGGAGCGTTACCAAGATCTGGATCGTCGTCTGTCCGATATGTCGGCGGGTGGGGGTTCCAGTCAGAATGCTTCTGCCAGCGGCAACACGGCCGCTGGTCCGGCGCAAGCATCGAACGATGCGGTTGCGCAAGAGTCGGGTTCAGGTGAGTCCTCTGACCCGGAGAAAGAAAAGCTGTATTACGATGCGGCGTTCGATCTCATCAAGGCGAAGGATTTCGACAAGGCCAGCCAGGCTTTCGCTGCGTTCCTGCGCAAGTACCCGAGCAGCCCCTACGCGGGAAACGCCCAGTACTGGTTGGGTGAGGTCAACCTTGCCAAGGGCGATCTGCAGGCGGCGGGTCAGGCGTTCGCGAAGGTGAGTCAGGCCTATCCTCAGCACAACAAGGTCCCGGATTCGCTGTACAAGCTCGCGGATGTCGAGCTTCGTTTGGGTAACCGAGACAAGGCTAACGGGATTCTCCGGCAGGTAATTGCGGACTTTCCGAACAGCTCTGCCGCCCAATTGGCGCAGCGGCAATTGAGCCGCTGATCGCAGAGCTCAGGCTTTTCAATAAAACCCGCCCAATGGCGGGTTTTTTCGTTAAAATCGCGCCCCCTTTCCCGCAACGGAGGCGGATGGCCTGTTTAGCCGTCACGCCCGTGGCTGATATGCACCATACCCTGCGAATATCCGAGATTTTCTACTCGCTGCAGGGGGAAACGCGCACCAGTGGCCTGCCCACCGTGTTCGTTCGCCTGACCGGCTGTCCCCTGCGCTGTCAATATTGCGATACGGCCTATGCCTTCAGCGGCGGCGAGCTGATGGGAATCGATGCGATTCTCGAGCGGATCGCATCCTTCAATCCACGTTACGTCTGTGTGACGGGTGGGGAGCCGTTGGCCCAGCCCAATTGCGCGGAGCTGTTGCGTCACTTGTGTGACTCAGGCTATGAGGTCTCGCTGGAAACCAGCGGTGCGCTGGATATTTCAGTAGCGGACGCCCGCGTCAGTCGCGTGGTCGATCTGAAAACTCCGGGATCGGCCGAAGCGCACCGCAATCGTTACGAGAACGTCGCGCTGTTGACGCCTAATGACCAGGTCAAGTTCGTGATCTGTTCTCGCGAGGACTACCACTGGGCTGTGTCCAAGCTCATCGAGTACGGCCTCGAGAAGCGGGCAGGCGAAGTGTTGTTTTCGCCGAGCCACGGCCAGATCGATGCGCGCGAACTTGCCGACTGGATCGTGCAGGACAACCTGCCCGTCAGGCTTCAGCTTCAACTGCACAAGATTCTCTGGAACGATGCGCGCGGGCGTTGATGCCTGCGCCTGCCATGTTGCGCTAAGGTGTTCTCTCGACAAGGTAGAAGGATATGAGTGAAAAGAAGGCAGTTGTCTTGCTCTCGGGCGGGCTCGACTCGGCCACGGTCGTGGCGATGGCGCGGGCTGAAGGATACGTTTGCTACACGATGAGCTTCGATTACGGCCAGCGTCATCGCGCCGAGCTGCAGGCGGCCGAGCGAGTGGCCCGGCAGCTTGGCGTCGTCGAGCACAAGGTGATCGGTATGAATCTCAACGGGATCGGTGGATCGGCACTGACCGATACGACGATCGCCGTGCCGGAGGCCGCCGTCGAAGGTATCCCGGTGACTTACGTTCCGGCGCGCAACACGCTGTTCCTGTCGTTGGCGCTTGGCTGGGCCGAGGTGTTGGGCGCGCGCGACATCTTCATCGGTGTTAATGCAGTCGACTATTCCGGGTATCCCGATTGCCGTCCCGAGTTCATCGCGGCCTTCGAGCGGCTTGCCAATCTGGCGACCAAGGCAGGCGTGGAAGGCCAGGGGTTTCGTATTCGCGCTCCGCTGCAGAGCCTGAGCAAGGCCGAGATCGTGCTGGCCGGAACTCGACTCGGCGTCGATTACGGTACGACGGTATCCTGCTACCAGGCCGATGATGATGGGCGCGCCTGCGGTAAGTGTGACAGCTGCCGGCTACGTGCCGCAGGCTTCGCTGACGCCGGGCTGGCCGATCCGACCCGTTATGCCTGAAATCAAAAAATAGTTTGAATTCCTGAATCAAATCAGTATCATGCGCCCCGCATTGGGTCGTTAGCTCAGTTGGTAGAGCAGTTGGCTTTTAACCAATTGGTCGTAGGTTCGAATCCTACACGACCCACCATACACACCCCGTCGAGGGGAAATAGCCGGACGACCTTCAGGTCATCCGGTTTTTTTATGTCTGCAGTTTATAAAGCTGAAAAAAGACCCTGCGAGACGGTAATCAAGGCTTATTCCTCTACGACCTTGGTATGTGACCCGAGCGTCTTTAAACGTACTAGACTGCCACCTTCCGATTTCACAGTGGTTCGAGGCTCAAATGTATTCTGATCGCATCCGCCTGTCCTCCCTGCATAGCAAGGTCATGAGCGCCGACGAGGCTGCTACCCATGTAGTCGACGGCATGACTGTCGGCATGAGCGGTTTTACCCGCGCCGGCGAAGCCAAGGCAGTCCCGATGGCGCTGATCAAGCGCGCCAAGGACAAGCCGCTGAAAATCAGTCTTATCACCGGTGCCAGCCTCGGCAATGACCTGGACGGCCTGATGGCCGAAGCCGGTCTGCTGGCGCGCCGGATGCCGTTCCAGGCGGATGCAGCGTTGCGCAAAGCGATCAACGGCGGCGAGGTCATGTTCATCGACCAGCACCTGTCGCATACCGTCGAGCAGATGCGTAACCATCAGATCAAGAAACCGGATCTGGCCATCATCGAAGCGGTCGCCATCACCGAGCAGGGGCACATCGTCCCCACGACCTCGGTAGGCAACTCGGCCAACCTCGCGCTGTTCGCCGACAAGGTGATTATCGAACTGAACATGGCGCATAACCCGAATCTGGAAGGTCTGCACGACATCTACATTCCGGGCGAGCGTCCGAACCGTCAGCCGATTCCGTTGATGAAGGTCGATGACCGTATCGGTGTTTCCGCCATTCCGGTCGATCCGGCCAAGATTGCCGCGATCGTCATCACCGACCAGCCGGATTCGTACTCCACCGTCACGCCGCCGGACGACGAGACCCAGGCCATCGCCAACCATCTGATCCATTTCTTCAAGAAGGAAGTGGATGCGGGTCGCCTGAGCAACAGCCTCGGACCGCTGCAGGCGGGGATCGGCAACATCGCCAACGCGGTGATGTGCGGCCTGATCGACTCGCCGTTCGAAAACCTGGTCATGTACTCCGAAGTGCTGCAAGACTCCACCTTCGAGCTGATCGACGCCGGCAAGATGGTCTTTGCGTCGGGCTGCTCCATCACCCTGTCGCAGCGCTGCAATGACCGGGTGTTTGGCAATCTGGAAAAGTACAAGGACAAGCTGGTGCTGCGTCCGCAGGAAATCTCCAACCATCCGGAGCTGGTGCGTCGTATCGGCATCATCGGCATCAACACCGCACTCGAGTTCGATATCTACGGCAACGTGAACTCCACACATGTCGGTGGCACGAAGATGATGAATGGCATTGGCGGCTCGGGTGACTTCGCCCGTAACGCACACATGGCCATCTTCGTTACCAAGTCGATTGCCAAGGGTGGCGCGATTTCCAGCGTGGTGCCGATGGTGGCGCATGTTGACCATACCGAGCATGACGTCAGCATCCTGGTGACCGAGCAGGGTCTGGCCGATCTGCGGGGCCTGGCACCGCGTGAGCGCGCGCGTGTCATTATCGACAACTGCGTGCATCCGTCCTATCGCGACGCACTCAACGCCTACTTCGAAGCCGCGTGCAAAAAAGGCGGGCAGACACCGCATCTGCTGCACGATGCGATGGACTGGCATACCAACTTGGAAGAACGCGGCCACATGCTCAAGGGCAAGTGACCCCAGAGCCCGCCGGTGCCAGCCGGCGGGCTTTTTTGTTGCCCCTCCCTGTCACGCTCCTCCTGATCGCCCCCTCTGCTTCCCAACGCCTGAACGCTTCGGCTAGTATTCCGCCCCCTTGAACGGGGCTGCGGACGTTCGTCTCATGCCGTATCCCTCCTTTTTGCTGCGACCGATAGGCCTGTTGTCAAAGGCTATAATCGGCGACCCGTGCATCACGTGTGCTTGCAGGAACCGCGACATGACGCAGATACCCGAACGCATCCTCGTACAGGCCCACCTGGCCGCGAAGCAGCCCCAGCCGCTGTCACAGGAGCAGCAGGCGTTGCTGCGTCGCGAGATTGCCGCCGAGTTGGAGCGGCAGAACGCCGTGCTCGTGGCTCACTACTACACCGACCCGGTCATTCAGGCCCTGGCCGAAGAAACCGGTGGTTGCGTTGCGGATTCGCTGGAGATGGCCCGGTTCGGCAACGAGCATGCGGCGCAAACCGTCATCGTGGCCGGCGTCCGATTCATGGGCGAGACGGCCAAGATCCTCAATCCGGAAAAGCGGGTGCTGATGCCGACGCTCGAGGCGACCTGCTCGCTGGATCTGGGGTGTCCGGTCGAGGAGTTCTCACGTTTCTGTGACCAGCACCCCGAGCGCACGGTGGTCGTCTACGCCAATACCTCGGCTGCCGTAAAGGCCCGGGCTGACTGGGTCGTGACTTCCAGTTGTGCTCTCGAGATCGTCGAAAGCCTGATGGACAACGGCGAGAAAATCATCTGGGCGCCAGACAAACACCTGGGTAGCTATGTTCAGCGAGAAACCGGTGCCGACATGCTTCTCTGGGATGGTGCCTGCATCGTCCATGAGGAGTTCAAGGCGAAGCAGCTGGAGGATATGAAGGCGTTGTATCCCGAGGCCGCCGTGCTGGTGCATCCTGAGTCGCCCGAGGCGGTAATCGCGCTGGCTGATGCGGTGGGCTCCACCAGTCAGCTGATCAAGGCAGCGCAGACGCTCGCCAATCCCAGCTTCATCGTGGCAACGGATCGCGGCATCTTCTACAAGATGCAGCAGCTGTGCCCCGACAAGCAATTCATCGAAGCGCCGACCGCAGGCAGCGGGGCGACCTGTCGCAGTTGCGCACACTGCCCCTGGATGGCCATGAATACCCTGGAACGGACCCTTGATTGCCTGCGTACCGGATCGAACGAGATCTTCGTCGATGCGGCGCTGATTCCGCGTGCGGTCAAACCGCTCAAGCGCATGCTGGACTTCACCCAGGCGGCACGCCTCAATCAGGCCGGCAACGCCTGACCGACTGGCGTTTGCCCTCCGTATTGGAGAGCGCGGCAGTCGTCAGCGCAGCATTTCCTCGACCATGCGTTTTTCGTCTCTGAGCTGTTGCTGGCGGGCATCGATGCGGGCTGCAGTCTGGAAATTGCCGGAGCGGCGCTTGGCGAAATCCAGTTGTTCGATCGCCTGATCATAGTCACCCACCAGCGCGAAATATTCTGCGCGACCTTCGTGAAGGCCAACGATGTTGCCGGTCAGACCGCGGATTTCCGCAACCTGATACCAGATATCCGGGTCCTTCGGGCGGGCGCTCACCAGTTTGTCGAGCTCCTGCTCGGCTTCCTTCTGTTTGCCTTCCTTCATCAGCAGATCAATGTGGGTCTGGCGGACCGGATAACTGCCAGGATAGAGCGACAACAGACGCTGGGTTCGTTCGCGCGCCGGCGTCAGGCGGTTGCCGGTGATGTCCAGTTCGATCTGTGCCAGGTTGTAAGCGACTTCGTCCGGCTCCTTGGCAAGCAACGTTCTGAGGTTGCTTGCGGCTTCTTCGAGCTGGCCGCTTTTGATCTGGGCGAGCGCCAGCCCGTAGCGCGCCGCATCGAGATTCTCATCATCACTCAACATGGCGCGAAAACGCTTCGCGCTGAGACCGGGCGTCGTCTCGAACTTCAGGTCGGTACGGGCCCGCATGAGCTGATAGCGGAGGCTGTCTTCCACACCGCCGTTGGCGTATTGCTCTGCGCGGTTCTTGGTATCGGCGATCCGTGACTCGGTGACCGGGTGTGTCAGCAGGAATTCCGGCGGCTTCTGGTCGTAGCGATATTGCCGCATCAGGCGGCCGAACATCTGCGGCATGGCGCGAGGATCGTAGCCAGCCCGCTCGAGATTGACGATACCGATTCGGTCAGCTTCCTGCTCGTTCTGCCGGGAAAAGCGGCGTTGTGCCTGGATCGCGGCCGCCTGGCTCGACACGATGGCAGCGATGCCCGCATCACCGGCACCGGCGGCGGCGGCCACCACACCGGCGAGCATGGCGGCCATCAAGGGCAGTTGCATGCGTTTCTGAGCCTCCAGACCGCGCGCGAAATGGCGCTGCGACAGGTGGGCCAGTTCGTGGGCGAGCACCGAGGCGTACTCTGCTTCGGTCTCGGCATGCAGGAACAATCCGCCGTTCACGCCGATGATGCCACCGGGAGCGGCGAAAGCGTTCAGCTCCTTGCTGTCGAGCAGAACGAATTCCAGTCGACGGTCTTGCAGCTGGCTGGTTTCGGCGAGCCGGTACACGCTGCGCTCGAGGAACTCCTTGAGCTGTGGGTCGGAGAGCTGCGGGACCTGCCCGCGCAGCAGGCTCAGCCATGCCCGGCCGAGTTGATGTTCCTGTTCCGGCGAGACGATGCCGGAGCTTGAGTCGCCCAGGGAGGGAAGGTCGTTGGCAATGGCCGGCTGCCCGAGCAGGCAGGCCAGTGTCAGCAGGGTGGGGCGCAGCAGTTTCATCCAGACTGGCTCATCGTTGCGGGAGCGCTACTGTAGCCTTGTGCTCGGGTAGCTGGCCAGAGCCGGGCAGGGCTCGGTATCCTGCCGGGCTTTCAAGGAGACGACGATGACTGAAGTGCACACCAAAGAGCCGCCCTGCGACGCGGAACTCGACGCGGCCGGACTGGAGTGCCCCATGCCGCTGCTAAAGGCCAAGCTGGAACTTAATCGGCTGGCCAGCGGAGAGGTGCTGAAGGTGACGGCAACGGACCCCGGTTCACAGCGGGATTTTCACAGCTTCGCCAAGCTGGCGGGCCATACGATGTTGCATGAAGAAACCGCCGACGGCGTGTTTCGCTACTGGCTGCGCAAGGCCTGAAGGCAGATGAGGACTCACGATGCTCAACGTTTTGCGCGGTTGGATCCACCGCTATTTTTCTGATGAAGAGGCCGTCGTCCTCGCCGTGCTGCTGGTGGCGGCTTTTGCGATTGTCCTGACGCTTGGCGGGATGCTCGCGCCGGTGATCGCCGGTCTGGTGCTTGCCTATCTCATGCAGGGGCTGGTCGGTGCGCTGGAGCGCAAGCGGGTACCGCACCTCGTTGCGGTCTGGCTCGTGTTCCTGATGTTCGTGGGCGCGCTCACGGTGTGCCTGTTGTTCCTGGTGCCACTGGTCTGGCAGCAGGTGTTGACGCTGTTCAACGAGTTGCCGCGCATGCTGGTCGAGTGGCAGTCGCTGCTGCTCTTGCTGCCCGAGCGTTATCCGCAACTGCTCACCGAGGAGCAGGTACGGCGCGGAATCGATGTCATGCGCGGCGAGATCGGACGCTATGGCCAGATTGTGCTGACGTCGTCGCTGTCGAGCCTGCCGCTGCTGATCAGCCTGCTGATCTACCTGATTCTCGTGCCGATCCTGGTGTTCTTCTTTCTGAAGGATCGTCAGCAGATCAGTGACTGGCTCAGCGGCTATCTGCCGCGTGAGCGAACGCTGATCACGCAGGTGTCGCAGGAAATGAACCTGCAGATCGCCAACTACATCCGCGGCAAGGCGATCGAGATCCTGATCTGTGGTGTGGTGTCCTATGCGGTGTTCGCGGCGTTGGAGCTGAATTACGCCGCGCTGCTCGCGCTGCTGGTAGGCGTGTCGGTGGTGGTGCCCTATATCGGGGCCACCCTGGTAACCATCCCGATCGCGCTGATTGGCTTGTTCCAGTGGGGGCTTGGCGATCAGTTCATCTATCTGATGGTGGCCTACGCAATCATCCAGGCGCTCGACGGCAACGTGCTAGTGCCGCTTCTGTTCTCCGAGGCCGTCAACCTCCACCCGGTGGCGATTATCTGCTCGGTCCTGCTGTTCGGCGGATTGTGGGGCTTCTGGGGCGTGTTCTTCGCGATTCCGCTGGCGACACTGTTCAAGGCGGTGCTGTATGCCTGGCCCCGGCGCGCGGCGGCGCCGATCGTCGACGGTTAGAGTGGCGTTTGGGCTCCGGCACTGGGCATCTCACGTTGCCCAGTGCCGGGATGATGGCCGCGCGATCAACTTCTCTGTAGCGATTGCGCCGCCTGTAATACCGCTTCGACGTGGCCTGGTACCTTGACGCCCCGCCACGCCTGGCGGAGAACGCCTTGGTTGTCGATCAGGAAGGTGCTTCGGTCGACGCCGAGGTATTCCTTGCCATAGAGCTTCTTGAGCTTGATCACGTCGAACAGCTGGCAGAGCGCTTCGTCCTTGTCGCTGATGAGCTCGAACGGGAAGCCCTGCTTGGCCTTGAAGTTCTCATGCGTCCGAAGGCTGTCCCGTGACACGCCGAACACCTGAGTGTCAGCGGCCAGAAAGGCTTCATGCAGATCGCGGAAACCCTGGCCTTGGGTGGTGCAGCCCGGCGTGTTGTCCTTTGGATAGAAGTAGATGACCGTCTGCTTGCCCTTCAAGGTGTCTTGCGTCACCTGCACGCCGCTTGTGGCCTGGGCCACGAAGGGTGGAATGGGTTGGTCGATCTCCACAGCCATGAGCTTGATTTCCTTCTTCAAGGGTTCTGGGGGCGCCAGGGCTCAATCAGTGCGTCCAGGTTCAGCGCATCGGCGAAATCGAGGAACTGATCTCGCAACCAGCTGATCTGGGTCCCGGCAGGCAGCGTGACAGTCAGCGTCGCGTTGAGCATGGTGCCGCCGGTCTGAGGGGCCTGGTAGGTGTCGCATGTGAGGCTTTCCAGTTCGACGCGATGATCGATGAAGAACTGGCAGAGCTCGTTGAGGATGTCCGGCCGGTAGACGGAGCTGACGTACGCCACGTACGGCAAGGCCTGGGGTCGGGTTTCCAGTGCCTCGCTACGCACGACGTTGGTGGTGAAGTCGTGCTTCTTCGCCAGGCCGGGCAATGCCGTTTCCATGCGGGCCAGGGCGTCCCAGGTCCCGGTCACCTCCAACACGAGCGCACAGCACTCGCCGTGCCGCGTCAGGCGGGTGCTGACCACGGCGCAGCGATTCTCGTGGCTGGCTTTGCAGAGCACGTTGGTGAGCTCCATTGGACTTTTGCCCAAGGCGCTGATGACGAGAAACTGTTCACGAGGTACGGGGGGGAGGGGCATGCAGCGTTCCTGGCAAGATGAATCGGGCGGCTAGCCAAGCCGAAAACGGCTAAGGGTAGCGGAAAGCACCGCGCGAAGGAATGCACGTCGGCCGGTCGCGCGACGAAGCCAACCGCTCGGCATCGCTACAGGATGCCTCCGGCGTACTCGCAAAGCGCAATGGAGCCTTGTACCATTACGCCTCTCTTTTTCCGGCAGGAGTGGTTGCATGATTGCGGGCAGTATGGTGGCGCTGGTCACTCCCATGGATGCGCAAGGCGGTCTCGATTGGGAAAGCCTGGCCAAACTGGTCGACTTCCACTTGCAGGAAGGGACCAACGCAATCGTCGCTGTCGGGACCACGGGCGAATCCGCCACCCTCGAAGTGCCTGAGCATATCGAAGTGATCCGGCGTGTGGTCGATCAGGTCAACGGGCGTATTCCCGTGATCGCCGGTACGGGGGCCAACTCCACCCGCGAAGCGGTCGAATTGACCGAAAACGCCAAGGCGGCGGGCGCCGATGCCTGCCTGTTGGTCACGCCCTACTACAACAAACCGACCCAGGAAGGGCTGTATCAGCACTTCCGGCACATCGCCGAAGCGGTCGCCATCCCGCAGATTCTCTATAACGTTCCGGGCCGGACGGCGTGCGACATGCTGCCCGAGACTGTCGAGCGGCTGTCCACGGTGGCGAACATCATCGGTATCAAGGAGGCCACGGGCGACCTCAAGCGCGGGCGTGAAGTGCTCGACCGTGTGGGTCAGGACTTCCTCGTCTATTCCGGTGATGATGCGACCGCCGTTGAGCTGATGCTCATGGGCGGCAAGGGCAACATCTCGGTAACGGCGAACGTCGCCCCGCGCGCGATGAGCGAGCTCTGCGCCGCGGCGATTGCCGGTGATGCCGAGAAGGCGCGGGCGATCAATGCCCTGTTGATGCCGTTGCACCAGATGCTGTTCATCGAGGCCAACCCGATCCCGGTCAAGTGGGCGCTCCATGAAATGGGTCTGATGCCCGAAGGCATCCGCCTGCCGTTGACCTGGCTGAGCCAGCATTGCCAGGAGCCACTGCGCCAGGCCATGCGCCAGTCCGGTGTGCTGGCCTGAACCAATTCCGGTGTACGGGTTTAACAATGAAGGAACACGCATGAAGCGACTGGCCGGACTCTCGACGCTAGCCCTGATCATCTCTGCCACCAGCGGTTGCGGCTGGCTGTGGGGCGACGACGGATATTTCCGTGACCGCGGAAGTGACTACCTGCAGGCGCAACAGGTGCCGCCGATGCAGGTGCCGGCAGGCGCCAATTTGCGCCCCATCGAACCTTTGCTGCCGATTCCGCAGCAAGTGGCTGACAGCCGAGCCAGTGGCGACTACGAAGTGCCGCGCCCGCAGCGGCTGGTGGCCGCCGAGACGGCCAGCGATTTCAGCCTGCAGACCTCCGAGGATGGTCGTTGGCTGGTTGCGTTGCGCTCTCCATCCGAAACCTACACCGCGGTTCGCCAGTTCTTTACCGACAACGGCTTCCAGATCGACGAGGAGCGTCCTCAAACGGGTGAGTTCACCACCGCCTGGCAGACGCGCGACCAGCTGGCGCCCGGCCTGGTGCGCAACCTTGGACTGGGTGAGGGCGAGACGCGTGTTCGTGTGCGTGTCGAGCCGGGTGTGCAGCGCCAGACCAGCGAAGTGTCGCTGCTCAGCGTGCAACGACCGGCAGGCAACAATGCCGACGTCGCCTGGCCGGAGCGTACCGCCAACGCTGAACTTGATCGCGTGTTGCTCGACGAAATGCAGACCGCGCTCGTCAGCCGCGCGGACCAGGGTGGTTCCACCTCGCTGCTGGCCGAACGCGAATTCGACGCGCCAAGCCGCGTGACCCTGAGTGAAGCCGGCAGCGGCAGCCCCGTCTTGCAGCTGGACACCGATTTCAATCGGGCCTGGTCCAGCGTCGGTCGCGCACTCAGCGCCAGCGATATTCTGGTCGAAGACCTTGATCGCAGCCTGGGCGTCTACTATGTCAACCTGTCGGAAGGCGCTGAGAAGCCAGACGACAAGCCGGGCTTCTTCGCCAGGCTGTTTGGCAGCGCGCCGGACCGCGAGGAAATCGAAGCGCGTGCCGAGCGCTATCAGGTGCGCCTGACGACCGTGAATGGAGGTGTTCAGGTGACGCTGGACAAGGATCTGGACACCGTCGCCCCGGAAGATGTCGCCCGGCGCGTACTCACGATGCTGCGCGACAACCTGGGCTGAGCCACACGCCGACAACCCCGCAACCAATCCAGGCGAAGCCATCCGGTTTCGCCTGTTTTGTTTAATGACAGGCCCGACCGCCGCGCCCTGCGGCGCCTGGGTTCGCCAGAGCGAGAATCCCATGACAGCTAAAGCCCTCAGCCTGAAAAAGCTCTACTCCGGCAAGGTTCGCGACCTCTACGAAATTGACGACAAGCGCATGCTCATGGTCGCAACCGATCGTTTGTCGGCCTTCGATGTGATCCTGGACCAGCCGATACCCGACAAGGGCAAGATCCTAACGGCGATCTCGAATTTCTGGTTCGCCAAACTGGCTGACCTGGTGCCCAATCACTTCACTGGCGATCGCGTGGAGGACGTCGTCCCGGCTGCCGAGCTGCCGCTGGTCGACGGACGCGCCGTCGTCGCCAAGCGTCTGAAGCCGGTTGCGGTGGAGGCCATCGTTCGGGGCTATCTGGCTGGCTCGGGCTGGAAGGAGTACCAGAAGAGCGGCACCGTCTGCGGCATCGCGCTGCCTGACGGACTGAAGGAGGCCGCCAAACTTCCGCAGCCAATCTTCACACCCTCGACCAAAGCAGCCGTAGGCGATCACGACGAGAACATCTCGTTCGAGCAGTGCGAAGCCATCATCGGCAAGGCACTGGCGGCTCAGGTCCGTGACACTTCCATTGCGCTGTACAGCGCAGCCGTGGAGTACGCCGCGACCCGGGGCATCATCATCGCCGATACCAAATTCGAGTTCGGCCTCGATGAAGACGGCACCCTGACCCTAATGGATGAAGTGCTGACGCCTGACTCAAGCCGCTTCTGGCCGGCGGACAGCTACCGGGTTGGAAGCAATCCGCCCAGTTTCGACAAGCAATTCGTCAGAGACTGGCTGGAATCCACCGGTTGGAACAAGGAACCGCCAGCACCGCGCCTGCCCGCAGACGTTGCGCAAAAGACGGCGGACAAGTACCGCGAGGCCTTGACCCGACTGACAGCCTGAGCCCGGCCCGAGCTGGGGATGCCAGGCGGGGTCCCCGCCGCAACAGGCTGAAAATCGAGAAAAAAGCGCACTTCTGGGGTTCGACAAACGCGTCCGAGCTGCTATGATGCGCGCCGCTGGAGAGATGCCGGAGTGGCCGAACGGGACGGATTCGAAATCCGTTGTACCCTCGCGGGTACCTAGGGTTCAAATCCCTATCTCTCCGCCATTATTTATGCTTGAAAAGAAGCCCCGCCGCGCCAAGCGCAGCGGGGCTTTTTCGTTTCTGGTGATCCGCTCAGGGCAAATTACCTCGCGTTGTCCGTGTCGCCTTCACCACTCGGTCGTTAATCCTGCGCCTGGTCTTCTTCTAGCATGCTCAAAATCCGGTACGCCAAGGCCACGCGCGCTTCGTTCGGGTAGTAGCGGTTGGCAAGGATGACGATGCCTTGCTTGCGCGCCGGCACGAAGGCCAGGTAGGCACCGAACCCGTTAGTCGAGCCGGTTTTGTTGATCCAAACGTCAGACTGCGGCGGCGATGGCGGAACGATCGCCTTCACTGGGTGGGTGTCCAGAACCATCTGGCTGCTGTTTCCCGCCTGCAGCTGCTGCAGTGATGGGGGGTAGGGGTATTGCTCCCAGACCAGGTCCTGAGTCATCGAGCCCGTCTGGTAATAGCCGATGCGGGTCGCGGTTATCGCTTGCGCGACGGCGCCCTCCATGTCGACGAGGCCGAGGTGGGCTTCGACGAATCGCAGCAGGTCCGATGTACCGGATTTCACGCCATAGGCTTCGTCGGCAAGCATTGCCGGGTTGAGCCTCACCGCTTTGCCAGCCTTGTCGTAGCCTTGGGCGTAATGGGTCGCCTCTTGCGCAGGCACCTTGAGGTAGGTGCGGGTCATGCCGAGTCTGGGCAGCAGCTCATGCTCGAGCGCTGCGGCATACGTCAGGTCCAGGCTGCGCGCGGCGACCCGGCCGAGCAGGCCAATGCTTGGATTGGCGTAGGTCCGCTGTGTGCCGGGTGCATACCGCGGTGTCCATTCATTGAAGTAGGCGATCAACTGTGATTCGTCTTGCACCGTTTCGGGCAGCTGCAGCGGGAAGCCGCCTGCCGTGTGGGTGGCCAAGTTGATCAACGAAACCTGATCCAGTGCGCTGTCGGCCAGTTCGGGTACGTATCGACCCGGGCTGTCTGCCAGCGACAGTTTGCCGGTGGCCTGGGCGTAGGTGGCGAGGGTCGCGGTCAGCGTCTTGCTGATAGAGCCGAGTTCGAACAGCGTTTCGCGGTCGACCGCCTCGCCTGTCTGCTCCGAGGCGACGCCTAGTTCGTAGAACCGCTGTTTGCCGGCGATTGTCAGGGCAACGGCCATACCCGGGATGCCGTGTGCCTGCATGACTTCCTCGATGGCACCTCGAACGCGCGCATCCTGTTCGGCAAGCGACGCCGCATCGGCGAGGCCGGCCCACGCAACAATCGCGGCGGTCAACAGGCGCGTCAGGTGATGAGAGGAGCGATGGCGCATAGCAGACCTCGATGGCTGGGACGAATGCAAACGTAGCACTCTTTCCGGACGTATTACGGAATGCGCGCCCGGCAGATCAACTGCTGGCGCGGCTGGATATTCGGCGCTATGTCTTTATGCCATCATTGCCGACTTTTACGGAGGTGATCATGGGGACGGCTGCATTGCTGGTGGGCTTGATAGTGGCGTTGTTCTTCAGCGTGTATTTCATGCGCAAGGCCCTGCGAGCACTGCCGGTGGAGCGCGAACGGCCTGGTATCGCACCGGACGCGAAGCTGTCCAGCAGCGTCGAGAAAATCAGCCCGGTCTGATTCGCGCCGGGCCGTGATACCGCTGGCGCGCGGCACGGAAACCGGCGTTCGAGGTCTTAGCTGTTCGATATCCGTTGAGAACAATCAATGATCGAATGGCTTGAAGAAAACCAGCAAATCCTCTCCCTGGCGATCAGCGCCTGCACCTTGCTGGTCTGGTTGTTCTACGCCCAGCTGCTGCTGCTCAACTTCAAGCGGCAGCGCAAACCCAGCCTGATCATCAACCGGGGCGCCGGCAAGGGGCTCGGGTCCTTGTGCCTGATTTCCAACATGAGTGCGGAGCCCGTGTTCATCAACCAGTTGATGGTGCTGATCGACACGTCCAAGGGCACCCTCGAAGTCGACATCACCGATATCCGCCACGGGATCGAGGATGACGCGACGCCAGATCTGGCGATCCATCAGATTACCCACCAGGGCCCGTTGCGTACGGGCGATTTCGTTCATATCGGCACCTTCCAGGGCATGGTGCGGCAGGTGTGCGAGACGCACGGGATCGCCCTGAAAGGGCTCTGCCCGGTTGGTGACTGGCACTTTCATGCCTTGGAAATTCGCGCGGCGGCTTTCTACGGCTCCGAACGACACCCGCTGGGCATCACGAGGCGATTCCGTCTGGGCGATCTCAGCGACCCGGAATGCGCCCTGATCCCGGAAAGCCCCCTGACTCGCCAGCTCATCTCGCGCCGGGACAGGCGCAAGGTGCGTGACTGGATCAATGCCAATCTCTGACGCGGTTCAGTCCGCCGATCGCGCACTGGCGGCATCGCGCTTCTCGGTTTCCTCCGTGTCGCTGGCAGCGGCCCGGCGTCATCGCCCTGAGGAGGGTTCTGCTAGCCTGTTTCGGTGTGCGCGCCAGGCATCTGGCGTCCTGAGTGACACCACCCGATAGCCGGAGGAAGCCATGCGTGTCGCCGTCTTCAGCACCAAGCCCTACGACCGGACGTTTCTCGACCGCGCCAACGAGCGCCACGGTCACGAGTTGCTCTACCTCGATGCGCGCCTGACCACCGAGACCGCGCCGCTGGCCGCCGGCTTCGAGACGGTCTGCGCCTTCGTCAACGACCGGCTCGATGCGGGTGTCCTGGCGCTGCTGCAAGGCGGCGGTACGCGGATGATCGCCCTGCGCTCGGCGGGTTTCAACAATGTCGACCTGCCCGAGGCGGAGCGCCTTGGCATGACGGTGGCGCGCGTGCCGGCCTATTCGCCGCACGCAGTGGCCGAACATGCGGTAGCGCTGGTCCTCAGCCTCAACCGCATGACCTACCGCGCTTACAACCGTGTTCGCGAGGGGAATTTTTCCCTGGATGGTCTGCTCGGCTTCGATCTGTACGGCAAGACGGTCGGAGTGGTCGGCACTGGCAAGATAGGGCTGATCTTCGCGGACATCATGCATGGCTTCGGCTGCCGAGTGCTGGCTGCCGATCCCTGTCCGAGCCACGATGCCAAGGCGTTCGTCGAGTACGTGACGTTTGACCGCCTGCTCGCCGACTCGGATATCATCTCGCTGCATTGTCCCCTCACGCCGCAGACAAACCACCTGATCGACGCCCGCGCCATTGCCCAGATGAAGGACGGCGTCATGCTGATCAACACCGGGCGCGGTCGGGTGATCGACACCAGGGCCGTAATCGACGGCCTCAAGAGCGGCAAGATTGGCCGCCTCGGGCTGGATGTCTACGAGGAGGAGGAGCAACTGTTCTTTCAGGACCTGTCCCAGCATGTCATCGCCGACGACCTGTTCATGCGCCTGACGACCTTCCCCAACGTGCTGATCACCGGCCATCAGGCGTTCTTCACCACAGAGGCCTTGACCAACATTGCCGAAACGACGCTCGACAACATCACCGCATTCGAGCGCGGTACGGGGACGCTGCATCGGGTCACGCCACCCACCTTGGCCTGAACGCAGCGTCACGCCTCGTTTCCTGGGCCGGCGGAACTTAGCGCTGACTTGGAAGTCTCGTAGGACTGGCCGACCGCAGGCTCAAGGGCGGCCTCAAGCGCTGTGCAGCGGACATATCCCTGACGTCTTCGGGTGGTATGACAGCTCGAGTATCGATGAAGCTGTAGAGGGACGTAGAACGTGGAGATCAACCGCGTAAGCGCAAGGGACATCGCCAAGGAACACTACGAGCTGGTCGTGATCGGCTCCGGGTTCGGCTCCAGTTTTTTTCTTGACGAGGCGCTGAAGCACATCAGCGGCCGCGCCCTGATTATCGAATGGGGCGACTTCCACCCCTGGGATTGGCAAATCCAGAACCAGGCCAGCTCTCTGGTTCTGCCCGAGTCGACCTATGACAACCGCGGTGAGAAACCGTGGAACACCACCATCGCGCTTGGCGGGGGCATGAACTGTTGGTACTCGCAGACCCCGCGCCTGCACCCCAGCGACTTCGCCACCCGGACGCGCTACGGCGTCGCCAACGACTGGCCGATCAGCTACGACGAGCTCGAGCCGTTCTACTGTCAGGCCGAGCAGATCATGTCGATCGCCGGTGACCCCGACATGGCGCAGGTACTGCCACGCAGCCAGCCGTTTCCGCAGCCTCCGCACAAGGGTTCTTCCATAGACATGCTGATGAAGGAGGCGATGCCGGACCGTCACTTCATCATGCCGACCGGACGCGCTCGCGTGGCGACCGGCACGCGTGGGGTGTGTTGCGCCAATGCCAGCTGCAACCTGTGCCCGATGAACGCCAAGTTCACTGCGCAGAACGGTCTGCCGCACCTGTTCAGCGATCCCAAGGTCGACGTCTTGCTTAAGTCCGAGGTGAGGGCGCTCGAGTACGAAGGCAACGCCATCAAGGCGGCCACGATCCGTGGCGCCGATGGCGAGTTCAAGGTTTTCGGGGACCTGTTCGTGCTGGGCGCCAACGCCATCCAGAGCCCGGCAATCCTCCTGCGTTCGGATATCGACTACGGCGATACCGGTCGGGGCCTGCACGAGCAGGTCGGAGCCAACGTTGAGGTCTATCTTGACGGCCTCGGCAACTTCGACGGCAGCACCATCACCACCGGCCTCAACTATGCGCTGTACGACGGGGATTTCCGCAAGGAGCACTCGGCCTGCCTGGTGTACTTCGAAAACCGCTGGCCCTACGGGCTGCGCCCCGAGGTCGGTCGCTGGAACCAGCTGTTGCCGCTGATGCTCGTCAGCGAGGACCTGCCCAACCCGGACAATCGCGTCACCATCGACCCCAAGACGGGCGACGCGGTGATCGACTACCGCGGCGAGTCGGATTATGGACTCAAGGGCGTGCAGTATGGCCTCGACAACCTGGAAAAACTGCTCTCGCCGCTGCCGGTGGAGTCCATCCATTTCCGCGAGTGGCGCCTGACCGAATCGCATGTGCAGGGCACTCTGCGTATGGGCGAGGCGGGCGATGGCTCGGTCGTCGACGGGGGAATGCTTCACCACCGCATGCGCAACCTTGTGGTGGTTGGCACAGCGACCTATCCGACCTGCTCACCGGCCAATCCCAGCCTCACCGCAGCGGCCCTGTCGCTGCGCGCCGCCAACCTGCTGTTCAGCTGAGGACGCCTCGATGAAACGTCGCACTTTCCTGGTTTCGTCGGCCGCTTCGCTCGGCCTGGTCGCGGTCGGCGCGGGCGCCTGGGTCTATGAGGATCGGCAAGTCTTCATCCCGCACCTTTTGCATTGCCTGGTAGGTGACTTCGAGATGGACGAGCGCGACCAGCGTCAGTTCGTCGATGCCATGGCAGCGCACTACGGCTCGGAAAAGCTCGCGGCGCTGATGGGGCTGTACAAGATTCGCCAGGAAACCGGGCTGGGCAGCGCCTACACCAATGTACGCGTCGACAAGTTCGAGCGTCGGTTGCTGACCGACTTCATGGTCTCGACCGATTTCCTGCGCAAGCAGGGGCAGGCCAGCCCCAAGGTCGCCTTTCTCGGCTACCGGCTGCCCTGCAGTAATCCCTACGCCCGCTTCGAGCTGCCGGTATAGCCGGCGGCTCGGAGCGCCTGCGTTGTCGGCAGCCGGTCAATCGAACAGCTGCCCCAGGCTGCTCGGTGCCAGGCCCGTCCAGCGCTTGAAGGAGCGGCGGAAGTTCGTGGTGTCGTTGAAACGAAGGTAATTGGCCACTTCCTCGTTGCCGTAGCCCTTCATCCGATAAAGGTAGAGGGCCACGTGCTTGCGCACCTGATCGAGCTGCTCCTGAAAGCCGGTGCCATGCTTGTGCAGCTTGCGCTTGAAAGTCGCCGGGCTCATATCGAAGGCCTGTGCCACCCGTTCCAGGCTCAAGGGGTCCCGGATATGGGTTTCCAGGTGCTCGTACAGCTGGTCGATGAAGCTGCGTGACCAGCCAAGCGCCTCGAGTTGTGCCTGGCTGGCCTGCAATGCGACCTGGCCAGCCGTGGCCGATGCGGTTGGCCAGGGCTGGTGCAGGTAGTCGATGGGCAGGCTCATCATCGTCATCTGGCTTTCGAACGCCAGTTCTTCCCCCAGATGCACCCAGTACTGCTCCACGTGGCGCGGCTGTGCATACGCCAGGTGAAAGCGCCACGGCAGCCGGTTGCCCGACAGCCGGCGGGTCAAGGCGACCACGGCGGTCAGGTTGGCCTCGATGAGAAAGCGCAGTTGCTCGCCAGCTCCGCAGCTGTCAGTCCAATAGAGATGGACCTGTTTTTGATCGTGCAGCACGCGTGGCGTCAGCAAGGGGCACAGCAGCGCGCGGAACTGCTGCAGCACGTCCAGCGCCTGATGCAGCGAAGCTGCATGGTTCAGCGCATGACTGACATCACCGTAGTGCCCAGGCAACAGACGCTGGCCGAACAGAAAACTGCTGTCATCAGCTGCCAACAGCCGCCGTGCGTTGGCGATCAGCATCAGTGACTGGGCCGGGCTGACACGTGCCCGGCCTGCGCTGACATCCTCATAGAACAGGCCTGTGCCGCGCAGCAGCTGGTGGCTGTCGATGCCGCGCGACATCGCCAGATCGATCAACACCGCGGGCTGATGGTGAGCGGCGATGAAGCGCGTGTCGCACTCGTAACCGAGGGCCATGCGATGTCCCTCAGGCGCAGCGCGGCAGTTGTTGCTTGGCTTTCGCCAGGCCGAGGTTGAGCCGTTTCAGTAGCTGCTCGGGATCGTCATCGATGGCCATCACCGCTACGGTCGATGCCTGCAAGTGCAGGCGCTCGCCATGCTGCTCGGTTCGGTGGGCGAGGCTGTCCACGGCTCGCTGCAGCTCGCAGGCGATCGAACGGGCCTGGGCCTCTCCCGTGTTCGGCAAGACGGCGACGAAACGATCACCCGCCAGGCGGCACAGCAGGTCCTGCTGGCGCAGGTTGAGCAGCAGCAGGTGCGCGACGGCTTGCAACACCGCATCGCCCTCGGCCTGGCCGAAGCGCTGGTTGATCGCGCTGAAGTCGTCCAGATCAACCGCGACCAGTGACAGCGGTTGTGCCTGCTCGCGTGCCTGTACCAGCGCCAGTTGAAGTTGTTGGCGCAGGTACTCTGCGGCACCCAGCGGGGTCAGCTTGTCGAACAGGCGATGCTCGCGAAATCCCTTTTCCCGCTTGCTCATCTGCTGGCTGATGGCGCGTTGCTCCTGGTTCAGGTGGTAGATGCCCAGGGTGATCAGCATCAGGCCGATGGGCATTGGCGCGGTTTCCAGCCAGTTGTCCCATGCCGCCAGCTCGGGCAGGTGGATGAATTCGTCCAGCGTGTCCATCCACCAGGAGAAAAACACGCACGCCAATCCCAGTGCGAGCAGTCGCGTCACGCGGCCGGCTGGCCGGCTGTGCAGAAGCATGATCAGCCAGACGAGCGCCAGCGCCGCCGAGCCGCCTTCGCCGGCGACGTCCATCCAGTTGATCTCCGCCCAGGTCTTGATCTGGCCGGTGGCCAGGTAGACCTGCAAGCCTAGATTGGCGACGAAGGCGAGGCCGAGCAGAGTGAAGGTGTGGAGTCTCAGGAATTTCATCGGGTCTCCGTGGCGAGGTGCGCGCCAGTACGTGAGGGGCACGGAAACAGATGGATGTGACGGTTGGATGAATGGGGTGGGGGTTGAATTGGCTCACCGCTTTTTTCGGGGGGGCTGACTGAGGAGCTGGATCGTTTTGGTTGTAAGGTCTGTTTGCGAGGTGGCTGAAGCAGTGGTTTCGCCCTGCTGGGCGAGTCACTTTTTCTTGCGTGGCCAAGAAAAAGTAACCAAAAAGCAGGCCACCCCTGCATCCGGACTGGGCGTCCCCGGTTTGCTTCGCAAAACTTCCCTCCCTCCGGTGCTGCTCCGGGGGCCGGCGCGGAGGGACATTCATGTCCCATCGCGCCTCGCTCGGCATCCATGCCTCGCGTCCCCCTGCGCAGCACCTACGCTCGGCCTCCTGAAGGGAAATCGAGTCCGAGTCGTCTGAAGGGCCGTAAACAGCGAGACAAGCTCGATTCGCTTGTTTGCTGGCGAACAAACTACCAGACACCGCCGAACGCCCCTTCAGGAGGCCGAGTGGAATCCGCGTGGAGGGGAGCGAGCGGCATGGATGCCGCGAGAAGACTAGGCGTCCCCGCGATAAAGGGCCATGGATGGGCCCTTGTACGCCGGAGCGCGGATGGGATGAAAGAAGTCGAGCGCAGCGAACCGGGGACGCCTAGTCCGGATGCAGGGGCAAGCGTTTTTGCTTACATTTTTCCCGGCCGGGTAGGTGCGTCTGGAAAAAGTGAGTCGCCCAGCAGGGCGGAACCAGCGCCGAGGATCGCGCGAAAACGAGCAGCGGCAAGAACCGCTACCTCACACCTGCCTCACCCCCGCGTTCGGCCCAGCGTGACGGAATGAAACCTGCTACTGGTGGGCTAAGCCCAGCCTACGGAGGCTGTTCGTTGCACTTCGAGCCACGCACGGGTCAAACCAGCTCAATTTCCACCCAAAACTCCCCCGATAAGCCCCCGCTGGCGCCCCAGCACCACCCGCTGTCACAGAACCGCCATATCCGCCGCCTACCGTCCGCCCCAGTTCCGGGATGGACCCGGTAAATAGCGTTCGGGGGATTGTTCATGAGCACATACCGCAGCGGCATTCGTCATGCAGGCTTCCATATCAGCCTGCTCGCCCTGGCCGTCAGCGCCGGATCGGCCTGGGCCGAGGAGCCGCTCGTCATGGAACACGTCGAAGTGATCGGTCAGGCCGTCAGCATCGACGAAGCATTGAGGGAGCAGCGCAACTCCGACAGCGTGAAAAGCGTGGTCCATGCCGATGGCATCGGTCAGCTGCCGGACGACAACGCCGCCGAAGCCCTGCAGCGTATCCCCGGTCTGTCCGTCGAGCGCGACCAGGGCGAAGGCCGTTTCGTCAGCGTGCGCGGCATCGCGCCGGACCTGAACAGCGTCACCATCAACGGCACCCTGGTGCCTTCGCCGGAGAGCGGCCGCCGCGCGGTGGCGCTGGATGTGCTGCCCTCGGAACTCGTGCAGTCACTCTCGGTGGTCAAGACGCTGACCCCGGACATGGACGCCAACTCTCTCGGCGGCACCATCGAGGTGGAGAGCCTGTCCGCCTTCGATCACGACGGCCTGTTCTACAGCCTCAGCACCGAAGGCAGCCATGACGAGAACGTCGGCAAGACCAGCCCGAAATTCTCCGGGGCCTTCAGCAATCGCTTCAGCCTGGGCGATGGCGTCGACAACTTCGGCGTCGCCGCTGCGCTGAGCTGGCAGGAGCGCGACTTCGGCTCCGACAACGTGGAAACCGGTGGCGCCTGGGATTTCGAAGACGGCGCGCGGCTGGAGGAATTCGAGCAGCGTGACTATGAGATCACCCGCGAGCGCGCGGGCCTCGGCCTGAACTTCGACTACCGGCCCGACGATTTCAGCAGCTACTACCTGCGCACGCTCTACAGCCGCTTCAAGGACACCGAGACCCGCAACGCCGCTGGCGTCGAGTTCGCCGATGCGCAGCTGGCCGGCGAGCTGGGCGACGCCGAAGGCTGGCGCGAGCTCAAGTCCCGCGAGGAAACCCAGACCATCCAGTCCTACGTGTTCGGTGGCGAACGCATGATGGGCCTGTGGACCCTCAGCGGTCAGGTCGGCTACAGCCAGGCGCGCGAGCGCAACCCGGGCGGCATTTCTGGCGCGACCTTCGAAGGCGACTTTACCGAGGTCGGTTTCTACAGCACGGGCAAGCCGCGGTTGGTCGTCGACCCGTCCTTCTACGACCCGGCCAGCTTCGAACTGGACGAGGTGGAGTGGGAAGAAAGCGACGCACGCGACAAGGAAAAGAACATCCGCCTGGATCTTGCCCGCGACTACGACATCCAGGGCTATGCCGCGCAGTTCAAGTTCGGCGGCAAGCTCAGCCGGCGCGACAAGACCAACGACGTCGATATCTGGGCCTATGACGATTTCGACGACCTGACCCTGGCCGACTTTCAGGCCGGCAACGTCGACTACGCCCTGGGCCGCTTTGGCTCGGGCATCAGCGCCGGCGCGCTGGAAGGGCTGATCGGCGGGCTGGATCCGAGCGCGTTCTACGATGAGGAGGAGTCGCGCATCGGCGATTTCGACATGAGCGAGGACATCAATGCCGCTTACTTCATGAACACTCTGGACCTGGACAAGTGGCGTTTCATCGCCGGCCTGCGTTACGAAGGCACCGAGTTCAGCGCCAAGGGCACCGGCCTGCGCGACGGTGAGTTCGAAGCCGTATCCAGCGACAACCGTTACGATCACTGGCTGCCGGGTTTGCATGCGCGTTATGAGCTGACGCCCGATACCTTCGTTCGCGCGGCCTGGACCAACACCGTGGTGCGCCCGACTTTCGAGCAGCTGGCGCCCGGCTTCGTCATCGATGGCGAGGACGCCGAGTTCGGCAACCCGGACCTCAAGCCGCTGGAATCGATGAACTATGACCTTGGCATCGAGCATTACATGGGCCGCGCAGGCGCCGTGGCGGCCTACCTGTTCTACAAGGACATCGACAACTTCATCTACAACACCGACCTCGCCGGTACGGGTGACTGGGCGGCCTTCGACGAGGCGCTGAGCTTCGAGAACGGCAGCAGTGCCAAGCTCTACGGTATCGAACTGTCCTACTCGCAGAAGCTCGACTGGCTGCCGGCACCCTGGAACGGCGTGTTGCTGGGCGCCAACGCCACCTTCAGCAAGTCCGACGCCGAGATCGAAGGGCAGGGCATGCGTCGCAGCATCGACCTGCCGAACCACTCCGATACGGTCGGCAACCTGATGGTCGGCTGGGAAAACGACGTCTTCAACATGCGCCTGGCGGCCAACTACAAGTCCGAGTACCTGGCGGAGGTGTCCGGTATCGACGACGAAGCCCATGACCTCTACGCCGACGAGCAGCTCTTCCTCGACTTCAAGGCGGGCTACTTCATCACGCCGAGCCTGCAACTGACCTTCGAGGCGCTGAACCTCACCGACGAGTCCTATTTCGTCTACACCGGGCGCAGTCGCTACAACGCCCAGTACGAGGAATACGGCCCGACCTACAAGCTCGGTCTGACCCTGACTCACTTCTGACTCTTTTGCCGCGGCGCCCCGCCATCGTGGTGCCGGCCTGCGGCTGCCGAATGGGAAAACCATGAATCTGACTTCGTTCAAACCGCTGTGGCTGACCGTCTGCGTTGCACTGGCGGCCTGCCAGTCCACTACTGGCCAGCCGCCTACCAAGCAGCCGGTGAGCTTTCGCCCGGCGAGCGGCGCACCGCTGGATGCCGACAGTGCTCAATTGATTGGCAACGATGCATTCTGGCCAGGCGCTTCACAGCTCCTTGTTCGCCCGGATTCGCGCGGCTTACAGCTGCTGGATGACAAGGACGCGGTGCTCAGCGCCGTCGAGGGCCGCTTCGAGGGGCTGGACCATCGTGCCGGCAAGGAGGGGTTGCTGGTCGCCACGCTGGACCGCAAACGCCAGCAGGCCGTGCTGCTCGGGCTCGACCGACAGCATCGCTGGAGCCAGCCGCTGTACCTGCCCAAGACCGATTTCGCCATCGAGGGCCTGTGTCTGTACCGCGACACCGCGCGCAACGGGTTCGTCTTTCTCGTCGGCGAGGAGGGTCTCGGCGAACAGTGGCTGGTCGCCGCGGACCAGCAGCTGCTGCAGACCCCACGGCGCGTGCGCGGCCTGAGCCTGCCGCCGGAAAGTCAGTTCTGCCAGGTGGACGATGCGACTGGCGAGCTGTTGGTCAACGAGGAAGCGGTGGGCTTCTGGCGCTACGCGGCCGATGCCGAGGCGCCCTTGCGGCGCCAGCCGGTGGACATCGTCCAGCCATTTGGTGGGCTCGCCGAGGCGGCTGCCGGCATGGCGCAGGTCCCGGGTGGCCTGCTGGCGCTCGATCCCGAGGCGGGCGCCCTGCACCTGTACCGGCGCGATGCCACTCACTGGCGCCACCATGCAGTGGTGCCGCTGGAAGGCTTTGACGAGCCGGAGCAGGTGAGCGCACGCGTCGCCCCGTCCGGCGTCGATCTGCTGCTGACCGACGAGCGTGGCGCCCACCGCGCGCACCTGGACTGGCAACCGGAGCCGCCGGCTGCGATGACGGCGATCCCGGTCATTCCGGCCCTGGTGCAGACTGATCCGGTGCCGCACCTCGGTGATGCGGCGGACGATCCGGCAATCTGGGTCAATCGCGCCGATCCAGCAGCCAGTCGTGTGCTGGGCACCGACAAGAAGGGCGGCCTGGCCGTCTACGACCTGGCCGGCAAGCAGTTGCAGTACCTGCCGGTCGGACGGCTGAACAACGTCGATCTGCGCGAGGGTTTCAGGCTCGGTGGCCGACTGGTCGACCTCGCCGTCGCCAGCAATCGCGATCACAACAGCCTGCACCTGTTCGCCATCGATCCAGGCAATGGCCGATTGCGCGACATCGGCCAGATCGAAACGCCGCTCAGCGCGATCTACGGCCTCTGTCTGTTCAAAGGTGGCCAGGGCGACATCCACGCCATCGCCAATGACAAGGACGGCACCTTCCTGCAATACCGCCTCACCGGTTCCAGCGGCACGCCGCAGGGTGAGCTCGTACGCCGGTTCAAGGTTGCCAGCCAGCCCGAGGGCTGCGTGGCCGACGACCGCCACGAGCGGCTGTTCGTTGGTGAGGAAGACGAGGCGGTCTGGACGCTGGACGCCCGTGCCGATCAGCCGGCGATGCTGGAAAAGGTCATCGGACGGGGCGAGCCGCTGCATGCAGACATCGAGGGCCTGGCCCTATACCAGGGTGCGTCGACAAGTTACCTGGTCGTCTCCAGCCAGGGTAACGACAGCTACCTGGTGCTCGATGCCAAGGCGCCCTACGCCGTGCGCGGTGCGTTCCGGGTCGGCCTCAATGCCGAGCGCGGTATCGACGGGGCGTCGGAGACCGATGGTCTGGAGGTCACTTCGGCCAACCTCGGCGGCCGCTGGAACCGCGGCCTGCTGGTGGTGCAGGACGGTCGCAAGCGCATGCCCGAAGGCGCGCAGAACTACAAGTACGTGCCCTGGGCTGCCATTGCGCAGGTGCTGGGGCTGGACTGAGCCCGGCGGCCAAACCCTCGGGTGGCGTCGATCGTCGCCCGATCAAGCCAAAGAGTGCCGCCCCACGGGTGGCCGGAGGAATGCTGATGCAAAGTGAACACATGTCCGTCTGGGGGCTGGTCAGCGAGGCCAGCCTGGTGGTGCAACTGGTGATGCTCACGCTGGTGATGGCGTCGGTCGCCAGCTGGTACCTGATCATCCAGCGTGGCGCCTCCTTGCACCGCAGCGAACGATTGTTGAACGGCTTCCTGCAGCGCTTTCGCAGCGGTGGCGAACTTGCCCAGCTGTATCGCGAAGGCAGCGAACATGCACTGCCCCGCGAGGCGGCGCTGCAGCGGATCTTCCTCGCGGGCTACGGTGCATTCAGCCAGTTGCAACGGCAGCCTGGCATCGCGCCGGACGCAGTCGTCGAGGGCGTCGAGCGCAGCCTGTACGTGGCCATCGCCGAACAGGAGGAGCAGCTGGAACACGGTCTGCAGTTTCTTGCCACGGTCGGCTCGGTCAGCCCGTACATCGGCCTGTTCGGCACCGTGTGGGGCATCATGAATTCGTTCCTCGGTCTGTCCCAGGTGCAGCAGGCGACACTGTCGACCGTCGCCCCAGGCATCGCCGAGGCCCTGATCGCCACCGCCATCGGCCTGTTCGCGGCGATCCCTGCAGTGATGGCCTACAACCGCTTCGCCGCCCGTGGCCAGACTCTAAGCGCGCGTTACTACGCCTTCGCCAACGAGCTGCAGGCACGCTTGCATCGCCGCCTGCATGCCGGCTCGCCGAGCATCTCCGCAGCCGCCTGAAGGAGCCCTGTCATGCTGGTCAAGACGCAGCGCAAGCACGGGCCGAAGGCCGAGATGAACGTGGTGCCCTACATCGACGTAATGCTGGTGCTGCTGGTGATCTTCATGGTCACCGCGCCGATGCTGGTGCAGGGCGTAAAGATCGAATTGCCCAAGGTGGCCGCCGAGGCGCTGCCCACGGAAAACGAGCGGCAGATTCTCACGCTATCGGTCAAGGCGGACGGCAGCTTCTACTGGAACCTGGGCAGCGAGCTGAACGTCGAGGATCGGACCGACACGGCCGTCGACCTCGCCGAGATGCGGCAGAAGGTCGAGGCGATCATCGCCGAGCGCGGCGACACCCAGGTCTACGTGCGCGCCGACGAGGCCGCCGACTATGGCCGCGTGGTGGCCGGCATCGCCGAGCTGCAGCGTGGCGGGGTGGTCAACCTCGGGCTGATCACCGAGGCGCCAGCCGGGCCGCCGACGCCATGAGTGCGCTGAGCATGACGTTGCCTGACAGCGTGCCCGCCGCTTGCTCGCCGTGGCGCAGTCATGCCGTCGCCCTGGTCGCGACCCTGGGCCTGCATGCCGCCGTGCTCGGCTTGCTGCTGCACGGCTGGACGCCGGAGTTGAACGCGCCCCAGGCGACGCAGGTGCTGCGCACGCAACTGGTCAGCCTGCCGCCGCCCGAGCCCATGGCCGAGGTGCAGGAGCCGCAGCAGACCGCGGCGGCTGAGCCGGTTGAACAGGTGGTCAAGGAACCCGAGCCCGATCCCCGCATCGAACGGCAGCGTCTGGAGCAGGCCGAGCTGGCGCTTAAGCGTGCCGAGCAGGAAAAGCAGGAGGCTGCACGCTTGCAGGAACAGCGACGCCTTCGCGAGCAGCAGCAACGGGAGCGGCGTGAGCGCGAGCGCCAGGAGCGGCTCGAGGCCGAGCGTCAACGACATGAAGCCGAGCAACGCGAAGCCCTGCGCCGCGAAGAGCTGGCACGTGTGGCACAACAGCGGGAACAGGCCGAAGCAGCCGCTGCTGAACGGGCTCGGGAGGTCGAAGCCGCCGCCAGCCGCCAGTACCTGCCGATTGCCAAGCAGGCGCCGGCCTATCCGCCGCGCGCACTGGACAAGGGCATCGAGGGCACCTGTACCGTGAGCTACTCGGTGAATCCGCAGGGGCGCATCGAGAACCCCAAGGCGCTGGACGACTGCCACCCGCTGTTCATCCAGCCGTCACTCGCCGCTGCCAAGCGTTTTCGCTATCAGCCCAGGATCATCGACGGTCGCGCCGTGACCGTCCCCGAAGTGAAGAACACCTTCCATTACCGCATCCAGTGATGCGCAGCCGATTCACGTTCCGAACGAGTCATTCATGAAACAGGATTTTCAGAGCTTTCACGCCAATCTCTCTGCCCTCGACGACCAAGCGATCAATCCGAGCGGCAACGCTCCGCTGGGGCAGCTGGTCGACCGCGGTCGCCGCAACCTGCTCAAAGGTGGCATGGGCCTCGCCGCACTGGGGTTTATTGGCGGCAGCCTGAGCGCCTGCGGCCGCATGGTGCAGAGCGACTCACTAATCGGCTTCGAGGGGGTTCCGCCGCAGCTCGACCCGGCGTTCGACAGCGTGCAGGTGGCGCCTGGCTACAGCGCGCGTACCTTCTTTTCCTGGGGTGATGCCGTCATGGCCGACGCCCCGGAGTGGAACCCGGACGCCACGGACGACTGGCAGGCCCAGCTCAAGCAGGCCGGCGACAACCACGACGGCATGCATTTCTTTCCGTTCTCGGAGAACCCCGACAGTCACGGCCTGCTGGTGATGAACCACGAGTATGTCAATCCGCCGCTGCATCCCAATGGCATGACGCTGGTCGAAGGCAGGCGCCCACTGGATGAAGTGCGCAAGGAGCAGGCGGCGCATGGCGTCAGCGTCATCGAAGTGAAAAAGGATGCGCAGGGCCAGTGGCAGCGGGTCATGCCGTCGCGCTACAACCGGCGTATCTCGGCCATGACACCTATGGCGGTGAGCGGCCCGTTGGCAGGCAACGACGCGCTAAAAACCGCTTCCGACCCCAGCGGACGGGAGATCATCGGGACGATCAATAACTGTTCCAGCGGCTTCACGCCCTGGGGCACCTACCTCGTCTGCGAGGAAAACTGGCACAACTACTTCGTCAACCATGATCCCGAGGACATGGCCCGGCGCGTGTCGCACAAGCGCTACGGCATCGAGGGCAAGGGCATGAGCAAGCTCTACGGCTGGGAAACCGCTGACCCGCGCTTCGATGCCACGCCCGATCCGACGCAGCCCCACGGTGGTCATGTACACGAACCGAACCGCTTCGGCTGGGTCGTGGAACTCGATCCGTTCGATCCCACGAGCACCCCGGTCAAGCGCACCGCTTTCGGGCGCTACTGCCGCGAATGTTCGGTCCTGTCTCTGGGCGACGACGGTCGCATGGCGTTCTACTCGGGCGATGACACCAAGGGTGAGTACGTCTACAAGTTCGTGCCCGCCGGCCGTTACGTGCCCGGCGCCGATCAGGCCAACCGCCAGTTGCTGGACAGCGGCACCCTCTACGTCGCGCGCTTCGATGCCGACGGCAGCGGTGAGTGGCTGGCGCTGGTGCACGGGCAGAACGGGCTGACCGCCGAGAACGGTTTCGCCGATCAGGCCGAGGTGCTGCTCAATGCCCGCGCCGCCGGCGACCAGGTGGGCGCGACGCCCATGGACCGGCCCGAGTGGGTCGCGGTGCACCCGCACAGCCGGGAGGTGTACGTGACGCTGACCAACAACGACAACCGTGGCGTGAAATGGCCGACCGACAAGGCCAACCCCCGACCGAACAATCTGCACGGACAGATTTTGCGCTGGCACGAGGAGGGCGCCGACCCGACCGCGACCGCGTTCACCTGGGAAGTCTTCCTGCTGGCCGGCGAGCAGCCCGGCGCCAGCGACGCAGACGGCCAGCCGGTGCCAGCCCACCTCACCGGAACGATCAACGGCGACATCTTTTCCTCCCCCGATGGTCTGGCGTTCGACGAGGCCGGGCGCCTTTGGATAGAGACCGATTTCGGCGACGAGGAAGCGGCCATGCAGGCCATGGGCACCAATCAATTACTCTGCGCCGACCCGCGAACGCGCGAAGTCAGACGCTTTCTGGTCGGCCCGCGCGGCTGCGAGATCACTGGCATCACCTGGAGCCCGGACTACCGCGCCATGTGGATCAACGTGCAGCACCCCGAGCTGAGCTTTCCGGCCAGCGATGGCAAGACCCGCCCGCGCGCCTCGACCATCCTCATCACCAAGCACGACGGCGGCGTGATCGGCACCTGACCGTACGCCTCGCCCAAAGGAGCGGGAACGGCGAGGTTCTGCTCCGATCGTGCGTGAACGTTTCGACTCAGCCGCCGTTCTAACATGCTGATACATACTTCTTTGCATGTAACCACGGAGCTGGGTCATGTCCATTTCACAATTGCGTACCCGGACGACGCTGGCCGTCGTCCTGTCCTGCCTACCCCTGGCGAGCCAGGCGGACCTCTACTCGCTGAAGATCGAAAACGACGTCATCTCTTCCGGCAGCGACGGTCACTACACCAACGGCTTCGAGCTGATGCGTTCGATCAAACCCGACGCCGATCACTGGTCGCGCCGGTTCGCCGACGCCATGCCCGGCTGGAGGGCCGATCAGGTCGATAATCTGGCCTATCGGCTGGGCCATCAGCTCTACACCCCCAACGATATCGAGCGTGCCGACCTCATAGAGGACGATCGGCCTTACGCGGCCCTGCTGTTCGCCGGCGTGTCGATTTTCTCCGATGATCGGCATGACGGCTGGCGTGGCACCAGCGGCCTGCATCTGGATGTCGGCATCGTCGGGCCGGCCGCGGGCGGCGAAAAGATCCAGCGGCGCGTTCATGACGTCACTGACAGCGACGAGCCCCGGGGCTGGGACAACCAATTGCGTAACGAACCCTTCGTCAATCTTGCCTACCAGCACCGCTGGTGGTTGCAGCAGCGGCTGGCCGGCCTGGAGGTCGAGTACGGCCCGAGCGCCGGTTTCGCCCTCGGCAATCTTTATACCTACGGCTCGGCCGGGTTTGGCCTGCGGGTCGGCCAGCGTCTGGCGCGCAGCTTCAGCGTTCCCGCCGTGGCGCCAGCGCAGAGTGGCAGCCTGTTCTTCGATCAGGGCGGCGGTTTCGCCTGGAGCCTGTTCGCCGACGTCGAGGGGCGCTACATGGCGCAGAACATGTTGCTGGAGGGCAACACCTTCAAGAGCAGCCACTCGGTCGACCCGAACGAGTGGGTCGGCGACGCCAAGGCGGGCATCGCACTGACCTGGAACCGCTGGCAGCTCGCGTTCGCCAGCGTCTGGCGTACCCGGGAGTTCCGTGGACAGGATAAGCACGACCAGTTCGGCTCGTTGACGGTTTCGGCCTGGTTCTGACCGGGCCGGAATCCCTTCGTCTGTGGCACCGATGATGCCTCCCGTCGATGTGCGATTTGCGGTGTGCAGCGAGTCTGCCTAATATACGTTTCGTATATGTTTCGTATGGAGCTTCTGATGGGCATCGTAAAAATTTCGGACCAGATGCATGACAATCTGCGCGTTGCCGGCAACGCGCTCTGTCGTTCGATCAACGCGCAGGCCGAGCACTGGATGCGCATCGGAATGCTGGCCGAGATGCACCCCGGGCTGACTCATGACGACCTTTGCAGAATGCTGATCCGCGCCGAACAGGCCGGCGGGCTCGATCTGGCGCAGCTCTGTCTTGACTCGATGTCCGGCGGGGGATCGCTTGAGGTAGCGGGGGGAGGGCGATGAGAAATATCGTGCTCAACCGCCCGGCTGACATTGTGAAGGCGCGGACGGCGGGCGCCTTGGCGGCACAGGTGCTCGACATGATCACCGAACACGTGAAGCCGGGCGTCACCACAGAATCACTCGACCGGTTGTGCCATGACTTCATCGTCGAGGTGCTGAAGACCACACCGGCCAATCTCGGTTACATGGATTATCCCAAGACGATCCTCACTTCCGTGAATGAGGTCGTTTGCCATGGCATTCCCTCGAGCAGGGTGCTGGAGGACGGAGACATCCTCAACATCGATGTGGCCGTGCTCGAGGACGGTTGGTACGGCGATACCAGCCGGATGTACTTCGTCGGTGAGCCCAGTGCCGAAGCCCGGCGTCTGGTCGAGACCACCCACGAGGCGCTGTGGGCCGGAATCCGGGTCGTACGGCCGGGTGCGACGCTCGGCGACGTGGGCCACGCCATCCAGCAGGTTGCCCACGGGGCTGGTTTCAGCGTGGTGCGGGAGTACTGCGGTCATGGCATCGGCAAGGTCTACCACGACGAACCCCAGGTCCTGCATTACGGCCAGCCGGGGCAGGGCCTTCGGCTGAAGGCCGGCATGATCTTCACCATTGAACCGATGCTCAACGCCGGGCAGCGGCACGTCAGGACGCTGGCCGATCGGTGGACTGTGGTGACACGGGATCGGGCCCTGTCGGCGCAGTGGGAGCACATGGTCGCTGTGACCGAAGAGGGTTTCGAGGTGTTGACGCAATAGCCGTTGTCGGCTGGCGTCCTCGATTCATTCGATCGCCGCCTGGCGGATGCCGAGTCTGATCTCAAGCGGGACGGCGTTGCGCCGAATGAAACAAATTGTTTCCTTGGGAGGTCCCTTTGGATACCCAGGCGAAACGAGCGGGTGTCGCTCGCGGAGCGATTAGCCCGGTTCGCTTCGCCAGGACTGAATGCATGGCCAGTTCGGTCTGCATCTCGCTTCAAGGGAGCCCGCATGAGTGACGACACCCGCCTCGGCCTGACCCGCCGCCAACTGATCTTCTCCTCCATGACCGGCCTGGCCGTCGGGGCTGCCGCCTCGGCGAAGGCTGCGACCCTCACCGGCATACCGCCCTGGCAGCCGTTCGACCACAACGGCCCGATGCACTACGACTCGCCCGGCTGGCGTTTCTTCAGCGACGCGGAGGTTCGCGAGGTGACCGCCATCGTCGATCGGCTGATCCCGGCGGACGAGCTCAGCGTCAGCGGCAGCGAGGCCGGCTGCGTGGTGTTCATGGACCGCCAGTTGGCGAGCAACTACGGCGACGCCAGCCGCCTGTACATGCAGGGCCCGTTTCGCGAGGGCACGCCGGAGCAGGGCGACCAGTCGCCGTTCACTCCGCGAGAACGCGTGCGCCGTGGGCTGGTCGGGCTGGAAACGCTATGCCAGTCGCGCCATGGACAATCCTTCAGCGGCCTCAACGCCGAACAGCAGGACGCGCTGCTCGCCGAACTGGAGAAAGGCGGCATCGACCTCGACGGCCTGGACTCGAAGCTGTTCTTCGAGCAGGTGCTGGGCAACACCATGGAAGGCTTCTTCGGCGACCCGATCTACGGCGGCAACCGCGACATGGTGTCCTGGAAGATGATCGGCTTCCCCGGCGCCCGCTACGACTACCGGCCCTATATCGCGCTGCACAATCAGAAGTTGGACCTGGTGCCCCTGTCGATCATCGGCGGCGAGTCCTGGAAGGCGAGGGAATCGAAATGATCAGGAAACTTCCCGCCACCGACGTCGTGGTCATCGGGCTCGGCTGGGCCGGCTCGATCATCGCCAACGAACTGGCCGACGAAGGCCTCGAGGTGATCGGCCTCGAACGCGGCCCCTGGCGCGACACCGCACGCGATTTCAACATCGCCTCGGTGACCGACGAGCTGCGCTACCTGCGCCGTCAGGAGCTGATGTTGCGGCCGATGCAGAACGCCGTCACGGTGCGCAACAACCCTTCGCAGACGGCGCTGCCGATGCGCGAATGGGGTTCCTTTCACCCTGGAAACGGCGTCGGCGGCGCCGGCAATCACTGGGCCGGTATCACCTTTCGCTTCCAGCCCGAGGAGTTCCGCCTCAGGAGTCACCTGACCGAACGCTACGGCGCCGATGCCATTCCCGAGGCGCTCACTCTGCAGGACTGGGGTACCGACTGGGCCGAGATGGAGCCGCACTACAGCGCCTTCGAGCGTCTGGCCGGCACCTCCGGCAAGGCCGGCAACCTCAACGGCGAGATGCAGGAGGGCGGCAACCCCTTCGAGGGCAGTCGCTCGATCGAGTACCCGCTGCCGCCGCTGGCACAGCCCTACGGCCCGACGCTCTTCGCCGAGACGGTGCGCGAGCTGGGCTACAAGCCGTTCCCAGTGCCCTCCTCGCTGGCGTCGCAGGCGTATACCAATCAGCTCGGCGTGACCATGGGCCCCTGCACCTTCTGCGGCTTTTGCACCAACTTCGGTTGCGCCAACTATTCCAAGGCCAGCGCCATCGTCAACGTGATGCCGGCGCTGATGCGCAAACCGAACTTCACGGCCATCACCCACGCCGAGGTGCTCCGCGTGACCCTGGATTCGACCGGCACGCGCGCCACCGGTGTCGTCTACGTCGATACCTCGGGCCATGAGTACGAGCAGCCGGCCGACCTCGTGGTAGTCAGCGCCTTTACCCTGGAGAACGTGCGCCTGATGCTGCTCTCCGGCGTCGGCCAGCCCTACGACCCGGTGAGCAACACCGGCACCACGGGGCGCAACTACGCCTACCAGACGGCCAACAACGTGCAGCTGTTCTTCGAAGACAAGAACTTCAACCCCTTCATCGGCGCCGGTGCGGTCGGCATGGGCATCGACGAGTTCAACAATGACAACTTCGACCATTCCGGGCTGGGCTTCTTCGGCGGCGGCAGCATCCGCGTGACGCCGGTGGGCGCCTCGCCGATCGGCACGCGCCCGGTACCGCCCGGCACGCCGCGCTGGGGCTCGACCTGGAAGCAGGCGACGGTGGACAACTACCTGAGCACCATGTCCATCGGTTGCGAGGCGAGCAGCTACAGCACGCGTACCAATTACCTGTCGCTCGATCCGACCTACACCGACCCGCACGGCCGCCCGTTGCTGCGCATCACCTTCGACTTCCCTGAAAACGACCGACGCATGTCGCGGTTCGCCATCGACAAGCTCGCCGAGATTGCCGCACCGATGAACGCCAAGCATGTGGTCAAGACCTTCCAGGACGGCCACTGGAACAGCGGGCCGTACCAGTCCTCGCATGTGGTCGGTGGCTTCGTCATGGGCGCGGACCCCTCAACCAGCTCGGTGAACAAGCACCTGCAGGTGTGGGATGTGCCGAACCTGTTCGTCATCGGCGCCAGCGCTTTCCCGCAGAACCCCGGCTACAACCCCACCGGCACCGTCGGCGCGCTGGCATTCAAGGCCGCCGACGCCATCCGCCGTTTCTACCTGAAGAACCCGGGGGAGATGATTTCGGTATGAAGACGTTCACCTCTCTGTGCGCCGGCCTGCTCGGCATCGCCGCGGGCTTGGCCCACGCCGGTGACGGCAGCGATTCCTACGACCTGGTCGCACGCGGCCGCTATCTCGCCGAACTAGGCGATTGCACCGCCTGCCATACCCTGCCGGGCGAGGCGCCGTTCGCAGGTGGCGTGCGGATCGAAACGCCTTTCGGCGACGTGCTGGGCGCAAACATCACGCCCGACCCGGACACCGGCATCGGCCGTTGGTCCTTCGAGGACTTCCAGAACACCATGTCCCGCGGTCACGCCCGTGGCGGCAAGCGGCTCTATGCGGCCATGCCCTATACCGCGTACACCAAGGTCACGCGCGAGGACAACCGGGCGATCTGGGCGTACCTCAACTCGCTCGAGCCGGTGCATCGCAAGGTCGACACCAACCAGCTGCCGTTCCCATTCAACCTGCGCACCAGCCTGATCGCCTGGAACTGGCTGGCCTTCGAGGAGGGCGAGTATCAGCCCGACCCGGGGCGCTCTGCCGAGTGGAACCGTGGCGCCTACCTGGTCCAGGGGCTCGGTCACTGCGGCAGCTGCCATTCGCCGAAGAACCTGATCGGCGGCGACAAGGACGGTGAGTTCCTCACCGGTAGCCCGCTGCAAGGCTGGATGGCGCCGGACATCACCGGCAACCGCCACACGGGCCTCGGCCGCTGGAGCGAGGCGGAGATCGTCCGTTATCTAAAAACCGGCGCCAACCGTTTCGACATGGCGTCCGGGCCCATGGCCGAGGCGGTCGAGCATTCGACCCAGCACTGGAAGGACCCCGACCTCGCCGCCGTGGCGACCTACCTCAAGAGCCTCGGCGACCCCGAACAGCCAGCCCCCGAGCCTTTGGCCAAGGACGACGAGCGCCTGCACACCGGTGCGCTCATCTACGAGGATCAGTGCTCGGCCTGCCATACGCCCAACGGCGAGGGGATCCCCAATCTCTTTCCGAAGCTCGCCGACGCGCCGCTGGTGAACAGCCGCGACGCGACCTCGCTGATCCGCGTGGTGCTTGCCGGCAGCCGGGCGGTTGGCACCGATGCGGCACCCACGGCCCCGGCCATGCCGTCCTTTGCCTGGAACATGACCGATGAATACGTGGCCGATGTGCTGACCTTCGTGCGCAACAGCTGGGGCAACGCGGCCGAACCGGTGACGGCCGAGGAGGTGAAAGCCGTGCGCGAGGAGATGGAGCCCTGAGGGAGTCGAGACGGCTCGGGCGGGCCGTCTCGGTTGGAATTACTTGCGAACCCAGCTGCCGTTGAGCTGGATGATCTGGCCAGGCGGGGTCTTCTCGATGGCCTTCTTGCCGGCGATGGCTTCGACGTCGGCGACGCTGATGCCGTTCTTTTGCGCCACGCGGTGGTATTCGGCGCGGCGTGCCTGGTTGATCTGGCTGGCAATTTCCTCGGCCTGACCGCCGCCCTGGACCACACCGAGGTAGCCATCGGGCTTCTCGCCAAGCTGGCCGCTGGCCTTGGCCTGGCCAAGGGCAGCCATGGCTTCGTTGAGGGACATCGCCGCGGCGGGCAGCGCCAGGCACAGGGCCATGAGCAGGGTGCCGAGTTTCAGATAGCTTTTCATGGGAGTCCTCAGAAGAGTCCGCTGTCTTCGTTGATGATCGAATCGAGCTGCTTGTCGACCTTGATGTAGATCTCGTGCTCGATCTTCACGTTGAGGTTGATGTTGATCGGCTCGTTCGGCACGGCCAACTCGACGCGTGGGGTACAGGCACTGGCCAGCAGGGCCAGCGCCAGTAGGCTGATCATGTGACGCAACCGCATGGCGGGGTTCTCCTGTTCGGGTAGGCGCTACCTTGCCTCATCAGCTTGGTGAAAAACCACCGCTTCGAAGCGTGCGACGCCGAAAATGCCTCGCGGTACTCATTTGCGTTCCTGGCCTAGCCGCTCCTGCACGCGTCGCTGGATGGTTTCGCTGACGCGATCCGAGAGCTGCAGGCTGGTCAGCAGGGCGGGGATGTCTTCTTCCAGGTTGATCGCAAAGTTGATCGGCCGCCCGCCTTCGAGCGCCGGGTTGCGCCCGTGCAGCTTGAGGCCCAGGGTCAGCGCGCCATCGGCCGCGTAGTGCACGTCGCCGGTAAGCAGGTCGTAGTGAAAATCATCGAGCGCCTCGGTCACCAAACGCATGGCCGGGTTCGACTGACCCAGCGCCTGGATCTGCGCCGAACGAAACTGCAGCGCGCCGCCTGGCTCGCGTGCTTTCAACGAGCCCTGTTCGATACTGATGCCCGCGTCGCTGCGTATCACCTGCATCTCGCCATCGATCACGCCGGTGCCGGAGAGGCCTTCGGCCGGATAGGCTTCGAGCAGCGCCGGTAACTGCAGACCGCGAAGGTGCGCATCGAGCTGCTGGGTGGGCGCGGCGAGGTCGGCTATGCCAGGCTCGAGCCAGAGCCGCCCGCCCAGCAACCCCACTTCGGCGAGCCGCCAGGTCAGGCGGCCCTGGGCGAGGTTCGCGAGCGGTCCGGTGAAGCTGCCATCGAGGCGCAGTGGGCCGAAGGTGAAACCAGGATTGGCCTCGCGAACGCTCAGCACGGGCACATCGACGCGCAGCTGGTCATCCTGCAGCGCAAGGGACAGTTCGGCGTCCATCCCGCTCAGCTCGGTCCGGTCATAGATGCCACCAAGCCCCTTGGCGCTGAGCGTGGCCGTCCCCGTCGGCGTGCCGGTGCTCGAAATCTGCAGCTGCAGCTGGCCCTGCAGGCGCCCGGTGCCCACGGTCAGCACCCGTGGCCAATCGGTGAGTGTGTCGGCCAGTGGGTTGCCGGCGCGCAGGAAGAGTTCGGGCAGCTTCGCGTCGACGCGGGTTGTACCGCCGGCCAAGTCCTGCACCAGCAACAGCGGCAGGCTGAGCCCTGCGTCGTTGCTCAGTGGGCCGTCCAGCGAGACGCGGGAGCGGTCACCCACCAGCGTTCCGCTCCATTGCCAGCCCTGCGGGCGCAACACCGGATGCCGAAGCTCGCCGACGCTCAGCCGGGGGGTGCCGCTCAGCGCGAGTTGCGTCAATCCGCCGGGCGTGAAGCCGGCCTCGATCGTCGTGCCAGCGAGGTCCGCCGACAGCCGACGGGCGTCGACGTCGGACGGTGTCAGCAGGTTGCCCAGTGTCAGCCGCGAGCCCTTGTCCAGGCGAAGGGCCGCTGCCTTCGGCGACAGTGTTCCAGTCAGGCGTAGGTCGGCAGCGAGCTCGTTCAGGGTGAATTGCGGGCTCGTCAGTTTCTGGCTGCGCAGGGTCAAGTGCAGGGCGTTCAGCTCGGCCATGTACGGCGCTGTGGTCTGCAGCGTGACGCGGCCATCGAGCGTGAGGGGTGACGGGCCGCTGGCGGACAGGTGCAGGTCGAATGGCAGCGCCGCCGTGGGCGTACTCGCGGTCACTGGCGTGATTTTCAAGCTGACCGCGTTCGGGCGCAGCGCTGGCGGCAGGACGGCAAATGGCTCGGGCTCCGGGCGCATGACGAGATCGGCCGCGAGGTCGACCGGTATCCAGAGCCCGTTCTCCGCTTTGGCGCTGAGGTCGAGCCGGCCCTGTACCTGGCCGATGCCCACCACAGGCCAGGGGGCGGGGAGGTTGGCTGACAGCCTGAGGTTGCCCGCCAGCGCCGTCCAGTCCTGCGGCAGGGTGCGCGTGTCCAAGGTCAGCTCCCAGCCGGCACCAAGACGCATCTGTTCGGGGAGTTCGGGCAGGGTCGCAGGCGTCTCGGCCAGCCAGTTGCCCAACCACTCCAGCAGCCAGGGTGCCTCCGGCAGCGCCGAGAGGCTGAGCGAGCCGAGCCAGGCTGTTTTCCCTTCAAGCGGGGTGAAACGGCTCTGTGACGTCAGGCGTGGTTGGTCGTCGAGCAGCAGGTCGACATCGAGTTGGGTGCCGCCATCCTGCGCCGCGGCTTCGGCAATCAGCTCCAGCCGATGGTCGTCGTGTGACAGCGCCAGTTGCAACCGCGCCGGCCAGACCGGCTCGCCCGCGTGCCGCCAGTTGAGGGTGCCTGCCTGCGTGCATTGACCGCGGACGCAGGGCAGGGTGAGCTCCGTATGTTCGATGCGGCCTTCGCGGGGGATCCAGGCAGCCCACTGCCGCAGCGCATCTGGTTCTGGCAGGCTGGGCGGTTCGTCCTCCTCGGTTGCTTCGGATCGCCCTGGCTGCCAGCTGACTCGCACCGCGGTGAGTTCGAGCGAGCGAAGGGGAAGCGGGCGCCACCAGGCGTCGAGTTCGAGTCGCAGATCATCGGCTTCGAGCGCAAGGCGAGTCCCGTCGGGCTGCATCTGGACCAGGACAAGTTGTCGCAGGGCGATACCGTTCGTCGTAAGCCTCACGCCGGCCAGTTCGACCACTTCGAGGTGCTGGGCCTGCTTGAAATGCACCCAGCGCTGATGGGCGAAGAGCGCGACCAGCAGCAGTGCCATAAGCACCGCAGATGCGCTGAACAGCAGGTTGCGGCACAGCCGAGCCATTGCTTGCTCCGTCATGTCGGGCGTTCAAGCATAAGGCTCCGACAGCCATTGGCGAAGTGCACCGTCACGGCGCGGATGAGCGACCGGCCAGCCGGCGAAAGGTTCCCGGGATTAGCCCGAAACCCGCATGAAAGCTGCTTGTTACGGCACCTGGCGCGGCGTTGCGCCAAACTTGTGCACATTCGTGCACCGTGCGTGTCAAGCGCTTATGACAAAGTGTCGCAAAGCCTTTGCGCGCCTATATCTATATTTAACTTACTGAAAAATAAGACCTTTTTAGGTTGGTGAAAAAACCGCCAGTTTAACCGCAACCCACTAACCATCGGCACTTGGCGAGGTTGTCATCCGTTTGTCCACTGAGTTATCCACAGCTTCTGTGGATTAATTTCCGTTGTGATGCAGATCGCGTTTCGTGGATTTTTTCAAGTCTTTAACTCTGAAAAAAAAGGAGTAGAGTGCGCGCCCTTGTCCCCCGAAGCTTTCGGTGATCATGAGAACGCGTCCTCTCGCTTCGACTCCGGTCGACAGCAATTCCTCTTCAGCGCGCCTGCCGATGCGCATGGCGCTGTGGCTGCTGGACAGCCAGCGTCTAGGACAGACCAAGAGTGTCAAACGTATCGCCGGTCGTATGCTGAAGCAGCCGGCGCTCGAAGGTGTGGTGGAAGCTCAGAGCCGCTTGGGACGGCTGCTCTGCCATGACTGTGACAGTCAACGCGACCGTCGCATCGGCTTCGAACTGCTGCGCCAGGCTGCCCGCGCCGGCGATCGTCAGGCGCAACTGGAGCTGGGGCAGTTGTATTGCCAGCCCCAGCACCGCGAGCTGGCGAAGGCCCGCCACTGGCTGGAGCAGGCCGCTGCCCAAGGCTCCACCGAAGCGTCACGCATACTCCAGCACCTCCCGCCCAAGCGCTAGGCCAGGCGCGGACTGACCACAGGGGGCGTGCTGGCTATACTGCGCGGCAATTGTGCCGGAGCCGTTCATGCCCCTTGATCCCCTCTATCTGACCGCTGGCCTTGGCATTCTCTGTCTCATGCTGGCCGCGGCCGCCGCCGTGTTGCAACGACGCCTGTCCGAGCGGCAGGCCCAGCTCTCACTGCTCGACGAGCGTCTCAGCCAGGCGCTGCTGGCTCAGGAAGGACTCAGCGCCCAGCTTGAAACCAGCCGGCTCGAACAGGCCGATCTCCAGCAGGCCCGCGCGTCGCTGCAGGCTGAGGTTGCGGTGCTGCGTCGGGAAACCGAGTGGCTGCAGGCCCAGCGTGCGGAAACCCGCGACCAGCTCGATGATCTGCAGGCCGAGCGCGATGCCCAGCAGGCGGAGCTCCGAGCCCTGAGTGCCGCCCACGCCGCGATCAGCGCCGAACTCGGCGAACAGCAGAAGACCCATGAGCAGCGCCTGGCGGATCTGCAGGGCGCACGCGACGAATTGCGCGCACAGTTCGCCGAGTTGGCCGGCAAGATCTTCGAGGAGCGTGAGCAACGCTTCGCCGAAGCCAATCACGAACGGCTCGGTCAACTGCTCGACCCGCTGAAGGAGCGCATCCAGTCGTTCGAAAAGCGTGTCGAGGAGAGCTATCAGAACGAGGCGCGCGAGCGTTTCTCACTGGCCAGGGAGCTCGAGCGGCTGCAGCAGCTCAACCAGCGCCTCGGCGACGAGGCGACCAACCTGACTCGCGCCCTGCAGGGGCAGAAGACGCAGGGCAACTGGGGCGAACTGATTCTCGAACGGGTGCTCGAGCATGCCGGACTGGAGAGAGGACGCGAGTACCACACGCAGGTCAGCCTCAAGAGCCCGGACGGTCAGCGCTTCCAGCCCGACGTGCTGATCCAGCTACCCGGCGACAAGCAGGTGGTGGTCGATGCCAAGGTCAGCCTGACGGCCTATCAAGCGCTGACGTGCGCCGAGGACGACGGTAGTCGCGCGCTGGCCCTCAAGCAGCACGTGCTGTCGCTGCGTAATCATCTCAAGGGCTTGTCACTCAAGGATTACCAGCGCCTCGAAGGCTTGCAGAGCCTGGATTTCGTGCTGCTCTTCGTGCCCATCGAGGCGGCCTTTGCCGCGGCGCTGCAGGCCGACCCGGAGCTGTTCCAGGAGGCCTACGCCCGGCACATAGTGATCGTCAGCCCGACCACCCTGCTGGCGACGCTGCGGGTGATCGACAGCCTTTGGCGGCAGGAGCGACAGAGCCAGAACGCTCGCGAAATCGCCGAACGGGCCGGGGCGCTCTACGACAAGTTCGCCGCCTTCATCCAAGACCTCGACGAGATCGGCACGCGCTTGCAGCAGCTGGACAAGGCGTTCGCCGGGGCACGTAACAAGCTCACCGACGGGCGCGGCAACCTGGTCGCTCGTGCCGAACAGCTCAAGTTGCTGGGCGCCAGGGCCAGCAAGCGCCTGCCGGCCGATTGGCTGGAGCGCGCCGGGGCCGATAGCCCGATCGAGGCCGCCGAAGACTGACGCCCGATCAGACCACCCAGAGCACGATCAGGCCGGCCAGCAGGCCGCCCAGCATGAACGGTAGCGTGAGCGTGGCCAGCGCGCGGCCACCAATGGCGAGTATCAGGCCGGCCTTGACCAGACTGTTGCTCAGCGCCGCGAGAAAGATGCCGCGCACCGCGACGGATTGGCTCAGGTCGGTGTGCGCGCTGCTGGACAGTGACAGGGTGATCGCATCGACGTCGGTCAGCCCGGACAGCAGCGACACCAGATAGACGCCCGTATCGCCCAGCAGACGCTGTCCGGCCTCGACGAGGAAGAGGATCACCACCAGCAGGCCGGCAAAGCGCAACGCCGGCCCGAGCTCGAACGGATTCTTCAGCGGTGGCTCGGCCGGGTTTTCCGGCCGCTGGGCGGCGCGCAGGTAGTAGAACAGCGCACCGGCGGCATAGATCAGTCCGGCCGTCAGCATGGGCGCGAGCAAGGCAGGCAGCAGCCCGCGATTGACCACACCGACCTCCAGCAGCACTCTCGGAAACATCAGCGCCGAGGTGGCGAGCAGCCCGGCGGCCAGGGCCGGACGCAGCTTCTTCGCGTCCAGCCGGGCCAGGGTGATGGTCATTGCCGTGGACGACACGATGCCGCCGAGCAGTGCCGTAACCAGCAGGCCATGGCGCGTGCCGAACAGGCGGATAGCGACGTAGGCCGCGAAGCCGATCCCGGCGATCAGGACCACCATCCACCAAGTCGTGTAGGGATTGAACGCCTGCCAAGGCCCGAAGCCCTGGTCGGGGAGCGCCGGCAGCAGCACCACGGAGATGAACAGCAGCTTGAGCGCACCGCCCAGTTCCGCTTCGCTGAGTCGGTTCAGCGCGCTGTGCAGGCGCGCCTTCAGGTTGAGCAGCAGGGCGACGACGATGGCCACCGAGGCGGCCAGCAAGCGGCTCTCGGCGATCGCCAGGCTGCCGAGCAGGAAGGTGAGCAGCAGCGCGACCTCGGTGGTCATGCCATGGTCGGCGCTGTAACGCGACTCCACCACATAGCCGGCCACGACCAGCAGCGCCAGCGCCAGGAACAGGGCAATCCAGGCCGCTACGCCGTATTCGCCGGCCATCAGTGCCGCCAAGCCGCCGAACAGGCCGCTCAGCCCGAACGTACGGATGCCGGCCAGCTCTTCGTCACGATTATCGCGGCTGCTCCAGCTGCGCTCGGTGCCGATGAGCAAGCCTACGCCAAGGGCCGTGGCGAGACTCAGCAAGGTGTCGAGGGTCATGGGTGTAACGCCTGGTGCTTTGACGGCCTTGAGTCTAGCCGTTGCGCTGAACGCCTGGCTTGCGCTGGGGCAAGCCGGGCTCGGTTCAGTGCAGCGGCACGTGACGGCTCATGAGTGCGCGCAGGGCAGCGGGTTTGACCGGTTTGGCGAGAAAATCCAGCCCGGTGGCATGGATCGCCGCGATCAGCTCCGGACGTCCATCGGCGCTGATCACCACGCCGGGGATGGGTTCGCCCAGGCGGGTACGCAGCCAGGCCATCAGGTCGGAACCGGTTTCGCCATGGTCGAGGTGGTAGTCGACCAACACCAGCTGCGGACGCACGTCCTCGCGCAGCAGCGCCTCGCATTCGGCCCGGTTGCTGGCGGTCCAGACCTGGCAGCCCCAGCGCGACAGCAGGCTGTTCATGCCCACCAGGATGCTGTCCTCGTTGTCGATGCACAGCACCTGGACGCCGGTCAGCGCCGTCGGCTGGGTCTCGTGCTTGCCCTTCGGCTTCGGCCGGGACACCTGGCTGGCGATCGGTACGGTCACGCTGAACACGCTGCCCTTGCCGGGCCAGGAACGTACCGACAGCGGATGGTCGAGCACCTGGCAGAAGCCGTCGGCGATCGCCAGGCCCAGACCCAGTCCTTTTTCGGCACGGGTCTGGTGGCTATCCAGGCGTTTGAATTCCTCGAAGATCACGCGCAGTTTGTCCTCGGCGATGCCGGGACCGCGATCCCAGACTTCCAGGCGCAGCGAATCGCCCTGGCGGCGCACCCCGAGCACCACCCGGCCCTTGGCATAGCGGAAGGCGTTGGTCAGGAAGTTCTGCAGGACCCGACGCAGCAGACGGATGTCGCTGTCCACCCGCAGGCGACTGCCGTGCACCCTGAAGTCCACCCCTTGCTCGGCGGCCAGTACGGTGAATTCGGTGCTCAGGGTGTCGAACAGGTTCGACAGTGGGAAGGGGTTGCGCTCCGGTGTGATGCGGCCATTTTCCAGCCGCGAGATGTCCAGCAAGTCGGAAATCAGGTCCTCGGCCGAACGCAGCGAGCTGTCCAGATGGCGGACCAGGTCCTGGGCCTCGCGGGGCAGGGCATCATGCTGGTGCGACAGCGCGGCGGAGAACAGGCGGGCAGCGTTCAGCGGCTGCATCAGGTCATGGCTGACCGCGGCGAGAAAGCGTGTCTTGGATTGGTTCGCCGCCTCGGCGGTGCTCTTGGCGGCCGTCAGTGCCTTGTTCAGCTCGGACAGCTCCTGGGTGCGCTCGCTGACACGTTGCTCCAGGCTCTCGTTGGCATCCTTCAGGGCGCGCTCGGCCTCGCGGTAGGCGGTGATGTCGCTGAAGCTCATGACGAAGCCGCCGCCGGGCATCGGGTTGCCGATCAGCTCGACCACCCGCCCGTTGGGGAAGGTGCGCTCGGAGGTGTGCGCGCGGCCCTGGCGCATCCAGTACAGGCGCTTGGCGACGTGCGTATCGGCATTGCCCGGGCCGCAGAGGCCGCGTTCGGCGTTGTAGCGGATGATGTCGGCGATGGGGCGACCGATGTACACCAAGCCTTCGGGGTACTCGAACATTTCCAGGTAACGGTGGTTCCAGGCCACCAGCCGCAGCGACTGGTCGACCACGCTGATGCCCTGGGTGATGTTCTCGATGGCGCCCTGCAGCAGCGCGCGGTTGAACTGCAGCACTTCGGAGGCTTCACCGACGATGCGCACCACGTCGTCGACCTGCATGTCGCGACCTTCCAGCGCCGCCTTGACCACTGCTCGCGTGGACGAGGCACCGAGCACGCCGGCCAGCAGGCGCTCGGTGTGGGCGATCCACTGGCCGTCGGCCTGCTGCCTGGGCGAGTAGTCATGGCCGTGACGACGGGCGAAGCGCTGGAAGCTCAACTCGGCCCGTTCGGCGCCGACGAAACGTGACGCCAGCGAGAGCAGGTCCTCGACCTGGACCGCGAGCAGGCGCCGGGCGCCGGCCGTCGGATGGATTTCCTGGCCAATGAAACGGCTGGCCTGCCAGTGCTCGGCAACCCGCGTCTGCGACAGGATCGAGACCCAGAAGAAGAGCGTCGCGTTGCCCACCAGGGAGAGGGTGACGCCCAGGGTCAGGGCGCTGGTGCTGAAGGGCAGCTCGGTGGTGTACATCCACTGCAGGCCGGGGAACATCTCCAGTGGCCAGCCGAGCAATGGCAGGATCAGTGTGTACACCCAGATCAGCGCGCCGGCGGTCAGCCCGGCAAATACGCCGCGGCGGTTGGCCTGCTTCCAGTACAACGCGCCGACCATGGCCGGGGCGAGCTGGGTGAGGGCGGCGAAGGCGATCTGGCCGATGGTCGCCAGGCTCGCGCTGGGGCCGAGCAGGCGGTAGCTGACATAGGCCAGCAGCAGGATCGCGACGATGCTGATCCGGCGCACCGAGAGCATCCAGTGGCGGAACACCTCGAAGGGCTGCTCGGCTTCTTTGCGGCGCAGCAGCCAGGGCAACAGCATGTCGTTGGACACCATGGTCGAGAGGGCGACGCTGGCGACGATGACCATCCCGGTCGCCGCCGAGGCGCCACCGATGAAGGCGAGCAGCGCCAGCGCCGGATGGGATTCGGCGAGCGGCAGGCTGATGACGAAGGAATCGGGGCTGATTCCGCTGGGAAGCAGCATCTGTCCGGCCAGCGCGATGGGAATGACGAACACCGCGGCCAGGACCAGGTAGAGCGGGAACACCCAGCGTGCAAGGCGGAAATCGCGCGGCTCGATGTTTTCCACCACTGTGACGTGGAACTGCCGCGGCAGGCAGACGATGGCCATCAACGCAACGGTCGTCTGCACCAGCATGGCAGGCCAGTTGACCGTTTCTTCCCAGAACGAGGCCAGCTCCGGGGCATCGTGGGCGCGATTGAACAGATCGCCGAAGCCGTCATACAGGCCGAAGGTGACGAACGCGCCGACCGCGAGAAACGCCAGCAGCTTGACCAGCGACTCGAAGGCGATGGCCAGCACCATGCCACGGTGGTGTTCGGTCACGTCCAGGTTGCGGGTGCCGAACAGCACGGTGAACAGCGCCAGCACCATCGACACGATCAGTGCGGTGTCCTGTGCACCTGAGCCGGCTTCCGCCTCGCTGTGGTTGCCGATCAGCAGGTTCACGCCCAGGACGATGCCCTTGAGCTGCAGGGCGATGTAGGGGAGCACGCCGACCAGGCAGATCAGCGTCACCACCACCGCCAGCAGCTGCGATTTGCCGTAGCGGGCGGCGATGAAGTCGGCAATGGAGGTGATGTTCTCCTGTTTGCTGATCATGATCATCTTCTGGATGACCTGGGGCGCCAGCAGCATCAGCAGGATCGGGCCGAGGTAGATGGGCAGGAACGACCAGAGCTGCTCGGCGGCCTGGCCCACCGCGCCGAAGAATGTCCAGCTGGTGCAATAGACCGCCAGCGAGAGGCTGTAGACCCAGGCGCGAACGCGCGGCGACATCTGCCCGCGATGGCGATCGCCATAGAAGGCGATGGCGAACAGGACGGCCATATAAGTGAGGGCGACGAATGCGATCAGCCCGCCAGACAGCGACATGCGAACTCCAGACGACAAGACAACAAGGGCGCCAACCGATCCGGACCGGGGCGCCGGGCCACCGGCCCAGCGAGGCGCGAACCGCGCCGGCTGGCCTGGATGACTGACGCATGCAGCCGGTACCGGGACACGGGACGGTTCGAGCGTTGGCTCGCTGGAAAAGGTCCGGCACTGGGCGCTGCCGTAATTAGTAGATGACTGCGCGAAGTTTCGCAGTAAATCAGCCCGTCGTGTCGCGGCTGCGACCATCGTCGCATGAGGCTGGTCGTCGCGGCCGCGCCGCGCGAAAGTGCCGTGGTAGACGCCGCGGTCGTTCAGAAGCGGTGCTCCGGTTGCAGCCTCGGTCCGCACAGACCAGGCACTGGCGGATCGACGGTGGTCGGCAACGGGCACTTTCGGCCGACGTCCGGGATCACAACAGCGATGCCAACCATCCCCAGCGCCAGGAGAAAAACGATGTTCACCCCGCGCCCGGTCACCCTGCAGCGAGGCGCCTTGCGCCTGGACCCGCTCGTGGAGGCCGACATTCCGAGCCTGGTCGAACTGGCGGACCGGAATCGCGACGAACTCATCTACCTGAACGGCCCGCTGCGGCCGGACTGGTACCGCACCGCACTCGCCGATCAGCGTGAAGAACGCGCCGTGGCTTTCACCCTTCGGGTGGCCGACCGCATCGTCGGTACCACCCGTTTCGCCGACTTCAATCCGCTGCTGCCGGCCGCCGAACTGGGCTGGACCTGGCTGGACAAGGCCGAGCACGGCAGCGGCCTGAACGCTTCGATCAAGTACCTGCTGCTCAGGCACGCGTTCGAGGAATGGCAACTGGTGCGCCTGCAGCTCAAGACGGCGGCCAGCAATCTGCGCTCGCAATGCGCTATCGAGAAGCTCGGCGCGCAGCGTGAAGGGCTGCTACGCAACCATCGCCGCCTTGCCGATGGGCGCCTGGACGATACCGTGCTCTACAGCATCACCGACCGCGAATGGCCGGCGGTCCGGGCGGCGCTGGAAGCCGGCCCCACGGGCTGAGGACGCGCCCCGGTTGCTTTGCACGGCGCTCTGGCAGGCGTGATCCGCGCTGACGGCGTGCCCTGAAGGCCTGCATTAGGGTAATGTCTGCCCTTTTCCCGGGCATGTCGTCCCGTGATCATCCACTCGACTGGCGATCCCTCACGCGTGTCCGCGCGTGAGTCGTTTTTGCGGTGCATACCCTAAGGAGCCCCGATGTCCCGCTCGCAAGAATTCTTGCATGGCTGTCGCGATATTCTGCCGCTGATCGTCGGTGCCGTGCCCTTCGGCATCATCTTCGGCACGCTGGCGATTGGTGCCGGCCTGACCAGCTGGCAGGCCATGGGGATGTCGGCGCTGGTTTTCGCCGGTTCGGCCCAGTTCATCGCCATCACGCTCATCACCGGTGGGGTGGGCGCGCTGGTCGTGCTGCTGACCACCTTGGTCGTCAACCTGCGCCACGCCCTCTACAGCGCGTCGATGCAACCCTTCGTACGGCACCTGCCCAGCCGCTGGCGGGTGCCGCTGGCGTTCTGGCTGACCGATGAGGCCTTCGCCGTGATTCAGCATCGATATGCGCGGGACGATGCATCCCCGAACAAGCACTGGTTCTTTTTGGGCGCGGCATTGACGATGTATCTGAGCTGGCAGTTGGCGACGCTGGCCGGTATCGCCTTTGGCCAGGCCGTGCCGAACGTGGCTAGCTGGGGGCTTGACTTCGCCATGATCGCCACCTTCATCGGCATTGCCGTGCCGATGATGCGAACCCGGCCCCAGGTGGCCTCGGCCATGGTGGCGGCCGCCGTCGCGCTGCTCACCTGGTCGCTGCCCTACAAGCTCGGGCTGATCGCCTCGGCGCTGGCCGGGATCCTGGTCGGCGTCTGGCTGGAGCGCCGCGAAGAGCGGCGCCTACGTGAGGAGATCGCCTGATGCAGACCTGGTTGCTGATCCTTGGCATGTTGGTGATCACCTTCGCCATTCGTTACAGCTTTTTCGCCTGGCCGGACCTGCGCTTTCCACGTCTGGTGGAGCAGGGGTTGCACTACGTGCCGGTGGCGGTGCTTACCGCGATCGTCGTGCCCGGCATGCTGATGCCGCAGGGCGAATGGGCGCTGGACTGGCGCAATGCCTATTTGTTGGCCGGGCTGCTGTCGATCGTTATCGCCGCCGTGACCCGTAATCTGCTGGCGACCATCGCTGGCGGGCTGCTGGGGTTCTTCCTGCTGCGCTGGGCGTTCGGGCAGCTGCCGCTGTGATCTGGCACGCAGTGCGCCGCGTCAGCGGTTGGCTCGATGTGCCCTGAGACGAATTGCCGCGCTCCAATCAATACGTCCCATCCACGGAACCGGATCCATGAGCACGCCTCACTCGCAGTTCACCCTGTTCGGCAAGCGTCGCTTCCTGCCGTTCTTTCTGACCCAGCTGTCCGGCGCCTTCAACGATAACCTGTTCAAGCAGGCGTTGATTCTGGCGATCCTCTACAAGATTGGCTCGAGTGCCGACACCAGCCTGCTCATCAACCTCTGCGCGCTGCTGTTCATCCTGCCGTTCTTCCTGTTTTCCGCGCTGGGTGGCCAGCTGGGCGAAAAGTTCGCCAAGGAGCGTCTGATCCGCGCGATCAAGGCCGGCGAGATCGTCATCATGCTGGCCGGCGGCGCGGGGATGTTGCTGGGCAACCTGCCGCTGCTGCTGGTGGTGCTGTTCTGCATGGGCACGCAATCCGCGCTGTTCGGGCCGGTCAAGTATTCGGTACTGCCCAAACTGCTGGAGAACCATGAACTGGTCGGGGGCAACGCACTGGTGGAGATGGGGACGTTCCTGGCGATCCTCGCAGGGACCATCACCGCCGGGGTGATGATGGCCAACGATGCCTATGCCCAACTCGTCGCCGCTGGCGTGGTGCTGGTCGCTGTCGCGGGCTACCTGGCCAGCCGAGGGGTGCCGGCCACTGGGGCTTCGTTGCCATCGCTGCGGCTGGACTTCAACCTCTTTCGACAGACCGGCGCGATCATGCGCATGGGGTTGGGGCAGCGGCTTTCGGTATCACGCTCGCTGGTGGGCAACTCCTGGTTCTGGTTTCTCGGGGCCACCTACCTGACCCAGATTCCGGCTTATTCGAAGGACCTGCTGCACGGCGACGAGACCGTCGTGACCCTGATCCTGACGGTGTTCTCGGTGGGTATCGCGCTGGGCTCGCTGCTCTGCGAACGGCTGTCCGGCCACAAGGTGGAGATTGGTCTGGTGCCGTTCGGCTCCTTTGGCCTGACCCTGTTCGGGTTGTTGCTCTGGTGGAATTCGGGCGGCTTTCCGCAAGCGGCACTGCCGCATGACTGGCTGGGGTTGCTGCAGATCGGCCAGGCCTGGTGGATCCTGCTGTCGGTGCTGGGGATCGGCATGTTCGGTGGGCTCTACATCGTGCCGTTGTATGCGCTGATCCAGTCGCGCACGGCTGAACAGGAGCGCGCCCGGGTGGTGGCGGCGAACAACATTCTCAACGCCTTGTTCATGGTCGGGTCGGCGCTGGTCGCGATCCTGTTGCTGAGCGTTGCGGGGCTGTCCATTCCGCAGTTGTTTCTCGTGGCATCGTTGATGAACGTCGCGGTCAGCGCCTACATCTTCAGCATCGTGCCCGAGTTCAGCATGCGCTTTCTGGTCTGGCTGCTCGGGCATTCGATGTACCGCGTGCGCCAGCGTGGGCTCGAGGCCATTCCAGAGGAAGGCCCGGCCGTGTTGGTCTGCAATCATGTCTCGTTCGTCGATGCGCTGCTGATCGCCGGGGCGGTGCGGCGGCCGGTGCGCTTCGTCATGTACTACAAGATTTTCCGCCTGCCAGTGCTCAACTTCATCTTCCGCACGGCCGGCGCGGTGCCGATTGCCGGGCGCCAGGAAGATGAAGCCACCTATCATCAAGCGTTCGAGCGCATCAGCCGGTACCTCGAGGAGGGCGAGCTGGTGTGCATCTTTCCCGAGGGCAAGCTCACCAGCGATGGCGAGATGAACGAGTTCAAGGCCGGGGTGGAGCGCATCCTGCAGGCCAATCCAGTCCCGGTCGTGCCCATGGCACTTGGCGGATTGTGGGGCAGCTTTTTCAGCCGCGACCCGAACAAGGGCTTCTTCCGGCGGATCTGGTCGAAGGTCGATCTGGTCGCGAGTGCGCCCATCGCCGCGAGCGAAGCCAGCCGTCAGCGGCTGCAGGCGGAAGTGGCGCGGCTGCGAGGCGACCGGCGCTAGGCGCGGTCGCCTCGGATCGTTCAACGGATTTCGATGCGCTCGAGCAGGTAGGCCTTGGCGTCCTGGTCACCGACCCGGGCCGCTTCGTCGGCCAGGCGCAAGGCGCGCTCCACGTCTTTCGCGGCCAGCGCTGCGTCGATGCCCTGCCGATAATACGCCCGGGTTTCCGGCAGCACGGCAGGCGCTTTTTCACCGGCCATCTCCACACCCATTTCACGTCCGGTGCTGTAGGGCGGGACGTAGTGCCCGGCCTGTTGGCCGGCTTCACGATCGGCGACCAGAACCATGCGCACCACGCCAGCCGGTGAATGCCGCGCAATCGGATCGGCGATGTTCGGTGGCTGGTTGCCCAGCGCTCGGGCATAGGCCTTGGCCGGGTGCTCCAGCTGGGTCTGGCCGCGCATCTGCTGCTCACTGGTATAGAGGATCAGGTAGCGCTCGCTGGCGGGGTGTCCTGGGTAGAGCCGGTCGATGCGCAGTCGCGCGTCCAGGCTGTCGCCCTTGAAGCCGCTGGCCGGAACGTACATGAAGTCGTCCGCATCCAGCAGGCGGGTCATGCGGAACTGGCTGTCGAGCACCATGGCGCGTGGCGCCAGCACAGTGTTGCCAGCCTGGCTGTACAAGCGAATTTCGAAGGAACGATCCCCGGCCGGTAGCTCGAACGCGCGAAAGAAACTCTTGCCACTGTCGAAGGCGAAGGCCGGCGCGTCAGGGCCGATTTCCACGTTGCCGATGAAATCCACCGGGACGGGTTGATAGGGCAGCTCGCGCAGAGTGCCACAACAGAGGGGTTGGGCCTCCAGTTCGGCGCGTGCCTGCTCGACCGGTATCGTCGAAGGAGCAGGGGCCGGGCTCAAGGTATCGACCCGCCGCAGCGAGTCCGTGGCGCAGCCGGCCAGCAGGCCGAAGCCGAACAGCCAGGTGGCGATTCGAAAGGGGGACATGGATAAACCTCGCAGGTCAAAAAAGAGCCCCGGTGCAGGCGGCGGAGGCGCTGCGCAACCGTCCTGCAACCGGCAAGCCGGGGCTAAATCCGCTTGGAGCGGCGGAACGAGAAGTCAAGCGGGCGCCCCATGCGGGGCGCCGTCCCTCACTGCCACCAGGCCTCGACCTGGACCCCGAACGTCAAACCATCGTCATCGCCGGCATCGATGGACTCGCTGGCGGCGTTGTAGCGGTCACCGTCCCACATGGCGTAGGTCGCGAAGGCACGGATCTGCGGACGCGCCCAGAAGCTGCGACCGGCCGACCATTGCTGGGCCAGGGTGATCTTCTTCAGGTCGCGGGTGCGCTCGCCGTCGGCCTGTGGATCGATGCGGTCATAGCCGAACTCCAGGGCAGTGCTCATGACGTCACTCCACTTGTAGACCGGGCGTACGCCGAAGGAGAGCCATTGCTGTCCGGAGTCGTTGTCGAAGTCACGGTCCTCGTAGATCTGCGCGTACATCATCTCGATGTTATCGGTAAGGCTCACCACGCCGCTGTTGACCACGCGGATCATGGTGCCGTCGCTGTTGCCGGTGCTGTTGCGACCGCTGCTGCCGATGATGCCGTCGGTGCCGTACTGCACCGCCAGCTTGTTATAGCCACCAAACCAGTTGCTTTGCTCATGCTGGACGGTGATCAGGTGGCCCTTCTGGTCGGTATAGCCGGGGTCGCGCTCCTGTTCGTCGGTCAGGTTGGCCTTGCCGTAGTCGTAGCCGAGTTCCAGCTTGCCACCAGGGTTGATGGCCAGATCGGAGAGCCGCAGGTCGAGGGTGTCGTTGGCGATGTTGGTCCCGGTGCCGCTGCCTTGGTAGGTCCAGTCGCCATCGGTGTTGCGCACCCAGGCGATGTGCGCCTTGCCAAAGCCCAGGTCGATGTCTTCGATGCCTGCCCCGGGGCCGGATACATCCCAGTAGTAGTAATCGTTGATGTGGACGTCATTGCGTCGGTAGTAGCGCTTGCCGGCCCAAAGCGTCGCGCCGGGGAGGGCGTCGATGACGTTCTTGCCGAGCACGTGAAACTGACGGATGGAGGTGGTGCCTGCTTCGTCGAAGGGATTGTTGGCGCCGTCATCGGTGTCGGTGCCGGTGGCTTCCCAGTCGTTACCCTGATCGGAGCGGTACGCGATCATGCTGTCGACGTAAAAGCTCTTGCCGCCCTCGTTGTAGAGCTCCTGCCCGAGGCCGATCTCGGCGTATGTCTCGCATTCGTTGCCCAGGCGGTACTTCGCCGGCGCGCCCGGCACCTGGAAACAGGCCTGGTCGCCGCCACCAGCTGTGGTGCCGACGCCCGAACGCAGGTAACCGTGGAAATCCACCGCATGCGCGGGCAGTGCCGCCAGCAGGGCGGCGCAGAGCAGGGTGGGTTGCAGAAGACGTACGGATTGTTGGGGGTTCATCGCGAAAGTCCTTTGTTCTTGTTGTTAGGTACTGCCAGCCGTGGCGCCAGACTCGCGGTCATGGCGGGCTGGCGGTGCACGAAAGCCTGCGGATCGGCGACGTTCGCAACATCCTCCCGGTCGTTTTTTTTCGAGGCGGAGCGCGAGGGCGTAGCAGGGGCGGAGGGCATCGGGCCAGGGCGATGCGAGGACTACGCCTGGCCACTAAGCCTTGAAAAAACCAGTCGGGGAGGTATGGCCGGTGCAGGAGGCGGGGCAGGCTGGATCCGACGGTGATCCTCCCGATGACCGTCTGCGCCCGGTCATCGCGAAAGCCGGTGGCCGCAGTCGGGTGCCCACAAAACAATGACAAGCGTGGAGCAACTTCGATGAAACATCCCTTGTATCCTGCCCGCCTGGCCCTGGCGGTCTCCTCCCTGTTGCTGACCCTGGGCTCGGTCCAGGCCGCCGATCTGGCTGGCAAGAGCCCTGGCGGGGTTCGCTATCACGGCGGCGACGAAATCATCCTTCAGGGATTTCACTGGAACGTCGTCCGCGAGTCGCCCGGCAACTGGTACGACACCTTGCGCGACATGGCGCCCACCATCGCCGCCGATGGCTTCAGCGCAATCTGGATGCCGGTGCCCTGGCGCGATTTTTCCAGCTGGAGCGACGGCGCCACTTCCGGTGGCGGCGAAGGTTATTTCTGGCACGACTTCAACAAGAACGGCCGCTACGGCAGCGATGCCCAGCTGCGGCAGGCGGCCGGTGCACTCAACGCTGCGCAAGTGAAGGTGCTCTACGATGTGGTGCCCAATCACATGAACCGCGGCTACCCGGACAAGGAAATCAACTTGCCGGCCGGCCAGGGGTTCTGGCGCGATGATTGTGCCGATCCTGGCAACTACCCCAACGACTGCGACGACGGCGATCGTTTCATTGGAGGCGATGCCGATCTCAACACCGGCAATCCGCAGGTGTACGGGATGTTCCGCGATGAATTCTCCAACCTGCGCAGCCAGTATGGCGCCGGCGGTTTCCGCTTCGACTTCGTGCGCGGTTACGCCGGTGAGCGGGTCGACAGCTGGATGAGCGCTGCGCACGACGATGCGTTCTGCGTGGGCGAACTCTGGAAGGCACCGGCCGAATATCCCAGCTGGGACTGGCGCAACACCGCGAGTTGGCAGCAGGTCATCAAGGACTGGTCCGACCGCGCCAAGTGCCCGGTATTCGACTTCGCCCTCAAGGAGCGCATGCAGAACGGCGCCATCGCCGACTGGAAGAACGGCCTTAACGGCAATCCCGACGCGCGTTGGCGCGAAGTTGCGGTGACCTTCGTCGACAACCATGACACCGGTTACTCCCCCGGGCAGAACGGCGGGCAGCACCACTGGCCGCTGCGTGACGACCTAGTACGGCAGGCCTACGCCTACATCCTCTCCAGCCCGGGAACGCCGGTGGTGTACTGGTCGCACATGTACGACTGGGGGCACGGAACGCTGATTCGCGAGCTGATCCGGATTCGCCGCGCGGCGGGTGTGCGGGCCGATTCGGCGATCGAGTTCCATAGCGGCTACTCGGGGCTGGTGGCGACGGTCCGCGGCACGGCGCAGACGCTGGTGGTCGCGCTGGGCTCGGATCTGCAGGACCCGGCGCAGGTCGCCAGCGGTAGCTTCAACCTGGCGCTGGACGAGGACAGCGGCCAGGTGCGCATCTGGACGACCGGCAGCACGAGTGGCGGGGATGGTGGCGAAGGGCTGGTCAATGTCGACTTCCGCTGCGACAACGGCGTGACGCAGCCAGGTGACAGCGTCTATGCAGTCGGCAATCTGACCGAACTCGGCAACTGGAGCCCGGCGGGCGCGGTGCGACTGACCGATGTCAGCCGTTATCCGACCTGGGCGGGCACGCTCGCATTGCCAGCCGAGCAGGCCGTGGAGTGGAAATGCATCGTGCGCAGTGAAACCCGCCCGACCGACGTCAAGACGTGGCAGCCCGGCGGCAACAATCGCTTCATGAGCGCGGAAGGGGTTTCGACCCAGGGCTCGTTCTGACGAGCAGCTGGGCCCTTCAGGTGAACGATCCGTTACGCCTGTGCAGCGAGGCCAGGCGTAGCGGGCCCGGCGTGTCACGCCGGGCGTCGTTCAGGGCTTCGGGATGTCGAGGGAGTCGGGGGGATACCTTAAGGCGCCGGCTTCTTGAAGCAGCTGTGCCGTGAAGCTGGGCGGTAAGCGGACACTATGCTCTGGGGGACGCTAGTTGCCAGCGAACCGCCAGGCGTCGTGCCTTTCGCAGGCGGGCCAGCAGCAGATCGGCCGGTGCGACCGCTGCCACGGCCTGCAGGTCGCGGTAGCGGTGCTCGACGGTTGCCTGCAGCCAGTCGATGCGTGCGAGGGTCGAGGCGGTGCAGGTCTGGCCGTGGAGGTCGTCCTGCAGATCGAGCCAGTGCGAGCGCCAGGCTTCCTTCAGGTACAGCGCTTCCCGGTCTGCTTTAAGCCCCTGCGTCCATTGCTGACCTATCGAGTCGAGCCAGTGCAGCACTTCGCCGCTGGCGCCGCGTTTCGCGAGCGCGGCGCGCAATTGCCGGTAGGCCTCGATGGCGATGCGCTTTTCCAGCTCGAACGCCGCCAGGGCAGAGGTCTCGCCCTGGGTTTCCAACACGAGCAGGTGGGCGAAATACTGCCGGGTCTCGAAGCGCTCGGCGGCATGGAACTGTGGCGTCGCGGTGCCGTTGCTGTTGAAGGCGCGCAGCGGATCGAAGCGATACATGTAGCCGAAGTCGAACAGGCGCACCTGACCGTCATCGAGGGTGTTACCCGGGCACAGGTCCCATTCGAAGAGCCCACCGAGCAGCAGGGCGACCAGCGTATCGAAGAGCTGCAGGAGCTGGCGTTCGCTCCAGGCCTGGATCGGCTTACCGTCGATCCAGGGGGATAGCAGCACACCGTGGCGGTAGCTGGCGTAGCGGGTGTCGACGATGGATTCCAGCCGTTCGGCGAGCGACGGATCGCGCTTGAGCGCGCGAAGGTCGGCGCGCCTTTGGATCTCGTTGAGGAAGCTGGTCTGGCCATCAAGGTTCTGCACCTTGCATCGCGCGCGGGCACGCTTGAGGGTCCAGTCCCGTCCGTCTGCATGCACGCGGTAGACCTGGGCGGTCAGCCCGCCGTCGAAGCGTTCGCGCACCCAGGGCTCGTCGCCGCGGACGCTTATCAGGCGATCCAGCGGCAGGGGGCAATCGGCTGGGGTGCCGATTTCCAGCTCCGCGCCGCTGGCGACGAATGAGAGTTGCTCGGCGTGGCGTTGCTGCTCGGGTGTCATGGCGTCGCACTCCTCTGCAGGCTCAACGCGCCTGGACCACGATGACACGGTCCTCGCCCTGTTGACGCACAAAGGCGTAGGGCGCCTCGGAAAGCTGCCGGTGAGTGCCGCCGCCGATGGCCGGATGCCGTGCCCGGAATTGCCCGAGACGCTGCCAGTGCGCCAGCAGCGCGGCAATCCGTGGGGTGTGGTGGTCGTCCCAGTTCATGTCCGAGCGGGTGCCCTGGAACGGATCCGAGCCGGTAGGGCCGAAGGCCCGCGCACTCTCGTCGCCGTAGTAGATCTGTACCGCGCCCGGGCTCAGGAGCAAGGCGTTGGCCAGGCCCCGCTGAAGCGCCAAGTCGCCGCCGTGCTCGGCGCTGAACAGCGCAGTGTCATGGGAGGAGCCATAGCTCATGAAGTTGTGCCCGGGGTGGCGGGCGAGCAGGTCGGCATACTGCCGGTAGCCTGACTCGGCGCGACGCAGACAGTCGCTGCCCGGGCCGGCCACCTCCTTCTGGAAGGCGAAGTTGATCAGCGCGTCGAAGCCGTTGGTCTGGTAGTCGCTGGGCGCCGGGCCATGACCGAAGACTTCGCCGACCATCCAGAACGGCTCGCCGGCCATCGGGTCGGCTGGATTGGCCGCGGACCAGTCGCGCCGCGCCTGCTCGGCTTGGTCGCGCAGCTGGGCCCAGGTCGCCTTCTCGACATGCTTGACGGTATCGGCCCGAAACCCATCGACGCCATACTCACGCACCCAGTGCGTCAGCCACTCGGTGAGATAGTCGCGGACGCGATAACCGTCGAGCTCGACGGCCCGCGTCGGTTGTTTGTGGCGCAGGAAATGCGGCAAGCCCACCGGCGTGTCGCGCTCGGTGCGAAAGTCGGGCAGGAAGGCGAGGGACCCCTGAAGGGGATCGACCAGCACGCTCGGCGCAGCCGGGTAGTCCGCGATGCCGGCGCGTACCCAGTCCTTGCCCCACCAGCGTGCCCAGTCGGGGTGCTCGTAGTCGATGAGGTTGTGGTAGGCGTGCAGGTTCTCGTGCGATTCCGGCTGCCAGCGCGTCCAGCGCGCGGGGAGGTACTGTGCCATGCCTTCGCGCAGCGCGCCGAAACCGAAGTGCTGCATGTCGGCGAGTGTCGAATAGCCGGCGTGGTTGAGCACGACGTCGAACAGCACGCGGATGCCCCGTGCATGAGCTTCGCCGATAAGCGCACGCAGATCGTTTTCGCTGCCCATGTTGGCATCGAGCTGGGTGTAATCGAGTGGGTAATAACCGTGATAGGCGTAGTGACGGAAGTCGCCGTCGTCGCCGCCACCGACCCAGCCGTGGATCTGCTCGTACGGCGCGCTGATCCAAAGGGCATCGATGCCCAGTTCGGCCAGGTAATCCAGCTTGCCGGTCAGCCCCTTGAGATCACCGCCGTGAAAGGTGCCGATTTCCTGCTCGCCATCGGGCATGCGGCCATAGCTGCGGTCGTTGTGCGGGTCGCCATTGGCGAAGCGATCGGTGAGGACGAAGTAGACGGTCGCATTGCGCCAGTCACGCGGCGGCGCAGGAGCAAGATCGGCCGCTTCGATCAGCAGCAGGCCGTCGCTGCCAGGCGCCGGGGTCAGCTCGACCTGCCCGTTCTCGACGATGGCGGTGTCGCCGCTGTAGGCGTCGCGCAGCCGCTGGCCGTCCTCGAACACACCGGTTACGGGCACCTGCACGGCACCGCCGCTCCAGGGCTGGCAGACCGGCTCGGGCGGCTCGCGGTGCTGACGGATCGGCAGCAAACGCAGGCTGGCGTCCTCGCCGGTCTGCACCAGCAGGCGATAGCGGCCCGCTTCGGTCACGCTGAATTCGTAGCCGTTGCCGGTTGTCAGCGAGTGCCGCAGGAAGGGTTTCATCGGCTCCGGCCTGGCCGCGTCGTCGCCGAATCGAAGTTGACCTTCGGTCAGCTCGAGGATGGTCGCGAAACGATTGTCCGCCAGGGTTTCCCAGGTCGGCTGCAGCGGTTGACCATCCAGTCGGATCGGGACTTGAGGTTCCGCTTGTACAACGGGAGCGAGCAGTCCGAAACAAAGGGCTAGGATAAGAGGACTAACGGGCGGCAGAGGGCGCATGTCCGGCTCCGGGCGGGCGGAAAAGAGACTCTATTCAACAGCGTTGCGGCTTGTCTGTGCAGGCGGAGACGGGCCGATTATCGCTTGCGCACAGGGCTGCCAAACGGCCGAACTACGCCCCGGCTCTACGCCCCTCATCCACCTGCAGGGGAGGATGTTTTAGCCCAGCGGCCGGACGAGTATGGATGCACTGCACGACCGCCCGGCGGCAAGCAGACGTTGTGGATCAACAATAAGAAGCCACGAGGAACTACCCAAAATGAATAAAAAGCTGTTTGCAGCAGCCACGATCGGTCTCTGCGCCACCCTGAGCTTGCCGCTCTCCGTCCAGGCCGCGATCGAGGAAGGCAAGCTGGTCGTCTGGATCAACGGCGACAAGGGCTACAAGGGATTGGCGAAGGTGGGCGAACGATTCACCGAGGAAACCGGTATCCCCGTCGAGGTGGCGCACCCGGACGGCGCCACGGACAAGTTCCAGCAGGCCGCGGCGACCGGAAACGGACCGGACATCTTCATCTGGGCTCATGATCGACTGGGCGAATGGGCGCAGAGCGGTCTGATCACAGCCGTCACCCCGAGTGCCGAGAGTAAGCAGGAGATCGCCGACTTCGCCTGGGATGCGGTCAGCTACAACGGCAAGCTGTGGGGCTATCCCATGGCGGTCGAAGCGCCCGCGCTGATCTACAACAAGGCCCTCGTGCCGACGCCGCCAAAGACCTTCGAAGAGGTTCTGGCGATGCACAAGGACCTCGCCGCCGACGGCAAGCGTGCAATTCTCTGGGACTACAACAACACCTACTTCAGCTGGGCGCTGCTGGCAGCCAATGGCGGCTATGCATTCAAGGACACCGACACCGGCTATGACGTCAGCCAGACGGGCGTCAACAACGACGGCGCCAAGCAAGGCGCAGCCATGCTCAAGCGCCTGATCGACGAGGGCGTCATGCCCAAGGGCGCCGATTACAGCGCCGCCGAAGCGGCCTTCAACAAGGGCGATTCGGCGATGTTCATCAGCGGCCCCTGGGCCTGGTCGAATATCCGCAAGAGCAACATCGATTTCGGCGTGGCGCCCATCCCGGCGGTGGGGGACAGCCCGAGCAAACCCTTTTCCGGGGTGATGGCCGCGACCCTCAACGCGGCCAGCCCGAACCAGGCGCTGGCGGTCGAGTTCCTGGAGAACTACCTGCTCGAAGTCGAGGGGCTGAAGACCGTGAACGCCGATGTCCCGCTGGGCGCGGTGGTGAACAAGGCCTTCATGGAGGAGCTGTCGGACGACCCGATGATCAAGGCCACGTTCGAAAGCGCGGAGCAGGGCCGTCCGATGCCCAACATCCCGCAGATGGGCGTGTTCTGGTCGGCCATGGAAGCGGCGCTGACCAACATCACCTCAGGCCGCCAAACCGTGGACGCCGCACTGGATGACGCCGCCAAACGCATCGTCAAGTAACGACAACCCGCCGCGGCAGCCGCAGGTGCCTGCGGCTGCCGCCGCGCGCCCCGAGGCCCAGATTCCGATGTCCGCCATGAACCTTTCCGCCGAGATGCCCGGCCGCGCCGTGCCGAAGCTGTCCGTTCCCAGGCTGCCCGCAGCGATGCGCTGGAGCTTGTGGACGCTCTGCAATGCCTTTGCGCTCTATCTCATCGTCGCCCTCTATGCCCAAGGGCAGACGGTGTTCGCCCTGCTCGGGCTGGTCGTCGCCGGGATCGCCAGCTTCGTGTTCATCCACCGCCGCGCCTATGCGCATCGCTACATCTTCCCCTCCGTGGCGGGCATGCTGGTGTTCGTCATTTTTCCACTGCTCTACACGGTCGGGATCGGCTTCACCAACTACAGCGGCACCAACCTGCTGAGTTTCGAGCAGGCCCAGCGCTATCACCTCGGCCAGACCTACCTGGCCGGTGAGCGATACGGCTTCAGCCTGCATCAGAACGACGAGGGCCAGCTGCGCCTGCGCGTCGACCGAGGGCCGCAGGGCGTATGGGTGTCGGCGCCGCTGGAAGGGGAGCCGGTAGAGGGCGAGGCGCTGGCCATGAGCCGCGAGGCCGAGGTCGAAGCGCTCGGCGCGGCCGTGCCGCTGCGCGACGTGATCCGCCAGCGCAAGGCGCTGGAGCAATGGGTGATGCGCGGCAATGACGGGCAGCTGTTGCGCCTGTATGGGTTGCGCGAGGTCGCGGCGGTGGAGCCGCTGTACCGGCTGCAGGACGACGGTTCGCTGATCAACAACCAGACCGGTGCGCGCCTGACGGCCAACGACGAGATCGGCTTTTATGTCGACGCCGAAGGGCAGCCGGTCGCGCCGGGATACACGGTCTACGCCGGCTGGAGCAACTTCGCCAAGGTCCTCACCGATCCGAAGATCCGCGGCCCGTTCCTGCAGATTTTCGTATGGACGGTGTGCTTCGCCGGGCTGACGGTGATCTTCACGCTTGCCGTCGGACTGGTGCTGGCCAGCCTGCTGCAGTGGGAAATGGTGCGCGGCAAGGCCTTTTACCGGCTGATGCTGATCCTGCCTTACGCGGTGCCGGCGTTCATTTCGATCCTGGTCTTCAAGGGCCTGTTCAACCAGAGCTTCGGCGAAATCAATCTGATGCTCGACAGCCTGTTCGGGGTGCGGCCGGACTGGTTCAGCGATCCCACCCTGGCGCGGACCATGATTCTTATCGTCAATACCTGGCTGGGTTACCCCTACATGTTGCTGCTGTGCATGGGGCTGCTGCAGGCGATCCCGCGCGACCTCTATGAGGCCTCGGCCATGGACGGTGCGACGCCGCTGGACAACCTGCTCAAGATCACGCTGCCGCTGTTGATCAAGCCGCTGGCGCCACTGCTGATCGCGAGTTTCGCTTTCAATTTCAACAACTTCGTCCTAATCACCCTGCTGACCCGCGGCGGCCCGGACATTCTCGGCACCACCACGCCGGCGGGCACCACCGACCTGCTGGTCAGCTACACCTACCGCATCGCGTTCCAGGATTCAGGGCAGAATTTTGCCCTGGCGGCAGCCATCGCCACGTTGATCTTCCTCGTTGTTGGCGCCATGGCCTGGCTGAACCTGAAGCTCTCCAAGGTCAAAGTCTGAGGATTCGCCCATGGCCATGGTCCAACCCCAATCCGTCAAATACCGCATCTGGTTCACCCATGCCGCGTTGCTCGCCTTCGTCGCGCTTATCCTGTTCCCGCTGTTGATGGTGGTGTCGATCTCGTTTCGTGAGGGCAACTTCGCCAGCGGCAGCCTGCTGCCGGACAATCCGACGCTGGAGCACTGGTCCCTGGCGCTGGGCTTTCCCTACGTCCATGACAATGGCGAGGTTACCCAGCCTCCATTCCCGGTGCTCACCTGGCTGTGGAATTCCGTCAAGATCGCGCTGACCAGCTCCGTGCTGATCCTCATGCTCTCGACCACCAGCGCCTATGCCTTTGCCCGCCTGCGCTTCGCCGGCAAGGGGCCGATTCTCAAGGGCATGCTGATCTTCCAGATGTTCCCGCCCGTGCTGACGCTGGTGGCCATCTACGCCCTGTTCGACCAGCTCGGCAAGCATGTCGGCTGGCTCGGGGTGAACACCCATGGCGCGGTGATCGTCGCCTCGCTGGGTGGAATGGCGCTGCACATCTGGACCATCAAGGGCTATTTCGAAAGCATCGACGGCTCGCTGGAGGAAGCGGCCATCGTCGATGGCGCCACGACCTGGCAGGCCTTCGTGCATATCCTGCTGCCCATGAGCGTGCCGATCCTGGCAGTGGTGTTCATCCTGGCCTTCATCACCAGCATCACCGAGTACCCGATCGCTTCGGTGCTCCTGATGGACGTGGACAAGCTCACGCTGTCGGTCGGCGCCCAGCAGTACCTCTACGACCAGAATTACCTGTGGGGTGATTTCGCGGCCGCGGCGGTGCTGTCCGGGCTGCCCATCACCGCGGTTTTCCTCTACTGCCAGAAGTGGATCGTCGGCGGGCTGACCGCCGGAGGCGTGAAAGGCTAGGAACGCCCGGACGGGAAATGAGCCATGGAGAGACGATCATGAATGCCGTACTGCCTGCGCCCTTGCCGCTGATCCCGGCCAAGCTGAACATGCCCGCGCTGCCCCGAGGCCTGCTGCCACGTCCGCGCCTGGACGAATGGTTCCAGCGCCTGGGCGAGGTCCGTCTGGCGGTACTGCACGGGCCCAGCGGTGTTGGCAAGACGACGCTGGCCTGCCAATGGGCGCGGGCGTTCGACGGCCGGGTCGCCTGGCTGCAGCTGCACCCCGGCGATAACGATCCACTGCAGTTCGGGCGGTACCTGCTGCATGTACTCGATGCACGGCTGGAGCACGGCTGTCCGCGCAGCCTGTTGCTGGCGGGGCAGGCCGCTGAAACCTTCGAAACGCTGCTCACGCATCTGCTGGCAGAACTGCCGGGCGAGCACGAACCCCTGCTGCTGGTGCTGGATGACTTCGAGGTGCTGCACGACGCCACGGTCGTTGCCGCGCTGCGCTTCTTCCTGCGCAACATGCCGGCGTGGCTGACGCTGCTCGTGTGCAGTCGCGGGCTGCCGGAGCTCGGCGTCGCCGACCTGCGCGTCAAGCATCAATTACTCACCGTCGATGCGCAGCACCTGGCCTTCGAGACGGATGAAGTACAAGCGCTGCTCGACCTTGGTCTGCCGGTCGCCATCAACCGCGAGCAGGTCGAGCGCCTCAACCGTCGTATCGGCGGCTGGCCCTGCGCCTTGCAGCTGGCCCTGCAGGAGGTGCAGACCGGCCGCGGCATGGACCTGTTCCTGGAGCATCTGCAACTGGGGCACCCCTACATCCGCGACTATATGCGTGAACAGGTCATCGCCGACCTGGGGCCTGCCACGCTGGAGTTCCTTCAGGCCACCTGTCTGCTGGAGCGGTTCAACGTACCGCTGGCCGATCGGCTGACCCAGGGCCGTAACGCCCGCGAGATGCTCGAGCAACTGGAGCGTGGCGGCCTCTTTCTGCAACCGCTGGACGGGCTGCGCCAGTGGTATGCCTACCATCCACTCTTCGCCACCTTTCTTCAGGGCGAGCTGCGTACCCATCAGCCGCAGCGGGCGTCCGAGCTGCACCTGCGCGCGGCCGAGGCGCTGATGGCCGAGAATCTGCCGGAAGAGGCGGCGCGGCACGCCGTGCTGGCAGGCTGTCCGACTCGCGTCGGCGAGGTGCTGGAGCGCCACGGGCGACAGTTCTATCGCCAGGGGCGCCTGGGGCTGTTGCAGCAATGCCTGGAAATGCTTCCCGAAGCGGTCATCGCGGGTTCGCCCCTGCTGACCCTGCTGCAAGCCTGGGTGTCGCAGAACTCCTATCAGTTCGATCAGGTCGAGCGCTGGTTCGAGGCCAGCGAGCAGGCACTGCAGGACAGCTGCTCGGAAGAGGACTGGGCGCGTATCGTCGGCGAATTCAATGCCGTGCGCGCGCAGGTGGCGATGAACCGGGGCGATGAGCAGCAGGCGATCGCCCTGGCCCGCGAGGCGCTGGCACGTGAGCCGTTGATCATGCGCACCTCCAAGGTCGCGGCGCTGTCCGGGCTGGCCGAGGCGCATTTCGTCCAGGGGCTGTTGCCGCAGGCGCAGAAGCAGTACGAGGAGGCCGAGCGCCGCGCCCGGGAGATTCGCGCCTCGCACCTGGTGGTCTGGAACCTTGGGCAACTGTCGGAGATCGCCATTGCCCAGGGCTATCTGCAGAAGGCCTATTCCCTGCAAGAGCGGGCGATTCAATACGTCGAGCAGGCCGATCTGCAGGCCACGCCCATCATGGAATTCATCTACCGCGTACGCGGGCAGGTGCTGCTGGAATGGCATCACCTGGATGCCGCCGAGCAATGTGCGTTGCAGGGCATCCAGATACTCGAGGATGTGGGTGACCGCTGGCTGCTGCAGTGCTACGCGCTGCTCGCCGGGGTCGCTCATGCGCGTGGGCAGCAGAGTGCCTGTGCCGATTACATCGGCAAGATGCAAAGCATGCTCGCCGACGACAATTACCACGTCGACTGGCTCGCGAATGCCCATGCGGTAATGCTCAGCTACTGGGATTCGACCCAGGACAAGACGGCCATCCAGCAATGGCTACTGACCGCGCCGGCCCTGGCGCGTGGCCTCAACCACTTCGCCCAGTACAACGGCCGCAACCATGCCCGCGCCTACCTGTCGCTGAACCAGCCGGACAAGGCGCTGCCAATCCTCAGGCAACTGCAGGCCGATGCCGAGCAGCACGGCCTGGTCATGGATCTCAACCGCAATCACATCCTCCTGGCGCAGCTGCACTGGCTGCGAGAGGAGCGCAGGCAGGCGTTGGACAACCTGCAGCTGGCGCTGACCCTGGCCAGCAGTACCGGCGCCATCGGCAGTTTCCTGCGCATCGGCAAGCTGCTCATTGCGATGCTCAAGGCCTTGCAACACGAGCGGCGGCTGGATGAACTCGAAGCGCAGCGCGCCGACCGCCTGATCCAGTTGGCGCAGCAGCAGCGCGACTTCAGCCGGGCGATCCGCATCACCCTCGACGAAGCGGTGATCCAGGACATCATCAACCGGCCGGACGTGCCCGAGCTGATCCGCCATTCACCGCTCACGCGCCGTGAGTGGCAAGTGCTCAGTCTGATTCATGCCGGCCAGTCCAATGAGCAGATCGCCGAACACCTGAACGTGGCGCCGACGACCATCAAGACGCATATCCGCAGCCTGTATCAGAAGCTCAACATCACCCATCGAAACGAAGCGGTTCAGCTGGCGCGCAGTCTGCTGAGCAAGATCCAGGGCGAGTGAATGGCGCGCGGGCGAGCGATGCGCCGCCGCTACGTTCCATGCCCGATGTGTTTTCTACCCCGCGGAGCCAGACATGACGCTGACAGAAAAACAGAAAATGCTCGCCGGTGAGCTGTATCGACCCGGCGACCCGGAGCTGCAGGCAGACCAGGCACGCGCCAAGGCCTGGATGGTGCGCTACAACGCGGCGCTCGCCGAGACACCGGTCGTCCGCCGGGCGCTTCTGGCCGAGCTGTTCGGCCGCGTGGGGCAGGGCGCGGTGATCCGCCCGCCGTTCCACTGCGACTATGGCTACAACATCCACCTCGGCGACGAGGTGTTTCTGAATTTCAACTGCGTGATCCTCGACGTGATGGAGGTGCGCATCGGCACCGGCACGCAGATCGGGCCCGGCGTGCAGATGTATGCCGCTGATCATCCGCGGGAGGCGGAAGGGCGTCGCAGTGGTCTGGAATTCGGTCGCCCGGTCATCATCGGCGAGCATGTGTGGATCGGCGGTGGCGCGATCATCCTGCCAGGCGTGACCGTCGGCGATGGCGCCGTGATCGGGGCGGGCAGCGTGGTGACGCGGGATGTCGCGGCGGGCGCGACCGTGGTCGGCAATCCGGCGCGAAGCCGCTAGCCGGGGCCGCGTGCCGATCGGGGCGGGCGGGGAAGACAGCCGGCGCAGGGCCGGCTGCCGCTCACACGTTACTGCTGGGTGACGATAGCCATGTTCCCCGAGCCCATCTGCGACACCATGGCGGAGTTGCCCAGGCCGCTCTGGTCGAGGATCGCCTGGTTGGCGTCGCCGCCCTGGATCACCTGTGCCAGATGACCTTCGCCGGTCTGCAGCAGGCTGACTTCGTTATCCGAGCCGTAGATCTGCTGGATGTCGGCCACGTTGAGGTCGCCGTCCTGCACGACATCGACCAGGTTGTTGTCGCCGTAGGTCGAACCGGTCAGCTCGTTGCCGTTGCCGCTTTGCTGGGCGGTGAGCAGGTTGTCGTCGCCGTCCTGGAGGAACTCGACGCTCTGCCCGGAGCCATCCTGGGTCACGTAGGCTTCGTTGTACTGCCCGGCCTGCTTCAGCGAGGCGGTGTGCTGGCTGCCCTCGAGCTGATCGACGATGGCGTAGTTGTTGTCGCCGGTCTGATCGAGGGTGGCGGTGTTGCTGTCGCCCGCCTGGAAGACGTCGGCGCTGTTGGCGGTGCCGTCCTGGTAGATCGACGCGGTTTGCAGCGAGCCGCTCTGGTCGATGTAGGCCTCGTTGGACAGGCCCATCGACTCGATGGTGGCGCTGTGGTCGGTTCCTTCCTGGCTGACCGAGGCGACCTGCGAATCGCCTTGCTGGGTGATCTCGGCGCTCGAGTCGAAGGCGTTCACCTGATAGATGGTCGCGTCGTTGAGGTTGCCCTGCTGGTCCACGGTGGCTTGATTGCGCGCGCCGCCGTCCTGCCAGACCAGCGAAATGTTCTCATCCCCGGTCTGGCGCTGTTCCGCCGTGCTCGCTTCGGTGTCGTCCTGGATCGACTCGGCGAAGTTGTCGTTGCCGGCCTGGTCGATGACCGACGTGCTCAGGTTGGCGGCGTTCTGCTCGGTGATGGCGACGTTGTAAGTACCGTCCTGGTATTGCCGGGCACTGGCACCGAAGCTGTCGGCCTGCACGAGGCTGGCATCGTTGTTGTCGCCGTACTGTTCCTGGATCGCCTCGCTCTGCTCAGTGGCGGTCTGCACGATGTCGGCCAGGTTCAGGTTGCCCCCTTGGGTCTGGATGGCGTCGGACAGGGTCGCGTTGGTCTGGGTGACCATGCCATCGTTGTTCGCGCCAATCTGCGACTGGTAGGACAGGTTGTCCTGACCGCCGGTCTGGGTCACCTCGGCCACGTTGTCGGCGCCGGACTGGTTCTGTTCTGCGCTGTTGTCGTCGGCATAGGCCTGGGTAGCCAGGATCGCGATGATGGCGGCTGCGAGGGGCTTGCACTTGAACATGTCGTCTCTCCATGGAAGGTGGGTGCGTGTCGCTCCTGACTGGCTGCGCGTGGTCGGGCTGGCGGCAGCTACTGCAGATCAGTCCTGGAACGGAACCGATCCTATAGGCCTCTCGTGACAGATAAGTGTCGGTTCGTCTGTTTGGTGACGGCTTAATGGCGTGGCGATCGCTGCTGATTCCGCTGTGCTTCGCCAGGCCGGACCTGCCATTCGATCTACGCCCCACCCGGGTGCCTCGGCTACGCCGGCGGCATACGCCTCGGCAATCGAGCGGCGGGAGGATGTTGCGGCCGGTCGACGCACCTAGAGTGGCGTCGTGTTCCCCCAGACATCGAAGGTTGGTTGTATGAATCGCAACGACTGGTGGCGCGGCGGCGTCATTTATCAGGTCTACCCGCGCAGCTTCTATGACAGCAACGGCGACGGCGTCGGCGACCTGCGCGGCGTGGTCGAGAAGATCGACTACATCGCCAGCCTCAACGTCGATGCCATCTGGTTGTCGCCGTTCTTCACCTCGCCGATGAAGGATTTCGGTTACGACGTGTCCGACTATCGGGACGTCGACCCGCTGTTCGGTACCCTCGACGACTTCAAGCAGGTCATCGAAGTCGCTCATGCCCGCGGCATTCGCATCCTCATCGATCAGGTGCTCAATCACTCGTCGGACCAGCACGCCTGGTTCAAGGAAAGCCGCTCGAGCCGGGACAACCCGAAGGCGGATTGGTATGTCTGGGCCGATCCCAAGGACGACGGTACCGTGCCCAACAACTGGCTGTCGGTGTTCGGTGGGCCGGCCTGGACCTGGGACAGTCGCCGCAAGCAGTACTACCTGCACAATTTCCTGGCCAGCCAGCCGGACCTCAACTTCCACTGCGAGGCGGTCCAGCAGCAATTGCTCGATGACATGGAGTTCTGGCTCAAGCTGGGCGTCGACGGCTTTCGCCTGGATGCGGCGAACTTCTATTTCCACGACCGCCAGCTGCGCGACAACCCGCCGAACTACGACATCCGCGAAGGCAGCATCGGGGTGCGTGCCGACAATCCCTACGCCTTCCAGAAACATCTCTACGACAAGACCCAACCGGAAAACCTCGGCTTTTTGCGCCGCATCCGGCACCTGCTCGAGCGATACCCAGGCAGCGCCACGGTCGCCGAGATCGGCTGTGATCACTCGCTGCGGACCATGGCCGCCTACACCGGCGGCAGCGACACGCTGCACATGGCCTATTCATTCGACCTGCTGACCGAACAATGCAGCCCCGGATTCCTGCGTCACACCATCGACTGCGTCGAGCGCGAGCTCGCCGACGGCTGGCCCTGCTGGTCGATCGGCAACCACGATGTGGTGCGGGTGATGAGTCGTTGGGCACTGGCCAATCAGCCCGATCACGCACGTGGGCGGATGTTCATGGCGATGCTGCTGAGCATGCGTGGCAGCGTCTGCCTCTATCAGGGCGAAGAGCTGGGGCTGGATGAAGCCGAGTTGCAGTTCGAGCAGTTGGTCGACCCCTATGGCATCCGCTTCTGGCCGGAATTCAAGGGACGGGACGGCTGCCGCACGCCCATGCCCTGGCACGATGCCGACCCCCACGGCGGTTTCAGCCGCGAACAGCCCTGGCTGCCATTGGCGGACAAGCACCTGCCCTTGTCCGTAGCGGCTCAGGAGCGCGATACGGATTCGATGCTGCATATCTATCGACGCTTCCTGGCCTGGCGTCAGGACCAACGTCTGCTGATCGAGGGCAGCATGCGCACCGTCTACCATGACGAGGCCTTGCTGGTGTACGAGCGCCGCCTCGGGGACGAGGTCTGGGTTTGCCTGTTCAACATGAGCGACCAGGCACGGCACTTTGACCTCTCGGCTCCGGTCGAAGGGCTCGATGTGCCCTCGGCATCGGCTGTTTTCGAGGGGCACGGCGTACACTTGCCGGCGCATGGATTCGGTTTCGCACGCCGGCTCGGCTGAGGTCGACCGGCTCCGATGCCCGCACGGCATGCCGCGTACCGTCGCGGTATGCCTTTGAAGGAGAACAACAAGAATGGCCAGCGTAACCCTGCGAAACATCTGCAAGAGCTATGACGGCGTGCCCATCACGCGCGGCATCGACCTAGACATCGCCGACGGGGAGTTCGTCGTCTTCGTCGGCCCGTCGGGATGCGGCAAGTCGACCCTGCTGCGGCTGATCGCCGGGCTCGAAGACATCACCGACGGTGAATTGAAGATCGATGGCGAGCGTGTCAACGAGCGCCCGCCGATGGATCGCTCGGTCGGTATGGTGTTCCAGTCCTACGCGCTCTATCCACACATGAACGTCGCTGAGAACATGGCCTTCGGCCTGAAACTGGCGAAGATCGACAAGGCGGAGATTCGCCGGCGGGTCGACGCGGCGGCGAAGATCCTGCAACTCGACCAGATGCTCGATCGCAAGCCAAAGGACCTCTCGGGAGGCCAGCGCCAGCGCGTCGCCATCGGCCGCACCATGGTTCGGGAGCCGAAGGTCTTTCTCTTCGACGAGCCGCTGTCGAACCTTGACGCCTTCCTGCGCGTGCAGATGCGCATCGAAATTTCGCGACTGCACCAGCGGCTGAAGGCCACGATGATCTACGTGACCCATGATCAGGTCGAAGCCATGACCCTGGCCGACAAGATCGTCGTGCTAAATGCGGGGCGCATCGCTCAGGTGGGGCCACCGCTGGAGCTCTATCACTACCCGCAGAACCAGTTTGTGGCGGGGTTCATCGGCTCGCCGCAGATGAACTTCCTGACGGTGACCGTGGCGAGCACCAGCGCCGATGTGGTGGAGGTGCTCATGCCCGGTGGCAGCGTCCTGCGGCTACCGGTCGATGGGTCCGGGGTCGACGTGGGCGATACCCTGACGCTGGGCGTTCGACCGGAGCATTTCGTCGCGCCCGAGCAGGCTGATTTCGTCTTTCATGGCGAGGTGGCGGTGGCCGAGCGGTTGGGCGATCACAATCTCCTGCACCTGACGCTGGAAGGGGTGGAGGGAATGGTCGCGGTGGCCAGCGACGGTAATCAGCGGATCGCTGAAGGGCAGGCCTACGCGACGGGCTTGCGGGCGAACAAGTGTCATCTGTTTCGTGCTGATGGCCAGGCCTGTGCCCGTCATTACCGCGAGCCCGCGCTCTTCGGCTGAGCACGGTAGCCGTCGGTGGTCAATGGCTCAGTTTCAGGCCGAGCAGGCCGATGCAGACGAGCAGTACGCTACCCAGGCGCAGCAGGCTGGTCGACTCGCCGAACAGCAGGATCCCGGCGATGACAGTGCCGATCGCGCCGACGCCCGTCCAGACCGCGTAGGCCGTTCCGAGTGGCAGTTCCTTCATCGCCAGGCCCAGCAAGCCGAGGCTCGCCAGCATCGCCGTGACGGTCAGGAGCGTTGGGATGGGCCGCGTGAAACCCTCGGTGAATTTGAGCCCGACGGCCCAGCCGATTTCGAAAAGGCCGGCAAGAAAAAGGATGATCCAGGACATATGCACCTCGACGAGACGGAAGCGGGGCCGTCCCCGGGTCTTTGCAATGGCTGAGGTCGTCCTCGGCGATGGCTATTTTGCACAGGCGGTCGGTCTGGGCAAGTGCCTCGGACCGAAGGCCGGTGCGGTCAGCGGACTTCCGGTCGCTCGTCTTTCATCCGTCGATAGACCGTGGCCAGAAGCGCACCGGACAGGTTGTGCCAGACACTGAACAAGGCGCTGGGCACGGCCGCGAGTGGCGAGAAGTGCGCACTGGCCAGAGCCGCGCCCAGCCCGGAGTTCTGCATGCCGACTTCGATCGACAGCGTCTTGCGCTGCGCCAGCGGCAAGCCGAACAGGCGGCCGACCAGATATCCGATGCCGAGGCCCAGGCCGTTGTGCAACACCACCACCGCCATGATCAGCAGGCCCGACTCGGCGATCTTGGCCTGACTCGCTGCCACCACTGCCGCGACGATGATCACGATGCTCACCACCGACACCAGTGGCAGCACTTCCACCACCTGATGGACACGATTACCCAGCAGGCGACGGGCAACCAGACCGAGGGCGATGGGCAGCAATACGATCTGTACGATCGACATGAACAGCGCGCCGAAGTTGACCGGCAGCCAGGCCGAGGCCAGTAGCCAGATCAGCGCGGGAGTGACCAGCGGCGCCAATAGGGTGGTCACGGCGGTGATCGCTACTGAAAGCGCCACATCGCCGCGCGAGAACCAGGCGATCACGTTGGAGGCCGTGCCGCCCGGGCAACAGCCGACGAGGATCACGCCCACCGCGATCTCGGCCGGCAGGCCCAGCAGTTGGCACAACAACCAGGCCAGCGCCGGCATGACCAGAAACTGCGCGCCCACGCCCAGCGCCACCCAGAGCGGACGGCGTGCAACCTCGGCGAAATCGGCGGCTTTCAGCGTCAGGCCCATGCCGAACATGATCAGGCCAAGCAGTGGCACGATCCACGCCGTGGCCGGCAGGAACCAGGCAGGCTGGAAGAAGGCCAGGATGGCGAACAGAAGCACCCAGAGGGCGAAGGTATTGCCAATGAAGCGGCTGAAGGCGGCGAGGGCACGCATCGTGTTTACCTTGTGGTTATGGAATAAGCGCCGTCAGCCGAGCCAACAGCGTCGTGCCCGGCTGACGTTTCGCCCGCCGCCGCGCCGGCCCGGCAATGACACGACCGGCCGGCCCGGCGCAGGGCACACCCCACCAGACTGCAGGCAGCTTAGATGGCCTGAGGTGTATCCTCACCACCCAGTGCCTCGAACAGCGACGGCAGGAAGTCCTTGAAGGTCAGCATCATCAGTACGAAGCTGGCGTCCTGCTGGCTCAGGTCGTCCTCGCCACCGTCCTGCTCGGCCTGCTCCTGGAGCAATTCCTCGAAGCGCAGCCGCTTGATCACCAGCTTGTCGTCCAGCACGAACGACAGCTTGTCCTGCCAGCCCAGCGACAGCTGGGTAACCTGCTTGCCAACCTCGAGGTGTTGCTGGATCTCGTCGCTGGTCAGGTCCTGGCGCTTACAACGCACTACGCCGCCATCTTCATGGGTATCGCGCAGTTCGCACTCGTCGAGCACGAAGAAGTCGTCGGCAGCCTTCTGGGTCTTGACCCATTCGGTCATGGTGGCGGTTGGCGCGATCTTCACGGTCAGCGGGCGCACCGGCAACGAGCCGATCGCCTCACGCAGCGTGGAGAGCAGGTCCTCGGCACGCTTGGGGCTGGCGGAATTGACCAGGATCAGGCCCTGTTCCGGCGCGATCGCGGCGAAGGTGCCGGATTTGCGAATGAAGGCGCGTGGCAGGAAGGACTGGATGATCTCGTCCTTAATCTGATCGCGCTCCTTCTTGTAGACCTTGCGCATCTGCTCGTTTTCGATCTCGTCGACCTTCTCCTTGACGGCGTCCTTGACGACGCTGCCCGGCAGGATGCGCTCTTCCTTGCGCGTCGAGATCAGCAGGAAACCCTGGCTGGCATGCACCAGCGGGGCATCTTCGCCTTTGCCGAACGGCGCGACGAAGCCATAGGTGCTCAGCTCCTGGCTGGCGCAGGGGCGGGCAGGTTTGGCGGCCAGTGCGGTTTCAAGTGTCTCGACATCGAAAGGCACGTTCTGGGTGAGACGGTAGACGAGCAGGTTGCGAAACCACATGGCGATTTGAAACTCCGGTAAAAGCAAAGCGCGCATTATTCCCGTCCCGCCCACGCAGGCCAACCCTGCTCGAGCGCAATGCCGATCGAAAGCCCGTTTTGGCCGATAAACAGTGCGGTTTCCTAAGTCGTTGTAAGTTCTTCAATTTTTTTTTCAAAAGGGGGTTGCCAAGGTCAGGAACCCTCTCTAGAATGCGCCCCACTTCGAGAGCAAACGGGTGATTAGCTCAGCTGGGAGAGCATCTGCCTTACAAGCAGAGGGTCGGCGGTTCGATCCCGTCATCACCCACCACTCGAGGTTAAGCGCAGCGGTAGTTCAGTCGGTTAGAATACCGGCCTGTCACGCCGGGGGTCGCGGGTTCGAGTCCCGTCCGCTGCGCCATATTCGCTAGCAAGGAATACTGAACGCCTTGCAGCATGAGAAAAGCGACCTGAGGGTCGCTTTTTTTTTCGCCTGCGGAAAACCCCCGCGCTCGTTGCCGTTTCGTGCGGCAGGTCCTGACTTTGCACTCTCTTTACATGTTGCCCGGGAGCCGCCGGTAGCGATGGGCGAGGGTGGCTGCTAAGCTCCGGCAACTGTTTTGCTACACCTCCCAAGAGCGTAATAAGGATACAGAATGAGACATCATCGTTTGGCGTCTGCGATAGCCCTGGTCAGCCTGGTTCTGGCTGGCTGTGATTCGGAGACCAGCGCCAAGCTGGAAACCCCGGCGCAAAAAGCCTCCTACGGGATTGGCCTGAACATGGGCAAGAGCCTGGCGCAGGAAGGCATGGCGGACCTGGACTCGGCGGCCGTTGCCCAGGGCATCGATGATGCCATTGGCAAGAAAGAGCAGAAGCTGACCGACGAAGAGCTGATGGAAGCCTTCTCTTATCTGCAGACGCGTGCCGAAGAGCGCATGGCTGAAATGAACAAGCAGGCGGTCGAGGCGGGGAAGAAGTTTCTCGAGGAGAACGCCAAGCGTGAAGGTGTGAAAACCACTGAGTCGGGCCTGCAATACGAAGTCGTCAAGGAAGCCGACGGCGCCCAGCCGGGGCCGGACGATGTCGTCACCGTTCACTACGAAGGCAGCCTGACCGATGGCACCGTGTTCGACAGCTCGATCAAGCGCGGTACCCCGATCGACCTGCCGGTAGGTGGCGTAATCCCGGGGTGGGTCGAAGGTCTGCAGTTGATGCATGTCGGCGAGAAGTACAAGCTCTACATCCCGAGCGAGCTGGCCTATGGCGAGCAGAGCCCGAGCCCGCTGATCCCAGCCAACTCGGTGCTGGTGTTCGATCTCGAACTGCTGGGAATCAAGGGCGACGAGAGTGACGCCGCTCCGGCTGCTGAAGCCGAGCCTGAGGCTACCGAAGAAGCGCCGCAGCAGTAAGCAACGCCGCAGTGCCAAACGCCCCGCTTGTGCGGGGCGTTTTCGTTTCCGGTGAGCGAAAGGCCTCGGCTGAGGTCCGGACTCGACTGCTTGGCAGAACGCGCTTCAGCGCGGCCCCGAAGGGGTGAGCGAAGCGAATAACCTGGGACACCGGCCCTGGTGAGAGTCCGTCGGATACAAAAAAGCCCCGGCTTCAACCGAGGCTTTGAATTTAGCTCCGCGACCTGGACTCGACTGCTTGGCAGAACGCGCTTCAGCGCGGCCCCGAAGGGGTGAGCGAAGCGAATAACCTGGGACACCGTCCCTGGTGAGAGTCCGTCGGATACAAAAAAGCCTCGGCTTTAACCGAGGCTTTGAATTTGGCTCCGCGACCTGGACTCGAACCAGGGACCCAATGATTAACAGTCATTTGCTCTACCGACTGAGCTATCGCGGAACAGCGGTGCGTATCCTACTGTTTGGAAAGGAGAAGTCAACCCCTTGCCAGATCAGAGAACCTGGACGATGGCGTCGGTCACGTGGTCCAGATTGCGCGTGTTGAGTGCCGCAGCGCAGATGCGGCCGGTACTGATCGCATAGACCCCGAACTCGACACGCAGGCGCTCGACTTGTGCGGCGGTCAGGCCCGAATAGGAGAACATCCCGCGCTGCTTGGCAACGAAGCTGAAGTCCTGCTTGGCGCCTTTCGCGGCAAGTTGGCGAACCATCTCCAGGCGCATGTCACGGATGCGGGTGCGCATTTCGCCAAGTTCGGTTTCCCACATGCTGCGCAATTCCTGGCTGTTCAGTACAGCCGAGACGACAGTGGCGCCGTGCGTAGGCGGGTTGGAATAGTTGGTACGGATGACGCGCTTGATCTGCGAGAGCACGCGTGCGGACTCGTCGCGGTTCTGCGTGACGATCGACAGCGCGCCGACGCGCTCGCCGTACAGCGAGAAGGACTTGGAGAACGAGCTGGACACGAAGAAGCTCATCCCTGATTCGGCGAATAGGCGCACGGCAGCAGCGTCTTCCTCGATGCTGTCACCAAAACCCTGATAGGCGATGTCGATGAACGGCACGTGATCATGGGCGCGCAGGATTTCGAGGATCTGCTGCCAGTCTTCGACCTGCAGGTCGACACCTGTCGGGTTGTGGCAGCAGGCGTGCAGCACGACGATGGAGCGGGGCGGCAGGCTCTTCAGGTCTTCGAGCATGCCGGCGCGGTCGATGCCGTGGGTCGCAGCGTCGTAGTAGCGGTAGTTCTGCACCGGGAAGCCTGCGGACTCGAACAGCGCGCGGTGGTTTTCCCAGCTCGGGTTGGTGATGGCGACGACCGCCTCGGGCAGCATGCGCTTGAGGAAGTCGGCGCCGATCTTCAGCGCGCCCGTCCCACCGAGGGCCTGGCTGGTCACGACCCGGCCATCGGCGACCAGTGCCGAGTCGGCGCCGAACAGCAGGCCCTGCACGGCCATGTCATAGCTGGCGATGCCGTCGATCGGCAGGTAGCCACGCGGCGCATTCAGTTCGAGCCGCGCCATTTCGGCGGCGGCAACCGCACGCAACAGGGGAATTCGGCCTTCTTCGTTGTAGTAGACGCCTACCCCCAGGTTGACCTTGTTCTGCCGCGTGTCGGCATTGAAGGCTTCGTTGAGGCCTAGGATCGGATCGCGCGGCGCCATTTCGACAGCGGAGAACAAACTCATGATGGGGAGGCTCGAAGAGAAGGGGGTGACTGGTGCAGCACCCCTCGCTTCGCGCGCGGGGCGGTGCGCAAACGGGGCAAGAGTATAGCGGGCCTGGGCCATCGTCGCGATATGCTAGGGCGGTTTTTATGCCCGTGACGGGCCTGTCGGAATGCCGGTCGTCCAGAACTGGCACGGGCAGCTTGAGATTCGGCGCCACGGCCCGCATCAAGGGCCTGCGCCAGGGTGAAACGGTGTTCGGGCGCATCGCAATCATGAGAGGTCGATATGTCGCAGTTCGAATTGGTCACGCGTTTCAAACCCGCCGGCGACCAGCCTGAAGCCATCCGGCAGATGATCGAGGGCATCGAAGCAGGCCTGTCGCACCAGACGCTGCTCGGGGTGACCGGTTCCGGCAAGACCTTCAGCATCGCCAACGTGATTGCGCACGTCCAGCGCCCAACGCTGGTGCTGGCGCCGAACAAGACGTTGGCGGCCCAGTTGTACGGCGAGTTCAAGGCTTTTTTTCCGAACAATGCGGTCGAGTATTTCGTGTCTTACTACGATTACTACCAGCCGGAAGCCTACGTGCCGTCCTCCGACACCTTCATCGAGAAGGACGCCTCCATCAACGACCACATCGAGCAGATGCGGCTTTCGGCGACCAAGGCGCTGCTGGAGCGGCCTGACGCGATCATCGTCACGACCGTGTCATGCATCTACGGCCTGGGCGATCCGCAGTCGTACCTGAAGATGGTGCTGCACCTCGATCGCGGCGATCGAATCGATCAGCGCGAGCTGCTTCGTCGGCTCACAGGGCTGCAGTACACCCGCAACGACATGGATTTCGCACGCGCGACCTTCCGCGTGCGAGGCGACGTGATCGATGTCTTTCCGGCCGAATCCGATCTTGAAGCCATTCGTATCGAGCTGTTCGACGACGAGGTCGAAAGCCTGTCGGCGTTCGATCCGCTGACCGGGGAGGTGATCCGCAAACTGCCGCGCTTCACCTTCTATCCCAAGAGCCACTACGTGACGCCGCGCGACACGCTGCTCGATGCCATCGAGAACATCAAGGTGGAACTCAAGGACCGCCTCGATTTCCTGCGCAGCAACAACAAGCTGGTCGAGGCCCAGCGGCTGGAGCAGCGCACGCGCTTCGACCTGGAAATGATCATGGAGCTCGGCTACTGCAACGGCATCGAGAACTACTCACGCTACCTCTCGGGTCGATCAGCAGGTGAAGCGCCGCCAACGCTCTATGACTATCTGCCAGCCAACGCGCTACTGGTGATCGACGAATCCCACGTCAGCGTTCCGCAGGTCGGTGCCATGTACAAGGGCGACCGTTCGCGCAAGGAGACCCTGGTCGAGTACGGCTTCCGCCTGCCGTCGGCGCTGGACAATCGGCCGATGCGTTTCGATGAATGGGAGGCGGTCAGTCCGCAGACCATCTTCGTCTCGGCGACCCCCGGCCCTTACGAGGCCGAGCACTCCGGGCGAGTCATCGAGCAGGTGGTGCGTCCGACCGGCCTCGTCGACCCCTTGGTGGAGGTGCGGCCAGCGCTGACGCAGGTCGACGACCTGCTGTCGGAAATCAACAAGTGTGTCGCCAAGGAGGAGCGGGTGCTGGTGACCACGCTGACCAAGCGCATGGCCGAGGACCTCACCGATTACCTGGGTGACCACAATGTCCGGGTGCGCTATCTCCACTCCGACATCGACACCGTGGAACGGGTGGAAATCATTCGCGACCTGCGCCTGGGTGTCTTCGATGTGCTGGTGGGCATCAACCTGCTGCGCGAGGGCTTGGACATGCCGGAGGTGTCGCTGGTGGCGATCCTCGATGCGGACAAGGAGGGTTTCCTCCGCTCGGAGCGCTCGCTCATCCAGACCATCGGCCGGGCGGCACGCAACCTGAACGGGCGGGCGATCCTCTATGCCGACAACATGACCGGCTCCATGGAGCGCGCCATCGGCGAAACCGAACGTCGACGCGCCAAGCAGATCGCGTTCAACGAAGCCCACGGCATCGTCCCGCAAGGCGTATTCAAGGATGTGAAGGACATTCTGGAAGGCGCCACGGTGCCGGGTTCGCGCAGCAAGAAACGGCGCGGCGAAGCCAAGGCGGCCGAGGAGGCCGCGCGCTACGAGAACGAGCTGCGCTCACCGAGCGAGATCACCAAGCGGATTCGCCAGCTGGAGGAGAAGATGCTGGCTTATGCGCGCGACCTCGAGTTCGAAGCTGCTGCCCAGACCCGCGACGAAATCCAGAAGCTGCGCGAACGGCTGTTGCAGGTGTAAGGCGTGGCCGGAGAGGGCGAGTAGGCGCGGGCTCTACTGGCGTCCGACAGCAGCACGGCTGATCGCCGGCAGAGCTGCTTCTACGGGGGAGCCGGTCAGTGTCCTCCGGCGCCGGCTTGCACGCTCTGCGGTAGTGACCGGGTGAGGAGCACCGCGACCATGCTGACTGCCAAGGCCAGGCCGACGAAGTGGAAGGCATCGTTGTAGGCCATGATCATGGCTTGCTGATGGGTGATCTCGCTGAGGCGCCCGAGCGCGGCCTGTTCGCTGCCCAGTTGTGCCGTCAGGCTGGCCAGCCGCTCGGCCACGGCCGGATTCCCCGGTACCACCGATTCGCGCAGATAGTCGAAATAGAGCTTGCCACGGCTGTCGAGCAGGGTGGCGAGCAACGCGATGCCGATGGCACCGCCGAGATTGCGCAGTATGTTGAAAAGGCTGGAGGCGGAGCCGGCGTCCTGCGGTTGCACGTAGGCCGTGGCGATCAGCGAGATGGTCACCATTATCATTGGCTGACCGAGCGCGCGAATGATCTGGATGGGGTGGAACTGGTCGCCGGCGAAGTCCGGGTTGAGCGCGCCCGAGGCGAAGCTGGAGAGGCCGAACAGCAGGAACCCGGCGGCGCAGAGCAGTTTCGGCGCGACCACCTTCATCAGCTTGGGCACCAGCGGGATCAGGAACAGCTGGGGAATCCCCATCCACATGATCACCTGGCCGATCTGCAGCGCGTTGTAGTTCTGGATCTGCGCGAGGTAAAGCGGCAAGAGGTAGATGGACCCGTACAGTCCCAGCCCCATCCCGAGGCTGGCGATACTGGTCAGGCCGAAGTTGCGTTCACGCAGGATGCCGAGGTTGATCAGCGGGTTGGGTCGCGAAAATTGCAGGATGACGAACAGGCTCAGGCTGACTACCGCCACCGACCCGAGCTGCACGATCAGGCTCGATTCGAGCCAGTCCTTGCGATGGCCCTCCTCGAGAAATACCTGCAGGCAGCCAAGGCCGAGAGCGAGGGAGCAGATGCCGGCGTAGTCGGTCCGCTTGAGCAGCTCCCAGTGCGGCGGCTTCCTTTCCAGGCCATAGAGCAGTCCTGCGATCATCAGCAGGCCGGGCGGTACGTTGATGTAGAAGATGTATTCCCAGCCCCAGTTCTCGGTCAGCCAGCCGCCCAGTGTCGGGCCAATCGAAGGGGCGAAGGTCGCCGTGATGGCGAACAGCGCCATGCCCTTGGCTCGATGGTGTTCCGGCAGCTTGATCAGCGTCAGGGTGAAAGCCAGCGGGATCAGCGCGCCACCGGTGAAGCCTTGCAGGGCACGAAAGACGATCATGCTCTCGAGGTTCCAGGCGAAGGAGCAGAGCAGGGATGCGATCAGAAAACCGACCGATACCCATACGGCCAGTCGCCGTGCGGAGAGCAACTGCACCAGCCAGGCGGTCAGCGGGATCATGATGATCTCAGCCACCAGATAGGAGGTGGAAATCCAGGACCCTTCTTCCAGCGTCGCCGATAGCGCGCCCTGAATGTCCTTCAAGGAGGAATTGGTGATCTGGATGTCCAGCACTGCCATGAAGGCGCCAAGCATGGCACTCATCACGGCGATCCAATCGCGGCGGCTGGGCTCGCCTACTGGCCGGACCAGGGCGTCAGCGGCCACGAAGGTCGACCTTGACGTCCACGGACATCCCCGGGCGGATGTGGCCCGCGAGTGGCGAATCCTGGGCGAAGGTCAGCTTGACCGGGATGCGCTGCACCACCTTGGTGAAGTTGCCGGTGGCGTTGTCGGGTGGCAACAGGCTGAACTGCGCCCCCGAGGCAGGGAAGAGGCTCTCGATACGGCCTTCGATGGGGGTGTCGGGGTAGCTGTCGAAGGTCAGCTCGGCGCGCAAACCTTCGCGCATGCGCCCGATCTGCGTTTCCTTGAAGTTGGCCTGCACCCAGACGTCCTCGTCCGGGACGATGGACATCAGATAGGCGCCCACCGCGACGTACTGTCCGGCACGTGCGGATCGCTGACCCACTACGCCGCTGATCGGCGAGCGAATCTCAGTGCGGCCCAGGTTCAACTCGGCTTGCTCGATCTCGGCACGAGCCGCATCGATTTGCGCTTCCAGGCGGCTGATATCGGCTTCTAGCGCTTCGACTTGCTGCCGCTGCGCGCTCAGGTCCGCCTCGGCTTTCTGACGTTGCGAGCGCGCTACCCGGGCATCTGCCGACAGGGTCGTGACGCGCTCTTCGGAAACGAAACCGGGTTTGCGCAGCGCCTCGACGCGCGACAGGTCCAGCTGGCTGCGCTCGAGGTTTGCCTCCGCGGCGCCCACCGCGGCCTGGCTGGCGGCGATGAGGCTTGCCTGTTGCGCCAGACGACTGCGCGCCTGGGCGAGCTCGGCCTCGTGGATGGCCAGGTTGGCGCGGGCTCGCTGCGCGGCAAGACGAAAATCGCCGGGCTCCAGGGAAACCAGCAGATCGCCGGGTGAGACGTGCTGGTTGTCCTGCACGTGAAGGCGCTCGATGCGTGCGGCAAGCTGGCTGGAGACGCGGGTGATCTCGCCTTGAACATAGGCGTTGTCGGTGTGCTCGTAATGGCGACCCACCAGATACCAGTGCGCGAGAAAAGCCGCTACGACCAGCAGGACCAAGGTGATGAAGAGAAACAGTCGGCGTTGCAACGTGGCGGGCATAGCGTCTTCGCTCATGGGCTCGAAGTCAGCCGAGCAATCTAGCAACGTTCCGTTCGAGTAATAAGTCGTTACACTTGCGAAACTTTGTTGCGCAGAGGGAACAATGAATGGGGCTCGACGACGCGCTGATCTTTACCCGCGTGGTGGACTGCCACAGCTTCACCCAGGCCGCCTCCAGCCTCGGCATGCAGAAATCGACCGTCAGCCGGCGCATTGCCCAGCTGGAAGAGCGGCTGGGTGTGCGATTGCTCAATCGGACCACGCGCCGGCTGCGCTTGACCGAGGTCGGTCAGGCCTACTACGAACGCTGCCGACAGATCATGCTCGACTTCGCGGAGGCCGAGCAGGCGGTGATGCAGCTGCAGCAGGCACCCGCCGGCCTCCTGCGTATTACCGCGCCGATCGAGTTCGGGCAGTGGGTGCTGGGTCGTGTCATGGGCGACTTCATGCGCCGGCACCCGGACATCGTCGCGGAGGTCGAGTTGGCCTCCCGAGCGGTCGACTTGCTGGAAGAGGGGGTGGACATCGCCATCGTCGTCGGCCAGCCGGAAGATTCCTCGCTGGTGGCACGCAAACTGTTCGAAGCCAGGCGGCGGCTCTGTGCCAGCCCGGCATATCTCGCCGCTCATGGTGTACCGGCCCGGGCCCAGGACCTGGTCGGCCATCGCGCCATTGGATTGTCGCGCGATCCGGTGCGCTACTGGCCGATCATCGAGCCGCAGGTTGCCTGCCGTCGCGTGCTGACGTGCAACAACATCACCTTCGCCCGCGAGGCGGCGCTGGCCGGCGTGGGCATTGCTGCGTTGCCGACGATGATCAGCGACGCGGAGGTGCGCGACGGTTTGCTGGTGGAGCTGCTCCCGGAGGTCGAGTTGCCGACCGGCGAGGTCTACGCGGTCTATCCATCGAGGCGCTTTCAGGCGATGAAGGTCAAGGCCTTCCTCGATTTCCTGATGGATGCACTGCCTGTCGAGGGCGGTCGGCTGGTGGAGCCAGTCGACGCGCGCCTGTTAACATCGCCCCTTTCCATGCGCTGAGGCTGGCCAAGCCGGCTCAAGCCCGTGGCAGCACTTCCTGAATCCTGATTCCGAGTCCACCATGACCACCGTTCGCACTCGCATCGCTCCGTCTCCCACCGGCGACCCGCACGTCGGTACCGCCTACATCGCACTGTTCAACCTCTGCTTTGCTCGCCAGCACGGCGGCCAGTTCATTCTGCGCATCGAGGACACCGATCAGCTGCGTTCCACACGCGAGTCGGAACAGCAGATCTACGACGCACTGCGCTGGTTGGGGATCGAATGGGACGAAGGCCCGGACGTCGGCGGCCCGCACGGCCCCTACCGTCAGAGTGAGCGCGGCGAGATCTACAAGAAGTACTCGGACGAGCTGGTCGCTAAAGGCCATGCCTTTCCGTGCTTCTGTAGCGCCGAGCGGCTCGATCAGGTGCGTGCCGAACAGATGGCTAACAAGGAAACACCGCGCTACGACGGCTATTGCATGCATATCCCGGCCGAAACCGCGCAGCAGCGCATCGCCGCGGGTGAGTCCCATGTGATTCGCATGAAGGTGCCGAGCGAAGGCGTCTGTCAGGTCGACGACATGCTGCGTGGCACCGTCGAGATCGGCTGGGACCGCATGGACATGCAGGTACTGATGAAGGCCGATGGTCTGCCGACCTATTTCCTCGCCAACGTGGTCGATGACCATCTGATGGGCATCACCCATGTGCTGCGTGGCGAAGAGTGGCTGCCGTCGGCGCCGAAGCTGATCAAACTCTACGAGTACTTTGGCTGGGAGCAGCCCAAGCTCTGCTACATGCCGCTGCTGCGCAATCCGGACAAGAGCAAGCTCTCCAAGCGCAAGAATCCGACCTCGGTGACCTTCTACGAGCGTATGGGCTACCTGCCAGAGGCGATGCTCAACTATCTCGGCCGCATGGGGTGGTCGATGCCGGATGAGCGCGAGAAGTTCACGCTGGCCGAGATGATCGAACACTTCGACATCAACCGCATCTCGCTGGGTGGCCCCATTTTCGATATCGAGAAGTTGTCGTGGCTCAACGGCCATTGGCTGCGCGAACTCTCGGTGGATGCCTTCGCTGCGCAAGTGCAGAAATGGGCCTTCAACCCCGACTACATGATGAAGATCGCACCGCATGTCCAGCAGCGTGTCGAAACCTTCAGCCAGATCGCGCCGCTTGCCGGTTTCTTCTTTTCCGGTGCGCTGAATCTCGATCCGGCGCTGTTCGAGCACAAGAAGCTCGATCTGACGCAGGTGAGACAGGTTCTGCAGCTGACGTTATGGAAGCTCGAAGCCCTGCGCCAATGGGACAAGGAACGAATCACCGATTGCATCCAGACCGTCGCGGCGCAGCTCGAGCTGAAGCTGCGTGACGTGATGCCACTGATGTTCGCGGCCATCACCGGTCAGGCCAGCTCGGTATCGGTGCTCGACGCCATGGAGATTCTTGGCCCGGACCTGACACGCTTCCGCCTGCGACAGGCGCTCGAGTTGCTGGGCGGTGCCTCGAAGAAGGAAGTGAAGGAGTGGGAAAAACTGTTCACCGCGATGGGCTGATGGCCTGACACCACTCGTCGGCGATAAGTATTTGTTCTACTGCTGAAATTCTTCGGTTCGGGATAAAAATTTCGTTGACAGTGTGCAGGGCCGCACCTAATATGCGCCCCGTCCTCGAGACGGGGCTATAGCTCAGCTGGGAGAGCGCTTGCATGGCATGCAAGAGGTCGACGGTTCGATCCCGTCTAGCTCCACCAATCTCGTTGCCACGCTGACCGTTTCGGTCAGTTGCCTTTGAAGGGCTTGCGTCCCCTTCGTCTAGTGGCCTAGGACACCGCCCTTTCACGGCGGTAACAGGGGTTCGAGTCCCCTAGGGGACGCCACTATTCAGATTGCGATGCCCAGGCGTCGCAGGTCGGGAGACGTTAAATCCGGGGCTATAGCTCAGCTGGGAGAGCGCTTGCATGGCATGCAAGAGGTCGACGGTTCGATCCCGTCTAGCTCCACCAATCTCGTTGCCACGCTGACCGTTTCGGTCAGTTGCCTTTGAAGGGCTTGCGTCCCCTTCGTCTAGTGGCCTAGGACACCGCCCTTTCACGGCGGTAACAGGGGTTCGAGTCCCCTAGGGGACGCCACTATTCAGATTGCGATGCCCAGGCGTCGCAGGTCGGGAGACGTTAAATCCGGGGCTATAGCTCAGCTGGGAGAGCGCTTGCATGGCATGCAAGAGGTCGACGGTTCGATCCCGTCTAGCTCCACCAATCCACGACGGGTCGCAGTGGTTTTGCGGTCTGTTTCGCGAAGGTTTCGTCCCCTTCGTCTAGTGGCCTAGGACACCGCCCTTTCACGGCGGTAACAGGGGTTCGAGTCCCCTAGGGGACGCCATTTTTTTGCCCGGTTTGGGCACCAAAGGGTCATTTCTCACGAAATGGCCCTTTTTGTTTTGCGCGCGTTTCAACCGTCCAAACCCTGTCATGGAGCAGTGGCAGGCTGCTGAATAGTCGTTCATAGACGCGTCTGACGGCCATGGCAGGTAGGATACGCAGGCGTAGCGCACACACAGCCAAGCAAGAGGGGTGTCCATGATCTGGGATCGGGCCGAGGGGTACGTCATCGATATCGAAGTGGATGCGTCGCATATCGATGAGCTGGGACATGCGAACAACGCGGTCTATGTGACCTGGCTGGAAAGCTGCGCCTGGCGCCACTCGCAGAGCCTCGGGCTGGGGTTGGCAGACTACCGTCGGCTGGATAGGGCCATGGCCGTGTTGCGTCACGAAATCGACTACCTGGCGGCAGCCTACGAAGGGGATCGCCTGCAACTGGCTACGTGGATCGTCGATTCCGATCAGCGTCTGAAGATGAAACGCAACTTTCAGCTCGTCAGGCCCGCCGACGGTGCGACCTTGCTGCGAGCCCAGACCACGTTCGTCTGCATCCAGTTGTCCAGCGGCAAACCGAAGCGGATGCCATCCGAGTTCGTCGAGGGGTACGGCAAGGCGCTGGTGCAACCTTACCCCCTCGAGCTCTAGCAGCCTGGCCTAGCGCTGTTCCGGTTTGCTGACGTCGGCGTCGCGTCGCTCCTTGGCATCCTCGCGCCAGTCGTCCTGCACCTCGTTCTTCATTTTCTCGTCCATGGTCTTGTCGTTGGCACCGACATTCGCCGTGTCGTTGCGCTGGTGGTTTTCGTTCATGGCGCTGCCTTGAGTATGGGCGGCGCCATGGGTGTCATGCTTCATGTCGTCCTGAGCGGCGATGGCGCTGGCGCCGAACAGGGCTGTGCTCATCGCAAGCGCGGTGATCGTGGCTTTCATCGTTGCCTCCTGGTGGGTTGATCAATCGTTGGGGCTCTTGATTTCCGACTCAGGGGCGTGGGGATTGTTCGGTGGGCGCGCGTGGTGGCGGGCGAGCCTCGGCGTCTTCGCGCTCGGCGCGGCGCCGCCAGACGCTCTGGCAGCGCTGCTGTAAGCCATGGCGCAACCGCAGCCGTTCGTCGGCCAATCCGACAACCGAGGATGTTGCGCTCGGCGTCTTGCGTGGCCGGGCCGATGGCTGTTCGGTGATAATGCGCTCGGCCGGCCGAGCGGCTCGTGGCCAGCCGGTTGAACATGAGGCGAAGACCGTTAACACGCTCCGAAAGATCATCCATGTCGATTGCGACTGCTTCTATGCAGCGATCGAAATGCGCGACGACCCCAGCCTGGCCAACCGCCCGATCGCCGTGGGCGGGCTTGCCGATCGTCGTGGTGTGATCGCGACCTGCAATTACGAGGCGCGCGCGTACGGCGTGCGGTCGGCCATGGCCTCCGGTCATGCACTCAAGCTCTGCCCGGATCTGTTGATCCTGCGTCCCCGAATGGACGCTTACAAAGAGGCGTCCAGGGAAATCCACGGCATATTCCGCACCTACACGGACCTGATCGAGCCGCTGTCTCTCGACGAAGCCTATCTGGACGTCAGTCGCTCCGAACACTTCGGCGGTAGTGCCACACGTATCGCTCAGGACATTCGTCGGCGTGTCTGGCAGCAATTGCGCATCACGGTGTCGGCGGGTGTCGCACCCAACAAGTTTCTCGCCAAGATTGCCAGCGACTGGAACAAGCCGGATGGGCTTTTCGTGATCACACCCGACCAGGTCGATGACTTCGTCGTGGCACTTCCAGTGACCAAGCTGCATGGCGTCGGACGGGTCACGGCCGAGAAGCTCAAGCGCATGGGCATCCAGACCTGCGCCGATCTGCGCACCTGGCGGCGCCTGGAGCTGGTCCGCGAGTTCGGCTCGTTTGGCGAGCGATTGTGGAGCCTGGCGCATGGCGTTGATGATCGTGAAGTGCAGGTCGAAAGCCGCCGGCAATCGGTCAGTGTCGAAAACACCTACGACAGGGATCTGCCTGACCTGGCCGCCTGCCTGGAGCAGTTGCCCGAGCTACTGGATCAGTTGGCCAGGCGCATGGCGCGGCTCGATGAGGGTTACCGGCCCAGCAAGCCCTTCGTGAAGCTCAAGTTTCATGATTTCACCCAGACCACCCTCGAGCAGGCCGGTGCCGGGCTCGAGCTGGACGATTATGCCGATCTGCTCGCCGGCGCCTTTGCCCGTGGCAAGCGCCCGGTACGTTTGATCGGCGTAGGGGTGCGGCTGGTGGATCTTCGTGGTGGATTCGAACAACTGCGCCTGTTCTAGCAACTGCCGAATGCAACAAGGCCACTCATCGAGTGGCCTGTCGGTCTTGCGGATAAAAGAGGGGAGTTCCCGGCCTGCCTGTACCGAGGTCCCCAAAACTGGTTGCCAGTTGTTTTGCATCTGGCGTGCCAGTTTCAGGTCGGACAGCGAGCCATGGGCCCGCTGGGGCGAAGCGGCGGCGCAAGGCCTTGATCGGTAAGGCTTCAGGCGAATTCTGGGCCGCTGCCGCGGTGGAGTCGGGCCGGGGGGCGAATCGGGTGGAAGGCTTGCGCGACCCAGGTGCTGCCTGACGCAAGTGCACGCGGCGCGCCGCGTGCCCAGGTTTGGCGCAGTCAGTTCTGCTCGGGCCAGGCGCGGATCGCGGCACCCTGCGTCGGCCAGAAGCGGAGCTGGTCGATGTTGGAGACATCCCATCGCTCGACCTGCGAAAGCAGCTCGAAGAAGTGCCGCTCCTGCTGCATGATGTGTTCGGCGCAAGCCTTGCGGGTGCTGCCGATCTGGTCGAAGCGCAATTGCTGGCCGTCGAGCTGGTAGCTGGCGAACCAATGATTGCAGCCCGCGTTGCCATACGCCCGGTCTTCACTGAAGGTCAGGGAAATGGGGTTGCGTCCGACCACCGGCTCATCTCCGACCCACTCGACGATATAGGTCACCTCACGCTCCAGAGTGAGCGGTTCGACTGCACAACCTGCCGCGGCGGCCGCGATCAGCGCCACCGGTATGAGCCGTTTCATGAGCGAGCATCTCCGCAAGCAGGGCACAGGTGGCGTCCGGCATCGCTCCGCCAGCCAAGTTCGGCGATGCGCGCCTCGGCGGCGGGCGCCCGGGCTGATTCGCCTTTAGCCGCATCGACCGCAAATTCGAAGTCGAGCCGTTTGCCGCAGCTGTCGCAATCGACCTGCCAGTTCAGGATGGCCAGTTCGCGAAATACCGGCCCGCTGGCCACGGCCGTCCACTGTCCGGGCGGGTTGATGAGGTGGCGAACCTTCTCCACCGTCAACCGCTGGAAAAGGTCGCGACTGCCCTTGAGGGTCACGATCAGGGTATCGCCGGAACGGACATTGCCCCCGTTTCCAGTGACCTGGTAACGACCCGGGACCAGCGCCCGGCATTCGGTGAGGGTGTGGGCGGGGTTGAGGAGGGTGTAGCGGAAATCGTGCTCGGCCATGACTCGCGGGTAGGGCAGTGTGCGGGGCGGCCATCCTAGCACGGCGGATGCTCGTCGGCTGGCTTCTGCTGGAGGTTGGAGCGGCGCCCGTGCGATGGGCGTGCCGCTCCACTCCTCAAGCCGCGCCTGCCTAGTTGCCCTGGCCGAACGTTTCGCCCAGGAAGCGCTGCATATCGCTCCAGGACTGTTCGTCGGCGGCCTTGTCATAGGCCACGTCGACGCCCTTTTCCTGGAATCGGTCAGCGTCGGGATTGGTGAAGCCGTGTTTGGCGCCCGGCAGGTTGACGAGCTGGAAGTCGGCGCCGGCCTTGACCATTTCGGCGCTGAGCGCCGCGACATCGTCGCTGCTGACCATGCTGTCGGCGCTGCCATGCTCGACCAGTACGCGTGCCTTCACGCTACCCGGGACCGCGCGCGTCTGGGTCGCCAGCGCGCCATGGAAACTCACCACGCCATCGAGCGGGACGCCCTGGCGCGCCATGTCGAGCACGACCTTGCCGCCGAAGCAGTAGCCCACGGCGGCGAGCTTGTCGGCATCGGTCTGTTGTTGTTCCCGGAGCAGGTCCATGCCTGCGTTGAAGCGCGCCTTGGCGGCATCGGCATCTTTCAGCGCCGCCTGCATGAAACTCATGGCGTCCTTGGGGTGCTCGGTGTTCTTGCCTTCGCCATACATGTCGATGGCCAGGGCGCTGTAGCCGAGTTCGGCCAGGTCGCGTGCGCGGCGCTTGGCGTAATCGTTCAGGCCCCACCATTCATGGACCACGACGACCCCCGGGCGCTTGCCTTCGACGGCATCGTCGTAGGCGTAATAGCCAACCATTTTCGTGCCGTCGGCGGCGGTATAGGGAATTTCACGGGTCTGGACCTCGGCGTGGGCCAAGGCACTGGCGGCCATGAGGGCGCCGAGCAGGCAGATGCGCATGGGGGACTCCTTGTGCTGTGTTCGGGTCGATTCAGGCAACTGGATAGCCGTTGTTCGACTCGAGCGCAAGGATGAGGTTCAGGCGGGTGGCGCAGAGGGGCAGCGACGTGGCCGGCCGTGACCGGCCACGTCTCAGGGGCGGTTACCAGCCGGGGACGCCGTGCATATCCGGCAGGCGGTGTGCGATGCCTTTATGGCAATCGATGCAGGTGGCTTCGCCCTTGGCCAGGGCGGTGGAGTGGAACTGGGCCGCTCGTGGGGATTGCTTGGTGAAGTCCATGTAGTCGAAGTTGTGGCAGTTGCGACATTCCAGCGAGTCGTTCGCCTTCAGCCGACGCCATTCACGCTCGGCCATCTCGCGGCGCATGCCAAGGAACTTCTCGCGCGTATTGATGGTGCCGAAGATCTTGCCCCAGACCTCCTTCGAGGCCTGCATCTTGCGCGCGATCTTGTCGGTCCATTCGTGCGGTACGTGGCAATCGGGGCAGGTCGCGCGTACACCTGAGCGATTGGTGTAGTGGATGGTGTCCTTGATTTCCATGTACACGTTGTTTTCCATCTCGTGGCATGAAATGCAGAAAGTTTCCGTATTGGTCGCTTCCAGCGCGGTGTTGAAACCGCCCCAGAAGATGATGCCGGCAATGAACCCGCCCAGTGTCAGCACGCCCAGGCTGTAATGCACGCTTGGGCGGCGCAGGACCGTCCAGTACCGCTTGAGAAACGACAGTATCGACTTCATCCGGCGCCCCTTACTGTTCGGCCTGTTCGGTTTCGCGATACAGCAGCTCGTCGATGTTCTCGAAGTCGTTCTGCACCAGCGGTTTCACGTCATGCTGCACCACATGGCACTGGGTGCAGAAGTAACGGCGGGGGGCGACCGTGCCCAGTGTCTGGCTATCACGATCGGTGAAGTGCGTGATGCTGATCATCGGCGCCTGGGTGCGCGCGCTATTGGCGCGGCTGTGGCAGGCGAGGCAGCGGTTGCCGTTGGTGTCGACCTGATACCCGCGAATTGTGTGCGGAATGGTCGGCGGCTGTTCCGGATAGTTGCGCTCGCGGCGAAGGTCCTTGTTCTCCTCGTCCCGTAGCGGCGGTGGGGTGAATTCCTGGGTGAGGGTGCCACCCGGCCGGCGACCGTCTGGCGCAGGTGCATCGAGCGGGTAGTTGGGCTCCGCGGCCACGGCGAGGCCGATCACCGCGAGGAGCGTCAAAGGCAGTAGACGAAATTTCATGGTGACTCTCCTCAGGCGATGCTGACCACTTCGATCTTCACGGCACACTTCTTGAAATCGGTCTGCTTGGAGATCGGGTCGGTGGCGTCGAGGGTGACCTTGTTGATCAGTTTGTTGGCATCGAAGAAGGGCACGAAGACCAGCCCTTTCGGCGGCTTGTTGCGCCCGCGGGTTTCGATGCGGGCCTGCATCTCGCCACGCCGGCTGATGACTTTCACCACGCTGCCGCGCCGCGCCTTGAGGTCTCGCGCATCGTCCGGGTGCATGTAAACCAGCGCATCGGGCACCGCGCGGTGAAGCTCGTCGACCCGCTGGGTCATGCTGCCGGTATGCCAGTGCTCCAGCACGCGACCGGTGCTGAGCCAGAACGGGTATTGCTCGTCGGGAATTTCCGCCGGCACCTCGTAGGGCAGGGCAAAGATGATGGCCTTGTTATCCGGGTAGCCGTAGAACTGAACCCCGGCGCCTTTCTCGACGTAGGTGTCGTAACCCTCGCGATAGCGCCAGCGGGTTTCCTTGCCGTCCACCACCGGCCAGCGCAGGCCGCGCTCCTGATGGTAGAGGTCGAACGGGCCGAGATCATGGCCATGCCCACGGCCGAACTCGGCGTATTCCTCGAACAGTCCCTTCTGGACGTAGAAGCCGAAATGCTCCGCTTCGTGGTTGCGGTAGCCTTCTTCGATGTCCGCGTTGGGGAAGCGGTCGACCTGACCGTTCTTGAACAACACCTCGAACAGCGTCTTGCCTTTGAGCTCCGGCGCCTTGGCGAGCAGCTCGGCGGGCCAGACCTCATCGGTGGTGAAGCGCTTGGAAAATTCCATCAACTGCCAGAGGTCGGAGCGTGCTTCGCCGGGCGCATTGACCAGCTGGTGCCAGAAGTGAGTGCGCCGTTCGGCGTTGCCGTAGGCGCCTTCCTTTTCCACCCACATTGCAGCGGGCAGGATGAGATCGGCGGCCTGGGCCGAAACCGTCGGATACACGTCCGAGACGACCACGAAGGTCTCGGGGTTCCGCCAGCCGGGCAGCACCTCCTGCATGATGTTGGGACCGGCCTGCATGTTGTTGGTCGCCTGGGTCCAGTAGACCTTGAGGCCGCCGTCCTTCAGCTCGCGGCTCTGCTGCACCGCGTGGAAGCCGGGCTTCTCCTGTATCGTGCCTTCCGGCAGTTTCCAGATCTTCTCGGTGACGGCGCGGTGCTTCGGATTGGTGACTACCATGTCGGCAGGCAGGCGATGCGAGAAGGTGCCGACTTCACGTGCGGTGCCGCACGCCGAGGGTTGCCCGGTGAGCGAGAAGGGGCTGTTGCCCGGTTCGCTGATCTTTCCGGTCAGCAGATGGATGTTGTAGATCATGTTGTTTGCCCAGACACCGCGGGTGTGCTGGTTGAAGCCCATGGTCCAGAACGACATCACCTTGACCTTCGGATCCGCGTACAGCTCGGCCAGTGCCTTGAGGCGCTCGGCGGGCACGCCGGATTCGTGCGCGGCGTGTTCGAGGGTGTAAGGCTTGAGGAACTCGGCATAGTCCTCGAAGCTGATATCGGTCCAGCTAGCCGCGACGGCCGCGTTCTCGGCCTTCAGTTCGCGTGGGTCGGTCGGGCGCAGCCCGTAGCCGATATTGGTCGCGCCCTTGGCGAAGCGTGTGTGGTTCCTGATGAAGTCTTCGTTGACCGCACCGCTCTGGATGATGTGGTTGGCGATGTAGTTGAGGATCACCAGATCGGTCTGCGGATTGAAGACCATCGGGATGTCGGCGAGGTCGAAGCTGCGGTGCTCGAAGGTAGACATCACCGCCACTTTCACATGCGGTGCGCTGAGGCGGCGATCGGTCACCCGGGTCCAGAGAACGGGATGCATCTCTGCCATGTTCGAGCCCCACAGCACGAAAGCGTCGGCCGCTTCGATGTCGTCGTAGCAGCCCATGGGTTCGTCCATGCCGAAGGTGCGCATGAAGCCGACCGCGGCCGACGCCATGCAGTGGCGCGCGTTCGGGTCCAGGTTGTTGGAGCGGAAACCGGCCTTCATCAGCTTGTTCGCGGCGTAGCCTTCCCAGACCGTCCACTGGCCGGAGCCGAACATGCCGACGGCGCTCGGGCCGCTTTCCTTCAACGCCGCCTTGTATTTCTCTTCCATGATGTCGAAGGCCTGCTCCCAGCTGACCGGCTGGAACTCGCCCTGCTTGTCGTACCGGCCGTCCTTCATGCGCAGCAGGGGTTGGGTCAGCCGGTCGCTGCCATACATGATCTTCGACAGGAAGTAGCCCTTGACGCAGTTGATGCCGCGGTTGACCTCGGCCTTCACGTCGCCGTGGGTCGCAACGACGCGGTCGCCCGAGGTGGCGACCATCACGCCGCAGCCGGTGCCGCAGAAGCGGCAGGGTGCCTTGTGCCACTTGAGTTGGGTGGCCTCCGGACCGGTCACCAGATTGCTGGCGCTGGTGGCGATGGGCAGGCCTGCTACGGAGGCCGCGATGGCGGCCGCATTGGCTTTGGCGAATTGACGACGGGTGAGGCTCATTCAGGCTCTCCTTCGAGAGTGAGGAGTTCGTGATAGATCAGGGCGGCGTTCAGTACGCCGGGTATCTGCTGGATTCGGTCGATGGTTTCGAGGATGCGCCGTTCATGTTCAGCTTCGATGACGACCACGATCTTTCCGGCCGGGCTCGTTTGGTGCAATTCGATATCGGGGAGCAGGCTCAGGTTGCCCTTCACCGCGTCGATCAGCTCCGGGCGGCAATGGACGAGCAGGCTCGCGATATGCAAGACGTTATTCATGGGCGGCAGCGTGTCTTAGTGATCGGGGAGAGCGGTCGATTCGTCAGCTGGGAGGGCCGGGGGGGCCGAAGACGACCAGCTGGCTGATCCAGACGATGAAGCCGTAACCGGCAACGGTCACGACGCTCAAGAGAGGAAATAGAAATACCAGTAGAAAGATGAAAAGCTTGGTTTCCTGGGCTTTTCCAGCGGGGGCTGGGTCGGTCTGAGTGGCCACTGCGTTCACCTTTGTCACTGCGATTGTCATGGCAGGAGTCTAGGTAAAGGGAATCGGCCTTTCAAAACCATTCGTCCACAAAGCATAAGGTTATTGCTGCTAATTCCACTTTTCTTGATCCAGCGCAAGCGAACCCGCCTACACCGCGCGTTTCGGATGAGCGGCAGGCGGCGCCAGCCGGGTCCACGGCTGTATTCTGCGCGTGATAGGCTTCGCACCCCTTCGCTTCATGCTCGCTGCTCGACTGCCAACATGCCCCTTGGATCCGCTTCCGCCGCGCACCTCAAACGCGGCACATCCGGCTATCGCCGGGCCACGCTGGCGCTGTTTTGTGCCGGCTTTGCCACCTTCGCCATACTGTATTGCGTTCAACCGCTGCTGCCGCTTCTGGCTGCACACTTCAGAGTGTCGGCGGCAAGTAGCAGCCTTGCGCTCTCGCTGACCACGTTGTCGCTCGCGTTGTGCCTGCTGGTTTCCGGCGCGCTGGCGGAAAGCTGGGGACGCAAGCCGGTCATGGTGAGCGCGCTCGCCACTGCCAGTCTGCTGGGGCTGGCCTGTGTCTGGGCGGATTCGTGGCATACGCTGCTGGTGCTGCGCGCGCTGCTCGGGCTGGCACTGAGCGGCTTGCCGGCGCTGGCGATGGCTTATGTCGGCGAGGAGTTCGAGCCCGAATCGTTGCCAGCGGCTATGGGGCTGTACATCGGCGGCACGGCCCTGGGCGGGCTGCTGGGACGCCTGCTTTCGGGCTTGCTGAGTGACATCGGCGGTTGGCAACTGGCGCTGGGCGGGATCGCCGGGCTCGGCTTACTGTCGCTGGGCCTGTTCGCCTGGCTGCTGCCCCGGTCGCGACACTTCAGCGCACAACCGCTTTCGCTCCGTGGGCTGCTGGGCAATTTCGCCCGGCACCTGGGTAATCCCGTCCTGCGCAACCTCTTCATGCAGGGCTTTCTGTTGATGGGCGGTTTCGTCGCGCTGTTCAACTACATCGGCTTTCGCCTTGCCGGCGAGCCGTTCGGGCTGTCTTCCACGGTGATCGGCCTGCTGTTCGTGGTGTACCTGGCGGGCATTTTCAGCGCGGGTTGGGCGGGGCGTCTGGTGCCGCGCTTTGGTGCTCGCGCGGTGTTGCAAGGCGGCGTTGCGCTGATGCTGTGCGGGGTCGCGCTCTGCTCGGCGCCTTGGCTGATCGCGATCGTCGCCGGGCTTGCCCTGTTCACTCTGGGTTTCTTCGCGGCCCATGCGGTCGCCAGCGGCCAGGTCGGCAAGCATGCGGCGGGGGCCAAGGCGCAGGCCTCGGCGCTATACCTGTGTGCGTATTACCTGGGCTCGAGCGTGATCGGGTACGTGGCGGGATATGTCTGGGAACACAGTGGCTGGCTGCCTCTGATGGCTGTGCTTGCTGCGCTTTTCGTGCTGGCCGGTTGGCGCGCCAGGGCGCTCTAACATCACTCCAGTCGTTGTTCGCCGCTGAACACCAGGGTCGCGCGGCACTGGAGGCAATAGTAGCGTCGGCCTTTGCGTACCAGTGCATGGCGCTGAGCGGTGAAGGGAAAGTCCTGTCCGTCGCAGCGGCACCGGTAGATGAAGCGATGCGCCTGGCGCCGTGCGATCTCATAGGTGTGGCAACGGTCCGGCGTGAGTTCGTATACGCCGCGCATGATCAGTTGCCATTCTTCGCCGTGCGGGCGAATGCGGCCGCCGAACATCTGGTGCGCGATCAGGTGTGCGACCTCATGGGCGACGGTCTGCTTGAGAAAGTGCTCGCGGTTCTCCCGATACAACTGCGGGTTGAAGCGCAGCAGGTTCTGATCGAGGTGGGCCACGCCAGCCTTCTGGCCTCTGAGCTTGAAGCTCACCTGCGGGCGCTCGAACCGGCGGTTGAAAAACGCCTCGGCCTGCCTGTAGCAGGCCTCGACGCGTGCGTGAAGCTGATCGGGCATTGGGGTCTCCAGAGAAGCCGGGATTATGCCCCAACGACCGATATCGGCAACCGGTCAAAGACCGCCGGGCTCCTCCTGTGGCCGCTCTTCAGTGGAGTAGCCCTGATTTTCCACCGTGTTGCGCTCGTAGGTTGGTTCCAGCCGCAGGTGCCAGAAGAGGATCATGCTGACCATCACCGTGACGAGCACGAGCAACGCTACGCCCCAGATCGAGCTGGCGTACAGGAAGCTCTGCGAGTTGCGCTGGCGCATGAACGCGGGTAGCCCGGTGAACAGCAGGTAGGTCGAGTAAATACCTGCAAGGAGCAAGACGATGGCGGCGAACCAGCGATTCGGGTAGAGCCCGGTGACTCCAGCCAGCAGGAAGGGCGTGATGACGTACGCCACGAAGCCGATGCACTGGTTCAGGCTAGGGCGTACCTCGAACGCCTTTGCCATCCAGCGCACAAAGGCGCCCATGATGAGCGTCCCGATGATGATGGTCAGATAGAGCAGCAGGCACAGCTGCAACGCGCTCCCCGCATCCAGCCGCACGCGCTCGTCCTCGACGAGGCTCCAGCCGACGACGGTGACGCCGATGAACAGGCATACCGCTGGGATGAGCGCCAGCACCAGCAAGTGAAACAGGTAATGCAGGCTGTTGGCGTCTTCCTTTTGGCGGATGGTTTCCCACGCGCGGTCCGGGCGAGTGAACAAGCTGATGAATTCTGGGGTCATGGAGCCTCCTGATGCCTGGGCTTGAGCGCCGCTGTTGCGGTTTAGACGCTCAAGGTCGGCAGGGATTCCAAACCATGACGGGCCCGCTTCGGGCGGAAAGAGGCAAGCGAAACGGCGCGGCCGGCCGGGGCGAACCCCTGGACCGACCGCGAGGGGGTGGGTCAGCGCACGTAGATCGGGCCGATGCCCATGCCCCACATGATCACCGACAGGGCGATGATGGCTACCAGCACCACGAGCCCGACCGCAAGCACCGAGCTTGAGAAAAGGAAGCCCTCATCGGACGGTATGTTCATGAAGGTCGGCAAGCCGACATACAGCAGGTACGCCGTATAGCAGATGGCTGCCGTGCCGACGATCATGCCCAGCCAGATGTGCGGATAGAGCGCCGCCAGGCCGCCTACGAACAAAGGCGTCGCGGTGTAGGCAGCGAATACGATGCATTGCACCAGGGTGGGGTTGGCGTCGTAGGTGCGCGACATCCAGTGGATGAATCCGCCCATGACCGCAACGCCCGCAAGCATCGCGAGGTAGGAGAGCCCCGTCAGAAGCAAGGCGCTGCTTTCGGTGAGCTTCACGGCCTCGCCGCCGTTGATGCTCCAGCCCACTTGCGTGGTTCCGATGAATGCCGAAATGGCCGGGATGGCAGCCAGCACCGCCACCTCACCGAGGTGAAGATGCCCGACCTCACGTTCCTCGCCGGTAATCTCCTGCCATTCCTGGCCAGGGTGTGCAAACAGTCCCCAAACATGGTTGATCATGCCAGCGTCTCCTCTGTTTTGGAGGGCCGCTTCGCCTGGCGTTCCGTCAGTTGGACGGGCGTGCGACCTTAAGTCGCAGTATAGGGTTGCAGCGGCACGGCGCACCCGGGTGGTTAGAGCGTTTGGAAGCTATACCGCTAACGGTAATGCCGTTGCAGTATTTCCATCGCCAGGTTTATCGACTGAATGCGGGTCGTGCTGCCGCCGCGGTCGGGGTGGTGGATGCTGACGAGCTGTCGATAGCGCCGCTTGATGGCAGCCATGTCCAGGCCGGGCTCGCTGTCCAGTTCGAACAGCTCCAGCGCGGCGCGCTTCTGTTCCGGGTCCCAGTCGCCGCTGCGGTCACCCACCTGGTCGCCCCGCATGCGCGACCAGAAGCTGGCGAGCAAGCGCTCGACCTCCGCTTCGTCGGTGTCGCGCAGGTTGGTCATGTCCAGGTAGTAATCGCGAAGCGGATCGCCGGTGGTGATCCCACTGGTGCCTGGAACGTAGGGCTGCAGCTGGACGCAGAGCGGGGAGATCTGGAGGTGATGGCTGCATTCGCCCCAGAGCCGATCGCGTAAGCGGTACAGCGCATTGAAAACGAGGAAATGCGTGCGGAATAGCACCAGCTTGTCGATCAGCGGCAGGTGCGGAATATGAGTGCTGTGCCGGGCCTTGAGCTGCTGGATCAGCTCGTATTCGCTGCAGCCATCGGGCTGTTCGCGGAGCAGCAGTAGGATCTGCTCAGCCAGGTCCTGCTCGGGTTCGAGGTCATCGTTCATGCGGGCAAGCCTAGCATAGCGCCAGCATGGCGAACGCAGGATGGACGGGGTAGGGCGGCAGGGCATTTGCGCGTAAAATGCGCGCCTTTCGCATCTCACCCGGAACACCTGACATGGGCAACCTCTCGGTCAACCAGAACAAATTGCAGAAGCGCCTGCGCCGTCTCGCCGGCGAGGCCGTCACTGATTTCAACATGATCGAGGATGGCGACAAGGTCATGGTCTGCCTGTCCGGCGGCAAGGACAGCTACACCATGCTCGACGTGCTGCTGTATCTGCAGAAGGTCGCGCCGATCAGGTTCGAAATCGTTGCCGTCAACATGGACCAGAAGCAACCCGGCTTCCCCGAGCAAGTGTTGCCCGAATACCTGAAGTCGATCGGGGTCGAGTATCACATCGTCGAGAAAGACACCTATTCGGTGGTCAAGGAGAAGATTCCGGAAGGCAAGACCACCTGTTCGCTCTGCTCGCGCCTGCGCCGCGGCACCCTGTACACGTTCGCCGACGAGATCGGCGCGACCAAGATGGCCCTCGGGCACCATCGCGACGACATTCTGGAAACCTTCTTTCTCAACATGTTCTATGGCGGCACGCTGAAGGCCATGCCGCCCAAGCTGCTCTCGGATGATGGGCGCAACGTGGTGATCCGTCCGCTCGCCTACTGCAGCGAGGCGGACATCGAGGCCTATTCGACGATGAAGGCCTTCCCGATCATCCCGTGCAACCTCTGCGGTTCGCAGGAGAACCTGCAGCGCCAGGTGGTCAAGGAGATGCTGCAGGAGTGGGAGCGTAAATCGCCCGGGCGTGTGGAGATCATGTTCCGCGCCCTGCAGAACGTGGTGCCTTCGCAGCTGGCCGACCGCAACCTCTTCGACTTCAAGAGCCTGCGCATCGATGATGCGGCGAAGCCGCGCTTCCTAGATGTGATGAGCCTTTAAACGCTCGGTTCGTCGCGACCCGGGTCGCGGCGTCTTCGCCCTGCTTGCCTGTCCGCGAGGCGCTGGAGTAAGGTTCGGCCATCGCTTTGGAGTTTCCCATGCCGTTCAGCCTCAATGTTCTGTCCTCGCTCCACGCCGGTGCTGCTCGCGCCGCGCGGGCTCGTGTGCAGTCGTTGCTGTCGTCGGCGTATTACTTTTTTGGGTATTGGTTTAGCCATAGGCTCGCCTGATACCCCACAGGCGGCCTGACAACCAGGGTCGCCACCAGAGACGTTTGAAGAAACCCCCGGTCGGCAACCCGACCGGGGGTTTTGTTTTTTCCGGCCAACGATGGCCACCGCTCGAGGAACCGCAGATGAACCGTTATCGGAACGCTTACCGCAACGACCGCTATGACTGGCGATTTAGCCGACTGACCGCTGCCTCCATACCACCAGAACGAACAACTCGATAGCGCCGCCGCGGCATCGACCGCGCCGGCGAGGGAACCGCCAGATCATGAATGCTTCCGCCTCCGCTCAACTTGTCTCCACATCTGTCTCCATCAGCCGTCGCAGCGCCCAGCCGCTACCCAGCCCCGCCTTGCTGCGCCAGCGCCTGCCCCTGACGGGCGCTCTCGCCCAACGTATCGCAGCTGACCGTGACGCCATTCGCGCCGTGCTCGAGGGGCGTGATCCGCGATTGCTGGTCGTGGTCGGCCCCTGTTCGCTACACGACCCCAAGGCCGCGCTGGAGTATGCCGAGCGCCTTGCTGCGCTGACGCCTCAGGTCGAGGATCAACTGCTGCTGGTCATGCGCGCCTATGTGGAGAAGCCGCGGACCACAGTGGGTTGGAAGGGCCTGGTCTACGATCCGCACCTCGATGGCAGCGGCGACATGGCGGCGGGGCTGGCGGTTGCCAGGCGCTTGATGCTGGCCATTGTCGAGCGCGGTTTGCCGGTCGCGACGGAGCTGTTGCAGCCCTTGGTGGCAGGTTACCTGGACGACCTGCTGGGGTGGGCTGCGATTGGTGCCCGTACCAGCGAATCCCAGGTCCATCGGGAACTGGTCAGCGGCCTGGACATGCCGGTCGGTTTCAAGAACGGCACCGATGGCAGCCTGGGCATAGCCTGCGACGCCATGCGCTCCGCCGCCCACCCGCACAGCCATTTCGGCATCGACGACCTCGGGCATCCGGCCGTGATCACTACCCGCGGCAACCCTGATACCCACCTGGTGTTAAGAGGCGGGCACACCGGGCCCAATCATGACGCGGCGAGCGTTGCCGCGGCTCGGTCGGCATTGCAGCGGCAGGGTATCGAAGCGCGCATTCTGGTCGACTGCAGCCATGCCAATAGCGGCAAGGACCCGTTGCGCCAGCCGGCAGTGCTGCAGACGGTCCTCGACCAGCGCCTGGGCGGTGACGACAGCCTGAAAGGCGTCATGCTGGAGAGCAACCTGTTCGACGGTTGCCAGGCCCTAGGTGGCGATCTGCGCTACGGCGTTTCCATCACCGACGGTTGCCTGGGCTGGCAGTTGACCGAGCAAACCCTGCTCGAGGCGGCAGCCCGGTTGCGTCGCTAGGTGGCCGGGCTTGCGGGCTCGGTCCCGGGCGGGCAACCTGTGCCGCGAATCTGGATCGAGCATTGAACTGCATGCGTGACTACAAATGGCTGCACGAGTACTGCCTCAATCGTTTCGGTTCGGCGGCGGCGCTGGAAGCCCGCCTGCCGCGGCCCAACAGCGGCGACGAGCTGCGCGCCGTCCCGGACGACCGTTACTTGTCGCTGATCAGCCTGCGCATCTTCCGCGCGGGGCTCAAGCACAGCTTGGTGGATGCCAAGTGGCCGGCCTTCGAGGAGGTCTTCTTCGGGTTCGATCCGGAAAAGGTGGTGCTGATGGGCGGCGAGCATATCGAGCGCTTGATGCAGGACGCCCGCATCATCCGGCATCTTGGCAAGCTCAAGAGCGTGCCACGCAACGCCCAGTTCGTGCTTGACGTGACCGCGAGCCATGGCAGTTTCGGTCATTTCCTCGCCGGTTGGCCGATCACCGACATCGTCGGCTTGTGGCGATACCTGGCCAAGCAAGGTTGCCAGCTCGGCGGCTTGTCTGCGCCGCGCTTGCTGCGCATGGCTGGCAAGGACACCTTCATCCCCAGCAATGATGTGGTTGCGGCGCTGAAAGCGCAGAACGTCGTGGATCGTGTTCCGAGCAGCCAGCGGGACCAGGCGCGGGTGCAGGATGTCTTCAACCGCTGGCATGAAGAAAGTGGCCGGCCGCTGTGCCAGCTTTCGGCGATGCTGGCGTTCACGGTCAATCACTAGCCGAGGGCGCGAGCTGGCGTGGTTGCTGCATTGGGCTGCGGACTGCCAGTTTTCCGTCAGCCGCAGGAGCATTCGGATGAAGATGATCAGTTTAATCGCCGCCTTCCTGGTTCTTGGCGGGTGTATGAAGGTCAGCGACATGGCCGAGGGGACACGCGAGCAGCTGCGCGACGTCGGTATTCTCGACCACAGCCATACGCAGCGGTCTGCGTCCTGGCGCTTGCAGCCGGATTCGTCCATCTACATCGCTCAAGGGCACTTCGTGCCGCCAGGAAACGCTTACCCGCGGCCCAATGTAGTGGCGGAAGAAGCCTTCAAGGGCTTCGTCGAGTATTTCCCCCTCGTCCGGCGTGCACCCGATCCTGCTGGATTGGACGAGGCATTGAACCAGGCGACCGCTGCGGGTGCCCATTACTTGCTGTATACGCGATTCGCCGCGGCGGATGACCGAATCGGCAGCTTCGACGAGTTGAACGACCAGCGTGCGGTCGACCGGCTGGGTGTCGACACCAGCGTGATCCAGCTGATGCTCATCGAGACGGGCAGCCATTATCTGGTCGATACGGCACGGATCCGCAGCCGCGGTGGGCTGCTGAACATCTATGATGCGACGCCACAGGTTCTGCTGGGTCCGCCTCTCAGGGACTATGCACGGAGCCTGATCGGCCTTAGTCGATAGGAGCCAACATGAGCGATGCAGGCAAGGCTGCGGATCTGCTGGGGCAGATTCCGAAGCAAGAGAAGAAGGGGCTGCCACCGGTGCACCTGTGGAATCCGCCATTCTGTGGGGATCTCGACATGCGCATCGCTCGCGACGGCCGCTGGTACTACATGGGCACACCGATCGGCCGGCCGGCGATGGTGCGCCTGTTCTCGACAGTCATCCGCCGCGATGGCGATGACTATTTTCTCGTCACGCCGGTCGAGAAGGTCGGCATACAGGTCGAGGATGCCCCCTTCGTGGCGGTGCGTCTGGAAGTGACGGGCGATGGCGCAGAGCAACGTCTGCGCTTCGTCACCAATGTCGAGGATGAGGTGGAGGCGGGCGCCGAGCATCCGCTGCGTGTCGTCATCGCTCCGCAGACGCAGGAGCCGTCACCCTACATCCATGTGCGCGCCAATCTGGAAGCACTGGTACATCGCAACGTGTTCTACCAGCTTGTCGAGCTGGCGGTGCCGGGTGTGGTCGAAGGCGAAAACTGGCTCGGTGTGTGGAGCGGTGGGGTGTTCTTTCCGATTGGTCGCGCCGAATAGCGATCGCTGCAGTTCTTACCGGTGATAAAAAAGGCTCCCGAGGGAGCCTTTTCGTTGCTTACATGTTGGGGTAGTTCGGCCCGCCGGTACCTTCTGGCGCAACCCAGGTGATGTTCTGCGCCGGGTCCTTGATATCGCAGGTCTTGCAGTGCACGCAATTCTGCGCGTTGATCTGGAAACGCTTGCTGCCGTCGTCGTTGTCGACCACCTCGTAGACGCCAGCCGGGCAGTAGCGCTGGGCGGGTTCGTCGTACAGCGGCAGGTTCTTCTCGATCGGGATCGATGGGTCGGTCAGCTTGAGGTGAACGGGTTGCTCTTCCTCATGGTTGGTGTTGGAGAGGAACACCGAACTGAGCTTGTCGAAGCTGAGCTTGCCGTCGGGCTTAGGGTAATCGATTCGTTTGGACTGCGCGGCGAGTTTCAGGCACGCATGATCCGGCTTGGTATCGTGCAGCGTGAAAGGAATCTTGCCGCCGAAAATGTTCTGGTCGACGAAATTGAACGCACCGCCCTTGACCGCGCCCCACTTGTGGATCGCCGCACCGAAATTACGACTCTTGTACAGCTCGTCGTACAGCCAGCTGCTCTTGAATCCTTCCTCGTAGCCCGTCAGCTCGTCGCCGCCCTCGCGTCCGGCGAACAGCGCGTCGGCTACGGCTTCGGCGGCCAACATGCCGGACTTCATGGCGGTGTGGCTGCCCTTGATCTTGGCGAAGTTCAGCGTGCCGGCGTCGCAACCAATCAGCGCACCGCCCTTGAACACCATCTTCGGCAGGCAGTTCAGGCCACCCTTGGCGATGGCGCGCGCACCGTAGGACACACGCTTGCCACCTTCCAGATACTGTTTCACCACGGGATGGTGCTTGTAGCGCTGGAACTCATCGAACGGCGACAGGTAGGGGTTGCTATAGGACAGGTCGATGATCAGACCGACCACGACCTGGTTGTTTTCCAGGTGATAGAGGAAGGAGCCGCCGGTATTGTCATCGTCCAGCGGCCAGCCGGCGGTGTGCACCACCAGGCCGGGCTCATGCTTGGCCGGATCGATGTCCCAGAGTTCCTTGATACCGATCCCATAGTGTTGCGGATCGACGTTGGCGTTGAGCTGGTAGCGGCTGATCAGCTGCTTGCCGATATGGCCTCGGCAGCCTTCGGCGAACAGGGTGTACTTGGCACGCAGCTCCATGCCCGGGGTGTACATGCCTTCCTTGGGATTGCCTTCGCGATCGACGCCCAGGTCACCGGTAACGATGCCGCGGACAACGCCGTTCTCGTCGATCAGCGCTTCCTGGGCGGCGAAGCCCGGGTAGATCTCGACGCCCAGGTTTTCCGCTTGCTGGGCCAGCCATCGGCACAAATTGCCGAGAGAAATGATGTAGTTGCCTTCGTTATGCATGGTCTTCGGAACCAGTGCATTGGGCAGCTTGCGCGCCGCGTCGGCGCTCTTGAGCAGGTAGATGTCGTCTCGCGTGACGGGGGTGTTCAGCGGGGCCTCGAGTTCCTTCCAGTTGGGGAAGAGCTCGTTGAGCGCGCGAGGCTCGAACACGGCGCCGGACAGGATATGGGCGCCGACTTCGGAACCCTTCTCGACGACGCAGACACTGATCTCGTTCCCGGCGTCGGCAGCCCTCTGCTTCAGTCGGCAGGCAGCGGACAGGCCCGCGGGGCCGGCGCCGACGATGACTACGTCGAATTCCATGTATTCGCGTTCCATTGGCTATCTCCTACTCAAGGCTTTGAATTTTTGTGTGATCGTGAGGGCTGGATCGTTTCCCTGACCTGGCCGAGCTGCCGCATTATATAGATGTGCCGGTAGGGGTCCAATACAAACGTTTGTTTGAATTTTCCGCAAGCCTGTTAGAATCGCGAATCTGCTGGTTATAGCGGGGTATATGCGTTGTTGACCCCAGCCGTAGGCAGCAGTCAAGATACGGGCAGTTTTGCGCGCGCCGAAAGGGTTCCGCGGTTCTATTGACGCCCGAATCCCCGAGCCATGGCTCGGTTCGCCTCGGCGACATTCCTATTCACCGGAGAGTAGAGGAATCCATGAAGATTCTTGTAGCTGTCAAACGAGTGGTCGATTACAACGTCAAGGTTCGTGTCAAGGCGGACAACTCCGGCGTCGACCTCGCCAACGTCAAGATGTCGATGAACCCCTTCTGCGAAATTGCCGTGGAAGAGGCCGTTCGCCTGAAAGAGAAGGGCGTCGCCAGCGAGATCGTCGTGGTTTCCATCGGTCCGACCGCCGCTCAAGAGCAGCTGCGTACCGCCCTGGCGCTGGGCGCCGACCGTGGCGTACTGGTCGAGTCCAGCGAAGAGCTGAACTCGCTGGCCGTGGCCAAGCTGCTCAAGGCCGTTGTCGACAAGGAACAGCCCCAGCTGGTCATCCTCGGCAAGCAAGCCATCGACAGCGACAACAACCAGACCGGTCAGATGCTCGGTGCGCTCACCGGCTTCGCCCAGGGCACCTTTGCCTCCAAGGTCGAAGTGGAAGGTGACAAGGTCAAGGTCGAGCGTGAAATCGACGGCGGTGCACAGACCGTGCTGCTGAACCTGCCGGCCATCGTGACCACCGATCTGCGCCTCAACGAGCCGCGTTATGCGTCGCTGCCGAACATCATGAAGGCCAAGAAGAAGCCCCTTGAGGTCGTGACCCCGGATGCGCTGGGCGTGACCGTCACCTCGACCGTGAAGACGTTGAAGGTCGAAGCACCTGCTGCACGCAGCGCCGGTATCAAGGTCAAGTCGGTGGCTGAACTGGTCGAGAAACTGAAGAACGAGGCGAAGGTAATCTAAATGGCTATCCTGGTTATCGCTGAACACAACAATGCCGTTCTGGCCGCTGCGACCCTGAACACAGTGGCTGCCGCCAAAGCAATCGGTGGCGATATTCATGTGCTGGTCGCCGGCGCCGGTTGCGGCGCCATCGGCGAAGCGGCTGCAAAGATAGAAGGCGTATCCAAGGTGCTCGTCGCCGACGACGCGGCCTACGGCCATCAGTTGCCGGAGAACGTTGCGCCGTTGATCGCCGGCCTCGCCAAGGACTACAGCCACGTCCTGGCCGCTGCCACGACCAATGGCAAGAATTTCATGCCGCGTGTCGCTGCTCAGCTCGATGTCGACCAGCTCTCCGAGATCATCGCTGTCGAGAGTGCTGATACTTTCAAGCGTCCGATCTATGCCGGCAATGCCATCGCCACCGTGCAGTCCAGCGCGCCGATCAAAGTCATCACCGTTCGCGCAACCGGTTTCGATCCGGTCAATGCCGAGGGCGGCTCGGCGAGCGTCGAGCAGGTGTCCGGTTCGGGTGATGCGGGCGTGTCTTCCTTCGTCGGCGAAGAGTTGGCCAAGTCTGACCGTCCCGAACTGACCGCTGCGAAGATCGTCGTCTCCGGCGGCCGGGGCATGCAGAACGGCGAGAACTTCAAGCACCTGTATTCGCTGGCCGACAAACTCGGTGCAGCGGTCGGCGCCTCGCGCGCCGCGGTGGATGCTGGCTTCGTACCGAACGACATGCAGGTCGGCCAGACGGGCAAGATCGTCGCGCCGCAGCTGTACATCGCGGTCGGCATCTCCGGTGCCATCCAGCACCTGGCCGGCATGAAGGACTCCAAGGTGATCGTCGCGATCAACAAGGATGAGGAAGCACCTATCTTCCAGGTTGCCGATTACGGCCTGGTAGGTGATCTCTTCGAAATCCTGCCGGCGCTCGAAGAGCTCGTCTGAGGCGTTTCGCAGGAAGAAAAACCCGCTCTCGTAGCGGGTTTTTTCATGGGCGCTCGGTCCCCGCGGCCGGTGTTAAGATGCGCTGCCAGGTCCGTTCGCCATCCGACAAGAGGTAACCCATGCGCTGTGCCGTCCGGCTGAAAATCGCCGCCCTGATCACGTCGCTGCTCGCGACACCTTTGGCCGCCGGCGCGGCGGGTGGCAAGTGCGACCGTCTGATCGCCACGGGTGGTGCGGACAACCCACCGTTTCTCTGGCGCGATCCGCAGAATCCGAAGCGCCTGATAGGTGCCAATGCCGATATGCTCAAGCGGATCGCCGATTCGCTCGAGCTCAAGCTGGAGCTGCTCTATACCGGTGACTCGGCAAAAGCCTTGGAAGAGGTAAGCAGTGGCCGCGTGGATCTGTTGGCCGATGCGGCATTGAGCGTGTCGGAGCTGGAGCGGATGGACTTCGTGCATCCGGCCATCACCGGGCTGCAGGTCGCTGCCTGGGTGCGTAACGAACCAGGGGTCTTCTATGCGAGCCGGGACGATCTCGCCGGACAGACCGGTACGCGAGTGGCTGGGCAGAACTGGGGCCGCGTCTTCGAAGGCTATGCAGCCGAGGCGTTGAAGCTGGATACCGCGCCCAGTCTTGCCGAAGCGATGCAGCGGCTGCTGGTGGGCGAGACCGATTACGTCCTGCATGAGCGGTACAGCGCCGTCGCGCTTGCCGGCCCATTGGGCTTGCTCGACGACGTGCAACGGCTGCAACCACCGGTACTGAGTAGAGGGATGCATTTGGCGGTGTCCCATGACTCTGCGTGCAATTCCCCCTGGCTGCGGGGCCAGCTCGCGGTAAAGATGACCGAGCTACGCGCCGCTGGTGTGCCCGAGCAGCTGCTCGCGGATAACCTTGATCGCTGGAAGCAACAACAATTGGCACCTGCCAGCAGTTCTCACCGCTAGGGTCGAACGAGTTGAAAATACCCTTCCTATCCGTTTGCGCGCTGGTGCTTTCAGGCTGCGCTACCGATCCCGCTCCCTCCGAGCAGCTTCGCCTGACTGAGCAGGCCATCGTTCAGGCCCGTGCCGTCGGTGCCACCGAACAGGTCCCGGCATTGCGGCAGGCTGAAGACAAACTGGCGAACGCCACCGCGGCGATGAAGGATCGCGACTATCGCCGCGCCCGGCTGCAGGCTGAGCAGGCCGAGTTGGATGCTCGCTATGCCGAGGCGCAAGTGCTCAACGACAAAAGTGAACTGCAGCTGAACGAATTGAATCGTCGTATCGCGCGCTTGCGTGAACAGTTGGGAGCATTACGGTGAAGTCGATTCGCATCATGCCGTTTCTCTTTCTTGGCGCTGCCGGCCTTCAGGGCTGTACGTCCCCGGGCTTGGAGCAGCAGCTGCAGGAGGCGAGCGCTGCGTACGAGCAGGTCAGCCAGGATGCACGCGTCGTGCATGACGCGCCGAAGGATGTCATGCGTGCCGGCGATTCACTCGAGCGCGCCAAGCGCTTCGCAGGCTATCTGGGCAATGCCGAGGATGCCGAACACTATGCGTATCTCAGTCGGCGCTACAGCGAGATCGCTCGTAATCACAGCGCGCTGCAACGCAACCAGATGCGTGCTACGCAATTGGCGATGGAACAGGAGCGCCTGCGGCAGACGCTGCAAGAGGCCAGGGTGCTGGACGCCCATCAGCAGGATCGCTGGCTGGACGAGCAGATGATCAGTATGGCTGCTGCCGAATCCGATCGCGGTTTGGTAATGACCCTGGGCGATGTCCTGTTCAAGCCGGCTAGCGCCGAACTCGGTAACTCGGCCAATCGCACCTTGCTCAAACTGGCCCATTTCCTCCAGCTCAACCCTGGCCGCAGAATCCGTATCGAGGGCTATACGGATAACCGCGGCGACGCCGCTGAGAATCTTCAGCTGTCCCGCGCTCGGGCGCAGGCCGTCGCGGATTTCCTGGTCGACCTAGGCATCGAGGCCTCGCGCATGGAGGTGCTCGGCTACGGCGAGCAGCATCGGATCAGCGAGAACGCCTCGGCGCGGGGGCGGGCACAGAATCGTCGGGTCGAAATTCTCTTCTCGGACGACAAGGGGCGGCTCAGTCCACCGCGTTGAGGCGTGGCGCCGGCGTAAAGGTAACCGACTGTTTCGGCGACTTACCTGCTAACTGTATTGGTCGGGTTCTGTAGCCCTGTACTACTGTTATGGTCCAGTTCGCGGAGACGGGCCAAATGACCAATCTGTTGCTTTACCAGCGTATTGCGCACCAGCTTGCCGAAGACATTCGCCGTGGTGTCTATCGGCCTGGCGAGCGTGTCCCGTCCGTGCGCAAGATGAGCATGCAGCTCAACGTCAGCCATGCCACCGTCCTGCAGGCCTACGCGAACCTAGAAGACCAGGGCATGATCCGGGCGCGCCCGCAGTCGGGTTTCTATGTGCACCACACGCCGGCGCTGACGGCCCCGACGCCGGATATCGCGCAGGTCGAGCGGCCGACGCTGGTCACCCGCAGCAGCATCATCAATCAGGTATTGAGTGAGTCGCGTCGCGACGGATTGATTCCGCTCGGGGCCGCGGTACCTCATGTCGATTACCTGCCGGTTCGGGCGCTGCATCAGCAATTGGCGAAGGTGACGCGCTTCCAGAGCCAGCGCGCCTTCACCTACATGTTCAGCCCCGGGTACGAGCCTCTGCGCCGGCAGGTCGCCATCCGCATGCGTGACGCGGGTGTGGTCGTCGGACCGGATGAAGTGGTGATCACTCACGGTTGCGTCGATGCACTGCAGATGTCGTTACGCGTACTGACCAAGCCCGGCGATCTCATCGCTGCCGAGTCGCCCAGTTATTACGGCCTGCTCCAGCTGGCCGACCTGCTCGGTCTGAAGGTCATCGAGATTCCCTGCGACCCGGATACGGGTCTGAGCCTCGAAGCGTTGCAACTGGCCGCCAGCCAGTGGCCGATCAAGGCACTCGTGCTCACCGCGCGGCTGAGCAATCCGCTCGGCGGCAGCATGCCGGACGCACGGCAGAAACAATTGCTCAAGCTGGCGGCGAATTTCGACATCCAGATTGTCGAAGACGATATCTACGGCGAACTCATGTTCGACGCAGGTTCGGTCAAGGCGCTGAAATCCAATGACAGCGAGGGGCGGGTGATCTATTGCTCGAGCTTCTCCAAGACGCTGTCTCCGGGTGTACGGATCGGCTGGATCCTGCCGGGCAGGTACCGGGAGGACGTCCATCGCCTGCAGACCTTCAGCACCCACTCGGCCTGCAGCGTGACCCAGATGGGTGTGGCCGCCTACCTGGAGAATGGCGGCTACGATCGGCACCTGCGCTATATCCGGCACGAGTACCGCAGCAACCTCAGCGCGTTCCAGCTGGCGGTGCAGCGTTTTTTCCCGGAGGGCACGCAGATGACGCGGCCCACGGGCGGGTTCATTCTCTGGGTGAGCCTGCCGGCCCGCGTGAACACCAAGGAGTTGCACGTACAGGCGCTCAATCGGGGGATCAGCATCGCGCCAGGGTTGATCTTCAGCAATACCGAGCAGTTCAATCACTGCATCCGGCTCAATTGCGCCTTGCCGTGGACCGCTGAGGTAGAGCGGGCGTTGAAGACGCTGGGTACTTTGGCAGGGGAGCTCTGTCGGCAAGCGAACTAGTCATGAGGAGGTGAGGGGTGACGGTGAGGGCATGGTTGTTCCGGTTGGCATTACCGCTTCTCGGTGCTTGCGATGGCGACCAGCCGTCGGAGCAGCCGCATGCACCGGACACGCCTGAGCCGCGTGGGGAGATCACGCTGGGTGAGCCGATCGCACCCGAGCCGGACCAGGCACCCCGGCTCGATCAGCCCGACCAGGATCTCCCGCCCCCGATCAGCATCGAGTTGCCCGAGGTCACGGACGAGGCGGCTGAGGCGCCACCACCGGTCGAGGTCGCACCGGCACCCGTCAAGGCACCCGAACGCGCTGCGGCCCAGCGTCGCCAGGCGGCGGCCGAGCCGGCGCTGGACGCTCCCGAGCTGGATCTGAGCCTGCCGGACGACTGGACCGAAACGCTCGACAACAGCCAGGAAGAGGCCAGCCTGGACCTTCTTCCACCCCTTTTCCCGACCGGAAAGCCCGACCGCTCGTTGCAGATGAGCGGTCGCCTGCTGCCGGATATCGAAGGGCGCGAGGACGATATCAGCGGCGCGCAGATCAACTTCAAAATCAAGCGTTGAGGGCCGCAGGGCCTCAGGTCAGGTTCGCGTCGCTGGGTGCTGTTTCCTGAAGGCGGCTGCGCTCGAAGAGCTGGTGGAGTTCCTCGACACGTAACGGCCGGCTCATGTGAAAGCCCTGCATTTCTCTGCAGCCGTCCGCCAGCAGCAAATCCATCTGCTCCGACGTCTCGACCCCTTCGGCCGTGACCCGAATGCGCAGCCCGCGCCCGAGATCGATCAAGGCCTTGACGATGGAGTGATCCTCGACCGAGTGCGGCATACCGGCGACGAAGCTGCCGTCGATCTTGATGACATCGAACGGATAAAGCCGCAGATTGCTCAGCGACGAGTAACCCGTGCCGAAGTCGTCCATGGCCAGGCGCAGACCCAGCGTTTTCAAGCGATTGAGTACATCGAGCGTGCTCTGGTTTTCCTCCAGCAACGCGCTTTCGGTGATCTCCAGTTCAAGCCTGGCGGCGGGCAGGCCGCTGTCGAGCAGGGCGCTGCGGATGACTTCGAACAGCTCGGCGTTGCGCAACTGCAGGGGCGAAAGGTTCACCGACACGACCGTCGCGGCATGCCAGTTCGCTGCTTCGAGGCAGGCCTGGCGCAGCACCCATTCCCCAAGCGGAACGATCAGGCCGGTTTCTTCGGCCAGTGGCACGAACTGTTCAGGCAGGAGCAGGCCGCGTGTCGGGTGATGCCAGCGGATCAGCGCCTCAGCACCGTTGACCCGCATGCCTTCACTGAAATAGCGCGGTTGGTAATAGACCTCGAACTGCTGTTCGGCCAGAGCCAGGCGCAGGTCGTCTTCCTGCCGTCGGCGCTCGTGCAATCGTTTGTCCATCTCGCTGCCGTAGAAACACCAGGTGCCGCGGCCATTGGCCTTGGCCTGGTACAGCGCGATGTCGGCGCAGCGCAGCAGGTCGCTGGCCTGTACGGCGTCGGTTGGCGCCAGGGCGATGCCGATGCTGGCACCGATGTGGATAAGGTGCTCTTCGTAATGAAAGGGTTCGCTGAGGCTCGTCACCACGCGGGCGCAAAGCCCCTCGATATCGTCACCACCCTGCAGGCGCCCGAGCACCATGACGAATTCGTCCCCGCCCAGGCGAGCAACGAGATCGTCAGCTCGCACGCATTGCTTGAGCCGACTGGAGACCCCCACGAGAATCTCGTCGCCGGCACCGTGGCCCAGCGTGTCGTTGACCGGCTTGAATCGGTCAAGATCGATGTACAGGACGGCCAGCTTCGAGACGCTGGTGACCGTCGCAAGTCTGGTTTCCAGGTATTCGCGTAGCCGGTTGCGGTTGGGCAGGCCGGTGAGCGCGTCGTGCTGCGACAGGTACTGCACGCGCGCCTGGGCCTTGGTTTCTTCGGTGATGTCGCTTGCGGTGCCGCGATAGCCGAGCAGCGCCCCGTCGCGGCGGATCGCCCGCGCTGACAAACGACAATGCCGCTCGCAGCCAATGGCGGCCCGGTAGCTGCAACGCAGAGGGGCTCGGCGTGACGAGCCGAGCCAGTCCTGCAGCGCCGCTTTGTCACTGATGAGCAGATCGAGTAATGGACGGCCTATCCAGGTGTCCGGCTTGTGACCGGTGATCTCTTCGAACCGGCTGGACAGGTAAGTCAGCCGGGCCTGGTGGTCCGTTTCCCAGATCCAGTCGGACGCGGCCTCGGCGACGTCGCGAAAGCGCTCTTCGCTGGCCGCCAGCGCCGAGCGGCTCGCCATCAGACGTTTGTAGCTGGTGTCCATCACCCGCAGGTTTCTCAACGCCTGGCGCAGCAGTAGCCAGGCGAGCAGGCCGAGGCCGAGGGTGACGGCGCCGAGCACTGGCATGGTGATCCAGAGCAGGTATTCGCCGGGTTGCGACACCGACCAGGTCATTGTCACCGGCGAAGCGTCGAGTCGCGCCAGCGCGAGGCGCGCATCGGGGTCGTCGCCCTGGCCGGTTGCGACACGCAGGCCGTCGATCGCATAGGCCGCGCCCAATTCACGAAGACGCGCAGGGTCGAGCAGATCGACGAACAGCAAGGTCGCCGCCGGGCCGGGGCCCGGCTTGATATCGCTGCCGCCCGTCGTCATGACCGCCGCCGCGGCCATGGCCGGGTGCCCCTCGGCCGTCAGCAGGCCGGCAGCGGTTTCCTCGTCTTCGACCGCCGTGCGGGCATCGGCTAGCAGTGCACGCAATCCGTTGCCAAGCCACTCATCGGCGTCGATCTGCGCAAGCTCGCCGCGAATCACCGAGTAGGTGGTGCGCCCCTGGGCATCGATCACGAACACGGCCTCGTAGCCGAAGTCCTCGAACAGCGAAGGTCCGAGATTCTGCTGGTCGTACGCCCAGTCCAGATTGGTACGGCTGCTGAGGTTGGCGTAGGCGTCACCCCAGAAGGCGTTGTCCGCGATGTGTCGATTCATGCCCTCCTGATGGGTTTCGAACGCGCGCTCGGCCAGGAACCGTTCACGCACGAGCGCGTCGCGATCGATGGTCCAGGCGATATGGATGACGGCGGCGGCCGCCGCGAGTAGCGCGACAGCCAGTAGGCAGGCGATGGACGGGAGGATACGGCGGGCGAAGGTGGCCTGGGCCTGGGGCCTGATATCACCGAAGGAGGCGGGTACTGCTGACATGGTTCATCCTTACGAAGGCAAGAATGATCGCCCGGATAAAGGCGAAACGCCATCACTGAACGTTTGGGCTGTGTTCCCGCAAGGATGTCGGGACCGGTGATCTCGCCCGCGATCGGCTAGCGGTCGCGGGCGTCCTCGGCATCCGCTTCGGCATTGCGTCGGGCGATCCGCTGTTTTTGCTCCTCGGTCAGCGGAATCTTGCGGGCCCCGGCTTTCAACATGATCAAGCCGCCGATGATCGAACCAAGGACCACGGCCAATAGCAACCAGATGTACCAGGGCATCTACGCACTCCTGAATAGACTCTATGTCGTCACCTTACGCTGTGGCGCAAGGCGACGCCATTCCAGTGGGCGGAAAGGTCTCGTGGGCGCTGGACGCCGCCGAAACGGTGGATTTCTGCCACAATGCGCGCCGGATTTTGACGAGGATTGCCCATGCCCAGCCAGACCCCCATCATCGTTGCGCTCGACTTCCCTTCCCGTGATGCCGCGCTGGCGTTGGCCGACCGCCTGGATCCGGCGCTGTGCCGCGTAAAGGTGGGCAAGGAGCTGTTCACCCGCTGTGGCCCGGATATCGTCGAGGCTTTGCAGGCCAAGGGATTCGAGGTGTTTCTCGACCTGAAATTCCACGACATTCCGAACACCACCGCGATGGCGGTCCGTGCGGCAGCCGAGCTGGGCGTGTGGATGGTGAACGTGCACTGTTCCGGAGGTCTGCGGATGATGGCTGCCTGCCGGGAAGCGCTGGACAAGGCAAACGGGGCCAAGCCGCTGTTGATCGGTGTGACGGTGCTGACCAGCATGGAGCAGCAGGACCTGTCGGATATCGGTTTGGATATCCCCCCCCAGCAGCAGGTGCTACGGCTGGCCGGGCTGGCGGCCAGGGCCGGGCTGGATGGCCTGGTGTGTTCGGCCCAGGAAGCGCAGCCGCTCAAGGCACAATTCCCAACGTTGCAACTGGTGACGCCCGGCATCCGACCGGCCGGTAGCGCGGCGGATGACCAGCGCCGGATCCTGACGCCCGCCGAGGCAATGGCGGCTGGATCCGATTTCCTGGTTATCGGCCGGCCAATCGCCCAGTCCGGTGATCCGGCGAGGGCGTTGGCTGCGGTCGTAGCGGAGCTGGCATGACGCAAAAGTCGGTCGCTCCAGTGGCCGACGTGCGGCTCAGCTGACTTTCAGGACCAGCTTGCCGAAATTGCCGCCGGTGAAGAGCTTCATCAGGGTGTCCGGGAAGGTTTCGAGGCCTTCGACCACATCCTCCTTGCTCTTGAGCTGGCCGCTCTGCATCCATTGCGCCATGTCTTTCATCGCTTCGGGATAGCGCGAGACGTAGTCCATGACCACCATGCCCTGCATGCGGGCTCGATTGACCAGCAGCGACAGGTAGTTCGCCGGGCCTTTGACCGCATCGGTGCTGTTGTACTGGCTGATCGCCCCGCAAATGACGATGCGTGCGCCGACGGTGATGCGGGTGAGCACGGCGTCGAGGATGTCCCCGCCGACATTGTCGAAAAACACGTCCACGCCTTTCGGACAGGTGCGCTTCAGGCCGGCGGCAACGTCTTCGCTCTTGTAGTCGATCGCAGCGTCGAAACCGAGCTCGTCAGTCAGGAAGCGGCACTTGTCCGCACCGCCTGCGATCCCGACCACACGGCACCCCTTGATCTTCGCGATCTGCCCGGCAACGCTGCCCACCGCGCCGGCAGCTCCGGAGATCACCACCGTTTCGCCCGCCTTGGGTTCGCCTACGGCCAGCAGGCCGAAATAGGCGGTCATGCCGGTCATGCCGAGCGCGGAAAGGTAGCGCGGTAGCGGTGCCTGCTTCGGGTCGACCTTGTAGAACCCCTTGGGCTCACCGAGGAAGTATTCCTGGACGCCCAGCGCGCCATTGACGTAATCGCCTTCGGCGAAACCGGGGTGCTGAGACGCGATGACCTTGCCGACACCCAGCGCGCGCATCACTTCGCCGATGCCGACCGGCGGGATGTAGGACTTGGCATCGTTCATCCAGCCACGCATGGCGGGGTCCAGCGACAGGTACTCCACCTTGACGAGAATCTGCCCAGGTCCCGGCTCGCTCACCGGCGTCTCGACGAAGTCGAAGGTGTCACGGCCCGGCGCACCGACCGGGCGTTTGGCCAACAGGAATTGGCGATTGGTCTTGTCCATGGGAGCCTCTGATCAGGAAAACCTTTGGTTTAGCCCCTCGGGTCCTGACCTGCAAGTGGTGGGGGGATCTGAAATGCACGGGCATCGGCGCGAGTGATATCGGGCGAGCAACTTATGACTTGTCCCGCATTGGCGGTATAACAGTGACCGATTCGCCAGCCTTGGTCACGCCAGGCGCTCGGCTTCTCCATATACGAACAAGGGAACTACGCATGAGCATGTCATTCGCCGGAAAGGTCGCGCTGGTTACCGGTGCCGCAGCGGGCATTGGCCGCGCTACCGCCCTCGCGTTTGCCGCGCAGGGATTGAAGGTCGTCGTGGCCGATCTCGATGAGACCGGTGGCAAGGCCTGTGTCGAGGCCATCCTGGAAGCAGGTGGGGACGCGCGGTTCGTTCGGTGCGACGTCACACGCGATGAGCAGGTTCGCGCCCTGGTCCAGCAGACCATCGAGGCGTATGGCCGGCTGGACTACGCCTTCAACAACGCCGGGATCGAGATCGAGCAGGGTAAGCTGGCCGAGGGCAGCGAGGCCGAGTTCGATGCCATCATGGGCGTCAACGTCAAGGGTGTCTGGCTGTGCATGAAACACCAGCTACCCGTGATGCTGGCGCAGGGGGGCGGTGCGATCGTCAACACCGCCTCGGTCGCCGGCCTTGGTGCGGCACCCAAGATGAGTATCTACTCGGCGTCCAAGCATGCGGTGATCGGGCTGACCAAGTCGGCGGCCATCGAGTATGCCAAGAAGGGCATACGGGTCAATGCGGTGTGCCCGGCGGTGATCGACACCGACATGTTCCGCCGCGCCTATGAGGCGGACCCGCGCAAAGCCGAGTTCGCCGCGGCGATGCACCCGGTTGGACGCATCGGCAAGGTGGAGGAGATCGCGGCGGCGGTGCTCTATCTGTGTAGCGATGGGGCGGGGTTCACGACGGGCCATGCCTTGGCTGTGGATGGTGGGGCGACGGCTATCTAGGTCGTTGCTCTCAGCGGTCATGCCGTACGACCGCATCCGTCCTGAACGCAGCAGGCGGCATCATGCCGCCCACCTCACCCGCGACCCTTCAGGATCACCAACGTCAGAACCCCCGCGATCAGCCCCCAGAGCGCCGCTCCGATGCCGAACAGCGTGAGCCCTGAGGCGGTCACCATGAAGGTGACCAGCGCAGCCTCGCGCTCACTGGGTTGCTGCATCGCCTGGGTCAGCCCCGACCCGATCGAGCCGAGCAAGGCCAGTGCGGCAACCGACAACACCAGCGCGGCGGGAAAGGCCGCGAACAACGCCGCCAGCGTCGCGCCGAAGATACCCGCGATACCGTAGAACACCCCGCACCAGACCGCCGCGGTGTAGCGCTTGCCCCGGTCGGCATGCGCCTCCGGCCCGGCGCAGATGGCCATGGTGATCGCCGCTAGGTGGATGCCGTGGGAGCCGAAGGGTGCCAGCAGCAGTGAGGCGATGCCGGTCACCGAGATCAGCGGCGATGCCGGTGTGTCGTAGCCTTCTGCACGGAGCACCGCCAGCCCCGTCATGTTCTGCGAGGCCATGGCGATGACGAACAGCGGAATGCCTATGCTGAAGATGGCTGCAACGGACAGCGATGGGGTGGTCCAGACCGGTACGGCGATGCGCAGGCTCAGGCGCTGGAAGTCCAGCAGTCCGGACAGCCCGGCGATCAGGCAGCCGACCAGCAGCGCGCCGAGTACCGCATAACGGGGCTGCACACGCTTGGCCACCAGGTAGGTGAAGAACATGCCGAGCACCAGTAGCGGCTGCACTTCCACCGCGCGGAAGATTTCGATGCCGATGTTGAAGAGCACCCCTGCCAGCAGGGCGGCGGCCAGCGAGGCGGGCACCCTGCGCATCAGTCGATCGAAGCTGCCGGTCAGCCCGCACAGCGCGATCAGGGCCGAGGCGAAGATAAAGGCACCGATGGCTTCCCCGTAAGGTACGCCTGGCAGGCTGGTGATGAGCAGGGCGGCACCAGGCGTCGACCAGGCGATGACCACCGGCGCGCGATAGCGAAGCGACAGGCCGATGCTGCAGATCGCCATGCCGATGGACAGCGCCCATATCCATGACGAGATCTGGCCCTCGCTGAGACCGGCCGCCTGGCCCGCCTGGAACATGAGCACGAGCGAGCTGGTATAGCCGGTCAGCATGGCGATGAACCCGGCCACCATGGTCGAGGCCGTGGTGTCGGCGAGCGGGCGAGGTAGGGAGCGAGTAGCGTCCGTCATGGCGATTCCTTTGAGTCCGGCCGTTTAGCCTAGAGCGCGCCGCGGCAGACGTCACCGTACAGCAGGCGCGGCGATTGGCGTAACAGCAAGGGGAGTCAATACACGCCGAAGGCTGGACGAGGCGTGGGGCTGGTGCGGCTTTGCCTGGCTTCCTCGGCGCCGTTGGCCTTGGGCCTGGCAGTTTTCGGCCTGCCTCTCGTCCCTCTCGAAACTGTTCTGGCACCGATGTTGCTATTACCCCTGTGCCTGCTGCGAAGCGTCAAAAAAACCGCAGCTGTTGGAGGAACGATGAGCCAGGGTATCGAATTCAACCGCTTGATGCTGGAAATGCGCGCCATGCAGACCGACGCAATGGCTCGCTCCAAGCCCGTGTCCGCCCCGCAGGAAGTGGGTGCGCCGAGCTTTTCCGACATGCTCGGCCAGGCCGTCAACAAGGTGAGCGAAACCCAACAGGCGTCCAGTCAACTGGCCAGCGCCTTCGAGATGGGGCAGGGCGGTGTCGATCTGACCGACGTCATGATCGCGTCGCAGAAAGCCAGCGTCTCCTTCCAGGCCATGACCCAGGTGCGTAACAAGTTGGTCCAGGCGTATCAAGACATCATGCAGATGCCGGTCTAAGGCAGGGTTTGATCAATGGCTGAAGTGCTTAGCAAGGTTCCCGTCGCGGTCGATTCGGATGCTCCGAAGAAGCCGCTGTTTGGCCTGTCTTTCCTTGAAAACCTCTCCGAGATGTCGATGCTGCGGCAGATTGGCCTGCTGGTCGGCCTGGCCGCGAGTGTGGCCATCGGCTTTGCCGTGGTGCTCTGGTCGCAGCAGCCGGACTATCGCCCGCTGCTCGGCAGCCTGGCCGGGATGGACGCCAATCAGGTCATGGAGACGCTGACCGCCGCGGACATCACCTACACCGTCGAGCCGAACTCCGGTGCGCTGCTGGTCAAGGCAGACGATCTGGCGCGTGCGCGCCTGAAACTCGCCAGCGCCGGCATTGCGCCGACCGACAGCAACATCGGTTTCGAAATCCTCGACAAGGAACAGGGGCTTGGCACCAGCCAGTTCATGGAGGCCACCCGCTATCGCCGTGGTCTGGAGGGGGAACTGGGTCGCACCATTTCCAGCCTGAACAACGTCAAGGGCGCGCGTGTCCACCTGGCGATCCCGAAGAGTTCGGTGTTCGTTCGTGACGAGCGCAAGCCGAGCGCGTCGGTTCTGGTCGAACTCTATCCGGGGCGCAGCCTCGAGCCGAGCCAGGTGATGGCCATCATCAACCTCGTCGCCACCAGCGTGCCTGAGCTGACCAAGTCTCAGATCACCGTGGTCGACCAGAAGGGCAACCTGCTGTCCGACCAGCAGGAGCTGACCGAACTGAGCATGGCCGGCAAGCAGTTCGACTACAGCCGCCGCATGGAGAGCCTCTACACCCAACGCGTGCACAACATCCTGCAGCCGGTGCTGGGCAACGGTCGTTACAAGGCCGAGGTATCGGCTGACGTGGACTTCAGCGCCGTCGAGTCGACGTCCGAGACGTTCAACCCGGACCAGCCGGCCCTGCGCAGCGAGCAGAGCGTCAACGAACAGCGCCAGAGCAGCCTCGGCCCGCAAGGTGTTCCGGGTGCCCTGAGCAACCAACCGCCGGGCCCGGCCGCCGCGCCGGAGAACGCGGTCGCCGGTGCAGCGCCGGCAGGCGCGATCGCCCCCGGCCAGCCGCTGCTCGATGCCAATGGTCAGCAGGTCATGGACCCGGCCACCGGCCAGCCGATGCTGGCGCCATATCCGGCCGACAAGCGCGAGCAGTCGACCCGCAACTACGAGCTTGACCGTTCCATCAGCTACACCAAGCAACAACAGGGTCGCCTGCGCCGGCTTTCCGTCGCGGTGGTACTGGATGACCAGGTGGTGGTGTCCGCCGATGGCCAGGCCACGCGGGTTCCGCGCAGTGCCGAAGAACTGGCGCGCTTCACCCGTTTGGTACAAGACGCCGTTGGCTTCGATGCCAGCCGCGGTGACAGCGTCAGCGTGATCAATGCGCCGTTCGCCAGCGACTCGATGGAAGAGACGTTCGTCGACAGCCCGTTCTACACGCAACCCTGGTTCTGGGACATCGTCAAACAAGTGTTGGGTGTACTGTTCATCCTGGTGCTGGTGTTCGGCGTGCTGCGTCCGGTGCTGAACAACCTGACCAATGCCGGCAAGGGCAAGGAACTGGCGCCGGTCGGCGCAGGCGATGCCGAGCTGGGCGACATGGAAGGCATCGATGGTGCGCTGGCCAGTGACCGGGTCAGTCTGAGCGGGCCGCAGAGCATCATGCTGCCGAGCCCGACCGAGGGGTACGATGCGCAATTGAATGCCATCAAGAATCTGGTAGCCGACGATCCGGGCCGGGTAGCGCAGGTCGTCAAAGAGTGGATCAACGCAGATGAGTGACGCACGGGTTCCCGCCAAGATGAACAAGGTCGACAAGGCCGCGATTCTCCTGCTTTCGCTCGGCGAGGCCGATGCCGCGCAGGTCCTGCGGCACCTTGGCCCGAAGGAAGTGCAGAAGGTCGGCACGGCCATGGCGCAGCTGCGCAACGTGCAGAAGAACCAGATCGAATCGGTAATGAGCGAGTTCGTCGAGATCGTCGGCGATCAGACCAGCCTCGGCGTCGGTTCGGACGGCTACATCCGCAAGATGCTCACCCAGGCGCTGGGAGAGGACAAGGCGGGCGGCCTGATCGACCGTATCCTGCTGGGCGGCAACACGAGCGGCCTGGACAGCCTGAAGTGGATGGAGCCGCGTGCCGTGGCCGATGTCATTCGCTACGAGCACCCCCAGATCCAGGCGATCGTGGTGGCTTATCTCGACCCTGACCAGGCCGGCGAGGTGCTTTCGCATTTCGACCACAAGGTGCGTCTGGACATCGTGCTGCGCGTCTCCTCGCTCAACACTGTGCAACCGGCGGCGTTGAAGGAGCTGAACCTGATTCTGGAGAAGCAGTTCTCCGGCAACTCGAACACCACGCGTGCGAGCCTCGGCGGCGTCAAGCGTGCGGCGGACATCATGAACTACCTCGACAGCTCGGTCGAAGGCCAGCTGATGGATGCCATCCGCGAAGTCGACGAGGACCTGTCCTCCCAGATCGAAGACCTGATGTTCGTGTTCGACAACCTGGCGGATGTCGACGACCGGGGCATCCAGGTGCTGCTGCGCGAAGTATCCTCCGACGTACTGGTGATGGCGCTCAAGGGCGCAGACGAGGCGATCAAGGAAAAGGTCTTCAAGAACATGTCCAAGCGCGCCGGCGAACTGCTGCGCGACGATCTGGAAGCCAAGGGGCCGGTGCGCATCAGCGAAGTGGAAGGTGCGCAAAAGGAAATCCTCACCATCGCCCGTCGCATGGCCGAAGCCGGAGAAATCGTGCTCGGCGGCAAGGGCGGCGAAGAAATGATCTAAGCAGTAGGGCTCTGATTCGATGTCGAAGGAAAACCCCAGCGATGTGATCCGCGCGAAAGACGTCAATGTCTTCGATCGCTGGGCCTTGCCGAGCTTCGATCCGCTTGGTGGCGCACCGGAACCGGAGGCGCCGGAGCAGCCGCTTGAAGAAGCCGAGCTGGCGCACAGCGAGGACGTTCCCGTCGAGGAAGTCAAACCGCTGACGCTCGACGAGCTCGAGGCGATTCGCCAGGAGGCCTACAACGAAGGCTTCAGCACCGGTGAAAAGGACGGTTTTCATGCCGGGCAGTTGAAAGCGCGACAGGAAGCCGACGCTGCGCTGGCTCCAAAGCTGGCCAGCCTCGAGACGCTGATGGGGCAATTGCTCGAGCCCATCGCCGATCAGGACCGCAATCTCGAGCACGCCATGGTCACGCTGGTCAGCCAGCTCGCTCGTGAGGTCATCCAGCGCGACCTGCTGATCGATTCCAGCCAGATTCGCCAGGTGTTGCGCGAGGCGCTCAAGCTGCTGCCCATGGGCGCCAGCAATGTGCGCATCCATGTCAACCCTCAGGACTTCGAGCTGGTGAAGGCGCTACGCGAGCGCCACGAAGAAACCTGGCGGATACTCGAGGACAGCGACCTGTTGCCCGGCGGCTGCCGCGTCGAGACCGAGCAGAGCCGTATCGACGCCAGCGTCGAGACGCGCTTGGCACAGGCGATTGCCCAGTTGTTCGACCAACAGCGGGAGAATGCGACCAGCCCCCCGGAAGCCGACCTGCACATCGACCTCGACGCGGAACAGCCCGATGCGCCTTGAACGCACCAGCTTCGCCCGGCGTTTCGAAGCCTATGGCCAGGCGATCAAACTTCCCAGTCAGCCGATCCTTGAGGGTCGGTTGTTGCGTATGGTCGGGCTGACGCTCGAAGCCGAAGGCTTGCGCGCGGCGGTGGGCAGCCGCTGCCTGGTGATCAACGAAGACAGCTATCACCCAACCCAGGTCGAGGCGGAGGTGATGGGGTTTGCCAGCGGCAAACTCTACCTGATGCCGGTCGGCAGCCTGGCCGGGATCGCGCCCGGAGCCCGTGTCGTACCGTTGCCCAATACCGGACGTCTGCCCATGGGCACCTCCATGCTGGGGCGAGTGCTCGACGGCGCGGGACGAGCGCTGGACGGCAAGGGTGGCATGAAGGCCGAGGACTGGGTGCCGATGGACGGCCCGGTGATCAACCCGCTTAAGCGCCACCCGATCAGTGAACCGCTGGACGTCGGCATTCGCTCCATCAATGGGTTGCTGACGGTCGGGCGCGGTCAGCGCCTTGGCCTGTTCGCCGGGACCGGCGTCGGCAAGTCCGTGCTGCTCGGCATGATGACGCGCTTCACCGAGGCCGACGTTATCGTGGTCGGGTTGATCGGTGAGCGGGGCCGCGAAGTAAAGGAATTTATCGAGCACATCCTCACCGAGGAGAGCATCAAGCGCTCGGTGGTCGTCGCCTCGCCAGCTGACGATGCGCCCCTGATGCGCCTGCGCGCCGCGCAATACTGCACCCGCATCGCCGAGTATTTTCGTGACAAGGGCAAGAACGTGCTGCTGCTGATGGACTCGCTGACCCGCTACGCGCAGGCCCAGCGGGAGATCGCCCTGGCGATTGGCGAGCCGCCGGCGACCAAGGGCTACCCACCGTCGGTGTTCGCCAAACTGCCGAGTCTGGTCGAGCGTGCCGGCAACGCGGAGAAGGGCGGCGGTTCGATTACCGCCTTCTACACCGTACTGTCCGAGGGGGACGATCAGCAGGACCCCATCGCCGATGCCGCCCGAGGCGTGCTCGACGGTCATATCGTGCTGTCGCGTCGGCTCGCCGAGGAAGGTCATTACCCGGCGATCGACATCGAGGCCTCCATCAGCCGGGTCATGCCGGCTGTGGTCAGCCAAGAGCATCTGCGCGGCTCGCAACGCTTCAAGCAGCTCTGGTCGCGCTACCAGCAGAGCCGAGACCTGATCAGCGTAGGCGCCTACGTGCCCGGTGGCGATCCGGAGACCGACCTGGCGATTGCGCGCCAGGCCGAGATGGTCCGCTACCTCAGGCAGGGTCTCGACGAGGCCGAGGGGCTGACACAGAGCCAGGTCTCGCTGAACAACGTCTTCAACCCGAAAGCGGCGAACTAAGCGGTGTCGGCAAGCCGTGCGGCACGTCTCGGGCCGGTGATCGACATGGCCGAACGTGCCGAGCGTGATGCCGCGAGGCTGTTCGGCCAGGGCCAGACGCAGGTGGCGCAGGCAGAGGCCAAGCTCGAGGAGCTGCGGCAGTACTTCAGCGACTACCAGCAGCAGTGGCTGAACCAGGGCAGCCAGGGCGTCTCCGGGCAATGGCTGGTCAATTATCAGCGCTTCCTCTCGCAACTCGAATCGGCCATTGCCCAGCAGCAACGCAGCCTGGACTGGCACCGCAACAACCTCGACAAACTACGTGAGCAATGGCAGCAGCGACGGGCCAGGCTCGACGGGCTGCGCAAGCTGGTCGACCGCTATCTGCAGGAGGCGCGTACGGCCGCGGACAAGCGCGAGCAGAAGCTGCTCGACGAATTCTCCCAGCGACTCGCCGGCCGGCCAAAACAGGAATGAGCTTGCTGCGCGTAGGTTTGGGTGCTAAATCTTCATCAGCTTCTTTGCAACAGCACGGCTGGTCATTGAAGCCGCAGGCGCTGGCAGAAGAGGCGCCACCGGCGATGCCAGCGCCAATCCAGCAACACACGACAGCCGTGGCGCAGGGCCGCGACCTCGTTAGGATTAGGAGTGCTACATGACCATCAGTTCACAGCTATCGGCAGATGGACAAGAGCTGACCATTACCATCCAGGGGCGTTTCGATTTCAATGCCCACCAGGCGTTTCGCGACGCCTACCAACGCGTCGATTGCACTCCCAAGCGTTACGTGGTCGACCTCAGCGGAGCGACCTATCTCGACAGTTCCGCTCTCGGCATGCTGCTGTTGCTGCGCGACCACGCCGGTGGCGACAAGGCCGATATCCGCCTGATCAAGTGCAACCCTGACGTGCGCAAGGTCCTTTCGGTTTCCAACTTCGAACAACTGTTCGCCATCGCCTGAATGCCACGCAGGCTTTCCATACTCATCGCCGAGGACGGTGCAGCCGATCGCATGTTGCTGGCCGCCATCGTCGCGCGGCAGGGCCATCGCGTGCTCACCGCGCCCAATGGGGCCGACGCGGTCGAGATATTCGAGCGCGAGCGGCCCCATCTGATCCTGATGGATGCGCTGATGCCCGTGATGGATGGCTTCGAGGCGGCGCGGCAGATCAAGCAGCTGGCCGGCAACGAACTGGTGCCGATCATCTTTCTCACCTCGCTGACCGAGAACGAGGCGTTGGTCCGCTGTCTGGAGGCGGGCGGCGACGACTTCATTGCCAAGCCTTACAACCCGATCATTCTCGAAGCCAAGATTCAGGCCATGCACCGGCTGCGGCGCTTGCAGGCCACGGTGCTCGAACAGCGCGACCTGATCGCACGGCGCAACCAGCAATTGCTCGACGAACAGCGTGCGGCCAAGGCGATCTTCGACAAGGTGGCGCATAGCGGCTGCCTCAACGCCCCCAACATCCGCTACCACCAGTCGCCTCGGGCACTGTTCAATGGCGACCTGTTGCTCGCCGCGCATGCGCCGGCCGAGCGGCTTTTCGTTCTGCTCGGTGATTTCACCGGCCACGGGCTGCCGGCCGCGATCGGCGCCATGCCGCTGGCGGAAACCTTCTATGGCATGACGGCCAAGGGCTATTCGAGCAGCGACATCCTTCGCGAGATCAACGCCAAGCTGAAGCTGATCCTGCCGGTCGAGATGTTCTGCTGCGCGACCTTTCTCGACATCAACCTCAGCCAGGGCATGCTGCGTGTCTGGAACGGTGGCCTGCCGGATGGTTACCTGCTCCGGTCCGGGCAGGGTGAGCGCGTGCCGCTGACCTCTCGCCATCTGCCGCTGGGCGTGCAGGACAGCGCCGCGTTCGATGATCGCTTCGAGACCCTGCCGCTGGCTGTCGGCGATCGCCTGCTGCTGATGTCCGACGGGGTTCTGGAAAGTTGCAATGCCAACGACGAGCTGTTCGGTGAGGCTCGCCTGCTGGCCGTCATGGACGCCAATCGTGAGCCCGCCCAGCTGTTCGACGAGATCCAGCAGGCACTGAGCGCCTTTCACGGTCAGATGCTCGATGACCTGAGCCTGGTGGAGGTGAACGTGGCCGACACGCCAGCCTCCCTGAGCAATCCGTTCGGTCAATTCCCGCTTGGCGCCCGGCCGTTGCGGCCAATGGATTGGTCCACCCGCATCGAGCTGCGCCCCGACAGCCTGCGTACCGCCAATCCTTTGCCGATGTTGATGCAGATGTTGCTGCAGGTTCCGCCGTTGCGCCAGCGCGCGGGCACGCTCTACACGGTGCTCAGCGAGCTGTACTCCAATGCGCTGGAGCATGGCGTGCTGCTGCTGGATTCGTCGATGAAATGCGATGCGGCTGGCTTCACGCAGTATTACGACGAGCGTCAGCGCCGCCTGGAACAACTGCGCGAGGGAAGCGTGTCGATTCAGCTGACGGTTCGCGGCGAAGGCGGCACGGGCTGGCTGCGTGTCTGTGTCAGCGACAGCGGCCCGGGGTTCGACGTGGCCGAGGTGCTGAACAAGCAGTACCGCGCTGAATCGCTGGATGGCCGCGGGCTGCGGATGATCAATCAATTGACCGAGCGGTTCCATTGGGATCGCGAAGGGAAGGTCCTCAGCGTGGAGTTCCATTGGGGCGCTCATGCATAATTCAGGCTTCTTGCCAGGAGGACAGCTGTGGCCGATCACCTCGACAGTCGGGTGCTGGTAACGCTTCAGGAGGTCATGGAGGCGGAATATCCGGTCCTGCTCGATACGTTCCTGGTCGACTCCGAAGAGCGCTTGCGGTTGTTGAAGCGCGCCTCGGACGCTGGCGAACCGGAGCAACTGCGCCAGGCGGCTCACAGCTTCAAGGGCAGCTGCAGCAACATGGGGGCTGCCTTGCTGGCGGAACTCTGTCGTGAACTCGAGGAGACCGCACGCCGCGAACAGCTTGGCGCCGCGCCGGGCTTGATCGAGCGCATCGAGCGCGAGTTCGCCATCGTTCGCATTCTGTACCGGGCCGAGCGCCAGCGCTTCGGCGGGCTCGGCTAACAGGAAGACTGGCCCGGAGTTTGCTTTCTCTGCTTCGAAGTCATCACCTTGAGCGGAAAGCCCATGGCCGTTTCCCCCGATCTGCTACTCAATATCAAGGCCCCTGCGGTTGCGCCAAAGGCTACTGGCACGGCGGCCAAACCCACGTCACAGCCCAGCCGCGACGAGCCTTCCAGCTTCGCCAACGTCTATGCCAAGGAGCGCCAGGCCAAGCCCGCCGAGCGTCATGAGGCCAGTGCCAAGCCGGCCCGGGACAAAACGGCCGCGGAAAAGCCGAGTCAGGAAACCGCCGCGACCGACGGCACGTCGAAGCCGGTTACCGCCGAGAGCGGCAACGATTTGCCAGCCACGCAAGAGGTTGCCACCGATAGCCCTGAGCTGACCGAGGAGACCGAGGTGGATCCCTTGTTGCTGCTCGGACTGGGGAGCGCGCCGGCCGAGGTGCCAACCGAAAGCGCGCCGTCGTTGCCGAGTGGCGACGAATTCCTGGCAGGACTGCCGTCGATGCAGACGAACCCGGCTGAAGGGGATTCGTCCACCTCTGACGTTTTACTGGCGGGCCAGCGTGTGTCGATGGACGCGCAGGCGTCCGGGCAGAAGGGTCCGCTGTCCCCGATGCTCATGGCGCAGCAAATGTCTGGGCAGGAGCAGGCCGAGCAAGTCGCCCCCTTGCAGGTGGCCGAGGAGGGTGCCGAGGCGCTGGCTGAAGTGTCCTCGGAGGAAGACTTCGGTGAACTGCTCGAGCAGCTCGATACGCCCAAGGAGACCCGTACAGCGGCGGCCGAATCGGCCATCAACCGCCTCAATCCGCTGGCGCAAGCTGTCGCGCAGCAACCGCTGCAGGTCCAGCGCCCGGTGGCGCTGGTGCCTGGCCAGCCGGTGCAGGTTCAGCAGTCGGGCTGGAGTGAAGCGGTCGTCGATCGGGTGATGTGGATGTCCAGTCAGAACCTCAAATCAGCCGAAATCCAGCTGGACCCGGCCGAGTTGGGGCGCATGGAGGTCCGCATCGACATGCACAAGGATCAGGCGCAGGTCACCTTCCTCAGCCCGCACGCCGGCGTTCGGGACGCGCTGGAAGGCCAGATGCAGCGCCTGCGCGACATGTTCACCCAGCAAGGCATGACGATGGACGTCAACGTGTCCGACCAATCGCTGGCGCGCGGCTGGCAGGGCCAAGGGCAGGGCGGTGACGAGGGGCGCGGGGGGCGGAGCATCGCCGGCTTCGGCGCTGGGGATGAGGAAGATGCCGTGCAAGGCATGACGGAAATTCGCAGCAATCGGGGTGGCGGCGACCGGGGGCTGGTGGACTACTACGCCTGATTCACGCACCGTGGCCAGGCCTCGCATGACGGCCTGGCCAGGTGCCTCCCCGTTTTTTTCAAGCATCGCCATTCCAACAACTTGTCGTCCCTCATGGCAGACCGCGAGGGCGGCATGACCGCACGGCATTTACTGCCGCCCCTCGCTGGTCGATACTCTGGCACAGCAGTTGCTCCTAACCCTTTGAACGCAGTGGAATCACCTGGTGATGACGGATATTTGGCATGGCTAAGAAACAGGGACCACCCGATGTCGCGGCACCCGGCGCCGCACCGGCCGGTGGCAAGAGCAAGCTCAAGCTGATCATCCTGATCGTGGTCGGTCTGCTGCTGGCGGTTGGCCTGTCGGTTGGCGCTACGCTGTATTTCATGGGCAAGGGGGAATCGGAGGCACCAGCCGAGGATGCCGCCAAGGCCGAGGCGGCCGCGCCTCAGCGCCAGCCGGCGGTGTACGAAGTGCTGGCGCCTTCGTTCGTGGTCAATTTCAGCAACACCGGCGGCCGGCCGCGCTACATGCAAGTGGGCGTCGCCCTGATGTCGCGTGACCAGGCGGCACTCGACGCGCTCAAGGAACACATGCCGCTGTTGCGCAATCAACTGGTCATGCTGTTCTCCAGCCAGGACTTCGCCGCTTTGGCGACTCCGGTGGGCCAGGAAATGCTGCGCCAGCAGGCAACCGTGAGCGTGCAGGAGCTGGCCCAGAAGGAAATCGGCAAGCTTGCCATCGAGCAAGTGCTGTTCACCAATTTCGTACTGCAATAGGGGGCCGTGCCAGTGGCTGTTCAAGACCTGCTCTCGCAAGACGAGATCGACGCGCTCCTGCATGGTGTGGACGACGGTCTGGTCGATACCGAGAGCGACGCCGAGCCGGGCAGCATCAAGAGCTACGACCTTACCAGCCAGGACCGCATCGTCCGCGGGCGCATGCCGACGCTGGAGATGATCAACGAACGTTTCGCGCGCTATACGCGGATCAGCATGTTCAACCTGCTGCGCCGGTCGGCGGACGTCTCGGTCGGTGGCGTCCAGGTCATGAAGTTCGGTGAATACATCCACTCACTGTATGTGCCGACCAGCCTCAACCTGGTGAAGGTCAAACCGCTGCGCGGCACTTCGCTGTTCATCCTCGACGCCAAGCTGGTATTCAAGCTGGTCGATAATTTCTTCGGCGGTGACGGCCGCCACGCCAAGATCGAGGGGCGCGAATTCACGCCGACCGAATTGCGCGTGGTGCGCATGGTGCTCGACCAGGCTTTCGTCGATCTCAAGGAAGCCTGGCATGCCGTGCTCGACGTCAATTTCGAGTACGTCCATTCGGAGGTGAACCCTGCCCTGGCCAACATCGTCAGCCCGAGCGAGGTGGTCGTGGTGTCGACCTTCCATATCGAGCTCGACAGCGGCGGTGGGGACTTCCACGTGACCATGCCGTACTCGATGATCGAGCCGATTCGCGAGATGCTCGATGCGGGTTTCCAGTCCGATGTCAGCGATCAGGACGAACGCTGGGTCAACGCGCTGCGCGAGGACATCCTCGACGTCAACGTGCCGCTCAGCGCGACCGTCGTCAGGCGCCAGCTGAAGCTGCGCGACATCCTGAACATGCAACCGGGCGATGTAATCCCGGTGGAAATGCCCGAAGACATGATCATGCGCGCCAACGGCATGCCGGCCTTCAAGGTCAAGCTGGGCGCGCACAAGGGCAATCTGGCCCTGCAGGTGCTCGAATCCGTGCTGCGCCCGCGCTGATCGAGCCCATCTACTCCATTACCAGCCGGTCGAGGAATCGCAATGGCAGACGAATTCGAAAACACATCCCCGGAAGAACAGGCGTTGGCCGACGAGTGGGCAGCCGCGCTCTCCGAGGCGGGCGATGCCAATCAGGACGACATCGATGCGCTGCTGAATCAGGGGCCGGCGGCCGCACCGAGCCCTCCGCGCGCACCGCTGGAGGAGTTCGGCAGCGCACCCAAGCATGCCGGCAACCCCGCCGGGCTGGAAGGGCCGAACCTGGACGTGATCCTGGATATCCCGGTGTCCATTTCCATGGAAGTGGGCAGCACCGAGATCAGTATTCGCAACCTGCTACTGCTCAACCAGGGTTCGGTGGTGGAGCTGGATCGTCTGGCCGGCGAGCCGCTGGACGTCTTGGTCAATGGCACGCTGATCGCACATGGCGAAGTGGTGGTGGTCAACGAGAAGTTCGGCATCCGCCTGACTGACGTGATCAGCCCCAGCGAACGCATCAAGAAGCTGCGCTGAGATGAAGACATTCGCCTTTCTATCCTGGGCGCTGGCCTTGCCGGCGATGGCGGCCGAGCCGGCGGCCAGTGTCGGATCCAGCGGCATGGGGGCTCAGATGACCAAGCTGCTGCTTGGGCTGCTGCTGGTCATCGGCTTGATTTTCGCGCTCGCCTGGGCCCTTCGTCGCATGCAGCAGCTGAACCCGCGCAGCAACCAGGCGATCAAGCTGATCTCCACCCAGGCGCTGGGCCCGCGCGAGCGTCTGGTGCTGGTGCAGGTGGGTAGCGAGCAGGTGCTGGTCGGCCTGAGTGCCGGTCGCATCACGCCGCTGCACGTGCTCAAGGAGCCAGTGCATCTGCCGGACGCCGAGCCGGCCAACCCGGAATTCGCCCAGCGCCTCATGGAGCTGCTGGGTCGGGACCAGAAGGACAAGCCCTGATGCGTCGACTGCTGCTGACGCTCCTGCTGGTGCTCGCCGCGCCGCTGGCAATGGGGCAGGACGCCGGTTCCCTGATCGGCCAGGGCGACAATCCATTGTCGATTCCGGCGATTACCCTCAGCACCGACGCCGAGGGTCAGCAGGAGTATTCGGTCAGCCTGCAGATCCTGCTGATCATGACGGCGCTGAGCTTCATCCCGGCGTTCGTCATGCTGATGACCAGCTTCACCCGGATCATCATCGTCTTTTCGATCCTGCGTCAGGCGCTTGGCTTGCAGCAGACGCCTTCGAACCAGATTCTCGTCGGGCTGACGATCTTCCTCACGCTGTTCATCATGGCGCCGGTGTTCGAACGCATCAACAACGAGGCGGTGCAGCCCTACCTGAACGAGCAGTTGTCGGCGCAAGATGCCCTGGCGCGGGCGGAAGTACCGCTGAAGAACTTCATGCTGGCGCAGACGCGCGAAAGCGATCTGGAGCTCTTCGTGCGCCTGTCGCGCCGGACCGACATCCAGACTCCGGACGCCGCGCCCCTGACCATCCTGGTCCCGGCTTTCGTCACGTCCGAGCTGAAAACGGCCTTTCAGATCGGCTTCATGATCTTCATCCCGTTCCTCATCATCGACATGGTGGTGGCCAGCGTGCTGATGGCGATGGGCATGATGATGCTGTCGCCGCTGATCATCTCGCTGCCGTTCAAGATCATGCTCTTCGTGCTCGTCGACGGCTGGGGGCTGATCATCGGTACGCTCGCCAGCAGTTTCGGCACGCTCTAGCCCTGGGAGGCACGCATGACACCTGAAGTCGCGGTTGATCTGTTCCGGGAAGCGCTGTGGATGACCGCGATGATCGTTGGCGTGCTGGTGATGCCAAGCCTTCTGGTGGGGCTGGTGGTCGCCATGTTCCAGGCGGCGACCCAGATCAACGAGCAGACCCTGAGCTTCCTGCCACGCCTGCTGGTCATGCTGGTGACGCTGATCTGGGCCGGCCCCTGGCTGGTTCGCGAGCTGATGGAGTACACCCAGGGCCTCGTCCAGAACATTCCCCTGATCATCGGGTGAAGACGGCCGTGGTGTCGCGCAGGGGCAAACGAAGTGCTTGAACTCAGCAATGCGCAGATTGGCGCCTGGGTCGGCCAGTTCCTGCTGCCCATGTTCCGCATTGCCGCGCTACTGATGAGCATGCCGATCATCGGCTCGCAGCTCGTGCCGATGCGTATCCGCCTCTACCTCGCGCTGGCCATTTCGGTGGTGCTGGTGCCGACGCTGCCGGCGGTGCCGGTCGTCGAGGCGCTCAGCGCAGAGGCGCTGGTGCTGATTGCCGAACAGATACTCATCGGGGTCATGCTGGGTTTCGTGCTCCAGCTGTTCTTCCATGTGTTCATCGTGTCGGGGCAGATTCTGGCGATGCAGATGGGCCTGGGCTTCGCCTCGATGGTCGACCCGGCCAACGGCGTGTCGGTACCGGTGATCGGCCAGTTCTTCAACATGCTGGTCATTCTGCTGTTCTTCGCCATGAACGGGCACCTGGTCGTACTGGAGATCCTGTCCGAAAGCTTCGTCACGCTGCCGATCGGTGGCTGGCTGGTCGGCACCAACCATTTTTGGGACGTCGCCGGCAAGCTCGGTTGGGTCATGGGCGCGGGGTTATTGCTGGTATTGCCGGCCATCACCGCCTTGCTGGTCGTCAACCTGGCCTTCGGCCTGATGACCCGGGCGGCACCGCAGCTGAACATCTTCTCGATCGGCTTTCCTCTGACCCTGGTGCTCGGGTTGGTCCTCGTCTGGATCGGCATGGCCGATATCCTGGCGCAGTACCAGACCTTTGTCAGCGAAGCGCTGGCGATGCTTCGCGAACTGATCGGGCTGCGCTGATGAGCCCACTCGTCCATCCAAGATCGGCGGAGGCCCAGCATGGCTGAGAGCGAAAGCGGTGCCGACAAAAGCGAGGAACCCACAGAGAAACGCCTCCGTGAGTCCCGTGAAAAAGGCCAGATCGCTCGTTCACGCGAGTTGAATACCGTGGCGGTCACGTTGGGCGGCATCGGCGGTTTATTGGCGTCCGGTGGCAGCCTGGCCGGCAGCCTGATGGCGATGATGCAGGGCAGCTTCGAACTCAGCCGCGAGACGCTGCTGGACGAAGGCGCCATGGTGCGGCTGTTGATGAGCAGCGGCATGATTGCGCTGGAAGCCATCATGCCGCTGCTGATCGTGCTGATGATCGTCTCGATCATCGGGCCGATCTCGCTGGGCGGCTGGTTGTTCTCCGGCAAGGCCATGGCACCCAAGTTCAGCCGGATGAATCCGGGCCCCGGTCTGAAACGGATGTTTTCGACCAAGGCACTGGTCGAGTTGCTCAAGGCGCTGGCGAAATTCTTCGTCGTGCTGCTCGTGGCGCTGGCGGTGCTCGCCGCCTATGAGGACGACCTGCTATCCATCGCCAAGCAGCCGCTGGACCTGGCCATCATGCACAGCGCCGAAGTGGTGGGTTGGTGCGCGTTGTGGATGGCCTGTGGCCTGATCCTCATCGCCGCGGTCGACGTGCCGTTCCAGCTCTGGGACAACAAGCAGAAGCTGATGATGACCAAGCAGGAGGTACGCGACGAGTACAAGGACAGCGAGGGCAAGCCGGAGGTCAAGTCGCGGATTCGCCAGCTGCAGCGCGACGCCGCGCAGCGGCGCATGATGCAGGCGGTGCCGGAAGCCGACGTGGTCATCACCAACCCCACGCACTTCGCCGTTGCGCTCAAGTATGACGGCGACAAAAGCGCTGCCCCCAGGCTGGTCGCCAAGGGTGGCGATTTCGTTGCGCTGAAGATTCGTGAGATTGCCCGCGAGCACGAGGTGACGATCCTCGAGTCGCCGGCCCTGGCGCGTGCGGTCTACTACTCCACCGAACTCGAGCACGAGATTCCGGCCGGCCTGTACCTGGCCGTTGCCCAGGTCCTGGCCTACGTCTACCAGTTGCGCCAGTACCGCTCCGGCAGGGGCAAGCGGCCCGACCCGTTGGGCAACCTGCCGATTCCGCCTGATCTGAGAAAGGATGAGTGAGGTGAGCGGGTAGCCGGAGGTCTGAAGCGCAAGCCCTTCAGCCTCCAGCTGCTTTCTTATTCGATCAATCCGCACGCGACGCGCGCACCGCCACCGCCGAGCGGCTCGGGGTGGTCGGCGTGGTTGTCACCGCCCTTGTGGACCATCAGGGCCAGCCCCTTGATGTCGCCAAGGCTCTTCAGGCGCGGCGCCAGTACCGGTTGATTCGCCTTGCCGTCGCTGTTGACCATCAGGGCCGGGAGGTCGCCCATGTGACCGTCACCCCAGGGCTCACCGTGCTTACCGGTATTCTGCGGGTCCCAATGCCCGCCGGCTGCCCCTGCGGGAACGGGTTTGCCGTCCTTGTCCTCGGGTTGGCAGCTGCCCTTGGCGTGAATGTGGAAACCGTGGGTGCCCGGCTCGAGCCCCGACAGTTCCGGGCGGAACACCAGCCCGTACTCGCTGGTTTCGATCTTTACCGTACCGACGCTGTCGCCGACGCCCTGGGCATTGACCGCCTTGACCTGGACGTTGAGCGTTTCGGCGTTGGCGCCGACTACCGCGCAGCCCGCGAGCGCCGCGATGATCCACTGTTTCATTGCAAGACTCCTGTGCCTGTCGATGGCGGGCCTGGCCGCCGGAAGTCGTCGCGCGGTAGGCGCCGCACGACGTTCTTTTTGAGACTTTGATGGCTGCGGTCGGTTCGCAATCGAGCTGCCGGCCTTGCAAGGAATCGCCCGTGTCGGCTGCGATGCCGAAGTTGGACCCCTTCTTGCTATCAACCCGTACAGGGCGCTTCAGGCGTCAATTCTTTGGAACTGTTCTGTCGGGGTCTTCGTGGATCGCACGCAACTCGTCAATATTCGCAATGGCCTGACCGGCGCTGGGCGCGGCAACCTCGGCGTGCCGCTGCTCCTGCTCGTCATGATGGGCATGATGATGCTGTCGGTGCCGCCGTTCCTGCTGGACCTGCTGTTCACCTTCAATATCGCGCTGTCGATCGTGGTGTTGTTGGTCAGCGTCTATGCGCTGCGGCCGCTGGACTTCGCCGTGTTCCCGACGATTCTGCTGGTCGCGACCCTGATGCGGCTGGCGCTGAACGTGGCCTCGACCCGAGTCGTGCTGATCAACGGCCATGAAGGCGGCTCCGCGGCAGGCCATGTGATCGAAGCCTTCGGTAACGTGGTGATCGGCGGCAACTACGTTGTCGGTATCGTCGTGTTCGCGATCCTGATGATCATCAACTTCGTCGTGGTCACCAAAGGTGCCGGGCGCATCTCCGAGGTAAGCGCGCGCTTTACCCTCGACGCCATGCCGGGCAAGCAGATGGCGATCGATGCGGACCTCAACGCCGGCCTGATCGATCAGGTCGAAGCCAAGCAGCGCCGGGTCGAGGTGGCCTCGGAAGCCGATTTCTACGGCTCGATGGATGGTGCCAGCAAGTTCGTGCGCGGCGATGCCATCGCCGGTCTGCTGATTCTGTTCATCAACCTGATCGGTGGCGTGGGCATCGGCATGGCGCAACATGGCATGAGCTTCAGTGAAGCCGGTCAGGTCTATGCGCTGCTGACCATCGGTGACGGCCTCGTTGCGCAGATCCCTTCGTTGCTGCTCTCGACCGCCGCGGCGATCATGGTGACCCGCGTGACCAGCTCCGAAGACATGGGCCAGCAGGTCAACCGCCAGATGTTCGCCTCGCCGAAGGCTCTTGCGGTGTCGGCAGGCATCATGATCGCCATGGGCCTGGTCCCCGGCATGCCGCACATGTCCTTTCTCGGACTTGGCGCCGTGGCAGCCGGTGGGGCCTACTGGATCTGGCACCGTCAGAAGCAGGCCAAGGCGAAAACCGAGCAGGAGGTTCAGAAACAGCAGGAAACGCTGCCCGCCCAGCGCGCCGCGGAGACCAAGGAACTCGGCTGGGACGACGTGACGCCCGTCGACATGGTTGGCCTGGAAGTGGGGTATCGCCTGATTCCGCTGGTCGATCGCAACCAGGGCGGCCAGTTGCTGGCCCGTATCAAGGGGGTTCGCAAGAAGCTGTCGCAGGACCTCGGCTTCCTGATGCCGTCGGTGCACATCCGCGACAACCTCGATCTGCTGCCCAACGCTTATCGCTTGACGCTGATGGGAGTGAGCCTGGCTGAAGCCGAGGTCTATCCCGACCGCGAGCTGGCGATCAACCCCGGGCAGGTGTTCGGCCCGCTCAACGGCATCGCCGCCAAGGACCCGGCGTTCGGGCTGGAGGCGGTCTGGATCGAGGCCAGTCAGCGCGACCAGGCGCAGTCGCTCGGCTACACCGTGGTGGATGCGAGCACCGTGGTCGCTACGCACCTCAACCAGGTCCTGCACAAGCATGCGCACGAGCTGCTCGGGCATGAGGAAGTCCAGCAGCTGATGCAGCTGCTGGCCAAGAGTTCGCCGAAGCTCGCGGAGGAACTGGTGCCGGGGATGATCTCGCTGTCGACACTGCTCAAGGTGCTGCAGGCGCTGCTGCAGGAGCAGGTACCGGTCCGCGACATCCGCACCATCGCCGAAGCCATCGCGAACGTGGCCACCAAGAGTCAAGATCCCGCCGCGATGGTGGCGGCCGTGCGGGTCGCGCTGTCCCGCGCAATCGTGCAAAACGTTGTGGGGCTTGAGCCGCAGCTGCCTGTGATCACGCTTGAACCCAGGTTGGAACAGATATTGCTCAATAGCCTGCAGAAGGCCGGACAGGGTTCGGAAGATGGCATTCTTCTCGAGCCGGGAATGGCCGAAAAGTTGCAACGGTCTCTGGTAGATGCGGCACAGCGTCAAGAAATGATGGGTAAGCCGGCGATCCTGCTGGTGGCCGGCCCGGTCCGCGCGATGCTCTCGCGATTCGCCCGGCTGGCAGTCCCCAACATTCATGTCCTGGCCTATCAGGAAATACCGGATAACAAGCAGGTCACCATCGTTTCGACGGTGGGTCAGAATTAACCGAGGGTACAGGCCATGCAGGTCAAACGTTTCTTCGCAGCCGACATGCGTATCGCCATGAAGATGATTCGTGACGAGCTGGGCGCTGATGCCGTGATCACTGGCAATCGCCGTGTGGCCGGTGGCGTCGAGCTGACGGCCGTGCTCGATTATCCGATGGAGGCGGTGGCGCCCAAGCAGCCGAATCCGGCGCTCGAGGCGGAGCTGCGCAAGACTCAGACCCGTATCGCCAACGCGCATGCCGAACTGAGCGCGCCGCACACGGAGCCGGCACGCGACCGTCAGTTGCTTGACGAGAAACCTGCCGCGAGCGCCAAGCCTGCCGTTGCGCCTGCTGCCGCGATGGCAGCATCGGCACTCGACTCGCGTGCCGTCGAGGCCATGCAGTCCGAATTGCAGGGGCTGCGGGAGCTGATCGAAGTGCAGCTCGGGTCGTTGGCCTGGGGGCACGAGCAGAATCGTCGCCCGCAGCAGGCCGGCTTGTGGCGTCGCCTGCAGCGCCTCGGCCTGCCGGCGGACCTGTCGCGCGGGCTGCTGGAGAAGGTGGCCGCGATCAGCGATCAGCGTCAGGCCTGGCGCATGCTGTTGGCGCACCTGGCCCAGTCGATCAAGGTGACCAAGCACGAGCCGCTGGAAGAGGGCGGTGTGATTGCCCTGGTCGGCCCGGCCGGCGCCGGCAAGACCACGACCCTGGCCAAGCTCGCCGCACGCCATGTCCTCAAGCACGGCGCGCAGAGCATCGCCCTGGCGAGCATGGACAACTACCGTATCGGCGCTCAGGAACAGCTCAAGACTCTGGGCCGTATCCTCAACGTGCCGGTGATCCAGATCGACCCGAGCCAGCCGCTGAGCAAGAGCCTGGAGCCGGTCGCGCGCAAGCGGCTGATCCTGCTCGACACCGCCGGTCTGCCGGCGGGCGATCCGATGATGCGCCTGCAGCTTCAGGCATTGGCCGATCGGGGCGTGCGTTCGAAGAACTATCTGGTGCTCGCGGCGACCAGCCAGAGCCAGGTGCTGAAGGCGGCCTGGCATCACTACCGGCCTTGCGGGCTGGCGGGCTGCATCCTGACTAAACTTGACGAGGCGGGTACTCTGGGCGACGTGCTCGGGCTGACCATCAGCCAGCATCTACCGATTGCCTACCTCGCCGACGGTCCGCGCATTCCAGAGGATCTCCAGCTGCCACGGACGCATCAACTGGTCAGCCGGGCGGTGAGTCTGCAATCCGAAGAGTCGCCCAGCGAGGAAACGATGGCTGACATGTTCTCCGGCCTGTACAACGGATCTTCGCGGAGGGCGGGATGAACAGGGCGCTGCGTGAGAGCGAAACACTAGACGCGTTCGGGCTGAACGCATCGATGGCCTGCGGGCCCCAGCAAGATATAGGCGTTTGATGATGGGTATTCATCCCGTACAGGTTATTGCAGTGACCGGCGGCAAAGGTGGCGTCGGCAAGACCAACGTATCGGTCAATCTTTCCTTGGCGCTGGCCGACCTCGGTCGGCGTGTCGTGCTGCTCGACGCCGACCTTGGCCTGGCCAACGTCGACGTGCTGCTCGGCTTGACGGCCAAGCGCACCCTGGCGGACGTGATCGCCGGTGACTGTGATCTGCGCGATGTCATGATCCAGGGGCCGGGCGGCGTGCGCATCGTGCCCGCCGCGTCCGGCACGCAAAGCATGGTGCAGCTGTCGCCGATGCAGCATTCCGGTCTGATTCAGGCCTTCAGCGAAATCGGCAACGACATCGACGTGCTGATCATCGATACGGCCGCCGGCATCGGCGACGGTGTCGTGAGCTTCGTGCGGGCGGCGCAGGAGGTCCTGCTGGTCGTCACCGACGAGCCGACGTCGATCACTGACGCCTACGCGCTGATCAAACTGCTCAACCGCGACTACGGCATCAGCCGGTTCCGGGTGCTGGCGAACATGGCGCACGCCCCGCAGGAAGGACGCAATCTATTCGCTAAGCTGACCAAGGTGACTGAACGTTTTCTTGACGTCGCCCTGCAGTACGTCGGCGCGGTTCCCTACGACGAGGCGGTTCGCAAGGCCGTTCAGAAACAGCGCGCGGTCTACGAGGCCTACCCGCGAGCCAAATGCTCGCTGGCGTTCAAGGCCATCGCGCAGAAGATCGACACCTGGCCGCTGCCGGCGAACCCGCGTGGCCACCTTGAGTTCTTTGTGGAGCGCCTGGTCAGGCCCACCGCAAACGCACACGACTGACAGCGGCTGGAATCGGTTATGTACAACACCAAAGTGGCTAAAGACTCCCAGTACCAGCTCATCGAGCAGTACGCCCCGCTGGTCAAGCGCATCGCTTATCACCTGCTGGCGCGGCTGCCGGCCAGCGTGCAGGTCGACGATCTGATGCAGGCCGGCATGATCGGCCTGCTCGAGGCGTCGAAGAAGTACGACTCCGGCAAGGGGGCGAGTTTCGAGACCTACGCGGGCATTCGCATTCGTGGCGCCATGCTCGACGAGGTCCGCAAGGGCGACTGGGCGCCGCGTTCGGTGCACCGCAATTCGAGGATGGTGAGCGAAGCGATACGCGCAATCGAGGCCAGAACCGGACGCGACGCTAAAGATCATGAGGTTGCGGCCGAACTTAAATTGAGTCTCGATGAGTACTACGGCATTCTGGGCGACACCCTGGGCAGCCGCCTGTTCAGCTTCGATGATCTGCTGACCGAAGGCGAGCACGGGGAGTTCGGTGAAGATGCCGCCAGTGCACATCCGGAACCGTCTCGTGATCTCGAGGACGAGCGTTTCCAGCAGGCCCTGGCCGATGCGATCGCCAATCTGCCCGAACGTGAAAAGCTGGTGCTGTCGCTGTATTACGACGAAGAGTTGAATTTGAAGGAAATCGGCCAGGTTCTGGGCGTCAGCGAGTCACGGGTCAGTCAGCTGCACAGCCAGTGTGCGGCGCGCCTGCGGGCCCGTCTCGGCGAATGGCGCGCTCGATAGGTCGGTTCTCAAGAAAACGCGAATAGAAACTGCTCTGGGCGAGCTTCATGAACGAAGCCCGCAACAGACCCTGAGCAGGTTCTGGGATTTCGGGATTTACGGAGGTGTACTTGGACAAGAACATGAAAATCCTCATCGTCGACGACTTTTCGACGATGAGACGGATCATCAAGAACCTCTTGCGCGATCTGGGCTTCACCAACACCGCCGAGGCGGATGATGGCACCACTGCACTGCCTATGCTCAAGAGCGGCAGTTTCGATTTCCTCGTCACTGACTGGAACATGCCCGGCATGAGCGGCATCGACCTGCTGCGCGCGGTGCGTGCGGACGACCGCCTCAAGCACCTGCCGGTGCTGATGGTGACGGCCGAGGCCAAGCGTGACCAGATCATCGAGGCCGCGCAGGCCGGTGTTAACGGGTACGTGGTCAAGCCGTTCACGGCTCAGGTACTCAAAGAGAAAATCGAGAAGATCTTCGAGCGCGTCAACGGCTGAAGTAACGCCGCGAGGGCACTATGACGCAAGCAGACCAAAGCCTGGCGGAGTTCGAAGCGACGCTCAAGGCTCACGCACCCCAATTGATCGAAAGCCTCCAGCAGGGCCGATTCGAAGAAGCGGCCCAGATGTTCAACGAGCTCAACCAGGCTCGGAACCAGGGGCTGTATCAGGAAGTCGGCAAGCTCACCCGGGAACTGCACAACGCCATCGTCAAACTGGAGATGGACACCTGTGCGACGGGGGGCGACCCGTCCCCGATCACCGATGCAACCGACCGGCTGTCTTATGTCGTGGAAATGACGGAGAAGGCGGCCAACCGGACCATGGACCTCGTCGAGGAATCCGCGCCGTTGGTCAACTACGTCAGCTACGAGGCACAGAGCCTGACCGCCGATTGGCAGCGCTTCATGCGCCGCGACATGAATGCCGAGCAGTTTCGTGACCTGGTCAAGCGGCTCGATCAGTTCCTGCAGCGGACCATGAACGACGGGACCCAGCTGTCGGAGAACCTCAGCGAGATCATGCTTGCTCAGGATTTCCAGGACCTGACCGGTCAGGTGATCAAGCGAGTCACGCGACTGATCACCGAACTCGAAAGCAACCTGCTCAATCTCGTGCTGATGGCCGGCCAGGTCGATCGCGTCGCGGGTATCCAGCACGACCGCGAAGAGCTGCGCGCAGAGCAGGAACGAAAAAAACTAGAAAAAGGCCCTTCCCACGGTGAAGGTCCGCAGATGCATGCCGATATACGTGAGGATGTCGTATCCGGGCAGGACGATGTCGACGATCTGCTTTCGAGCCTGGGCTTTTAGGGGATGTGAAATATGAGCTTCGACGCCGATGAAGAAATCCTCCAGGATTTCCTGGTAGAGGCCGGCGAGATTCTCGAACTATTGTCAGAGCAACTGGTGGAGCTGGAGAGCAGCCCCGATGACGCAGCCTTGCTCAATGCGATTTTTCGCGGGTTCCATACGGTAAAGGGTGGTGCGGGTTTCCTCCAGTTGCATGAACTGGTCGAGTGCTGCCACATCGCCGAAAACGTCTTCGACATCCTGCGCAAGGGTGAGCGTCGCGTCGACTCGGAATTGATGGACGTCGTGCTGCAGGCACTGGACTCCGTCAACGAAATGTTCAGTCAGGTGCGTGAACGTACCGCGATTACGCCTGCCACGCCGGAGCTGCTGGCGGCACTGTCGCGCCTGGCCGAGCCGGCTTCTGCTGCGCCGGCCGCTGCCGAACCGGTTGCCGTGGCGGCCGAGCCCGCCCCCGAGCCTGTGAACGCGGACAGCGAGTTCGAGCAGTTCCTCGGCGCACTCGACGAGGCAGCGGAGGCCCCGGCCGCGGCTAGCGGTGATGAGATCACCGACGAAGAATTCGAATCGCTTTTGGATCAGTTGCACGGCAAAGGCCAGTTTGCGACCGCGACCGGCACCGAACCGTCCGCCGAGGCAGTGTCTACGTCCGCCCAGCCGGCCAGCGATGAAATCACCGACGAGGAGTTCGAAGCGCTGCTGGACCAGTTGCATGGCAAGGGTCAGTTCGCCGAGGCGCCCCAGGCGTCGGCTACCCCGGTCGAACCCGAAGCTGCAGCGCCGGCCGGGGACAACATCTCCGACGACGAATTCGAGGCATTGCTCGACCAGCTCCACGGCAAGGGCAAGTTCGAACCTGAAGTAGTCGCCACCGCTCCGACCGCGAAGGCCGCGGTCAAGCCAGCGGCCGCCGCGTCGGACAAACCGGTTGAAAAGGCCGCTCCAGCCAAGCCGGCCGCGTCTGCCGCGCCCAGCAAACCTGCGGCAGCGCCGGCGCCGGAGAAGCCGGTCAGCGAGGCGGAAACCACCGTGCGCGTGGACACGGCGCGGCTCGACGAAATCATGAACATGGTGGGCGAGCTGGTACTGGTCCGTAACCGCCTGGTCCGCCTGGGTTCCAACAGCGGCGATGAAGCCATGTCCAAGGCCGTGTCCAATCTGGATGTGGTCACGGCCGACCTGCAGAGCGCGGTGATGAAGACGCGCATGCAACCGATCAAGAAGGTGTTCGGCCGTTTCCCGCGCCTGGTTCGCGATCTGGCGCGCAGCCTGAAGAAAGAAATCAACCTGGAGCTCGTCGGCGAAGAGACCGACCTGGACAAGAACCTCGTCGAGGCACTGGCCGATCCGCTGGTGCACTTGGTGCGCAACGCCGTCGACCACGGCGTCGAGACGCCCGAAGAGCGGGAAGCCGCCGGCAAGCCGCGCACCGGACGTGTGGTGCTGTCCGCCGAGCAGGAGGGCGACCACATCCTTCTGCAGATTACCGACGACGGCAAGGGCATGGATGCCAACATCCTGCGTGCCAAGGCGGTGGAGAAGGGCATGCTGGACAAGGATGCCGCCGATCGCCTGAGCGATCTGGAGTGCTACAACCTGATCTTCGCTCCGGGATTCTCGACCAAGTCGGAGATCTCCGACGTGTCGGGGCGCGGTGTTGGGATGGACGTGGTCAAGACCAAGATCTCCCAGCTCAACGGCACGGTCAACGTGTTCTCCACCAAGGGGCTGGGCTCGCGCGTCGTGATCAAGGTCCCGCTGACTCTGGCGATCATGCCGACCCTGATGGTGATGCTGGGCAACCAGGCGTTCGCCTTCCCGCTGGTCAGCGTCAACGAAATCTTCCACCTCGACCTGTCGCGCACCAATGTGGTCGACGGGCAGGAAGTCGTCATCGTGCGTGACAAGGCCCTGCCGCTGTTCTACCTCAAGCGCTGGCTGGTTCAGGGCGCCGAGCACGAGGAGCAGCGCGAGGGGCACGTGGTGATCCTCAGCGTCGGCAACCAGAGCATCGGCTTCGTCGTCGACCAGTTGGTCGGCCAGGAGGAAGTCGTGATCAAACCGCTGGGCAAGATGCTGCAGGGCACGCCTGGCATGTCCGGCGCGACCATCACGGGCGACGGCCGGATCGCGCTGATCCTCGACGTTCCCAGCATGCTCAAGCGCTACGCGCGCCGGGTCTGATCATCTGGGCGGCGGCTCCTGCGGGGCCGCTGTCGCTAGGAGTGTTTTATGGCAGTCAAGGTTCTGGTCGTCGACGACTCCGGCTTCTTCCGGCGCCGGGTCTCGGAAATTCTCTCGGCAGACCCGAACATCCAGGTGGTTGGTACCGCGACCAACGGCCGCGAGGCGATCGACCAGGCGCAGGCGCTCAAGCCTGACGTCATCACCATGGACTATGAGATGCCGATGATGGACGGCATCACAGCGGTACGGCAGATCATGCAGCGCTGCCCAACGCCGGTCCTGATGTTCTCCTCGCTTACGCACGAAGGCGCACGGGTGACCCTCGATGCGCTTGATGCCGGCGCGGTGGATTTCCTGCCTAAGAACTTCGAGGACATCTCTCGCCACCCGGCCAAGGTCAAGCAGTTGCTGTGCGAGAAGATCCACACCATCGCGCGCAGCAACCGCCGCTACAGCAGCCATCTCGGCACGTCTAGCACGTCGCCCTCGCTGTCCAGCCGCACCGCGCCGGTTTCGACGCGCCACACCACGGCGTCCCCAGCGGCAACCGGACATGCGCAGCCGGCACCGGCTTCCAGTTCGCCGGCACCGCGCCGCAAGGCCTATCGGCTCGTGGCCATTGGCACTTCCACAGGCGGACCTGTGGCGCTGCAACGCGTTCTGACCCAACTCCCGGCCAGCTTTCCGGCGCCCATCGTGCTCATTCAGCACATGCCGGCGGCTTTCACCAAGGCCTTCGCCGAGCGCCTGGACAAACTCTGCAAGATCCAGGTGAAGGAAGCCGAGGATGGCGACCTGTTGCGGCCGGGGCTCGCGTTGCTGGCGCCGGGTGGCAAGCAGATGATGGTCGACGGCCGCGGCGCGGTTCGTATCCTGCCGGGGGATGAGCGGCTCAACTATCGCCCCTGTGTCGACGTGACCTTCGGCTCTGCGGCCAAGGCGTATCAGGACAAGGTTCTGGCCGTGGTCCTGACCGGCATGGGCGCCGACGGGCGCGAGGGCGCGCGCATGCTCAAGCAGAGTGGCAGTCAGGTCTGGACCCAGGATGAGGCGAGCTGCGTGATCTATGGCATGCCCATGGCCGTCGCCAAGGCGAACCTCAGCGATGCGGTCTATGGCCTCGACGAGATCGGCCGGCACCTGAGCGAGGCCTGTATCTGATGGATGTACTCAGCCTCATCGGGCTGGTTCTGGCATTCGTCGCCATCGTCGGGGGTAACTTTCTCGAGGGCGGCCATGCTTCCGCCCTGCTCAACGGGCCTGCTGCATTGATCGTGCTGGGCGGGACGCTCGGCGCCGTGCTGCTGCAGACACCGATGTCCGTTTTCATGCGGGCGATGTCGATCGTTCGCTGGATTTTCTTTCCGCCCCGCATCGACATGCTCGGTGGCATTGCGCTCGTCACTGGCTGGAGCGGTATCGCACGCAAGGAAGGCCTGCTGGGTCTGGAGCCCGTAGCGGAAATCGAACCCGATCCCTACGCACGCAAAGGGCTGCAACTGCTGGTCGATGGGGCCGAGCCGGAAGTGATTCGCAGCATCCTCGAAGTCGATCTCTATACACAGGAAACCCGCGATCTGCGCGCGGCGAAGGTGTTCGAGAGCATGGGCGGCTACTCACCGACCGTCGGCATCATCGGTGCGGTGATGGGCCTGATCCATGTGATGGGTAATCTCGCCGACCCCAGCCAGCTTGGCAGCGGGATCGCCGTGGCCTTCGTCGCGACCATCTACGGTGTGGCCTTCGCCAACCTGCTGGTGCTGCCGATCGGTAACAAGCTCAAGAGCGTCGTGCAGAAGCAGACGGCGTACCGCGAAATGCTGCTAGAAGGCGTGCTGTCGATCGCCGAAGGCGAAAACCCACGCTCGATCGAGATGAAGCTGCAAGGCTTCATGGATTGACCGAGTCGACGCCATCCGCGGGGACCCCAGTATGCAGCGCATCCAGACCCTTGATCAGATCGCGACGCCACGCTCGCGAAAGCTCGGCGCATGCCGCTGCGGGAGCCACTGAACATGGCACGCCGCAGAACGCATGAGGAACCCGAAAACCACGAGCGCTGGCTGGTCTCCTATGCTGACTTCATCACCTTGCTGTTCGCGTTTTTCGTGGTGATGTACTCGATTTCCTCGCTCAACGAAGGCAAATACAAGATCCTTTCGGATTCGCTGGTCGGCGTGTTCAACCAGCCTGACCGTTCCATCATGCCGATCCCGGTCGGCGAGGAGCGGCCTCGCTCCAGTCAGCACGACACGCCCTCGGTCGTTGAATCGGACGCGGCCACAGCCAATCCCGTGGATCCGCTCGACAGCATCGTGCGCAGCATGCGCAGCGCCTTCGCCGACCTGATCGAAACCAATCAGCTGACCGTCCGCGGCAATGAACTCTGGGTCGAGATCGAACTGAATTCCAGCCTGTTGTTCCCCAGTGGCGACGCGCTGCCCAATGACCAGGCGTTCGGCATGCTCGAGAAGGTTGCCAACATTCTGGCACCCTTCGACAACCCGGTTCGCGTGGAAGGCTTCACCGACAACCTGCCGATCAGCACGGCGGCCTACCCGACCAATTGGGAGCTCTCGGCGGCACGGGCGGGCAGCGTGGTGAGGATGTTGGCTGCCGGCGGTGTGAATCCGTCCCGAATGGCCGCCGTGGGCTATGGTGAATTTCAACCCGTGGCGGACAACGCCACGGCCGAGGGGCGGGCACGCAACCGGCGGGTGATCCTGGTGATCTCGCGCAACCTGGACGTCCGCCGGAGCGTGTCGGATGTGGGGCGCACCAGCGAGGCTCGGCCTGGCATACAACGTGCAGCCGCTACCGATCAGTAGGTGCCGCGAGGCAGTTTCGTCAATTCCCCGTCGCCGACACGGCCGGCGGGGCAGAGGCCGGTCTGGTGCTATCCGGATGGAAAAACGCGTATGAGAGTCTGGGCTGTAGCCAATCAGAAAGGTGGGGTGGGCAAGACCACGACGTCGGTGTCGCTCGCTGGCTTGCTGGCCGATTCCGGCAAGCGCGTCGTGGTGCTCGATCTTGACCCACACGGGTCGATGACCAGCTATTTCGGCCAGGACCCGGACAACATCGAGCGCAGCGTGTTCGACCTGTTCCAGCATCAGGGCACCGTACCCGAGGGTCTGCCCCGGGAGCTGCTGGTGCCGACGAGCCATGAGCGGATATCGCTACTGCCGTCGAGTACCGTGCTGGCGACGCTGGAGCGCCAGTCGCCGGGCCAGAACGGGCTCGGGCTGGTTATTGCCAAGAGCCTTTCGCAGCTGTGGCAGGATTTCGATTACGCCATCATCGACAGCCCGCCGCTGCTGGGCGTGTTGATGGTCAATGCGCTGGCGGCCAGCCAGCGGCTGGTCATTCCGGTGCAGACCGAGTTCCTGGCGCTGAAGGGACTGGAGCGAATGGTCAGTACCCTGAAGATGATCAATCGTTCTCGCCGTCAGGCGTTGCCGTACACCATCGTGCCGACCATGTTCGACCGCCGGACCCAGGCCTCGATGAATACGCTCAAGCTGTTGCGCAACGGCTATCAGGACCATCTGTGGCAGGCCTTCATCCCGATCGATACCCGGCTGCGCGATGCGAGCCTGGCGGGGCTGGTACCGTCGCAGTACGATCCGAACAGCCGTGCGGTAATCGCGTATCGGGCTCTGCTCAAGGCATTGCTCGCCGCGCAGGAAACGACCCAGGTCGCCTGAGTCGACGTACGGGGCTGATCGCGCCTCAAGTTCATGGCCGATGCAGCCGATAGCCTATCCAGTTGGTACTCACGAGTTGGTTTCATGAGCCGTACCCTTCTTAAAGAAAGCCGATCGCAGCAGACCTTGCAGTCGTACCTCGACGCCTTGCTGCAGGACGCCATGGAACTGGCCGAGTCGGTCAGCCAGGACGAGTTCCAGGCTGCTGTGCTCGAAGAACAGCGTCGCGACACTCAACGCGTCGTCCCGCTGCGTGAGGTCGCGCCTGCCGCGGCGCCGCTCGAGCCCGTTCGGCCAGCAGCCGTCGTCACGACGGCGGAGGCGGTTCGGCCGGCACCGGTAGTCGTGCCTGTTGCCATGCCCGAGCCGGAGAGGCTCGAGCCGGCCGCGCTGCTCGAGCTTGAGCCGGAGGTGCCGCCGCAGGTGCCGGTCGGATTGGTCGAGCCGATCGCGCAATTGGATGCGATGCGCCAAGGGCCTGGCGGTCCGACGCAAGCCGACTCGGGCCAGCCGGAGTGGGGCGAGGAACCGTTCGAGTGCCTGTTGTTCGACGTTGCAGGCCTGACACTGGCGGTTCCCCTGGTCAGTCTCGGCTCGATCTATCCATTGGCCGGCCAGGACCTGACTCCTCTGTTCGGCCAGCCAAGCTGGTTTCTCGGCATCCTGCCCAGCCAGGCCGGGAATCTCAAGGTGCTGGACACCGCACGCTGGGTGATGGCCGACCGATACCGTGACGATTGCCGCGAAGGCCTGCAGTACGTCATTTCCGTGCAGGGCTATGAGTGGGGGCTGGCGGTGCACCACGTGAGCCGGTCGATCCGCCTCGATCCGAAGGAAGTCAAATGGCGCTCGCAACGTACGCAGCGTCCATGGCTTGCCGGAACGGTAATCGACCATATGTGCGCGCTGGTCGACGTGGCCGCGCTGGCCGAACTCATCGCCAGCGGGGCGACGCGTCACCTCAAGGGCATACCGTCCTGAACGAACAACCAGTGGGCTCGCGCGAGCGATCCCCGTTACCGATAGAATCAACCGCCGCAGCGGTATTTGAAGAGGGTGGGCTATGAAAATGACTTCCGCGCAGGGTTCCGATGATCCAGTCCTGCAATGGGTAACCTTTCGTCTGGACAACGAGACCTACGGCATCAATGTGATGCAGGTCCAGGAAGTGCTGCGTTACACCGAGATCGCGCCGGTGCCGGGTGCGCCCAGCTACGTGCTGGGCATCATTAACCTGCGCGGCAACGTGGTGACGGTGATCGATACCCGCCAGCGTTTCGGCCTCGACACGGCGCCGGTCTCCGATAACACCCGGATCGTGATCATCGAGGCGGATCGCCAGGTGATCGGCATCATGGTCGACAGCGTGGCCGAGGTGGTCTACCTGCGTCAGTCCGAGATCGAGACAGCACCCAACGTCGGTAACGACGAGTCGGCGAAGTTCATCCAGGGCGTGTGCAACAAGAACAACGAGCTGCTGATTCTGGTCGAACTCGACAAGATGATGACCGAAGAAGAATGGGCGGAACTTGAGAGCATCTGATCCATGCTGATCGCTTCGCTGGTCGCGCTGGCCCTGTGTTGCCTGGGATTGCTGGGCTTCTGTCTCTGGCTGTTGCGTCGTCAGCGGCAGTACCAGCTGGAGCAGGCACGCCGGGACGAGGCACGCGACCGGCGTCTCAAGGAGTTGGGCGCACGTCTCGATACCTACCTCGAGAGTGGCGTGCGCATGGGCCAGGAACTGCGTGAGCTGTCGCGGAGCCTGGCGCCACTGCCCGAGCGCATCACGCAGCTCGAGCAGCGAGACATCGATACCTTCACCTATTCCCAGGCCGCCAAACTGGTAGGCATGGGCGCGAGCGTGGAAGATCTCACCCAGTCCTGCGGGCTTTCGCAATCCGAGGCTGAGCTGGTCAGCAAGCTGCACCAGATGCGCCGCAACCCCGGCTAGTGATTCCGATGATCGCGCCGCGCAGCGAGCGCGGAACGATGAGCTTCATCCTTCCTCCAACCTGAACAGGGCCGCGCTTTCTTGGCGCCGGCCGGCTGCCCGGCGTTGCCGAGGAGGATGTGATGCTGCGCATTCTTTTGCTTTGCCTGCTGGTGGGAAGTTCGACCGTGCTTCAGGCCAACGAAGCGCCTGCCGAGATCGACGGCGCCATGACCGTGAATGTTTACCAGGCCAAGCGGCTGCACGAACTGGGCGCGGTGTTCATCGACGTTCGGGACGGGCAGCAGTGGGCCTGGGGCCACGTCGAGGGCGCGGTTCACCTGAACCTTGCGCATGACTTTCTGGGCTTGGCGAGCCCTTCCTGGCCGCGCAACATGCCGCTGGTGGTCTATTGCGACAGTGAGGTCTGCCCGGCCAGCGCCGAAGCGGTGCGTATGGCGGTCGAGTGGGGCTACGAACATGTCTTCTATTTCAGGCAAGGGTATTTCGCCTGGATGCTGCATGATTTTCCGCAGGAGAAAGACAATTTCGGGCAGATCACCACGCTCAACGCCCAGGCGCATTGAGCCGGGGCAGGTCCGTGGCGGACGGGGTCGTCGTGAAGCCGGGCGGGCATTTGCCCTTCAGGTACCAGGCAAAGGCAATGATCTCGGCAATGGTCCGGTACAACGCCTCAGGGATCGCGTCGCCCAGCTCCAGCCGCGCCAGCAGTTTGACCAGCTCGGCATTTTCGTAGATCGGCACTTCGTGCTCGCGAGCGATGGCGAGTATGGCTTCGGCCAGTTCGTCGTCGCCCTTGGCCGAGAGAGCCGGGGCATCAACGCCGTCGTAGGTCAAGGCAATGGCCTGGCGGGGTGAGTCTGCGGTCATGCGGTTTCGTCCACGAAGCGTTGATCGAGCGAGGTGCGAGGCCCTTGCGGCGGCGTCCCCTTGGCGCAGGCGAGCTCACCGACATTCAGGCCGGCCGCCACGAGCCGTTGACGCAGGTGGTCCAGTTCAGCGCGAATCAGTTCGGCAGTGTTGCTGCGCTCGGCCCATATCTGGCTCGAGAGGCTGCCGCGCAGAAGCTGCGCCTGGATCTGAAGCGGGCCAAGCGGCGGCACGTCGAAGGCCAGTTCGACTTTCCACAGGGTGTCGGGCTTTTCCTTTTGGGCCTGTGCCGGTTCGTCCTCGCGCTGCATCTTGACCTGCAGCGGCACGATGCTCGACTGGTCGCGCATCGGAATCTCCACCTGCCAGGTGGTGACCTGGGTGCCGTCGGGGGTGGTCTGCGTCTGCGCCAGGCTCGACAGCTGATGGGTCTGCAGGCGTGAAACCGCGGCGGCGGCAAGTTTCAGCAATGCCTCCAGGTCATTCTCGTCGTCGATGCCGGGTGGCAAGCGACTGGGGAGAGGGAAGCTCTGAGCCAACTGCCGGGCGCTCGGCTGTGCCAGTGCGCCGAGCGCGTTGCGGGCGAAAGCCGGCAACGCCTGTCCCAGCGTAGCGCTGGCCTGTGCGGCACCCAGGGCGCCACCGGGCAAGCCGGGCAATTGTGAAATCAGGCGCAGCAACGCAGCCTTCATGTCCGTTGGCAGCGGATCTGCTTCGCCGCCGGCCACCGAAGACTCCATGAACACGCCGCTTCTGGCCAGTGCCTGGGCCAGCACCTTGGGATCGCCGAGCTGTTGCATCTGGGGAACCAGGCCAAGCAGCCGCTCGGCGGCGCCGCGTACCGATGCAGGCAGCTCGGCAGGGGAGGCAAGTGCCTTGAACAAGGCGTCCAGCGAACCCTGGCGGCTACTCTGAGCCGTCAATTGCTGGCCGATTGCCCATTGGTCAAGGCGCCCGCTCAAGGGAACGAAGGCCAGCGACTGGTCACCCTGTACCCGAGCCGTCAACAGGCTGCCCAAGGCTATGGGTCGGGACGACTCAAGGCTCAGCGTTTGTCCGGCCATGGGCGAGTTCAGCAGGCTGATCACGACGCGAAATACCGGTTGGCCGCCCTGCAGGCTCTGCTGGCTGGCCGTGACCTTGCCCTGGACCAAGGTGCCGACCGGAAGCTGCGAGAGGTCGATGCTGCTTTGCGGTTGCCGGCTCGCCGGCAGTAGCGCGGCCATCAGACGCGTTTCGGACAGGGCGGTAACGACCATCACCGCGCCTGGCATGGTGGCTCGCGGGCTGGTCGTCTCGAGCGTGGCCTGGCGACCATTGCCGAGCGTCAGCCGCAGGGTCACCTGAAAATTCTGCAAGGCCTCCTTGACGGCGATGACTTCGGCCTCGGCACTTTCGCCGGCCGCGAGCAATCCCTGAAGCGGTTGCAACAGCTTCAGGGCCATATCCGAGGCCGTCGGTATCGCGCGAGCCGCGGCCGGGCTGGCAATAGGCTGGCTAGGCTTGATCTCGGTCATCTTTACTCAAATGCTCTTACAACCTTTCAGCGTCATGGCCTTTGGTGCCGAGGTTCGGCATGTATAATTCCGGCCGCCCCGGGGCTGCCCATGAGTGTAGCGGCCATGCCCCTTCCATCTTGAGGTGCCAAGCGTGTCCAGTCCCTTTCTCGAAGCTGTAGCGCTTTCATGCGAGCGGGATTGGCGGCTGCTTTTCGAGCACCTAGACCTGCGCATCACCGGTGGTGAAATGCTGCAGGTCGCCGGCCCCAACGGCAGCGGCAAGACCAGCCTGCTGCGATTGCTCAGCGGGCTGATGCAGCCGACCGCCGGAGAAGTCCGGCTGAACGGGCGCAGCCTGGAGAGCCAACGAGGCGAGCTGGCCCGCAACCTCCTCTGGATCGGCCATTCGGCGGGCATCAAGGGCTTGCTCACGGCCGAAGAGAATCTCACCTGGCTTTGCGCCCTGCACCAGCCTGCGACGCGCGAGGCCATCTGGCAAGCCTTGGCCGAGGTCGGGTTGCGCGGATTCGAGGACGTTCCCTGTCATACGCTTTCGGCCGGCCAGCAGCGGCGGGTCGGTTTGGCCCGTCTGCATCTTTCGCCACCCCCGATGTGGATTCTCGACGAGCCCTTCACGGCGCTCGACAAACAGGGTGTGGCGCAGCTCGAGCGGCACCTGGCCGAGCACTGCGAGCGGGGCGGCATGGTGGTGATGACCACTCACCACACCCTGGGCGACAGGCCGGCCGGGTATCGCGAGCTGGACCTGGGGCAGCGTGCCGCATGAGCAATGTATTCACGCTGCTGCTGGCTCGCGAGACCCGTCTGCTTTTTCGCCGGCCGGCTGAGCTGGCGAACCCGCTGGTCTTCTTCGCGATCGTGATCGCTCTCTTTCCGTTGGCCGTCGGTCCGGAAACCCAATTGCTTCAAACCATTTCGCCAGGGCTGATCTGGGTCGCTGCGCTGTTGGCCGTGCTGCTCTCGTTAGACGGGCTGTTTCGCAGTGATTTCGAAGACGGTTCCCTGGAACAGTGGGTCGTTTCGCCGCACCCCTTGGCGCTGTTGGTTCTCGCCAAAGTGCTGGCACACTGGGCCTTTTCCGGGCTGGCGCTGGTTTTGCTGGCGCCCTTGCTCGCGTTGATGCTGGGCATGCCCCTCGCGGCGTTGCCGGTTCTGCTGGTGTCGCTGCTGCTGGGCACGCCGGTGCTGAGTTTGCTGGGTGCGGTGGGCGCGGCGCTGACGGTGGGATTGAAGCGCGGTGGCCTGTTGCTCGCTCTGCTGATCCTTCCGCTCTATATCCCGGTCCTCATCCTCGGCAGCGGAGCACTGCAGGCCGCGTTGCAGGGGCTGCCTGCTACCGGTCATCTGCTTTGGATGTCCAGCCTGACGGCGCTGGCGGTTACGTTGACACCTTTCGCGATAGCGGCCGGCCTGAAGATCAGCGTCGGCGAATGATGGATGGGTAACCGATCATGGGTGCCGGTGATGTCAGCACGAAGGTTGACAGGCACCGCGGCGGTAACATCGGTTTTACTGATCCGCAACAACCGGACGCCACAGGGTTCCGGGGCACAATTGGCACGCTTGGTGGGTTCGAGGCAGGTTCTATGAACTGGACATGGTTCCACAAACTGGGTTCGCCCAAATGGTTTTACGAGATCAGCAGCCGCTGGATGCCCTGGCTCGGTTGGGCGTCGCTCCTGTTGATCGGCGTCGGCGTGGTCTGGGGTCTGGCTTTCGCGCCGCAGGATTACCAGCAGGGCAACAGTTTTCGCATCATCTATATCCACGTGCCCGCCGCCTTCCTGGCGCAGTCGATCTACGTGATGCTGGCCGTGGCCGGGGTGGTGGGCCTTGTCTGGAAGATGAAGCTCGCTGACGTCGCCCTGCAGCAGGCGGCACCGATCGGCGCCTGGATGACCTTCTTGGCGCTGCTTACCGGGGCGGTATGGGGCAAGCCTACCTGGGGTGCTTGGTGGGTATGGGACGCCCGGCTTACCTCGATGCTCATCCTTCTGTTCCTGTACTTCGGCATCATTGCGTTGGGGCAGGCGATCGGCAATCGTGACAGCGCCGCCAAGGCGTGCGCAGTGCTGGCCATCGTCGGGGTGGTGAACATCCCAATCATCAAGTACTCGGTGGAGTGGTGGAACACGCTGCATCAACCCGCGACCTTCACCGTGACCGAAAAACCCGCGATGCCTGCCGAGATGTGGTTGCCGCTGCTGGTCATGGTGCTCGGGTTCTACTGCTTCTTCACCCTGGTTCTGCTGATGCGGATGCGCCTGGAAGTGCTGCGCCGCGAAGCGCGCAGCAGCTGGGTCAAGGCCGAGGTGAGGGCATTGGTGAGCAAGGCATCATGAATTTCTCGTCGTTTTCCGAATTCATCGCCATGGGTAACCACGGACTCTACGTCTGGTCGTCCTATGGCATCAGTCTGGCCGTTCTGATTTTCAACGTCGCGATGCCGTTACTGGCGCGCCGGCGTTATCTGCAAGACGAGGCGCGTCGTATGCGCCGGGAGGATATGAAGTGAATCCTGTGCGCAAGAAGCGTCTGTTCATCGTGCTGGGCATCCTGGCTGGCGTCGGCATCGCCGTCGCGCTGGCACTCACTGCCCTGCAGGAAAACATCAATCTCTTTTACACACCGACGCAGATTGCCGCGGGTGAAGCACCGGAGGGCACGCGTATCCGGGCGGGGGGGCTGGTCGAGGCCGGTTCGGTGAAGCGCACCAACGACTCGCTGACCGTGGCCTTTCGCGTTACGGACAACAATGCGACGGTAACCGTCCGCTATCAGGGGATCCTCCCCGACCTGTTTCGCGAAGGGCAGGGCATCGTCGCCCTTGGCCGGGTGAACGGTGAGGGCGTGCTGGTTGCCGACGAGGTGCTCGCCAAGCACGACGAAAACTACATGCCACCGGAAGTCAGTCAGGCGCTCGAGAAGAGCGGGATGATGAAGCACTACGAAGGCGGCAAGCAGGAGTACGCGAAATGATCCCTGAACTCGGCCATCTGGCAATGATCCTCGCGCTGTGCCTGGCGGTGGTGCAGGGCACCTTACCCATGATCGGCGCGTGGCGCGGCGACCGCCAGTGGATGGGGCTCGCGCAGCCGGCGGCCTGGGGGCAATTCGCCTTTCTCGCGTTCTCCTTCATTTGCCTGACTTACGCGTTCATGGTGGATGATTTCTCGGTGGCTTACGTCGCGCAGAACTCCAATAGCGCGCTGCCCTGGTACTACAAGTTCAGCGCCGTCTGGGGCGCACACGAGGGGTCGTTGCTGTTGTGGGCGCTGATCCTGGCCGGCTGGACGTTCGCCGTGTCGATCTTCTCGCGCCAGTTGCCGCAAGACATGCTCGCCCGCGTGCTGGGCGTGATGGGCTTGATCAGCATCGGCTTTCTGCTCTTTCTCATCATTACCTCCAACCCCTTCGAGCGCCTGTTGCCGCAGGCGCCAGCGGACGGTCGCGATCTCAACCCGCTGCTGCAGGATTTCGGTCTGGTCGTCCATCCACCCATGCTCTACATGGGCTACGTTGGCTTCTCGGTCGCGTTCGCCTTCGCCATTGCCGCACTGCTCGGCGGTCGGCTCGATGCGGCCTGGGCGCGTTGGTCACGGCCCTGGACCCTGGTTGCCTGGGCGTTCCTGGGTGTCGGCATCGCACTCGGTTCCTGGTGGGCGTACTACGAACTCGGTTGGGGGGGCTGGTGGTTCTGGGATCCGGTGGAGAACGCCTCTTTCATGCCCTGGCTCGTTGGGACCGCCTTGATTCATTCGCTGGCGGTCACCGAGAAGCGTGGCGTGTTCAAGAGCTGGACGGTGCTGCTGGCCATTGCCGCCTTCTCGCTCAGCCTGCTCGGGACCTTCCTGGTCCGTTCCGGTGTGCTGACTTCGGTGCACGCGTTTGCAACGGACCCGGCGCGCGGCGTGTTCATTCTCATCTTCCTGCTGATGGTGGTGGGGGGATCGCTGACGCTCTTCGCCCTGCGCGCCCCGGTGGTCAAGAGCCAGGTCGGGTTCGGCTTGTGGTCTCGTGAGACGCTCCTGCTGGTCAACAACCTGCTGCTGGTCGTTGCAACCGCCATGATCCTGCTGGGTACGCTCTATCCGCTGCTGCTCGATGCGTTGTCCGATGCGAAGCTGTCGGTCGGCCCGCCGTATTTCAACGCGATGTTCCTGCCGCTGATGGGGGCCTTGATGCTCGCCCTCGGCGTCGGTGTACTGGTTCGCTGGAAAGACACCCCGTTTCGTTGGCTGGTCGGCATGCTGACGCCCGTACTGATCACCAGCGTGGTCCTGGGCGGTCTGGGGGCGCTGCTGTTCGGCGATTTCCACTGGGCCGTGCTTGCGGTCTGCCTGCTCGGGGCTTGGGTGGTGATCAGTGGGATCCGCGACATTCTCGACAAGACGCGCCACAAGGGATTGCTCAAAGGTATCCGTAGCCTGACCCGCAGTTACTGGGGCATGCAGCTCGGGCACCTTGGTTTGGTCATCTGCGCCATGGGCGTTGTGCTGACCAGCCTGCAGAGCGATGAACGCGATCTGCGGATGGCGCCCGGTGATTCGTTGGAGCTTGGTGGCTACACCTTTACCTTCGAGGGAGCCAGCCACTTCGAGGGGCCCAACTTCACCTCCGACCGCGCCACCATTCGCGTATTCGATGGCGGCGAGCAGGTCGCCACGCTGCATCCGGAAAAGCGCTTGTATACCGTTCAGCAGATGCCAATGACCGAGGCAGGGATCGATCCTGGCTTTACCCGTGATCTTTACGTCGCCCTGGGCGAGCCGCTGGAAGACGGTGCCTGGGCGGTGCGCGTGCACATCAAGGCATTCGTTCGCTGGATCTGGCTTGGCGGCCTGGTGACGTGCCTTGGCGGCGTGCTATCCGCTTGCGATCGTCGTTACCGCGTCAAGGTCAAGCTGCGCGTGCGCGAAGCACTCGGCCTCGCCCAGCAAGGAGCTTGAGATGAAACGATTGTTGATGGTGCTGCCGCTGGCGATCTTCCTGGTGGTGGCGGTGTTTCTTTATCGCGGCCTTTTCCTCGATCCGACCGAGTTGCCGTCGGCACTGATTGGCAAGCCGCTACCGGCGTTTTCGCTGCCCTCCGTCGAGGATCCGCAACGGCTGGTCAGCGCCGATGACATCAAGGGCAAGCCGGCGCTGGTCAACGTCTGGGCCACCTGGTGCGTCGCCTGCAAGGTCGAGCATCCGGTGCTCAACAAGCTGGCGCAGCAGGGCGTGGTGATTCACGGCGTGAACTACAAGGACGACAACGCCGCCGCGCAGAAGTGGCTGCGTGACTTCCACGACCCCTATCAGCTGAATATCCGCGACGAGGAGGGCAGCCTCGGGCTGGACCTCGGCGTCTACGGAGCGCCCGAAACCTTCCTCGTCGACAAGCAGGGCGTCATCCGCCACAAGTACGTCGGGGTCATCGATGAGCGCGTATGGCGTGAAAAGCTGGCCGCGCTTTATCAGGAGCTGGTCGACGAATGAAAGCGTTCATCCACGCCGTTCTGCTGACCGTTGCGCTGATCGGCAACGTCCAGGCCGCCATCGACGCCTACGAATTTCGCAACGACGCCGAACGTGAGCGCTATCGCACCTTGGTCGAGGAGCTGCGCTGCCCGAAGTGCCAGAACCAGAACATCGCCGATTCCAACGCGCCGATTGCCATGGACCTGCGCCGCGAGATCTACCGTATGCTCCAGGAAGGTCAGAGCGACGATCAGATCGTGGACTATCTCGTCGATCGCTACGGTGACTTCGTGCGGTACAACCCGCCGGTCAATGCCAAGACGCTGCTGCTCTGGTACGGCCCCGTTGCGTTGCTGGTGATTGGATTCTTCGTACTGGCGATGATCCTCGTTCGCCGACGGCGATCCGGCGCTGCCGCTGCATCGCACACCCTTTCCGAGGCTGAACGCGCGCGCCTCGCCCAGTTGCTGGATAAAAAAGACTCATGATCGATTTCTGGATCGCCGCTGGCGTATTGCTGCTGGCTGCCCTGGCATTCTTGCTGCTGCCGTTGCTTCGAGGTCGCAAGGCACAGACCGAAGAAGACCGCACCGCCCTCAACGTGGCGCTTTATGAGGAGCGCCTTGCCGAGCTGGCGTCCCAGCATGCGGCCGGCACGCTCGACGACGACCAGTTTGCGGCGGCACGTGATGACGCGGCACGCGAGCTGCTCGACGATACCGCCGCAGGTGAAACCCGTCGTGCTGGCCGCCTGGGCCGGGCCATACCGCTGGCGGCTGCGATTCTTGTTCCGTTGGTCGGCTATGGCTTCTACATGCAATGGGGGGCCAGCGACAAGCTTCAGCTGGCCCGGGAGTTCTCCGAGCAGCCGAAGACCATGGCCGAGATGACCGCACGCCTGGAGCGAGCGGTCGAGGCGCAACCGGATTCGGCTGAAGCATGGTACTTCCTCGCCAGGACCTATATGAGCCAGGAGCGCCCGGATGACGCGGTCCCGGCCTACGCGCGCGTGGCTGAGCTTGCAGGCCGCCAGCCTGACATTCTCGGTCAGTGGGCCCAGGCACTGTACTTCGCCAATGACCGCCAGTGGTCCGAGCAGATCGAGCGCCTGACAACCGAAGCCTTGCAGGCCGACCCTCAGGAGGTGACCAGCCTCGGCCTGCTGGGCATTGCAGCTTTCGAGCAGGAGCGCTTCGCCGATGCGATTCGATACTGGGAACGCCTGGTCGCCACCTTGCCGGCGGAAGATCCATCCCGCGAGGCCATTCAGGGAGGGATCGAGCGTGCCCGTCAAGAGATGGGGGACGCTGGTCGAGCCGGCGAAGAGCAGGCGCAACCGGCAACCGCGGAACTGCCGGCTGCCGATACCGGCGTCACCGTGTCGGTGCGCCTGGATGATTCGCTGAGCCAACAGGTCCAGCCGGGCGACGCCGTGTTCGTGTTCGCCCGTGCGGTCTCCGGCCCGCCCATGCCGCTCGCCGTGAAGCGACTGACCGTGGCCGATCTGCCAGCGACCGTCACGCTTGGCGACGCCGATGCAATGACACCCCAGCTTCGCTTGTCCAACTTCGACCAGGTCAGGCTGTTTGCCCGGATTTCCAGGGACGGTAACGCAACTCGCGGTGAGTGGAAGGGCGACAGCCAGCCGCTCAGCCCGTCCCGCCAGAATGAGGCGGTGCAGCTTACGATCGATCAACCGGATACGCCCTGACTACCGTTGGGGCTGCGAGGCGACAGATGATGGCAAGTGAATCGTTCCCTTCCCTGAAATGGTCATTCGTGAGGGCGGCAGGTGTCGTCCTGCTCGCGTCGCTGCTGGCGGCGTGCGCAGGCAATCCCTACGAACCTGCTGAGCGCCCTCCGGCACCTCCCGCACCGACCCCTGACGCCCGTGAACCGATCAGCAGCCCGCCACCGGTTCGTACGCCGCCAGCACCTCGTCCGCCTGCCACTCAGAAGAGTCATCCTCGCTACGCGCCACCGCCTCATGCGGCGGCGCACTGGGACAACCGGCTCGGCGTCTATGTCATCGAAGGCAAGCGGCTGTATTACCGTGAGCGGCTGTATTACCGCTGGGATGGCGACTGGTATTCTTCCGGCCGTCCCGATGGGCCCTGGGAGGCCGTGGCTCAGCCGAGCGTGCCACCGGGCCTGCGTGGCCTGCACTAGTGGTGCGAGGCCGCATAAATTTCCCTAAAGCGTGGCTGCCGGTGGCCGATAGCCTGTCTGGCAGGGCATATCGCCCGGGGCTTGCCGTAGGCAGAATCTTTGGAGCAGTGACACATGAGTGCAGCAGTCAAGCGTCTTGAAGAAACGGGCAGCGCATTGCGCGATGCGCTGGTTCAGCAGGACTGGGCCGCTATCAGTGTCCTCGATCTGCAATGCCGCCAGGTTGTCGAGGCGGCGATGAAAGAGCCCCGTCTGGACGATCCGGCTATCCGCGAGCGCATGCAGGAATTGGTCGAACTCTACCGAGAGCTGGTCAGTACCTGCCAGGCTGAACAGAAACGAATCGCGAGTGAATTGATACAGCTCAACCAGTCGCAAAATGGCGCGAAAGTTTACAAGTTGTTCGAATAAGCCACGCGAGGCATCTTCGCCGCGCTGATTTAACCGTTCGTCAGTGGGGCGGTAATTACGGCACCTTGATATTCATCGGTCTATTCAACTCTAGCCCCGTTGCAATTCAGCCGCACAATTGGCCGACTACCCCTGCTTATTCCTCCTGTTGGTCTTATTTCCTGCTCAATTCGGTTACTGGGACGAAAAGCTCATCTAGCGTCTATCGACGATGCAACTAAGGGCATGGGGAAAACCATGCGGTATCAAGTGTCTCGCTCGCGAGCGGTGTCGCTAAAAAAAATCACGTCATAAATTTGACTCAGCTCTCCTTTTTGAATTTTACTAATGGCTATCTGCCGGTGAAGTTCGCCTTCTAATGTTGGACGCGTTCACGGCGTTTCATTCAGCCTCAAGAGCCTATAAACAAGATGTGGCGTGAAACCAAGATTTTGTTGATAGACGATGACAGTGAGCGCCGGCGTGACTTGGCCGTCATCCTCAATTTCCTGAGCGAAGATCATCTGGCCTGTTCCAGCAACGAGTGGCAGCAAGTGGTGGATTCGCTCGAGTCCAGTCGCAGCGTATTGGGCGTCATGCTCGGGGACGTTGCCCGAGGCAGTGCAGTCGACCTGCTCAAGCAGCTGGGGAAATGGGACGAGAACCTTCCCGTCTTGTTGATCGGCGAGCCGGCGCGCAGTGACTGGCCGGATGACATTCGCCGACGGGTGCTGGCCAGCCTGGAGATGCCGCCGAGCTACAACAAGCTGCTCGACTCGCTGCATCGCGCGCAGGTCTATCGGGAAATGTACGACCAGGCCAAATCGCGGGGGCGCCAGCGCGAGCCTAACCTGTTCCGTAGCCTGGTCGGTACTAGCCGCGCCGTGCAGCATGTTCGGCAAATGATGCAGCAGGTGGCCGATACCGAGGCGAGCGTGCTTATCCTTGGCGAATCAGGAACGGGCAAGGAGGTGGTTGCACGGAACCTGCATTACCACTCCAAACGGCGTAACGGGCCGTTCGTTCCGGTCAACTGCGGCGCCATTCCGGCTGAGCTACTCGAAAGCGAGCTTTTCGGTCACGAGAAGGGCGCCTTCACCGGCGCCATCACCGCGCGTGCCGGTCGTTTCGAACTGGCAGAGGGAGGAACCCTGTTCCTCGACGAAATCGGCGACATGCCGCTGCCGATGCAGGTCAAGCTGCTTCGCGTGCTGCAGGAGCGAACCTTCGAGCGGGTTGGCAGCAACCGTACACAAAACGCTGACGTACGGATCATCGCCGCGACCCACAAGGACCTCGAAAAGATGATCGTCGAGGGCGGCTTCAGAGAAGACCTTTATTACCGCCTCAACGTCTTCCCGATCGAAATGGCACCGTTGCGCGAGCGCATCGAAGACATTCCGTTGCTGATGAACGAGCTGATCTCGCGGATGGAACATGAGAAGCGTGGCTCGATCCGCTTCAACTCCGCCGCCATCATGTCGCTGTGTCGTCATGACTGGCCAGGCAATGTTCGAGAGCTGGCGAACCTGGTCGAACGCATGGCCATCATGCATCCCTATGGCGTGATTGGCGTCATGGAACTGCCGAAGAAATTTCGCCATGTCGACGACGATGACGAGCAGTATGCCGCCAGCATGCACGACGAGATGGAAGAGCGTGCAGCCATCAGCGCGCCCATGGTCTCGGCCGAGGCTCATGCGATGCTCCCGGCTGAAGGGCTGGATCTCAAGGACTACCTGGGCAATCTTGAGCAGGGCCTCATCCAGCAGGCGCTGGACGACGCGGGTGGTGTGGTTGCCAGGGCGGCCGAACGCCTGCGTATACGCCGCACTACGCTGGTCGAGAAGATGCGCAAGTACGGCATGAACCGGCGCGACGACGACCTGGACGACTGACCCCTCGCTGCGCAGCCTGATCGAGCCTGTCCGACGGCAGGCACGATCCTTGCTCCCAAGCACTCAGTGACCATCTTTTGACGGCAATGAGTGCTTCCGTGACTTCAGCTCTCTCTTCCCACCGGGCGCTCGCCCGTCCAGACACCGCCAGCGCGGCCGAGCTCGAACGGTCGATCGATGACTTTGCTCGCATGGCGGATCGATTGGGCCAATCACAAAGCCTGCTGCAAGAGCGTGTGAACAGCCTCAACGACCAGCTTGCCGAGGCCAGTGCCCAGCGCCTGCGTGATTTCGGCGAGAAAGAGCGACTGGCCAACCGCTTGCAGAGCCTGCTCGACCTGCTTCCGGGCGGGGTTATCGTCATTGACGGCCAGGGTGTGGTCTGCGAGGCGAACCCCGTGGCAATCGACCTGCTCGGCGAGCCGCTGCAGGGATCGCTTTGGCGAGAGGTCATTGCGCGAAGCTTTGCTCCGAGGCGTGATGACGGCCATGAGATCTCGTTGCGTGACGGGCGCCGCGTATCGATCGCCACACGCTCGCTCAATGCAGAGCCTGGCCAGTTGGTGCTGCTGACTGACCTTACCGAGACGCGCCGCCTGCAAGAGCAGTTGGCGCGCCATGAGCGGTTGTCCGCCCTTGGCCGCATGATGGCCTCCCTTGCGCATCAGATCCGCACGCCGTTGTCGACGGCATTACTCTACGCAAGCCATCTGGAGCAAGGCGGCTTGTCGGACGAGCAGCAGCAGCGTTTTGCCGGTCGGTTGAAGGATCGCCTGAACGAACTCGAACACCAGGTGCGTGACATGCTGGTCTTTGCCCGCGGTGACCTGCCGCTGGTCGATCGCCTGACTCCCGCCGACCTGCTGGGCGCTCTGCGGGCGGCGGCGGAGACGCGTATCGACGGCGTCGCCTTGCGCTGGCAGTGCGACGCGCGCAGCGGGACCTTGCTGTGCAATCGCGACACGCTTGTCGGTGCGCTGCTCAACCTGATCGAAAACGCCTGCCAGGCCGGCGCCCAGCCACTGCGACTGAAAGTTCATCTCTTTCGCCGTGATGACCGTCTGCTGATCAACATCAGTGACAACGGGGTCGGGCTCGACACCGCGACGTTGCAGCGGGCTGGGGAGCCATTTTTCACGACCAAGACCCATGGTACCGGCCTGGGGCTTGCGCTGGTGCAGTCGGTGGCGCGTGCTCACTCAGGCGCTTTCCGGCTTCGCTCGCGGCCAGGGCTGGGGACCTGCGCCATGCTGAGTCTGCCGTTGCTCGATTCTGCCGCCGTTGCGATCCAGAGGACGAACCGATGATCACGAACATCCTGCTCGTGGAAGACGATCCCGCGCTCCGCCAGGCATTGAGCGACACGCTGGAGCTGGGCGGCTACAGTCACCGTGCCGTGGAAAGTGCAGAGTCTGCACTGCTGGCGCTGCAAGACGACAGCTACGGCCTGCTGATCAGCGATGTAAACATGCCAGGCATGGACGGGCATGCACTGCTGGGGATGGTTCGTCAGCGCTACCCACAGGTACCGGTGCTGCTGATGACGGCTTTCGCCGCGGTCGAACGCGCCGTCGAGGCGATGCGCCAAGGTGCTGTCGACTATCTGGTCAAGCCATTCGAACCCCAGGTGCTGCTGCAGCTCGTGGCACGTCACGCCTGTGGCCAGCTGGACGAGCCAGGACAGGGCCCCGTCGCGGTCGAGCCGGCCAGTCAGCAGCTGCTTGCCCTGGCTGCACGGGTCGCGCAGAGCGACTCCACCGTGCTGATTTCTGGCGAGTCCGGTACCGGCAAGGAGGTCCTGGCACGCTACATTCATCAGTGCTCGCCGCGTGCGGCGAAGCCCTTCGTTGCGATCAATTGCGCGGCAATACCGGACAACATGCTCGAGGCGACGCTGTTCGGTCACGAAAAGGGCGCGTTTACCGGGGCGATTGCCAGCCAGCCAGGCAAGTTCGAGCTGGCCGACGGTGGCAGCCTGCTGCTCGACGAAATCTCGGAAATGCCCCTTGGCCTCCAGGCCAAGCTGCTGCGCGTCCTTCAGGAACGCGAGGTCGAGCGCGTCGGCGGTCGCAAGCCGATCGCACTGGACATCCGCATCATCGCCACCACCAACCGCGATCTCGCGAGCGAGGTGCGTGACGGGCGATTCCGTGAAGACCTGTTCTACCGGCTCTCGGTTTTTCCGTTGGCCTGGACGGCTCTGCGAGATCGACCGGCTGACATTCTGCCGCTGGCCGAGCGGTTGCTGGCGACACAAGCCGCCAAGATGCGCCAGGCCGCGCCCCGGTTTAGCGATGAGGCGCGTCGATGCCTGCAAACCTACGCCTGGCCGGGCAACGTACGTGAGTTGGACAATGCCATCCAGCGTGCCTTGATTCTCCAGCAGGGTGGTGTCATTCATCCGCAGGATCTGCGGCTGCACGGCCTGGCCGTGCCGGCATCGCCAGCGATGCTGCGGGCCGTCGAGCCCGTTCCCGTCGAGTCCAAACCCGCCGAGAGCGGTGGTGTGCTTGGCGACGATCTGCGGCGTCGGGAGTTCGAGCTCATTCTGGATACCCTGCGTGCCGAGCGCGGCAGGCGCAAGGAAACCGCCGATCGGCTGGGCATCAGTGCCCGCACGCTGCGCTACAAGCTCGCCCAGATGCGTGACGCCGGCATGGACCCCGAGGCGCTCGTGTCCTCCGCCTGATCGGGTGGCCGCTCTGCTAGGCTTCGTCCATCGCGGAACGAGGAGCACAACGTGGACGCAGGATTCTGGCACCGTCGCTGGTCGCGCAACGAAATCGGCTTTCATCTGAACAAGGTCAACCCCTACCTGCAGAGCCACTGGCCAGGGTTGGAGCTGGGGCTGGGCGCGCGCGTGCTCGTGCCGCTGTGCGGCAAGAGCCTCGATATGGCCTGGTTAGCCGCGCAGGGGTTCGAAGTGTTGGGCATCGAGCTCAGCGAAAAGGCGGCTGCTGACTACTACGCTGAACAGGGCTCGCAGCCGGAGATCGATCAACGGGGCGCCTACCGGCGTTTTCGAGCCGGCGGTGTGGAGATCCTCTGCGGCGATTTCTTCTCGCTGACGACGGCGGACGTTACGGGATGCGCGGCGTTCTATGACCGCGCAGCCTTGATCGCACTGCCGCCGGACATGCGACAACGCTATGTGAGGCATCTCGCGGGGTTGTTCGCGAGCGGCGGCGCAGGCCTGCTGGTGACCTTGGATTATGAGCAGTCGGAAATGGACGGTCCGCCCTTCGCGGTGAGCGACGGCGAGGTTCGGCAATCGTTGGCGTCAGATTGGGAGATCCGCTTGCTGGCGCAGGCCGATGTCCTCGACGGCAACTGGAAATTTCTTCAGCGTGGTCTGACGCGCCTGGATGAGCGCTGCTATCACTTGATTCGGCGGCCTCAGGCGACCTGAGGCTGTCCGCCGCCGGGTGCGAGCTGAAACAAAAACCCCGCCAGGCGGCGGGGTCGGTGGTGCAGACAGTCACGTTCAGCCGCGCTGGCGGAGGGCTTCGATACGATCATCCAGCGACGGGTGAGTCATCAAGAGGCCCGCCAGGCCGTTACGCAGCGCGCCGTTGATGCTGAAGGCCTTCAGGCTGTCCGGCATGTCCACCGGCACGCCCTGTTCGGCCTGCAGGCGCCGCAGCGCGCCGATCATCGCAGCGGTACCGGCCAGTTGAGCACCGGCTTCGTCTGCCCGGAACTCGCGCTGCCGGGAGAACCACATGACGATGATGCTGGCGAGAATGCCGAGCACCAGCTCCGCGAAGATGGTCGCGATGAAGTAGCCCATGCCATGCCCGTCCTCGTTCTTGAAGATCGCGCGGTCCACGAAGCTGCCGAAGATGCGTGCGAAGAACATGACGAAGGTGTTGACCACCCCCTGGATCAGACTGAGCGTAACCATGTCGCCATTGGCTACGTGACCGATCTCGTGCGCCAGCACGGCTTTCACTTCTTCCGGCGAGAAACGCTCGAGCAGACCCTGGCTGACCGCGACCAGTGCGTCGTTCTTGTTCCAGCCGGTGGCGAAGGCGTTGGCCTCGTAGGCCGGGAAGATGCCGACTTCCGGCATGCGGATGCCGGCTTCGCGCGACAGTTGCTCGACTGTCTGCAGCAGCCACTGCTCATGGCGGGTGCGCGGCTGGGTGATGATCTCGGTGCGGGTGCTCATCTTCGCCATCCACTTGGAGATGAACAGCGAAATCAGTGAACCGGCAAAACCGAAGACCGCGCAGAACGCGAGCAGGCTGCCGTAGTTCTGGCCGGTGTAGCGGTCTACCCCAAGCAGCTTGAGGGTGATGCTGGCGACGACCAAGACAGCCAGGTTGGTGGCCAGAAACAAGAAAATGCGCATCATGTTTGCGACAGACTCCGAGGAGGAACAGTAAAGAACGTAGGCTATATAAGGGGCGGGTCGGCGCTATTCAACCAAGCGACTATTTCAAGCTATGTCGCTTGCGAGCCGTCAGGCTCAGGGCTTGGCGCGCAGCCCATCGCAGAACAGCTGGCGGGCGAGCTGGGCGAGTCGCTCGCTGTCGCCATCGCGCAAGGCCATGCGCAGGCAATTGGCGAAACTGCCCTGGACGCGGCGAATGCTCGGCGGCAGGGCATCGACAGCGGAAGGGGATTCGGGGCTGGCAGCGCTCAGACGAATGAACGCCTTCTCGGTCAGCACGGCCTGTTCCAGGGCCTGGAACTGCAACGTGTTCTCGTAGCGCAGGTAGCCTTCCTCGGCAAGCCAGATCAAGGCGCCGAGGCAGCTCTGATGCCGTTTGCTGGGTAATCCGAATTCGTCGGGCTCCTCATGGCCAATGAGGTCTTCGACGTATAGCGTGATCTTGCGCGGGAACGCCTGGTACAGCGCCAGCAGGCCGGCGGAGGCATCCCGGTAGAAATCGTCGATCTGCAGGTCCATGGGCTACTGGCTGTACGTCCGGAGGAAGTTGCCGATACGGCCGATCGCTTGTTCGAGGTCGTCGACCCGGGGCAGGGTAACGACACGAAAGTGGTCCGGCCACGGCCAGTTGAAGGCTGTGCCCTGGACGATCAGAAGCTTTTCGGACAGCAGCAGGTCGAGGACGAACTTCTCGTCGTTGTGGATCGGACAGATCTTCGGGTCGATCCGTGGGAACGCATAGAGGGCGCCCATCGGCTTGACGCAGCTGACGCCCGGGATGTCATTGAGCAGTTCCCAGGTCCGGTTGCGCTGCTCGAGCAACCGCCCAGGCGGAAGGACCAGATCGTTGATGCTCTGGTAGCCGCCCAGAGCGGTCTGGATGGCGTGTTGCGACGGCACGTTGGCGCAGAGCCGCATGTTGGCCAGGATGTCGATGCCTTCGATGTAACTCTGGGCCTTGTGCTTGGGCCCGGAAATCACGACCCAGCCGGAGCGAAAGCCGGCGACGCGGTACGACTTGGACAGCCCATTGAAGGTCAGACAGAGCACGTCCGGCGCCAGCGAAGCGGTGCAGACATGAACGGCGTCGTCATACAGGATCTTGTCGTAGATCTCGTCGGAGAACAGCACCAGCTTGTGCTGGCGCGCCAGTTCGACCATGCCCTCCAGCACCTCGCGCGGGTACACGGCGCCGGTCGGGTTGTTCGGGTTGATCAGTACCAGGGCCTTTGTGTTCGGCGTGATCTTGGCTTTGATGTCGGCCAGGTCGGGCCACCAGTTGGCCTGTTCGTCGCAGAGATAGTGCACCGGCTTGCCACCGGCCAGGCTGACCGCGGCCGTCCAGAGCGGGTAATCGGGTGCCGGGATGAGGACTTCGTCGCCATTGTTGAGCAGCGCCTGCATCGACATCACGATCAGCTCGGAGACGCCGTTGCCAAGGTAGATATCCTCGATCGTCACGCCGTCCACCTGCTTCTGCTGGTAGTACTGCATGATTGCCTTGCGCGCGCTGAAAAGGCCCTTGGAATCGCTGTAGCCCTGCGCGGTTGGCAGGTTGCGGATCACGTCCTGAAGGATCTCTTCAGGCGCTTCGAAACCGAACGGTGCCGGATTGCCGATGTTCAGCTTGAGGATGCGGTGGCCTTCCTCTTCCAGACGTTTGGCGTGCTTGAGCACTGGCCCGCGGATGTCGTAGCAGACATTGGCGAGCTTGTTCGATTTGCTGACCTGCATGATCCTGTGTGTCCCGAAGTGATGACGCGCCTGCGTTCTGGCGGGCAGGCGGCGTGCGGCGTGAACCCGGGCGCCTTGGCAGCCTGCAACCCCGCTGCCAGACTAGGCGTCTTAAGAGCTCCGCATCATACGTGCGGCCCGATCACCGGAAAAGGTACAGAGTGGCCTTTTTACGAACCCGAGGTGTACCGATGGAAAAGCTGGAGAAACCGCTGGAAACCTGGCGTGAGGAGCTCTCCGACGAGCAGTTCCAGATCTGCCGTCTGGGCGCGACCGAACGTCCCTTCACGGGCAAGTACAACGACACCAAGACACCCGGCGTCTACCATTGCGCCTGTTGCGATGAGCCCTTGTTCGATTCGGACGCCAAGTTCGATTCCGGCTGTGGATGGCCGAGCTACTTCCAGCCGGTCAGCGACACGGCAATCACCAGCCTTGATGATTTCAGCCACGGCATGCATCGCATCGAGATTCGCTGTGCCCGTTGCGATGCGCACCTGGGCCATGTTTTCCCTGACGGGCCGGCACCAACCGGGCTCCGCTACTGCATCAACTCCGCTTCGCTCAACCTCAAACCGCGCGATGCGTGAGTCGCGCCGCCTCGCAGGTACCGGCCATGCATGATCCGTTGCTCGACATTCCGTGCACCACCATAGATGGGCGATCCACAACGCTAAGAGAGTTTGGCGCCAGGCTCTATCTGGTCGTCAATACCGCCAGCCAGTGCGGCTTCACGCCTCAGTACAAGGGACTCGAGGCGTTGTGGACTCAATACCGGGACAGGGGGCTGGTCGTGCTCGGGTTTCCCTGCGACCAGTTCGGTGGTCAGGAGCCGGGCGACGAGGCTCAGATCGCAACCTTCTGCGAACGCAATTACGGTGTCAGCTTCCCCCTGTTCGCCAAGGTGAACGTCAATGGCGGCGACGCGCATCCCTTGTTCATCGCGCTGAAGAAGCGCGCGCCCGGTCTGCTCGGCAGCAAGGCGATCAAGTGGAACTTCACCAAATTCCTCATCGCGGACGAGGGGCGGTCGGTCGAGCGCTTTGCTACGCGGACCAAGCCTGAAGCCCTCGCGGCGCAGATCGAGGCGTATCTCTGATTGGGGCCGATCGCCAGTCGATCGGCCGTTTTCCCTATTCCCAGGTTTATTTACTGTCATGGACACCGACTTGAAAGCCTTCCTGCAGCGCGCCGAGGCCTTGATGGCGCGTCTGGAACCCTTGCTTCCAGCACCCCGTACACCTATCGACTGGGCAAGTAGTCTCGCTGCCCGCTGGCACCGGGAGGCGCAGGGCGGTTACCTTCAGCCGCTGAAGGTATCGCTGGATATCCGGCCGGATGACCTGATCGGTATCGACCGTCAGCGCGAGCTGCTGTCGAGCAACACCCGGCAATTCGTCTCCGGCCTTCCTGCCAACCATGTCCTGCTCTGGGGTGCACGTGGCACAGGAAAGTCGTCGCTCATCCGTGCATTGCTGGCCGAGCATGCCGCGGCGGGTCTGCGCCTGATCGAAATCGAGCGCGACCACCTGGCCGATCTGCCGCGCGTGGTCGACGCACTGCTCGGCTTGCCGTACCACTTCGTCGTGTTCTGCGACGACCTGTCCTTCGAGGCAGGCGAGGGGGATTACCGGGTCCTGAAGAGCGTATTGGACGGCTCGCTGGAGCGTGCGCCGGAAAACGTCTTGCTGTATGCCACCTCGAATCGCCGGCATCTGGTGCCGGAGCGCCAGAGCGACAATGAGCATTGGCAGATGGTCGATGGTGAATTGCATCCGAACGAAGCGGTCGAGGACAAGATCGCCTTATCGGACCGGTTTGGCCTGTGGCTTTCGTTCTACCCGTTCAGCCAGGATCACTACCTTGACGTGGTGCGGCACTGGGTGGCGGCGTTGGCCGAAAAGGCGGGACTGAATTGGAGCTGGGACGAGTCGGTGGAGAAGGAGGCGATACGCTGGGCGACGTCGCGGGGTAACCGTAATGGGCGTTGCGCGTATCAGTTCGCCCGCCAGTGGGTGGGCAAGCGCCTGCTGTGACTGAGAGCGCCCGCACGGGGCGCCCTTCGATGCGGTCAGTTGGCGTCTTGTCGCGCCTTGCCCATTTCCACCAGTTTGGCAGTCGTGCGTTGTTCCGACGACCAGAAGCTCTGCGTAGATGCCAGGCTTCTGACCCGGTCGTGATGCGCCGCCAATGAAGGCCAGCGCGTCGCATCGAGGTGCTCGCCGCCATGCTCCATGTTCAGCAGTTGCGAGGCGACGGCAAGGTCTGCGAGTGACAGTTGGTCGCCGAGAAAATAGGGGCGGTCGCCCAGTTGTGCCTCGAGATAGTCGAAGTGCGGCGGCAGCTTTTCAGTCAGCGCAGCCTGTACGGCGTCCTCATTGCATGGGTGGCCGCTGCTCGGCTTCAGGATCCGGTTGCGGAACACCGTGAAGGTGGTCAACGGCGCCAGTTCGTAATCCGCATACTTTTCCAGCCAGCGAACCTTCGCCCTTTGGGCAGGATCGCTTCCATAAAGATGCGCGGTGTCCGGGTAGGCTTCCTCCAGGTACTGGCAGATCACGCTGGAATCAGCCAGTGTCAGGTCGCCGTCCTTGAACGCCGGGATGCGTCCAAGGGGGTTCAGCTGCAGATACCATTCAGGTGGCGTGAACGGCATGACCACTTCGAGCTGGTAATCGAGCCCCTTCTCCTGCAGACACAGGCGTACCTTGCGAACGAAAGGTGACAGCGGGGCGCCATAGAGGATCATCGACATCGGGTTTCTCCTTCACAAGGCCCGGCCGCGGAGCCAACCGGCCGGTCTCAGTAGATATTGTTCTTTTTCCAGTCGTCGTCGGTTTCGAACGCCTTCAGCCCTTCGGTCAGTTCGCTGGGCTCGTTCAGGTCCGGCTTCTGCTGCGTCTGTTCGAGTTGGTTGGCGTGGGCATAGTTCGCTTCGAGCTGCTTGCGCTGCGTCTGGTAATCCGCTTGATTCGCTTGTTTGCGCACATACTGAAGGCCGCGCTCGAAGGCCAGGCGAGCCTTGTGCGCGTTACCTTGCTGCAAGGCCAGCTTGCCAGCGTTGGTGAAATATTCGACATGGAGCAGAACGAGCATGCGCTGGGTCTCGGCGAGCCACTGCTTGGCTTGCATGGGTTCGAGTTGGCGCTGTTTGGCGGCCCAGACGACCAGCGCCTGCAGATCATCGAGCAACAGGCGGAGCTCTTTGGCCTGGGCTTCGGTCATGATCTTCGTAGGCGGATTCGTGACCGGAATATCCTGCCCCTGAGCTACCGAGGCACGCAGGGCTTCGATGCGCGAGGCAAGGGCGGCATTTTTCTTGTCCAGCGGCAGCAGTCGCTCGGCCAGATGCAGCTCGAGGCGGCTGAGCATGAGTTTCAGCGCAGGCGTCATCATTTGGCCAGGGAACGCGTCCGATAGAAGGGCGCAGCGCCGGATGCGGTCATTCAGCTCGGCGCGTTGGCGGGCTTTTTCCAGATTGCCTTTTTCCACGAGCTGATTGATGTATCCGATCGTGATCAGAATGAACAAGCCAGCGAGGACCAATCCTGCTATCAGGGCGGAGGACACTGCGCACACCTCTCTAACACGGGCGATTTTCGTACCGAGTGTAGAGGGTTGGATGGCAAGCTGATAGCTCATTGAGCGGCTGGAATCGATCGGCAAATTTTTTTCGACATGATGCTTGACGACCCCAGGATGCCTCCATAGAATGCGCGCCACTTGCAGCGTTAGCCCAAAAGCAGGCGCTACAAGCCGGAATGAAGCTGGAGTTTCCGGGCAGCGTCCCCTTCGTCTAGTGGCCTAGGACACCGCCCTTTCACGGCGGTAACAGGGGTTCGAGTCCCCTAGGGGACGCCATTATTTGCGGGAATAGCTCAGTTGGTAGAGCACGACCTTGCCAAGGTCGGGGTCGCGAGTTCGAGTCTCGTTTCCCGCTCCAAATTCGCTCGAGGCAGTTCATCGAACTGGTCCGAGCAACAAAAAAAGCGACCTTAGGGTCGCTTTTTTGTTGCCTGCGATTTGCGCCTCACGCCTGTTTCACGCTCCCACTCTTCTATTCCTTATCGATGCTCGACTTGCCCTGCTGAAAACTTAGCCAGGCAATGCACGGTCCAACGCTCGTGACGAGAAGTGTGGCTTGCCGAACCTCTCCAAGCATGAATATAAAGAGGTGGCTTGCCTTCGAAGTCGATCGAGGGCTGGGGGTGTCAATGGCAGTTGGTCAAAGTGCCGCAGCGACGCTGCGCTCCGCATGGTTCGCTCATGCCCGGGCGAACCCTGTCATCACGCTGGGGCTGGGTGCGGCCGTACTCGCGGTCGCCGCGTTGTTGCTGGCGAGCGCCTACAGCGCGATAAACAACGGTGACCAGAGCCATCTGCGTTACGCGCTGCTGGGTGGTACGGCTGGGTTCGCAGCGACGGCCCTCGGGGCGCTGTTGGCCATGGCCCTGCGCAATATCTCCACCAAAACGCAGGACAGCATGCTCGGGTTCGCGGCTGGCATGATGCTGGCGGCCAGCTCGTTTTCGCTGATTCTTCCCGGGCTTGCGGCCGCGCGGGACCTTCTGGGCAGTGGTCCGGCGGCAGCGGCCACCGTCGTGATCGGACTCGGTTTGGGCGTTCTGTTGATGCTCGGGCTCGACTACTTCACACCTCATGAGCATGAGAGTGCCGGTGCATTCGGGCCGGAGCACGAGCGAATGAGCCGGGTGTGGCTCTTCGTCTTTGCAATCATTCTTCACAACATTCCAGAAGGTATGGCGATCGGGGTGAGCTTTGCCGACGGCGACATGCATGTTGGGCTGCCGCTGACGACCGCCATCGCCATTCAGGACATCCCCGAAGGGCTTGCCGTCGCGCTGGCATTGCGGACGACGGGCTTGTCCGCCGGCAGGGCAGTGCTGGTGGCGGCGGCGTCGGGGTTGATGGAGCCGCTCGGGGCCGTGGTTGGGCTGGGGATGTCGAGCGGCTTGGCGATTGCCTACCCGGTGAGCCTGGGGCTGGCCGCCGGTGCAATGATCTTCGTGGTGTCGCACGAGGTGATCCCGGAAACGCACCGTAACGGTCATCAAACTTCCGCAACGGTAGGTTTGATGGGGGGCTTCGCAGTGATGATGTTCCTCGATACCGCTTTGGGTTGAGGGCAGGCGACGGCAGGTCGCCTGCCGGCAGGCTTAGCGCTGCTGTTGCTCGAGCAGTCGCCGTGCCGCCTCCTGTCCGCTCAGCCAGGCTCCTTCTACGCGCCCTGAAAGGCACCAGTCGCCACACGCATATAGACCAAGGTCGGCGTCGGCCAGCGCGCCCCACTCGTGGGTTTGGGCTGGACGCGCATATAGCCAGCGGTGGGCGAGGGTGAAGGTGGTTTCCGGCACGACGCAATCGATCAGCTCGGCAAAGGCGCCGACCAGCTGCTCGATGACCGCTTCCTTGGGTAGATCCAGATGTTGCCGACTCCAGGCGCTTGTGCCGTGCAGCACCCACGTGTCGAGACGGTCATCGCGGCCGGGTTTGCTGCGATGTCGCGCCAGCCAGTCGAGTGCATCGTCCTGCACGAAACAGGCTTCGACGCGGGTTTCCAGTGGCGAGGCAAAAGCGACGGCCACCGACCAGGTTGGCTCCATGGGTACGCTCGCGGCAACAGCGGCCAGTTTGGGCGCCGTCGCCAGCAATGCACTGGCCTGGGGGGCTGGCAGGGCGATGATAACCTGGCTGAAAGGTCCGTGACTCGTACCGTCGGCATCGACCAGTGTCCAGAATGCTTCCCCGCGAAACACATCTGTAATGCGGCACGCATAGGTTGCCGGGGTGTCGCCGATCAGGCCTCGGGCGATGGCGCTCATACGCGGCACGCCCACCCAGCGGACCTGCTCGTCGGTCGAAGGTGACAGCTGGCCGCTCCGCGCCTGGTAGAGGTTGGGTGACCAGGAATCGACCCACCCTTGTGCCTGCCAGCGTTGTACCGTTTCGCTGAACCGGCGATCGCGTGCCGTAAAATATTGCGCGCCGAGGTCGAGGCTTCCTGCTTCGCTGCGTTTGCTGGACATACGGCCGCCGGGGCCGCGACTCTTGTCGAACAGTTGCACGGCCTCACCGGCGGTCTGCAGTGCCTCGGCCGCCGACAGTCCGGCGATACCGGCGCCGATGATGGCGATGGGAGCTTTGCTCATGCTTACCTCTTCGATGGCGCCGTGCGTCCCGCGCACTACTACTGCGCCGTTTCGTTCGATTTCACCACCGTCGATCCTGCGGCGGCTATCGCTGATCCGCCCCTTATCCTCAAACAGACCCGCGCGTTTGCCTAGGGGTTCTGTTTGCCATTTCATGACCGGCGGCAATTTTTCCGATCTGCCTGACCAGCGGCATCGCGGGCCTGCCAGAAGAAGGCAGCAGTTGTAAGTTGGGAAGAAGCCGGTACAATGGCGCCGCTCGCCGCCAGGCGGGTGTCGTCATGGTGGTCCTATCGGTCCCCTCGCAACGATCAGCCGTGAACCCGGTCAGGTCCGGAAGGAAGCAGCCGCAGCGGTGACATTGTGTGCCGGGGTGTGGCTGGTAGGGCTGCCTCCATGACGAAGCGTCTCATCTCCCGGTTTTCTCCTTTCCATATCTATTACTTCCCTGGCCTCTTCGTCAGCCCGTGGTCGTTCGCCTCGGTCTTTGCGGTTGCGCTGCCGTCTGGCATCCGTATCCTGCGCTTCTGCCTGTTCAGCCCGCCATGCACGGTAGGGTATCGCTAATCCGGTACGAGGACGTCGCTTTGTCGATCAAGGCCCGGTGGGACATTTTCTGCGTCGTGGTGGATAACTTCGGCGATATCGGCGTGACCTGGCGTCTGGCGCGTCAGCTCTCGGTGGAGCATGGTCAGCACGTTCGCCTATGGGTTGACGATCTCGAGACCTTCGCTCAGCTCTGCCCCGGTACGCTGGCCACCGCCGACCAGCAGTGGCATGAGGGCGTCGAGGTCCGTCATTGGTGCGAGAACTGGCGTGGCGCCGAGCCGGCCGACGTCGTCATCGAAGCGTTCGCCTGCCAGTTGCCGACTGACTATATCGCGGCCATGGCGGAAAGCGACCGCCGCATCCTCTGGCTGAACCTTGAATACCTGAGTGCAGAGGACTGGGTAGTGGGATGCCATGCCTTACCTTCCATGCAGCCCGACGGGTTGCAGAAGTATTTCTTCTTTCCGGGCTTCGAGCAGGGGACGGGTGGCTTGATCCGTGAGGGCGACCTGATCGCGCGTCGTGAAGCCTTCCAGCGTGATCCGCACCTGCGCGAGGCATTTCTGCAAAGCCTTGACGTCGATCCTCTGCCGGGTGCGTGCCTGCTGTCGTTATTCGCCTATGAGAACGACGCGGTATCCGAGTGGCTCGATACGCTCGCGGCGGGCGCTCGACCGACGCAGCTGCTGGTGCCGGTAGGGCGCGTGCTGGGCGACGTCGCTCGCTGGTTGGGTGTTGCCCGTTTGCAGGCCGGTGACCGCCATTCGCGTGGCGCGCTGCAGATCGCCGTGCTGCCATTCGTAACGCAGAACCAGTACGACATGTTGCTCTGGAGTTGCGATTTCAACGCGGTGCGTGGGGAGGAGTCGTTCATCCGGGCGCAATGGGCCGGACGTCCCTTGGTCTGGCACATCTATCCGCAGGAGGAAGGTGCGCATTGGGATAAGCTTAATGCCTTCCTCGAGCTCTATCTTCGCGATCTCGACCCGGCCGCGGCCAATGCCCTGCGCGCGTTCTGGCGTGCTTGGAATGAAGGCGTCGGCAGCGGTGCCGCCTGGGCTGGTTTGCTCGAACACGAAGTGGCGCTGCGCGAGCATGCCGAACGCTGGACGCACCGGCAGGTTGCCAATGGTGATCTGGCCGGGAAGCTGATGTTGTTCCATGCCGATTGGCTGGGGGCGACGCCCGGCCAGCCCTGACGCGCGTACATCGAGGGTTACTGTGCAGGCAAGGCGCGCGGTACCCCGGCGGCCGCATCGCAGCTTGCGACGATGCGGGAACAGCCCCTATGATACGCGCCTGTTTTTTGTCTCTAATTCCATTCGGATATTCGTATGAAAACCGCACAAGAGTTCCGTGCCGGCCAGGTGGCCATCATCAACGGCGCACCCTGGGTCATCCAGAAAGCCGAGTTCAACAAGTCCGGTCGTAACAGCGCCGTCGTCAAGATGAAGCTGAAGAACCTGCTCAACGGTTCGGCGACCGAGACCGTTTACAAGGCCGACGACAAACTGGAGCCGGTCATTCTTGAGCGCAAGGAAGTTACCTATTCCTACTTCGCCGATCCGCTGTACGTCTTCATGGACAGCGAATTCAACCAGTATGAGATCGAGAAGGATGACCTCGAAGGCGTCATGACCTTCATCGAAGACGGCATGACCGACGTCTGCGAAGCGGTTTTCTACAACGACAAGGTGATCTCGGTCGAACTGCCGACCAGCATCGTGCGTGAAATCGTCTACACCGAGCCGTCCGTTCGCGGCGATACGTCCGGCAAGGTGATGAAGACCGCCCGTCTGAAGAACGGTGCCGAGCTGCAGGTTTCCGCCTTCTGCGAAATCGGCGACTCGATCGAAATCGATACCCGCACCGGCGAGTACAAGTCCCGCGTCAAGGCGTGATCCGCCTGGCTGGACAGTGATGTTCGAAAAACCCCGCTACGGCGGGGTTTCTTTTGTGCACTATCAGCCGGCCCAGATCCAGCCGACCAGCAGATAACAGAGCAGCGTCACCAGCACCACGCCGAACAGGTTGAGGACGAAGCCAGCCTTGATCATCGCCTGGATCGGCAACTGGCCGGTGCCGAACACGATCGCGTTCGGCGGCGTCGCCACCGGCATCATGAAAGCGCAGCTGGCCGCGACAGCAGCAGGAATCGCCAGCATTTCCGGCTCCAGCCCCTGGGCGACGGCCAGGGCGCCGAGCAGGGGGAGGAAAGCCGCGGCGGTTGCTGTGTTGGAGGTGATTTCGGTCAGGAAGATAATCACGGCAACAACGACGCCGATCATCAACAGCAAGGGCAGGGCGCCGAAGACACCCAGGCTTTCGGCGATCCACTCGGCCAGTCCGGAGGCGCCAATCACCCCCGCCAGAGAAAGGCCACCGCCAAACAGCAGCAATACACCCCATGGGGCCTTGTTCGCCTGCGCCCAATCCAGCAGGAACACCCGTTCACGCAGGTTCACCGGAATCAGGAAAAGGGCGATCGCCGCTGCCATGGCGATGCTGGTGTCGTTCAGGCCTTCTACGTACTCGGCGAGAAATGGCTGGAAGATCCAGGCCAGCGCCGCCAGCATGAAGACTGCGCCCACGAGCTTTTCGGCGCGTGCCATCGGCCCGAGTTCAGCCATCTCCCGCTCCAGCAGCGCCCGCGTATCGCCGCCGGCCAGCCTGAAGCCGCGACGGGTCAGCGACCACCAGATGAACATCAGCATGCCGATGCTCAGCGGCAGGCCCAGCAGCATCCACTGGCCGAATCCGATCTCGACGTCGTAGTTCTCGCGCATGAACGCTGCGAGCAACGCGTTGGGCGGCGTGCCGATCAATGTGGCGATGCCGCCGACGCTCGCGGCGTAGGCGATGCCCAGAAGCAGGGCGATGGCGAAACGGCTGCCCTCGCGCTCGTCACTGCCTGCCACGAGAAGCCCGATCACCGACAGTCCGATTGGCAGCATCATGATGCTCGTCGCGGTGTTGCTCACCCACATGCTGATGAATGCGGTCGCGATCATGAACCCGGCAATCTGACGGCTGGGCTGGTTGCCTACCGCCAGCAGGGTCGCCAGAGCGATGCGCCGATGCAGACTCCAGCGTTGCATCGCCAGGCCGAGTAGGAAGCCACCCAGGAACAGGAAGATCGTCGGGTTGGCGTAAGGCGCCGTGGCCTTCGCCAGGGTATCGATGCCCAGCAGCGGGATGAGCAGGATCGGCAAGAGCGAAGTGGCCGGGATGGGAATGGCCTCGGTGGACCACCAGACCGCCATCAGTGCGGCAAGGCCAACGGTAAGCCAGGCCCGGTCGGAAAGCCCGGCAGGCGGCTCGGTCAGCAGGCAGGTGATCAGTAGCAGCGGGCCTAGCGCCAGACCGATCCAGGCGGCAAGCGTGGCGCCCTTGGTTTGCGGTGATGATTCGCTCATGTGGGCCCTCTACGAAACGGCGCTGACTACCGCGCGAGACCGCGCGCTCCTATCTGGGGGACAGGCGCGGCGCGGTTTCGTTTCGTCCGAAGGTTGAGGTGCGGGGCGGCAGCCCGGCGGTCGGCAATCAGTCCGGACGGACCTGCTTCAGCGTCTCGGCAATCCAGAAGGCGAGCTCGAGGGACTGGTCGGCATTCAGCCGAGGGTCGCAGTGCGTGTGGTAGCGGTCGGATAGCCCATCTTCGGTGATCGGGCGGGCGCCACCGATGCATTCGGTGACGTTCTGCCCGGTCATCTCGATGTGAATGCCGCCGGGGTAGCTGCCTTCGGCGCGGTGCACCTCGAAGAACTGCCGCACCTCCGCGAGGACTTTCGCGAAATCCCGCGTCTTGTAGCCGCTGGAGGCCTTCATGGTGTTGCCGTGCATCGGGTCCGAACTCCACAGCACCTGGCGACCTTCGGCCTGCACGGCGCGAATCAGGCGCGGCAGGCCGGCTTCGACCTTGTCCGCGCCCATTCGCACGATGAGGTTCAGGCGCCCTGGGTCATTGTCCGGATTCAGGATATCGATGAGGCGAATCAGCTCCTCGTCCTGCATGCTGGGGCCGACCTTGACACCGATCGGGTTGCCCACGCCGCGCAGAAACTCCACATGGGCGCCGTCGAGCTGGCGGGTACGGTCGCCGATCCACAGCATGTGCGCCGAACAGTCGTACCAGCCACCGCTGAGGCTGTCCTGACGTACGAAGGCCTGCTCGTAGTTGAGCAACAACGCCTCATGCGCGGTGAAAAAGCTGGTCTCGCGCAGCTGGGGCGCATTGTCCATCCCGCAGGCGCGCATGAAGCGGAGCGCCTGGTCGATGCGCTCGCCAAGCTGGTGGTACTTCTCGGCCATCTGCGAATTGGCGATGAAATCCAGGTTCCATTGATGCACCTGGTGGAGATCAGCGAACCCGCCCTGGGCGAAGGCGCGCAACAGGTTCAGGCTCGCCGTGGATTGGTGATACGCCTGCAGCAGCCGCTCCGGGTCCGGGACGCGGCTCTTCTCGTCGAAGCCGATGCCGTTGACGATGTCGCCGCGATAGGCGGGCAGGGTGACGCCGTCGATGGTTTCCTCGCCCGATGAACGAGGCTTGGCGAACTGCCCGGCCATTCGGCCCACCTTGACCACCGGGCAGCCTGCAGCGAAGGTCATCACGACAGCCATCTGCAGCAATACCTTGAACGTATCGCGGATCTTCGGCGCGGAGAACTCAGCAAAGCTCTCGGCACAGTCGCCACCCTGCAGGAGAAAGGCGCGGCCCTGCGTCACCTCGGCAAATTGCCGACGCAGCTCACGCGCCTCGCCGGCGAACACGAGCGGTGGCAGGGCGGCAAGGGTGCGCTCGACCCGCTCGAGGTGGCTGGCATCCGGATAAACCGGCTGCTGCTCGATGGGCTTGTTTCTCCAGCTTGAAGGGCTCCAGGCCTGGCTCATGTCGTGCGTCCAACCGTAATGAATGGGCGCGATGTTACCCGATGCGACCGGCCGCCGCTGATAGTCCCTGCCAATCGCCTGTTAAGATGCCGCATGGTCTTGAGTGAGCAGGTATGGACAAGCAGGAAGTGTTGCTGGCCGAAGTCGAGGACGCCTTTGGCCTGATCCGCGTGCTTGAAGTCGGTGAGTACCGGTTTCTCGAATTCGGCGCGGCAGTCGAGCAAAGCTGCGTCTTCACGCGCGACCCGAGCTGGCTCGAGTATGACTACACCCGCGCCATGCTCATGGGCGGCTTGCTTCACCAGGCGCCGGAGACGGCGCTGTTCCTGGGCCTTGGTGCGGGCACCCTGACCCAAGCCTGCCTCGAATTCCTGCCCGTCGAAGATGTCGAGGCCATCGAGCTGCGTCCGGATGTGCCGGATCTGGCCATGCGCTATCTGGGCCTGCAGAACGACCCGCGGCTTTATATCCGCATCGGCGACGCCGTCGAACTACTCGACACGGCCGAAACGGCCGACCTGATCTTCGTCGACCTTTATACCGACACCGGGCCGTCCGCCGCACACCTGGCCTGGCGCTTTCTCGAGCGCTGCCAGCAGAAGCTCAACCCCGGCGGTTGGCTGGTAATCAACCAGTGGGGCACCGACCAGGACAAGCCGCTCGGTGCCGCCCTGTTGCGTGGCCTCTTTCATCGGCATTACTGGGAATGCCCGGTGAAGGAGGGCAACGTGGTGCTGTTCGTGCCTGCTGACCTGGAGCAATCACTGGATATGGACGGGCTGCGTGACCGCGCCGCCTCGCTCGCCCCGCGCCTCGGTTATACGCTGGACCCGCTCATCGCAGCGATCCGCCCGGCCAGCTGATGGCCGCTCGTGCGCCCTCGGTACGCGTGCTTTGCGGTGAGAGTGGCGCACTGTCAACGTCGGCTGGAAAGGTTCGCCTTCAGGGCTGGCCGTCATATCCCTTATTGAACGAAACGCCTTGGGTGACGCGGCTACGCGCTAGCGCCCTGGCAAGCGAGCTGTCCAAGGTTCGGCTCGGATAAAGGTCGTCGCAATCCCATCCGCACCTCCCGGGCAAACCTAACCCAAAAGACAAAATGCGCGCACAGCTTCACAGAATTCCGGTATAGTACGCGCCGGCTGAAACCCAGCCTGCGTTCAGGTACTGCAATACACGAAGCGCTGCTTCGGCTGCTGTCCGCTTCTCGCGGCTGTCCTTGACGATTCATCATCCATTACGTTTTCGCAAACCCCGCCGACCAGGCTGCCAGGGTAACCTTCGGGTTTTGCATGGCATGCGCAGCTTCGGAACTTGGGTCTTTGCGGAGCATCAGGAAAAGACCCATGTCCCAGGAAATCGGCGGCTTTGCCGCACTCGGTATTCATCCATCCGTACTCGCGGCTGTCGCAGCGGTGGGTTACGAAGAGCCTTCGGCGATCCAGAGCCAGGCTATCCCGGTCATTCTCGGCGGCCACGACATGATCGGCCAGGCCCAGACCGGTACCGGTAAAACCGCAGCCTTTGCGTTGCCTATTCTCTCCAAGATCGACCCGTCCAAGCGCGAGCCGCAGGCGCTGATCCTTGCACCGACCCGCGAACTCGCCCTGCAGGTCGCCACCGCATTCGAAACCTATTCCAAGCAGATGCCAGGCGTGGGCGTGGTGGCCGTCTATGGTGGCGCGCCCATGGGCCCGCAGCTCAAGGCCATCCGCCAGGGCGCGCAGATCATCGTCGCGACTCCGGGCCGCCTCGTCGATCACCTGAGCCGCAACAGTGCCTTGTTGTCGACCATCCAGTTTCTGGTCCTCGACGAAGCGGACGAGATGCTCAAGCTGGGCTTCATGGATGACCTCGAAGTGATCTTCGAAGCCATGCCGGAAAGCCGCCAGAGCGTGCTGTTCTCCGCAACGTTGCCGCACTCCATTCGTGCCATCGCCGAAAAGCATCTGCGCGAGCCGCAGCACATCAAGGTAGCCACCAAAACGCAGACCGTCGCTCGTATCGAGCAGGCGCACCTGATGGTCCATGCCGATCAGAAGATCCCGGCCGTGCTGCGTCTGCTGGAAGTCGAAGATTTCGACGCCCTGATCGCGTTCGTGCGCACCAAGCAGGCGACGCTGGATCTGGCCGCTGCCTTGGAAGCCAAGGGCTACAAGGCGGCCGCGCTGAATGGCGATATCGCCCAGAACCAGCGTGAGCGCGTGATCGAATCGCTCAAGGATGGCCGTCTGGATATCGTCGTCGCCACTGACGTCGCGGCACGCGGCCTCGACGTGGCACGCATCACCCACGTGTTCAACGTCGACATGCCGTATGACCCGGAATCCTACGTTCACCGCATCGGCCGTACCGGTCGTGCCGGTCGTGAAGGCCGTGCGTTGCTGCTGGTTACGCCGCGCGAGCGCCGCATGCTGCAGGTGATCGAGCGCGTCACCAACCAGAAGGTCGCCGAGGCCCGCCTGCCGAATGCCCAGCAAGTGCTGGAAGCGCGTATCAAAAAGCTCACCAACAGCCTGGCGCCGCTCGTCGCCGATGCCGAAGCCACCCACGGCGAGCTGCTCGACAAGCTGGTTGCCGACATTGGTTGCAGCCCGCGTGCCCTGGCCGCTGCGCTGCTTCGCAAAGCCACCAATGGTCAGGCGTTGACCCTCGCTGAAGTGGAAAAGGAGCAGCCCCTGGTTCCGACCGGCGCACCACGTGAACGCTCCGAGCGCTCCGAGCGCAGCGGTGACCGCGAGCGTCGTGCTCCGATTCCGCTGGCCGAAGGCCGCGCCCGCTGCCGTACGCCGCTGGGCGCACGTGACGGCATCGCTGCCCGCAACCTGCTGGGTGCCATCCTCAACGAAGGCGGCCTGGCCCGCGAAGCCATCGGCCGTATCCAGGTGCGCGACAGCTTCAGCCTGGTTGAGCTCCCGGAAGACGGCCTCGACCGTCTGCTCGGCAAGCTCAAGGACACCCGTGTCGGCGGCAAGCAGCTCAAGCTGCGCCGCTATCGCGAGGACTGACTGTCCCGGTGGTGACCAGAAGGGTGGGCTATGGCCCACCCTTTTTTTTATTTGTAGCCCTCCCAAGCCCAACACCCCGCCTGCCACGCTTCCCTGTGATGGGCGACCGCGGGCTGGACGGACGGCTAGCGCTTAAAACAACCCAAACCCAACCAAACGCCTGGGCTGTTCAAACTCTGAACAACATGCTACAAACGGACGCAACCCAAATGATCTAGCCGCTTGAAAACGAAGGGAAAACCATGACCAAGTCGGAGTTGATCGAACGTATCGTCACCCAGCAAGGCCTGCTTTCTTCCAAGGACGTGGAGCTGGCAATCAAAACCATGCTCGAACAAATGGCCCAGGCATTGGCCACCGGTGACCGCATCGAAATCCGCGGTTTCGGCAGCTTTTCCCTCCACTATCGCGCCCCTCGCGTCGGTCGTAATCCCAAGACCGGCCAGTCCGTCCCACTCGATGGCAAATACGTTCCGCATTTCAAGCCTGGGAAGGAGCTGCGTGATCGTGTGAATGATGAGGAATGATTTGCAACATGGCCGCTTTGCACCTCTACCCAAGGTTAGTTGTTTGCCGTAGGTCAGTGCCTTTGCAATAAAGCGCTGTTTGGTTTGGCAATTTTTACCCTCCGTGGCAGTATGCGCCGTTTTTAGTTTAGCGCTTCCCTTGGAGGGGATTCATGCAGGAATCAGGAAGCTACACCGCCCATACGCGAGATGGAGAGATAGACCTCGTTGAGCTAGCCAAAGCCCTTTGGTCTCAGAAGCTCATCATCGCCAGCGCCACGATTGCAGGCGCCGTGATCGCTTTGGCATACGCATTTTTTTCCTCCCCCGTTTATCAAGCAAAGGCCACCGTCCTTCCGCCGCTTCTCTCCGATATTGCTGCCTATAACGCGGGCAGGCTGGAATCTTCGTTTTATGCGAGCGGCGACGAGGACAAATCTGGGCGGGCGAACCAGGCGCCGCTCAAGCCGTTCACCGTCGAGGATGTGTACGCTGTGTTCACTCGCAATCTGCGTTCCCAATCTCTACGGCGAGGCGTCTTCAACGATTTATATCTGCCCACTCTTACAGAAGCTGAGCGTTCCGGCCCTCGGGACCAGCTCTGGGCGGAGTTCAACGAGCTGATCACAATTACCACGCCTGATAAACAGCGTGCTGAATTGCTTGAAGTGTCGGTTGACCAGAATACTGCTGAGTTAGCTGCTGCTTGGACAAATGAGCTTATAAACCGGGCTTCAGCCGCTTCCGAGCGTGACATGCAGCGAAACGTTGCCAGTGAGCTGAGCGCCCGTATTCATTCGGTCGAACGCCGTATCGCTTCATTGCGTAGCACTGCGCAACAGCGGCGTGAAGATCGTATTGCTATTCTCAAAGAGGCGTTGGTGGTTGCTAGAGAGGTAGGTATGACGAGCCCTCAAGTAACTGCTGGTCATACCGCTTCGAGCGATGAACTATCAGCGTTTGTGGATGGCAGCTTGACCTACATGCGTGGCGCGAAAGCTATCGAGTCAGAAATGAAGGTGTTGGAAGCAAGGCAGTCAGATGATCCGTTTATTCCGGAATTGCGCAGTCTTCAAGAGCAACTAGCCTTTCTGAAAACAGTTGACGTAGCGCCGGAAAATGTATCGGTATTCACGTTGGACAGTGCAGCCGAAGTCCCTGAAACACCCATCAAGCCGAAAAAGGCATTGATCATTGCGCTTGGAATCGTTCTCGGTGGAATGCTCGGTGTATTTGTCGCTTTAGTTAGGGTTTTGGTTCGGCGCGAAAAATAGCAAACGAGCTTTTCCAGTTTCGATAGCGGGTTATTCCCCAAATGCAACGTTAAAGGATTAACTATGCTCTATCCAATCATAGAACATCACGGTGCCAAGGATGGCGTGACCGGATCCTGCCATCAGCTGCACATCGGTGCCGAGAACAGTCTGCTGGTAGACTGCGGCTTGTTCCAAGGCAACGATGCTTCCCTTCCGAGCGGCAACAGTCGCCTCGATATCGAGTTCTCACTGGAAACCGTCAAAGCGCTCATAGTGACTCACGTCCATATCGACCACGTTGGGCGTATTCCTTATCTACTGGCCGCAGGTTTCGAGGGCCCCATCCTTTGTAGCGAGCCTTCGGCGAAGCTGTTGCCCATCGTTCTTGAGGATGCCTTCAAGCTCAGCGTTAGTCGTGACCAGGCGCATATAGAAAGGTATATCCAGCTCATCGAGAAACGGATCATTGCGCTTCCTTACCGACACTGGTTCACCCTGATCGATAACGAGCAGATGCACGCGCGGATTCGCCTGCAGCGAGCCGGCCATATCCTGGGTTCGGCCTATGTCGAAGTCGACCTCGCCTATCACCAGACTGGCGAAAGCAAACGCGTAGTGTTCTCCGGCGACCTCGGCGCACCTCATGCACCTTTCCTGACGCCACCGCAGTCACCTGAACGCGCCGATATCCTGGTGCTGGAAAGCACCTACGGTGACCGCCTGCATGAAGACCGCAGCAATCGTCGCCAGCGGCTCGAAGCCGTTATCGAGCAGGCACTGGAAGATCAAGGCACCGTTCTGATCCCGGCGTTTAGCATCGGCGGTACCCAGGAGCTGCTGTACGAGCTCGAAGAAATCATTCAGAGCAAGCAAAGAACGGCCGCAGACCAGTCCCCTTTCTCTGCCGAGGAGAGGGCTGAGGTGGAAGTAAGCGCCAGCGACGAAGCCTCGGTGAGATCCAATATGCCCCATCTCCCCTCTGGGGAGAGGGCTGGGGTGGGGGAAAAGGGGACCAGCATCAATGCGGAACCAAACACAGAACCAAACTGGCCTGAACTCCCCATCATTCTCGACTCACCCCTGGCTAGTCGCTTCACCGAGGCCTATCGAAACCTCAAGCCGTTCTGGAACCAAGAGGCCCGCGAGCGTATCCAATCTGGGCGCCGCCCGCTGGCCTTTGAGCAGCTCATCACCATCGATAGCCACGGTGAACACCAGCGCATCGTGAATCATCTGACCCAGACTGCACGCCCAGCCATCGTTATTGCCGGTGGCGGCATGTGTAGCGGCGGTCGCATCGTAAATTACCTCAGAGCCATGTTGGGCGATAAAAGGCATAACGTTTTGTTTGTCGGCTACCAGGCCAAGGGCACACCCGGGCATGACATACAAATCTACGGGCCTAAAGGCGGCTACGTAGTTCTCGACGGTGAGCGCATTAATATTCGCTCCGGCATTACTAGCATTGGCGGGTACTCGGCGCATGCGGATCAGAAGGGGCTGGTGGAATTTGTGACTGGAATGCAACAGTGGCCGGCTGAGATACGGGTAGTACATGGAGAGGCGGGGCAGAAGAAGGCGCTGATTTCTCTTCTGCGGGAGTGGTACAGACGCAACAACTTGTTCGTCGATATTATGATCGGTGGGGCAGTGGCGAAAAACGAGCAGGACGTTCTGGATGATATATAAGGCTATGTTTTTGTGCTGCATTAATGGTTGTTTTGGTCACCGAATATTCTGCAAATGAGTGAGCTTATTTCAAGGTTGATAAATGTTTCGCTTCGAGGTGGAACACTTGTCTGTAAGTTTCTGCTGATTTTTTTTCTGGCTAATTTTCTATCACCAGAAGAGGTAGGTCTCTTTGGATTATTTGTCGCAACCATTGGTTACTCGTTTTTTGTAATTGGTTTCGAGTTTTATACTTATTCGACTCGCGACTTGCTTGGTGTCGGGAGGGAAAAGTGGTTGCCGATAATTAGGGATCAGTGGACGTTTTTCGCGATTAGTTATGCTTTGTTTTTTCCGCTGCTACTTTCCGCCTTCTTTGTGTATTTTTCTTCTTGGAGATATGTCGGATGGTTCTTAGTGTTGTTGTTATTTGAGCATACGGCGCAAGAACTGAATCGCTTGCTTGTTGTGATGTCTGAGCAGTTTTTAGCGAGCTTGGTTTTGTTTTTAAGGAGTGGGGCTTGGGCTATTGTTGCTGTTTTGTTGATGGGGTACGTACAGGAGGCGCGTAATCTAGAGTTTGTGTTTCTGGCTTGGTCCATAGGCGCAGGCACTGCATGCGCATTGGGACTGGCGAGAATACTCCAGCTTGATAAAAGTACATGGAATAGAGAGGTTGATTGGCGCTGGATTTTACGCGGAGTTAAGATCGCTTTTCCGCTGTTAATAGCAAGCCTTGCAATTCGCGGCTTGTTTACCTTTGATCGTTATTGGATCGGAAGTGCTGTTGGGCTAGATATCCTGGGTGCCTACGTTTTATTTGTTGGGATTGCGTTTTCTATTGTGTCCTTCCTTGATACAGGTGTGATTGCTTTTTTATATCCTAAAATTGTTGCTGCCGCGAAAGATAACGATGAGCGGAAATTTAAAAAACATATGAAAGAGCTTGCTGTCACTTTGATATTGGCTACGGTTATGATGGCTGCTTTCGCGCTGTTTTTTAGTCCTTTTGTACTTAGCTGGATTGGAAAAGAAATTTATTTAGATAATCTCTATCTGCTGCAATGGCTGCTTTTGGCTGTTATTATTTATGCTGCTAGCATGGTTCCTCATGTAGGCTTGTATGCAAAGCACCACGATAAGGTTATTTTATATAGCCAAGTTCTTGGCTTGCTAGTTTTTCTTATCGGATGTTTTATAGGTATTCCTATGTTTGGTGCGATTGCTGTGGTATGGGCAATGTGCGTGTCGTTTTTGGTGATACTTGTTTGGAAAATCGCCGTATATCAGAAAATATGCGGATTTTCTAGTGTTTCAGAGTAGGAGGATGGTTGATGAGCAAAGCGCTGGTTACTGGGGCTGATGGTTTTATTGGTTCGCATCTTACAGAGTTGCTTGTGCGCGAGGGGTATCAAGTCAAGGCACTATCTCAATATAATTCTTTTAACTATTGGGGGTGGCTTGAAGATATTGACTGTCTCGCCGATGTTGAGGTAGTGAATGGTGATGTGCGAGATCCGCATTACTGCAAGCACATCACAAAAGACGTTGATACTGTATTTCATTTGGCTGCGTTGATTGCAATACCCTATTCATATGTGGCGCCTGATAGCTATGTTGATACTAATGTGAAAGGAACTTTAAATATTTGCCAGGCGGCTTTAGAAAACGGCGTGCAGCGCGTTATTCATACTTCTACCAGCGAAGTTTATGGTACGGCTCAGTACGTTCCAATAGATGAGAAGCATCCGTTACAAGCTCAGTCGCCATATAGTGCCTCTAAGATTGGTGCTGACTCTATGGCGATGAGCTTCTTTAATGCATTTGATTTGCCTTTGACTATCGCACGGCCTTTTAATACTTATGGTCCGCGGCAATCGGCGAGGGCGGTGATACCGACTATCATCACTCAAATTGCTAGCGGCAAAAAGGAGATCAAGTTGGGCGATGTGTCTCCTACCCGCGATTTCAATTACGTTGCTGACACCTGTCGTGGCTTTTTAGAGTTGGCTCGCTGCGATAAGGCCATAGGAGAAACTGTTAACATTGGCTCCAACTATGAGATCTCGGTAGGAGATACTCTTAATCTGATCCGTGAGCTCATGGGTAGTGATGTTGAATTTTTGACTGATGATCAGCGCATTCGCCCGGAAAAGTCGGAGGTTTTCCGTCTCTGGTGCGATAATACCAAGATAAACGGACTTACTGGCTTTACTCCGAATTACTCTATAAAGCAGGGGTTGCAGGAAACGATTGATTGGTTGTCCCGGCCAGAGAATTTGGCTAAATATAAAGCCGACATCTACAACGTCTGAGATCAAGCCATGTTCGACTCCCTTATTAAGTTTGTGCGGGATCAATACCAAACAAATGATTTCATCCCACTTCATGCCCCTGTGTTCTCCGGGCACGAGCGTGATTATGTGGTGGAAACCATTGAGTCGACTTTTGTTTCGAGCGTAGGTGCTTTCGTCGACCGCTTTGAGCGGGACATGGCTGCGTACACCAGTAGCCCAAAAGCGGTCGCGACGGTCAACGGTACTGCCGCCTTGCATGCCGCTCTGATGCTTGCTGGAGTCCAGCCTGGCGATCTAGTTTTAACCCAGCCGTTGACCTTTGTGGCAACGTGCAATGCCATTGCATATTGCGGCGCTGCTCCGGTCTTTATCGATGTTGACCGGCATACCCTCGGACTCTCTCCTACAGCGCTTGAGAAGTGGCTGGATGAATATGCATATATAGACTCGGACGGTATATGCAGGCTTAAACTAGATGAGAGAGTGCTGAGGGCCTGCTTGCCCATGCATACCTTCGGACATCCAGTCGAAATAGAATATCTCGTTACTGTATGTAAGCGCTGGAACTTGGTTCTTATCGAAGATGCCGCCGAGTCGCTAGGAAGTATTTACAAAAGCCGGCACACAGGCACGTTCGGTCGTTTAGGTATCTTGAGTTTTAATGGCAATAAGATTATCACCACCGGTGGTGGAGGTATGATCTTGGCTGGTGAAGAGTTGGGCGCGCGCGCTAAGCATCTAACAACTACAGCCAAGAAGCCACACCCATATGAATATGTCCATGATGAAGTTGGATATAATTATCGTCTACCTAATATAAATGCGGCGCTCGGGTGTGCGCAGCTGGAGCAATTGGAGGACTTCATCGCTTGCAAGCGAGAGCTGGCAAGCCGCTATGCAGAGGTACTAGAAGGGAGCGAACTGCAGTTCTTTAAAGAGCCCGAAGGCTGTCGCTCCAATTACTGGCTCAACGCTGTTATTTGTGAAAGCCCTGCACGACGCGACGTGCTGTTAAAGTCTACCAATGACAGCGGTGTGATGACGCGGCCGATCTGGAAGTTGATGAACCGTCTGCCTCTGTACGTCAACTGCCTGCGAGGCGACTTGACGAATGCTGAATGGCTGGAGGCTCGGGTTGTCAACGTACCAAGCAGCGTCCTGCCGGGGTGGAAGGCATGAAAAGCAAGGTCGCAGTCTTCACCGGTACGAGAGCCGAGTACGGCTTGCTCTATTGGTTGATGAAGGATATCCAGGCTAGTGCTCAGCTGGAGTTGCAGATCATCGTAAGTGGCATGCACCTTTCGCCTGAATTTGGTGAAACCTGGAGACAGATTGAGCAGGACGGTTTCAGCGTCGATTCCAAGGTAGAAATGCTCCTGTCTTCAGATACGTCGGTTGGAGTCGTCAAGTCCATAGGACTGGGAACTCTAGGATTCGCGGATGCCCTAGATCGCTTACGGCCGGATATGTTGGTAGTGCTTGGTGACCGCTTCGAGGCTTTGGCGATTGCTCAGGCCGCTCTGATCATGCGGATTCCTATCGTGCATTTGCACGGTGGTGAAATTACTGAAGGGGCTTATGACGATGCAATCCGGCATGCCATCACCAAAATGGCTCACTTGCATTTTGTCGCAGCGGAACCATATCGGCGTCGTGTCATCCAGATGGGCGAGTCGCCTGAACGAGTTTTTAACGTCGGTGCGGTTGGCCTCGACCATTTGCGCCGCAGCCCGAAAATGACCATCGAAGAACTCGGTAAAAGCCTTGGCTTTGCGCTCCGTTCGCCTTACCTGTTGGTGACCTATCATCCGGTCACTCTATCGGACGAGAACCCGGAGCAAAGCTTCACTGCGCTTTTGCAGGCGCTGGATAAATTTCCAGATCACCAGATCATTCTGACTTATCCAAACGCAGACAACGGTGGCAGAGCCATCATTCCATTACTTGAAGCTTATGCGCAGAACCGGCCTGAGCGGGTGTTGGCGATCCCTTCGCTCGGGTTCAAACGCTATCTGAGTGCCGTCGCTATGTCAGCTGCTGTGGTGGGGAATTCCTCCAGCGGAATCATTGAGGTTCCTGCTTTCGGTATTCCTACCGTAAACATCGGTGCGCGCCAGAAAGGTCGTTTGGCCGCGGATTCTGTGCTGCATTGTGAGCCGAATACCAAGGCCGTTGAGGCTGCACTTCAGCGAGCGCTTTCCCACGAATTCGCCGAAGCCAGCAAAGAAACTGTCAATCCTTACGGCCAAGGCAATGCAGCCGAAGCCATCGTGGATGTCCTTGAGCGTTTCGACGGGACATTTAATAAGTCATTCCACAATCTGAGTTGACCCATGAAGCAGTCCGACAAAGATGCGGTTTACATCATCGCCGAAGCAGGTGTAAACCATAATGGTGAGCGTGATCTGGCTTTCGCTCTAGTGGACGCCGCAGCGGCGGCTGGTGTCGATGCAGTCAAGTTTCAAACCTTCAATGCGGCACGTCTGGCCTCGAAGACCGCCCCTAAGGCTGCTTACCAGAAACAGAGCACGGATGAGTCTGAAAGCCAGCTGGTAATGCTCAAGAAGTTGGAATTACCCCAGGCCTGGCATGTTGATCTACAGCGCTATGCTCGGCAAAAAGGCATCGAGTTCCTTTCTACTGCATTCGATCCGGATAGCTTGATCTTTCTATCCGAGCTGGGCATGCCGTTATTCAAGGTCCCTTCTGGCGAGCTGACCAACGGCCCGCTTCTATGGCAGTTCGCACGTACTGGCAAGAGGTTGATCCTATCCACGGGCATGGCGACGCTCGCTGAGGTAGAGCAGGGTCTTGCCATCGTCGCGCATGCGCTGGCATCAAGCCGGGAGCCTGCGGACATGAATGAAGTCTGGCGTAGTTGGAGTTGCCGAGAGGCGCGGCAACGGTTACAGGGGCATGTGACGTTGCTTCACTGTACCTCTCAATACCCCACCCCTTGGAGCGAAGTTAACCTCAGGGCTATGGATACGTTGGCCCATGCCTTTGGTCTTGATGTCGGTTACTCGGATCACACGGAAGGCTGCCTGATTCCGGTTGCCGCGGTGGCTCGCGGGGCCAAAGTCATTGAAAAGCACTTCACTCTTGACCGCTCGCTGCCAGGGCCTGACCACAAAGCTTCGTTGGAGCCGGATGAGCTCAAACGAATGGTTTCGGATATCCGCTCTCTCGAACTGGCCCTCGGTGACACTTGCAAGGCCCCGCAGGCTAGCGAATGGGATACTCGTCACGCCGCGCGTCAGCAGGTAGTTGCTGCGCGCGAAATAGCCGCGGGTGCCGTAATGTCTCGCGAGGATCTAACTACTGCCCGTAGCGGTATGGGTTTGCCTCCTACAGCGTTGTGGGGGTTGGTTGGGCGGCGTTCCTCGCGTGCTTATCGGGCGGGCGAGACTGTTGAATCATGATGGCCAATGCTTATGCTGAGCTGCCTCTAGTGATGCTAGGAGCCGGAGGCCATGCCAAAGTGCTGCTTTCACTCATCCGCGCTGCTGAAATGAACGTAGTAGGCGTATGCGATCCGGTGTTAGCCGAAAACGGTATTAGGAAGTGGAGGGGCTTAATCGTGCTGGGCGCCGACGAAGCGCTTGATGCGATCAATCCCGCTTCCGTAGGGCTGGTCAATGGTATAGGCCAGCTAGCCGCCAGCACAGCCCGTCGGAGAGTCTTTGAACGCTTCAAAGAGAAAGGCTTTAGTTTCCCGGTGCTTGTACATCCTACTGCTTGGGTAGATGAGAGCACTGTCTTGAGTGAGGGCGTACAAGTGATGGCGGGTGCTGTGATTCAAGCGGACGTAACGGTTGGGCTTAATTCGATAATTAATACTAGTGCCAGCATCGACCACGATTGCTATTTAGGATCGCATATACATGTTGCTCCTGGCGCCACTGTCTGTGGCCACGTCAACCTATCCGACTTTGTATTTATTGCTACTGGTGCTACGGTAATCCAAGCTATCCATATAGGCGAGAGCGCTATCGTCGGTGCAGGGGCTACTGTGGTACGCAACTTGGGACCTGGCGAAACGTTGCTAGGTGCTGCAGCGCGGAATATTAGCCAAACTTAAAGAAGGTTCAAATGAAACAGTGGGAATCTGCTCTCGTCGGGCCAGAAACGCCTTTGGAGGAGGCTATAATCACTCTTGATCGAGAGGCGCTGCGTATAGTTTTAATTGTGGATTCGGAGCGTAAGTTGCTTGGTACTCTTACCGACGGAGATGTCCGTCGTGCGTTGTTAGCGCGCCGGCCTCTAACTGGACCTGTGAGCGAAACGATGTGCAATACGCCTCGATCTGCAAAAAAGGGGTGGAGTAGAGAGCGCATCCTAAAAGATATGGAAAAGTATCAAGTACTCCAATTACCTATAACGGATGACGCAGGGCGAGTCGTTGGATTAGAAACATTGTATGGCCTTTTAAACAATCAGCGTCGTGACAATCCGGTATTTCTTATGGCTGGTGGCTTTGGTACGAGGTTGCACCCGCTCACGCATACCTGCCCAAAACCCCTTCTTAAGGTCGGGGGCAAACCTATCCTAGAATTGATTTTAGAACGGTTTGTTCAGGCTGGATTTCACCGCTTTTATATTTCAACACATTATATGCCCGAAATGATACGTGAGCATTTCGGCGACGGCGAGCAGTGGGGGATTAAAATCTGCTATATACATGAAGAGCATCCTTTAGGTACGGGTGGCGCCCTAGGTCTCCTACCTCACGATGAAATAGACCTGCCTTTGTTTGTGATGAATGGCGATTTATTAACGACTCTGAATTTTCAAAGCTTATTAGAGTTTCACGAAACACATCAAGGGGTCGCAACCATGTGTGTTCGAGAATACGAGCACTGCATACCTTATGGTGTTATTCAAAGTGAAGGGCATCGAATCCGCTCTATGATTGAGAAACCGGTGCATCGATTTTTTATCAATGCTGGCATATATCTTCTTTCTCCTGAATTTGTTAAAGCTGTCATGCCTAACGCCAGGGTCGATATGCCAACTTTGCTTGAGCAAAAAATCGAGGATGGCTGCGATGTAAATATGTTTCCTGTGCATGAGTACTGGTTGGATATCGGTCGAATGGAAGACTACCAGCGAGCGCAACAGGAAGTTGAGAAACTAAATGTTACCAAGAACTAGAAAAGTTGATACCGTTGCCATTATTCCTGCCAGAGGCGGCAGCAAAAGGCTACCTGGCAAAAACCTGTTGCCAATTGGTGGTAAGCCGCTTATAGAGTGGACGATTGACGCAGCGCTAAATTCTAATGTGCTTGATCTAATCGTTGTTTCTAGTGACGACGAGGCTATCCTTGCGCTTGCTTCTAGGAAAGGCGTACGAGTCGTGACTCGGCCAGCAGAGCTTGCGCGAGACGATTCACCCACGTCGGAGGCTCTACTCCATGCTTTAAAAGAGTTGGAGTGTGAGCATATCTTCCCGCAAACTGTTATGTTGCTACAACCAAGTTCGCCTCTTAGGGCTTCGGACGATATAGTAAAAAGTTTGGCCGTTATGGTCGAAGAAAAATGCAATTCGGTAATTAGTGTTTGTGAAGTTGATCACTCTCCTTTGTGGTGTAATACGCTAGATGAATCTAAGTGTATGGATAGCTTCATAAGCACAGATATAAAAAATAAGCGAAGCCAAGACCTTCCCGTATTCTATCGACTGAACGGTGCTATATATATAGCGACGACAGAAATTTATAAAAAAGAGAAAAGTTTTTTTGTGGAGAATAGTCGAGCTTATATAATGAGTAGGGCTCGTTCGGTAGATATTGATACTGCAGACGATCTACGGTTCGCTGAGTTCGTAATGCAAAGGTTTGGCTGAGTGAAGCATGATCGGTAGCTCAAAAAAGATATGCGTAGTGTTGTCTATGCATCAGCTAATAATCGTTTTATCTGTATTGAAAGCTAAGCAATTAGGTCGAAATTATTTTGACTGCGTATTGTTGCGCGAGGGCGCACACTATCCGGAATTGATTAGCAGAATTTTTACCGGCGCAGATATATATGTCGTAAAAAAGATCGAAGCGAAGGGTGTTTGGGGGCGTATAGCTGAAATTAAGCGCCTCGGTGATAACGCTGTAGAGAGTCTCCGGTTAAAAGGAGCGAAAATCGAAATCTGGATCCCTAACAAAACGTATCATATAACCAATTTTATTCTCTATCATGCGTCGGTTGGGAAAACGGTTGCGTATGAAGACGGTTTAGGGAGCTATATCGATTCGGGGTTGCTAGAAAGAAAAGCTGGGTTTCGCACTCTCGCAAAAAAAATACTCGCAGTAGTGGGTCTTTTCCCGGTGTATCGTAGCTTTTTTGGTGTCTCGAAAATTAAGGCAAACGAGTATTGGGCGTTAGGTAAATCAGCTTTCTCGGGAAAAGGCGTTAATCTAATCTCTACTGACGACTATATCAGTGCGTTGACGTCTATATTAACGCTTGTATCTAGAGACTCGCTTCCAAATATAACCGAGTTTAGCACGAAGGGTAACGTAGTCGTCGTAGGTCAGCCGCTAGCCGAAGTGGGCTTATGCAGCGTCCAAGAAAGCATAAGTAAATTTCGGAGATTGGGTCAAGCGTTTATTGCCTCCTTAGGTTCTCAGAAAGAAGTTTGCAAAGTTATATACCTGCCACACCCGACCGAACGACCTGATCTTGCAGAAAAGCGACTTGAAGCATTCACTGAAAGTGGCCGCTATTCATGCGTGTCCTGCGTCTACGAGAACAAGAATTCTATCGAGATTATGCTCGCACATTTAGCGCTATCAGGAGTTGAGGTCATTTTGGTAGGGAGTTCCTCTACAGCGCTGTACAGCGCTAGCATATCCAATATATGCACAGAGTCATATTTTTGTGCTGACAGCAACGACCTGAATGTAGAAGAACAGCGCGCGATTTTTAATCGTTTTGGCGTTAAGCCAATCGATTTGTGAGGTGAAAGTGCTGGTGATTAATCGGCCCAATGTGTCTTTCGTCGTACTGCACGTTGGTATGTTGGCGTTATTTTACATGTACTTGGTCGACGCTGGTTCCGCTTATGTGAAAGTATTTTATCTTTCTAGTATGCTGATTTTCTCTCTTTCAAGTTTTTCGCTTAACAGAAGTGTTTCAAGAGGCAAGGCTTTTTTTTTATGGGGTACGGTTTGCTGGATAACGTTCGGGGCGTTTGCCATTCTTAGTAATTTGAGCTTTGATAGGATTTATTTCTTTTTCTTGGAGTTTTCGCTGCTTGTTTCTGGTTATTCTATAATCAACAAGCCTAGCTATTTGGTGGTGTTAACCCGAGCGTATTACCTTTTGCTTGGTGTCTTGCTTGTTGCATGTATTGCAGATTATTTCGGAGTGCATGAATTCAAAGGTGCTGTTCTTGGGGGTGCTAGCGAGAACTACGCTACTTCTCTTTTCTTAGGGATGGCTTTGTTGGTGCTCTGCCTTCGCTATAAGTGGTCTGGGCGGCTTGAAGTGCGTCTGTTATTTCCCGCAATTTTGATGTCACTTTATTTAAACAGTCGCTTTTCTGCTGCGGTGTCTATTGCGGCCATGATTTGCTATTTATTGCTTTTGTCGTATCAATGGTGCAGATCGATTGGGGGGGTTGTCTGGTTCTATGCCGTTATTATGATGCTGGTCTCCATAGGAGGTATTTATTTTCTAGCTGTTATGTCGGCGGCTAATTTGTCGCCTATATCGGGTGATCCTAGGCTTGTAATTTGGTCTGACTTTTTCCGTAACATAGATTTCTATGGGTATATTCAAGGGGTCGATTTCTCAAACTGCTGCCGCCTTATTCATGAACGCTTTGCAAATAACCCGCATAATTCTCTGTTGCGATCTTTTTCGGTTTTCGGCCTGGCGGGTGGCGTATATTTACTGATGCTGGTAATAGGAGTGGGCGCGTTTTTTGTTAGACCTAAAGCGCGCATTTATGCGTTAGCGTTTATGTTTTGGGCGTTGAGAGGGATGACGGATTCTATAGCAACTCCCCATTATTTTGACATTTTCTATTTTTCGCTATATTTTCTGATATTTAATGGCGAGCATCGTGATTCGGAATCTCAAAAGGTAGATGTAGTTCCATGAAGCGTGTAATGGATATTCTCGTGTCGATGTTTGTGTTGCTGTTTTTGGCACCACTACTGGCAGCTATCGCATTGCTTATCCGTTTAAAATTGGGCGGCCCGGTTTTGTTTCGTCAAATTCGTCCAGGTATGCACGGGCGAAAATTTGAGATGATTAAGTTTCGTACTATGCTCGATTTGACTGATCAATACGGTAATTATTTGTCTGACGCCGACCGCCTGACGTCTCTCGGAAAAGCCCTTCGCGCAAGTAGTTTGGACGAGTTGCCCGAGTTTTGGAATGTGTTGAAGGGCGATATGAGTCTAATTGGGCCTCGCCCGTTGCTTATGGAATATCTAGATCTCTACACTCCTGAACAACGTCGTCGACATAATGTTCGTCCAGGTATAAGTGGTTGGGCTCAAGTGAATGGTAGAAATTCTCTAAGCTGGGAAGAAAAGTTTAAGCTCGATGTTTGGTATGTTGATAATCAATCAATTTGGTTGGACTTAAAAATTATATTCCTAACGATTAAAAAGGTCTTTCTGCGCGAAGGTATAAATGCTGAGAACGAGGCTACAATGAGCAAGTTCCGAGGCTCTGGCAAGGGGAATCAAGGTGGCTAATAACATATATGCGGTTTTTGGCGCTAGCGGGTTTGGGCGCGAGGTTATGCCGCTTCTCAGAGCTTCTGTTAGCGGGGGGCAGATATTTTTTGTAGACGACACGCCGCCTCAGTCGTTTTTAAATGGTCATGAAGTTATAGCTTATGATGAGTTCATTTCGCTGGATGCAACGAACAAGTACATGACCATAGCTGTCGCTGATGCTAGGGTGCGCCAAAAACTTTCTGAGCGTTGTCTGGCGGATGGAATTAAGATCATAAATGTCGTAGCTAGCGGTAATGTTACGTTGGATAGCGTTGAGACCGGTGATGGCTTAATTCTTTGCCCGTTCACTGTCATCACGTCGAATGTAAGGATCGGAAAGTTCTTCCAAGCTAACATTTATAGCTATGTAGCTCATGATTGTGTGATAGGAGATTATGTAACATTCGCCCCTGGGGTTAAATGCAACGGAAACGTTCAGATTGGCGATTACGCATATTTAGGAACTGGGGCTATTATCAAACAAGGCCGTCCCGGTAAGCCGTTGCGTATCGGTAAAGGAGCTGTTGTTGGGATGGGGGCGGTGGTTACGAAAGACGTGGCGGATGGTGCGGTGGTTGTTGGCAATCCGGCAAAGCCTCTGGCTCGCAAAGGGTTAGGGGGCTGAAGGATGAGTGACATTCTCCTTGGAGAAATTCCGATCGAAGCTATACAGACCGGTATGACTGTCAGCTATTCGCAGACCATCACAGATGCCGATATTAAAGCGTACGCCGGGCTGTCCGGCGATCACAATCCAGTACATGTCAATGATGAATACGCTAACTCATCGAGATTCGGTAAGCGTATCGCTCATGGACTGATGTCAGCAGGGTTTTTCTCTGCGCTATTTGGAACACGGTTGCCGGGCCCAGGTTGTGTCTATGTATCTCAAAGTCTACGTTTCAAGCGTCCAGTCTATATGGGTGATACGGTGGTCGCTACCGTAAAGGTATGCTCTGTCGATATAACCAAACGCCGTGTTTTCTTTGATACGGTCTGCACCGTAGGCGGCAAAATTGTAATCAATGGAGAGGCGGAAATATATATGCCGCCGAAGTGAGATACACCGATATTTATTAATATAAGTTAGGGCCGTAATATTAAGCGTGGCCTTATAGAATTTGAGGGTGTGCTGCTGTGCTTAATAGTCATTTCTCTCCGTGGCCTTCTTTCACCGAAGAAGAGGCTAATTCTGTCCGTGATGTCATTCTCTCTAATAAGGTTAATTATTGGACCGGACAGGAGTGCCGCGAATTCGAAAAAGATTTTGCAATTTGGGCTGATACCGACTTTGCCATAGCCTTGGCCAACGGTACTGTTGCGCTGGACTTGGCACTGCAGGGGTTAGGTATTGGGGCGGGTGATGAAGTTGTCGTTACACCGCGCACATTCCTTGCCTCTGTTTCCAGCATCGTTAGCGTGGGTGCGGTTCCGGTGTTTGCGGAGGTTGATCGAGACTCGCAAAACATCACTGCTGAAACGATCCGGGCGGTACTCACACCACGAACGCGCGCGGTGATCTGCGTGCATTTGGCCGGTTGGCCTTGCGACATGGACCCGATCATGGCGCTAGCAGACGAGTGCGGCCTGAAGGTGATCGAGGATTGTGCGCAGGCTCATGGTGCACGATACAAGGGGCGGTCGGTGGGGTCCATTGGCCATGTCGGCGCTTGGTCGTTCTGCCAAGACAAGATAATGACCACCGGTGGCGAAGGAGGGATGGTCACAACCAATGACCGCGGCCTGTGGTCAAAAATGTGGTCGATAAAAGATCACGGTAAAAGTTGGGAGGCTGTCTATGAACGCAAACATGCGCCGGGCTTCCGTTGGCTCCATGAGAGCTTTGGCACCAACTGGCGAATGATGGAAGTCCAGGCGGTGATCGGTCGTATTCAGTTGCAGCGGATGCCTTGCTGGCATGCGGCGCGTTTGGCTAACGCTGAGCGTATTTGGCGTGCGGCCAAAGGCTTGAACGGTTTACGCGTGCCGGCTGTTCCAAACGATATCCTCCATGCAGCCTATAAGTGTTACGTATTCGTTGAGCCTGCGGAATTAGCCCAAGGCTGGAATCGAGACCGTATAATTGGCGAAATATCTTCGAGACGAGTTCCTTGCTTCTCTGGATCCTGTTCTGAAGTGTATTTGGAAAAGGCGTTCGATGGCACGGGCTGGCGGCCAGCGGAGCGATTGGCAGTTGCCCGCGAACTAGGTGAAACCAGTCTGATGTTTCTGGTGCATCCAACCCTGACGGAAGCCGAAATAGAGAAGACCTGCTGCGCGATTAGCGAAGTCATGAATCTTGCTACAAAGCGCGCGGTTTGATCCGCGATCAGGAGTGAGAGCGTGGTGTTAAGACTTGCTGAGAAATTGCGCTGCCGGTTGGTGCGTCTACCCAGGCGCTACAAACGGTTGATCCAGGTTTTAACCGATGTGGCGCTAGTCTGGATTGCGCTTTGGTTAGCTTTTTCCATACGGCTCGGTAGCTTTAGCTTTGTCGATCCGCTTGGCGGCCATGCTTGGCTGTTTGGTATCGCGCCGCTGATAGCCATTCCGTTCTTCATCCGGTTCGGTATGTACCGTGCGGTAATGCGTTACTTTGGCAATGACGCTCTGATGGCGATTGCCAAGGCGGTGACGCTATCCGCTTTGCTACTTTCCCTTGCTGTGTATTGGCGCAGTGATGCACCCAAGCTGATTCCGCGCTCGATGGTCTTCAACTACTGGTGGCTGAGCCTGGTATTGATCGGCGGGCTTCGTCTTGTGATGCGCCAGTACTTCATGGGGGATTGGTTCTCCCCGGATTCGCTTACCAAATTCAAGGGCCGCGATGCAGGGTTGCCTAAGGTCGCGGTATATGGCGCTGGGGCTGCGGGCAACCAGTTAGTGGCAGCACTGCGGCTGGGGCGGGGCATGCGCCCGGTCGCGTTCATCGATGATGACCCCAATCTCTACAATCGGAGCATCTCTGGGCTGCGGGTGTATTCGCCGAAGCATATCCAGCAGATGATCGACGAGACGGGCGCCGATGAGATCCTTTTGGCCATCCCCTCGGCGTCTCGCGCACGCCGGCGGGAAGTGCTGGAGATGCTTGAGCATTATCCGCTGCACGTGCGCAGTGTGCCGGGCTTTATGGACCTGGCCAGTGGGCGGGTAAAGGTCGAGGACATCCAGGAAGTGGACATCGCCGACCTGCTGGGTCGTGATGCGGTGCCACCGCAGCAGGCGCTGTTCGAGCAGTGCATTCGCGGCAAGGTGGTAATGGTGACCGGCGCGGGCGGGTCGATCGGTTCGGAGCTGTGCCGGCAGATTCTCATCAACAAGCCCCGTGCGTTACTGCTGTTCGAGCACAGTGAGTTCAACCTGTACAGCATCCATATCGAGCTGGAGCGGGCGATCGAGCGGGCTTCGTTGCCGATCAAGCTGGTGCCGATTCTGGGATCCATTCGTAACGCTGATCGGCTAGTGGATGTGATGCGCACTTGGCAGGTGGAGACTATTTACCACGCGGCCGCCTACAAGCATGTACCGATGGTCGAGCACAACGTGGCCGAGGGCGTGTTGAACAATGTGCTGGGTACCATGAACACGGCTCAGGCGGCTGTGCAGGCAGGCGTGGCCAACTTCGTGCTGATTTCCACCGACAAGGCCGTGCGGCCGACCAACGTGATGGGCAGTACTAAACGTGTTGCGGAGATGATCCTGCAGGCGCTGAGTCGGGAGACGGCGCCGGTTTTGTTCGGGACGGATGATGCGGTCCATCACGTCAACAAGACCCGCTTCACCATGGTGCGGTTCGGCAACGTGCTTGGGTCGTCAGGCTCGGTGATACCGCGCTTCTATGCGCAGATTCGTGCGGGTGGGCCGGTGACGGTCACACACCCAAAGATCACGCGCTATTTCATGACCATTCCCGAGGCGGCGCAGTTGGTCATCCAGGCGGGCTCCATGGGGCAGGGCGGTGATGTGTTCGTGCTGGACATGGGGCAGCCGGTGAAGATTGCCGAGCTGGCCGAGAAGCTCATTCATCTGTCGGGCCTGAGCGTGCGTTCGGAGAAGTGCCCGCATGGCGACATCGCTATCGAGTTCACCGGGTTGCGACCGGGTGAGAAGCTTTATGAAGAGTTGCTGATTGGCGACAACGTGAGCCCCACCGAGCATCCGATGATCATGCGGGCAGATGAGGAATACTTCACTTGGGACGCGCTACGAGGCGTGCTGGCGAAGCTGCTGGAGGCAGTGGAGCGGGATGACTATCCGCAGGTGCGCATGTTGCTTCGCGAGGTGGTCAGTGGGTATGTGCCTGAGGGCGAGATCGTCGATCTGATATACCAGCAGCGTCGGGCGGGGCGAACGGACTAGGCGGTGGTCTCGCCTGGGGGGCGCTGGCTTCTTTCTACTTCTTTCAGCGAGCGGAAACGGCTGAATACCGGCCGTATTCGATGATCGTCCGTTTCGGATAAGCCTGTTTCACACGCTCTTCCTTACTGGCTCGTGCGGACAGGGTTCGCTCCAGTTCACGCACAGCCGATGGCGGGGCTTTCGGCAAGTTCATCCTGCCAGCGAGGGGCAGAGCGTTTCGGCGGACCGCGGGGAATGCCTTGCAGGCACCCCTGCAGTCCGGCTCCTATCCGATCAGTGCCGCGCGCCTTCCTCAGGCATCGTCAGCAATTGCTTTTCCATGTTCCAGTCGAACGGCTCATCGTTCTGCTCGGCTTCGTAGCGGCGTTCTTCCAGGCGCTGGAAGAGTTCGATTTCTTCGTCTGGCATGAAGTGCAGGCAATCGCCCCCGAAGAACCAGAGCAGGTCGCGCGGGACGAGGTGGGCAATTTGCGGGTAGCGGTGGAAGACTTGGCAGATGAGGTCCTGGCCGAGGTGACGTTCGGCCGGCACGTCCTTGAGGTTCATGATCAGTTCGTCGAAGCGCTCGAGAAAAAGGGCGTGGCTTTCCTCGGAGACCTGTTCGGACTCGCCCATGGCGAGGAGGATGCCGCGCAGATGGGCGAGCAGTGCCAGGTTGTGATCGTGGTATGCGTTGGCCATGGTTCACCTGTGTCGAGTTGGGCGCACGATTATAGGGTGCGGCGCGGTTGTAGGGCGTGTCTAGTTGACTCGTTGGTAGGGGTGGGGTTCGATTTTCGAGACCGAGGGTTAAGCCAGGCGCGGGTTGTGCGGGCTTGGTTTTCCACGGCTGGAGGCCGGGGCAGCGGGATGTCGTGATGTAGCTATCAATGTCGTGTGCAGGTGTACCGGTGTTGCGACGCTTAGCCTGTGCGGACCCGGCCCCAGCCCTCTCCCCGGAGGGGAGAGGGGGGGTTGGTGCGGTTCTGCCTGCAGATGGTTCTGAGGTTGTTCTATTTCGGACGTTTTCGCCTAAACAGCAGGGTTCTGCTTGGTGCGTGCGGATGGGGCACGCGTTACCTCACCCGATCCGGTTGGTAGCCGAGGTCTTCCTTGGCGAAGTCGTCGACGCTGATGACCTTGCGTCTGGCGGCTTCCGCTTCAGTCAGTTGCTGGGCTTCGGCACCGTCTAGCACGCCGGCGGCGACGGCGGCATCAATCGGGTTTTCTCCGGCGATGGGCTTCACGTCGCCGCTCTTGATTGCCTTGTGCAGCTTTTTCTGCAGCGGTTGCGCAGCGACCAGTGCATCGTAGGCGTCACGCAGGGCGACCAGCGCTTGGTCGCCGCGCGCCGGCCGGTACACGCCGTCGAGGATCTGTTCGAGGGCTGGATCGCCTTCGGGACGACCCAGGATAGCTGCCACTTCAGCGTCCAGTTCGTCGGACGGCCCCTTGTGCCGCGCGCCGAATGGGAAGACCAATACCTGCAGCACAACGCCCAGCAGGCGGTTCGGGAAATTGGCGAGCGTGTCGGCGAGCGCCTGTTCGGCCTTGTTCAGGCAGTCTTCGAGTGCCCAGCGCAACAGCGGCGCCTGGTCCGCCGGGTGGCCGAGGTCGTGATAGCGCTTGAGCGCGGCCGACGCCAGGTACAGATGGCTCAACACGTCCCCGAGGCGGGCGGAAAGCCGCTCGCGTCGCTTCAGTTCGCCGCCGAGGAGCATCATCGAGAGGTCGGCCAGCATGGCGAAGGCGGCGGCGATACGGTCCAGGGCGCGGAAGTAGGGGCGGGTCAGGTCGTTGCCGGGCGCCTTGCCGAGCAGGCCGAAGGTCAGGCCCAGCACCAGGGTGCTGGCGGTGTTGCTGACAGCGAAACCGATATGTTGCATGAGCAGCTTGTCGAACTTCACGACGGCTGCATCGCGATCGGGTTCATGCACCAGTTCCATTTCTCGCAGCACGAACGGATGGCAGCGAATGGCGCCCTGGCCGAAGATCATCAGGTTGCGCGACAGAATGTTCGCGCCCTCCACCGTGATTGAAATCGGCGCTGACAGCCAGAGCCGGCCGAGGTAATTGTTCGGCCCCATGATGATGCCCTTGCCCGCATGGATATCCATCGCGTCGGTGACGCAGGCACGGCCACGTTCGGTCAGGTGGTACTTGAGGATGGCGGAGAGGACCGAGGGCTTCTCGCCCAGGTCGACGGCATTGGCGGTGAGGATACGGGCGCTGTCCATCAGCCAGGCGTTGCCGCCGATCCGCGCCAGCGGCTCCTGAATACCCTCGAAGGCGGCCAGTGGCACGTTGAACTGTTCGCGGATGCTGGCGTAGCGGCCAGTGACATAACTGCAGGTCTTGGCAGCGCTGACGCCCGTCGCCGGCAGCGAAATCGAGCGCCCGACCGACAGGCAGTTCATCAGCATCATCCAGCCTTTGCCGATCATGTCACGGCCGCCGATGATGGCTTCCAGCGGCACGAATACGTCCTTGCCCCAGTTGGGGCCGTTCATGAATGCCGCACCGAGCGGCAGGTGCCGACGGCCGATCTCCACGCCCGCGGTGTCGGTGGGGATGAGCGCCAGGCTGATGCCGAGTTCTTCCTCGTCGCCCAAGAGGTGGTCCGGGTCGTAGGTCTTGAAGGCGACGCCCAGTAGCGTGGCCACCGGGCCAAGGGTGATGTAGCGCTTTTCCCAGTTCAGACGCAGGCCGAGCACTTCCTCGCCTTGCCATTGCCCCTTGCAGATGACGCCCGTGTCGTTCATGGCCCCGGCGTCGGAGCCAGCATAAGGCCCGGTCAGGGCGAAGCAGGGAATGTCCGTGCCATTGGCCAGGCGCGGCAGGTAGTGGTTGCGTTGGTCTTCGGTGCCGTAGTGCATCAGCAATTCGGCCGGGCCCAGCGAGTTGGGCACCATGACGGTTGTCGCCAGGTCGCCGCTACGGGTCGCGAGCTTCATTACGATCTGCGAATGCGCATAGGCGGAAAAGCCCTTGCCGCCGTATTCCTTCGGGATGATCAGCGCGAAGAAGCCCTCGGCCTTGATGTAGTCCCAGGCCTCCTGCGGCAGATCCAGGCGCTGGCCGATCTCCCAGTCGCTGACCATGGCGCAGAGCGTTTCGGTCGGGCCTTCGAGAAACGCCTGTTCCTCTTCGGTCAGCTTCGCCGTGGGGTAGGCCAGGAGCACGTCCCAGTCGGGCTTGCCGCTGAACAGCTGGCCGTCCCACCAGACGGTCCCGGCATCGATGGCATCGCGCTCGGTGTCGGAGATGGGCGGTAGCACCTTCTTGAACCAGTCGAACATCGGTGCGCTGAAGTGCTTGATGCGCAGATCCGGAAGCAGGAGCGGCACGGCGACCGCCGCGAATATCAGCCACAGGATGACCATCAGCCAGGCCGGCGTCTCGTACGCGGCGCCCATCAGCGAAAGGTAGGCGGCGACCATGATCAGCGCCGGGACAGGCGACACCCGCAAGTGAGCGATCATGGCGATGCCAATGAGTAATACGAGCAGCCAGAGCAGGGTCATGAAGGTTTCCTTGTTGAGCGAGTGGCGTCCTGTTTGAGCATAGGCACTGGGCTCAAGACGGTGAAGGGACCGTTTGACGCGATTGGTATCAGTTAATGACCGGAACGGTGAGGGGGAGTTCTGGAGGGGCAGTTTTGGGGGAGGGCTGACCTCGGGCGGAAGCTTTGAACGGTGCGGTTGTAATTGTCTCGTGCTGCCCTTATGTACGGTGAATCCCTCAGCGTTGCGTGCATTCTCATATGACTACTGCTCTGTCCATTCGGCAGTTGACCAAGGTTTACGGAAACGGCTTCCAGGCCCTCAAGGGCATCAACCTCGACGTGGCCGAAGGCGACTTCTTTGCGTTGCTCGGGCCCAACGGGGCGGGCAAATCCACCACCATCGGCATCCTCTCGACTCTGGTGAACAAGACCAGCGGCACGGTCAACGTGTTCGGCCATGATCTGGATCGCGACCCCAGCGGCCTCAAACGCTGCCTGGGCGTGGTGCCGCAGGAATTCAACTTCAACCAGTTCGAGAAGGCGTTCGACATCCTGGTCACCCAGGCCGGCTACTACGGCATCCCGGCGAAAGTCGCCAAGGAGCGTGCCGAGCAATACCTCAACCAGCTGGGCCTCTGGGACAAGCGCGATGTCTCGTCGCGCATGCTGTCCGGCGGCATGAAGCGACGCCTGATGATTGCGCGAGCGCTGATCCACCGGCCGCGTTTGCTGATCCTCGACGAACCCACTGCGGGGGTCGATATCGAACTGCGCCGCTCGATGTGGTCCTTCCTGACCGAGCTCAACCGGGAAGGCATCACCATAATCCTGACCACGCATTACCTGGAAGAGGCCGAACAGCTCTGCCGCAACATCGGCATCATCGACCACGGCCAGATCGTCAAGAACACCAGCATGCGTGAGCTGCTAAAGCAGCTGCACGTCGAGACCTTCCTGCTCGACCTCAAGGAATCGCAGCTCGTGCCCCCGGAACTCGGGCCGTATCCCGCGCGTCTGGTCGACCACCACACGCTGGAAGTGCAGGTCGAGAAGAGCCAGGGCGTGACCGAGCTGTTCCGCATGCTCTCGGCGCAGGGCATCGAGGTGCTGAGCCTGCGCAACAAGACCAACCGGCTGGAGGAGCTGTTCGTGTCGATGGTGGAAAACAACCTGCCCAAGGTGGCCCAATGAACGCAGAATTCCGCCCGAACCTGGTGGCATTGCAGACCATCGTCCACCGCGAAATCCGCCGCTACACCCGCATCTGGCCACAGACGCTCCTGCCCCCGGCGATCACGATGGTGTTGTACTTCGTGATCTTCGGCAATCTCATCGGTGAGCGCATCGGTGAGATGGACGGCTTTACCTACATGCAGTACATCGTGCCGGGCCTGATCATGATGTCGGTGATCACCAACTCGTACAGCAATGTGGTGTCGAGCTTCTTCAGCAGCAAATTTCAGCGCTCGATCGAGGAGCTGCTGGTCTCGCCCGTCTCGCCACACGTGATCCTCATCGGCTTCGCGCTGGGCGGCATAACCCGAGGCCTGGCGGTCGCGGTGATCGTTACCCTGCTGTCGATGTTCTTCACCGATCTTCAAGTGCATCACCTCGGCGTGACGCTGCTCGTCATCACCCTGACCTCGACGATCTTCGCGTTGGGCGGTTTCATCAATGCGGTGTTCGCACGCAATTTCGACGACATCTCGATCATCCCGACCTTCGTGCTCACGCCTCTGACCTACCTGGGTGGGGTGTTCTACTCGATCCACCTGCTGTCGCCGTTCTGGCAGACGCTGTCGCTGGCCAATCCGATCCTGCACATGGTCAATGCGTTCCGCTACGGCATCCTTGGCGTGTCGGACATCCGCATCGGCATCGCCATTACCTTCATGCTGATCGCCGCCGTGCTGTTGTACCTCTGGTCGATCCGGCTGTTGACCAGCGGGCGCGGGATGCGCCAGTAAGGCCGTATCGGGTTGCGATGATAAAAGCCCCGCAACCCGATACACTGTCGGCCGTTTTTCGTACAGGTTTCCGCCATGCAGCATCCCGCCGAACATTCGCCGCTGGGCAAGACGAGTGCCTACGTCGCGACCTACAGCCCCGAGCAGCTGTTTCCCATCCCCCGCGCGCCGAAGTGGGCGGAGCTGGGGCTGACGGCCGAGACGCTGCCGTATCGCGGCGTCGATATCTGGAACTGCTATGAGCTGTCGTGGCTGCTGCCGTCCGGCAAACCGGTGGTGGCGATCGGCGAGTTCAGCATCCCGGCCGACTCGCCGAACATCATCGAATCGAAGTCATTCAAGCTCTATCTGAATTCGCTGAACCAGTCCCGCTTCGACAGTCGCGAAGCGCTGGCGGAGGTGATGACGCGTGACCTGTCCGCGGCGGCGGGCAAACCGGTTGGCGTCAGGCTGAGGACGCTGGAGGAGGTGGCTGCACAGGGCATCGCGCTGCCGGAGGGAGTTTGCATCGACGCGTTGGACGTGGCGATCGACAATTACGACGCACCGTGCGCCGCCCTGCTGCGCTGCGAGCCGGACCGCGAGGTGGAGGAGTGCCTGTACAGCCATCTCCTCAAATCCAACTGCCCGGTGACGGGGCAGCCCGACTGGGGCACCGTGGTCATCGATTATCAGGGTGCCGCACTGGATCATTCGAGCCTGTTGGCCTATCTGGTGAGCTTTCGCCAGCATGCCGATTTCCATGAGCAATGCGTCGAGCGCATCTTTCTCGATCTTCAGCGCTTGCTGAAGCCGCAACGCCTGAGCGTCCATGCCCGTTACGTGCGCCGCGGCGGGTTGGATATCAATCCCTACCGCAGCACCGAGAACCTGCCCATCGACAATGGACGCCTCGTCCGGCAATAGCCTTCCGGCTGCGGAAGGTCAGGCAGAGCCATCGCCCGGCCTTCCGCGTTTCCTCGAGCTGCTCTAAATCCCCATGTTCGCCAGGGTCTGCATGATGTTGCGCAGCGTCATGGCGGTGTTGGGGTGGCTGACCTCGAAGCGCTCGACCGCGAGGTTCACGCCGTCGACGAGCGAGTCGTTCTGATCGACCATCTCCTGGTTGGCCAGGCGTAACTCGATATCACGCGCAATCAGTTGCAGCTCCGCGCGTTCTTCTTCAGTCAGCGGCGTGTCCTGCGCCAGTTGACTGCGCAACTCGAGCAGTTGCGACTGCAGGTCATGTTCGGACATCTTGCTTCCCTCTGTGGTTGGTGCGACTTCTCAAGGCCGGTGCTCATGTGAAGCCTAAACCAGCAAACCGGACCTGTCTGTTTCGATAGGTTGCGCCCGAGCGAGTTCGTTTCGCTGTTTGCAGCATGTTGCGGGCGTGACTGACGGCTGACTGAAGTCGTCGGAAAGGCCTTATACTGCTGCGCTTTCATGGGCAGCTGCCACGCGAACAAGAGGATGCAGCGATGCGATCGATCGGCAAGGATTGGTTCGGATATTTCAAGGTCACGCTGGTCGCGGCGCTGACCATGCTGGGAGCGACCTCGTCGCTGGCGGCCGAAGAGGATCCCTGGGAAGGGGTGAACCGCGTGGTCTTCCGCTTCAACGACACCGTCGACACCTATACGCTCAAGCCGTTGGCGCAGGGCTATCAGAAGGTCACACCGGACTTTCTCGAAACGGGCATCGGCAACGTGTTCAGCAACCTTGGCGACGTGGTGGTGCTGACCAACGACCTGTTGCAGGGCAAGGTCCGCGATGCCGGGATCGATACAAGCCGGATTCTCTTCAACACCACCTTTGGCGTGCTGGGGTTCTTCGACGTGGCGACCCGCATGGGCCTGCAGAAGAATGACGAGGACTTCGGCCAGACCCTTGGCGCCTGGGGCCTGGGCAGTGGTCCTTATGTAGTGCTGCCACTGCTGGGGCCGAGCACGGTGCGTGACGCCGCGGGTCGTGTGCCGGACGCATTCCTGCAGCCTTACCCGCATATGGATCACATTCCGACCCGCAATATCACGCGTGCGGTCGATGTGGTGGATACGCGAGCCGACCTACTTTCGGCCGAGCGGATGATCACGGGTGATCGCTACATCTTCATTCGTAACGCCTACCTGCAGAATCGCGAGTTCCGAGTGCAGGATGGCCAGGTCGAAGACGACTTCTAAGGCGTGGCGATAACAGCCTGAAACAAAAAACGGGAGCGCTTGAGGCGCTCCCGTTTTGTTTTCCGCGGGCTTCGCTCAGTTCATCGAAAGGATGCTCAGCCCCAGGCTCTGACGGCCGTCGCCATGGGTGCCGACGCGCACCACTTCGGTTTGCGCGTCCAGCCCCTTCAGTTCGGCGTGTTCGGATGGGATCTGCACCCTTACCTGGTCGCCCATGCTCAGCTGAGTAGCTGCCAGAACCTGCATGCCGGTGCTGGAAAGGTCTTGGCAGATGGCCTCGAAGGTCTGGCCGGCGTGAGTCAGGGTCACGGCCGTCTCGATCTGCATGCGGATGAAGTCTCGTTTCTCGCTGTAGTCCCGGTCGCGCTGGGTCATGGTTTCGTCCTTTCGTTGCTATGGCCCCCGGGCCCTTATAACGCCCGTCAATCATGGCTGTAAAGCGATGGACCGAGCGCCTGCCTCTGGCTTGAAACGCATGTCGTATGGGAGTACCGTCTGCGCCTTGAAAAGATCCCATGCCCAGCGCCCGCGCGGGGCCGATGCTCTCGCCACATCCTGGCGATACCGCCTGGTAGGACCATGCAGAACCCAAGCGCGACGCTGCTGATCATTGATGACGACGACGTAGTGCGAGCCAGCCTGGCTGCCTATCTGGACGACAGCGGATTCAGGGTTCTGCAGGCGCCCAACGGGCCGCGCGGCATGGAGCTGTTCGATGCCGAGCATCCGGATCTGATCATCTGCGACCTGCGCATGCCGCAGATGGACGGTCTGGAGCTGATCCGTCTCGTGACCGAACGCCAGGCCGACCTGCCGGTGATTGTCGTTTCCGGTGCCGGCGTGATGAGCGATGCGGTCGAGGCGCTGCGCCTTGGGGCTGCGGATTACCTGATCAAACCCCTGGAAGATCTGGCGATGCTCGAGCACTCGGTGCGACGGGCGCTGGATCGTTCGCGCTTGCGGCTGGAGAACCGCCGCTACCGCGAACAGCTCGAAACGGCCAACCGCGACCTGCAGGCCAGCCTGCATCTCCTGCAGGAGGACCAGGACGCGGGCCGCCAGGTGCAGATGAACATGCTGCCGGACACGCCCTGCAGCATCGACGATTTCCAGTTTTCACACCTGATCATCCCCTCGCTCTACCTCTCCGGCGACTTCGTCGATTACTTCCGCGTCGATGAACACCGCATCGGCTTCTACCTGGCAGATGTGTCCGGCCACGGCGCCTCGTCCGCGTTCGTGACCGTGTTGTTGAAGTTCATGACCACGCGTTTGCTCTACGAGTCGCGGCGCGGCGGTGTGCTTCGCGAATTCAAGCCGTCCGAGGTGCTCGACCACATCAACCGCGGCCTGATCAACTGCAAGCTCGGCAAGCACGTGACCATGCTCGGCGGCGTGATCGATCAGGAGCGCAACCTGCTGCACTACAGCATCGGGGGGCACCTGCCGATGCCGGTCCTCTATACCGAAGGGCAGGCGCGTTACCTAGAAGGCCGTGGTCTCCCCGTGGGCCTGTTCGCCGAAGCGACATACGACAATTACGAGATTGAATTGCCGGCGTCCTTCAGCCTGACGCTGTTGTCCGATGGCATTCTGGACCTTTTGCCCGGCGAGACGCTCAAAGAGAAGGAGGCGGGACTGCCCGAGCTCGTAGCCAATGCCGGCGGCACCCTTGAGGGGCTGCGCCGCGTGTTCGGCCTGGCCGGCCTGGACGATATGCCGGATGACATCGCATTGCTGGTATTGAGCAGGAACCTTGCATGAGCACTGGTACGATCCAGTTCGCGGAGCAGGATGGGACCTTTGTCCTGAAGTTCGTCGGCGAGATTCGTTTGACGCTCTGTTCGGCGCTGGACGCGACGATCGAAAAGATCTTCTCGTCGCTCAATTTCTCCGCCATCGTGATCGATCTCACCGAAAGCCGCAGCATCGACAGCACCACCCTGGGCCTGCTGGCCAAGCTGTCCATTCTTTCGCGGCAGAAGATCGGCATGCTGCCAACCCTGGTGACGACGCATGAGGACATCACCCGGCTGCTTCAGTCCATGGGCTTCGACCAGGTGTTCAACATTGTCGATCAGCCTTTGCCGACGCCTGACCAGCTGGCCGACCTGCCGAGTCAGGACCAGTCCGAGGACGTGGTGAAGAGCAAGGTGCTGGAGGCCCATCGCATCCTGATGAGCCTCAACGAATCCAATCGCGAGGCCTTTCGCGACCTCGTGACGGCGCTGGAACGTTCCTGATTACAGCTTGGTTGGCAGCAGGGCTTCCAGCTTCTCCTGATCCCGCGCGAACTGACGAATCCCCTCGGCGAGTTTTTCGGTCGCCATGGCGTCCTCGTTCAGGCCCCAGCGGAAGCCGACTTCGTCCATGGCGATACGCGGCTCGGACGCACGGCCTGGCTCGAGTGCGCGCTCCAGCGAGCCCTGCATGTCAGCCAGCTGCCCCAGCAGTTCCGGGCTGATGGTCAGACGATCGCATCCGGCCAGTGCCTCGATCTGGCCAACGTTGCGGAAGCTCGCACCCATCACCACCGTCTTGAAGTCGTTGCCCTTGTAGTAATCGTAGATCCGGCTGACGGACTGCACGCCCGGGTCCTCGGCGCCCACGTAGTCGCGGCCCTCGTGCTTCTTGTACCAGTCATAGATGCGGCCAACGAAGGGCGAGATGAGAAACACGCCGGCATCGGCGCAGGCCACGGCCTGGGTGAAGGAAAAGAGCAACGTGAGGTTGGTCTGGATGCCGGATTTCTCCAGTTGTTCGGCGGCGCGGATACCCTCCCAGGTGGAGGCAAGCTTGATCAGAACGCGATCACGCGACACGCCAGCCTTCTCGTAGAGCCCGATCAGGCGTTCGCCGCGCTGCACCATCGCCTTGGCATCGAAGGACAGGCGCGCATCGACTTCGGTAGAAATCCGCCCCGGAATCAGCTTGAGCACTTCCTGGCCGACGGCAACGGCAAACAGGTCGCAACCCAGACCGATATCGCCCTTGCACTGGGACATCGCTGCCTGCAGGTGCTCGGCGTAGCGCGGCAGGCTCGCCGCCTTGAGTAGCAGGGAAGGATTGGTGGTGGCGTCCACCGGTTTCAAGCGGGCAATGGCGTCAAGATCGCCGGTGTCGGCGACGACGGTGGTGAACTGCTTGAGTTGTTCCAGCTTGGAAGTCATGGGGCGCTCTATCCTCTGAGTTGGCGTTTCGACAGGGCCGGCCTGGCGCATGGCAGCCGGCCGAACCGGGTGTCGCGGGCTGCGGACAGCACTTGGATTGAAAAAGGGACGGCGTGTTCCTCGGTTCAGTGACCTTCCAGCATGCCGATGGCCTGGTCAAGCAAGGCCAGCGGATTCTCGGTCTTGTGCACGTCCACCGATAGCAGCTGGCGGAAGCGCCGCGCCCCGTGAAATCCCTGTGCCAGGCCCAGCACATGGCGGGTGATGTGATGCATCGCCCCGCCGGCTTCGAGATGGCGCTGGATATAGGGCCGCATGCGCTGCAAGGCTTCGGCGCGGGTGATCATAGGCGCGTCGCTGCCGAACAGCCGCGCATCCACGTGGGCCAGGAGATAGGGATTGTGGTACGCCTCGCGCCCGAGCATCACGCCGTCGAAATGCTGCAGGTGCGCCTCGCAGGCGTCGAGCGACTTGATGCCACCGTTGAGGATGATCTCCAGGTCCGGGAAGTCATTCTTCAACTGCTGCACGACCTCGTAGCGAAGCGGGGGAATCTCGCGGTTTTCCTTTGGTGAAAGCCCCTCGAGGATGGCGATACGTGCATGCACCGTGAAGCTGCGGCAGCCGGCATCTCTGACCTGGCCAACGAAATCGCAGAGTTCGGCGTAGCTGTCGCGGCCATTGATGCCGATCCGGTGCTTGATGGTCACTTCGATGCCGACTGCGTCCTGCATCGCCTTGATGCAATCGGCGACCAATGCCGGATGCGCCATCAGGCAGGCACCGATCATGTTGTTCTGCACCCGGTCGCTGGGGCAGCCGACGTTGAGATTGACCTCGTCGTAGCCCGCCGTTTCGGCCATCTTCGCGCAAATCGCGAGCTCGCCCGGCACGCTGCCGCCGAGCTGCAGCGCCAGCGGATGCTCGGCCTCGTCATGGCGCAGAAACCGCTCGGTATCGCCATTGATCAGCGCGCCGGTGGTGACCATCTCGGTATACAGCAGCGCATGGCGCGACAGCTGGCGCAGAAAGAACCGACAGTGGCGGTCCGTCCAATCCATCATCGGCGCGACGGAGAAGCGGCGGGAGGGGCGAGTGGTGACTTGGGTGTGGTCGCGAAGAAGCATGCGGTGTTCCGGCTGATTAGCTGAAGCCTGTTGCTGTCAGGGTTCGATCGGTGATCCGATCGGCTGCCGATCGTTGGCAGCACGGCTGGCGGAGCCGCGTTGGATCTTTCCGCCGGCAGAAGCGCAGGGCTATGCAGAGAAGGGCAGCAGTTTATCAGCAGCTCAGCCAGATGGTCAGGTCAGATGAGGACAGCGGTGGCCGTATGGCCGGGTCGTCAGCGTGCCGACCCGGCCGGCGTGGCTACGGCATGTCCGGGTCAGGAATGCGCCGCAACACATCGTCATAACGTCCAAGGTCCAGGTACGCCGTGACCTCGGTGGCCTTGCCGTTGCGCATCTGGAAAATCCAGGCGTAGCTGTTGGAGTAGGGTTGGCCGTCTTTCGCGACGCCAGCGCCATCCCACTGAATGACGACATGATCGCCATCAGCCCAGACCTGTTTGCTGACGGGCCGGACCGGTGTCTGCAGGCGCGAGGCGAATGGCCGAATGGCGTGCTCGACGAAGTTGTCGAGGCCTCGGTATTCACCGGCGCTGGGGCCAGAACCCTTGATTGTCCAGACCATATCCGGCGCGAGCATGTCGCGGAAGAACGTGTTCCCGCCCGCGGCCCAGGCGTCGAACGCTTCGGTGACGATTCGCTTGTTGCGCGTCTCCACGTCATCCTGGGTGTCGGCGTTCGTCGGAATGGACAGCAGCGCGGTGCTGAATGCCAGCACGGTCGCCAGGCCGGATGAGCGGATGTAAGTAGAGGTTGAGGTGTACATGCTGAGCTCCTTTTGGAAGTCGTCGGAAATTGCCTCACAGCCTTCAAATCGGAAACTGTGGGGACGAGCTTGCCTGTTGGGTGGGGCTTGGCTGTAACCGGATCCTCCGTGCTCCTTGCTCGATTCTCTCGCGTCGTGTGCCGGGCGCGTTGTCGAGCGAACTCGGAACCAGCAGGCTTCACGCATGAGTTGGCCGCGGCTTGAAGCCCTCTCGGTGGCGTCAATCGGTTTTCGCGCGCCCCGACGCGCGCAATTCGACGAGATTTGGCATGCGCTGCCGAATGAGTTCGGCGAACAGCCGCAGCTTGGCCGGGTAACTGCGTGCGTAGGGGTGGATCAGGTAGACCGGCAAGGGAGCGGCCTGCCACTGTGGGATCAACTGGACGAGACGCCCTTCATCGATGTCTCGGGCGACGATCCAGGCGGAACTGACGCACGCGCCGAGCCCCGCCAGTGCCGCGCTGCGCAGCGCGTAGAGGCTGTCGGTGCTCATGCGTGGCTGGATACCGAAGCGGTGCTCGCGCCCGTCCGCCTGGCAGATCAACACGACCTCATTGGTGTAGTAGGTGCGTAGTGCCAGCCAGGGCAAGCGCTGCAGCTCGGCCGTGGTGCTGGGAAACGGGGCGTCGCCCAGCACGGCTGGCGCCGCCACCACGATTCGCGGCACCTCGCCGAGGCGAATGGCGACCACCGACGGGTCGTCGATGACACCGACCTGAATCGCGCAGTCGATGCCTTCGGCTTTGAAATCCGGGCTGCGATCATGCAATACCCATTCGACATTGACGTTGGGATAGCGGCGCAGATAGTCGCTCAACGGCGCAATCAACTGGTCCTGGCCGAAGGCATGTGGGGCCTGGACCCGCAGGGTGCCGCGTGGATCATCGCGTGCGCCGAGCAACTCGGCTTCCATTTCCGCCCAGCGTTCGAGCAGTTGCACGGCGTACGCGTAGCAGCGTTCACCATCGCCGGTGAGTTGCATCCGGTGTGTCGAGCGGGCGAGCAGCTGCAGGCCAAGCGAGCGCTCCAATGCCTGCAGTCGTCGGCTGATGGTTGGCTGTGTGGTGCCGATCTGCGAGGCGGCGACGGAGAGGCTGCCCGTATCGACGATACGGACGAAAGTCCGAAGCAGCTCGATGCGATCCAAGCCGGTTACCAGGAGGTCTTTCATACGTTTCACGCATAACTGATCTGTAAACGAGGCTACTACAGCGAGCGGTGATGCGCGAAGAGAATGGCGGCACGTTTCAACGCCAATGGATCTCTGTCATGACTTCAGCTCAGCTTGTCCCCTCGCTCGATCAAGGCTCAGCGGCACCCTCGCGTGGGTTGATTCTTCTGCTGGCTACGGGCGCCGGCCTCAGCGTGGCGACCCTGTACTACAGCCAGCCCATTCTTGGTGTGCTTGGTGCGGACATCCAGGCGGGTGAGCGCGCCGTCGGCATGGTGCCCATGCTCACGCAGCTGGGTTACGCCCTGGGCATCCTGCTGTTGGCGCCGCTGGGCGATCGATACGACCGGCGCCGGATCATCCTGACCAAGTCCCTGTTGCTCATTCTGGCTCTGTGCGTCAGCAGTCTCGCCCCGGGTATCGCCACCTTGCTCGTGGCGAGCCTGGCGATCGGTCTGACCGCGACCATGGCGCAGGACATCGTGCCGGCCGCGGCCACGGTAGCGCCCGAGGCGCAACGTGGAAAGATCGTCGGCACTGTCATGACCGGACTGCTCCTGGGCATCCTGCTGTCCCGCGTAATGAGTGGGCTGATTGCGGACCAGTTCGGCTGGCGAGCGGTGTACGGGCTGGCGGCCGTTTCGATTGCGCTCATCGGGCTTGGCGCCTGGCGCGGCTTGCCGCGCTTCGCTCCCACCACCGCCTTGTCCTACGGCGACTTGCTTGGCTCGATGCTGAAGCTTTGGGCGCGCTATCCAGCCTTGCGTCGTGCGGCACTCTCACAAGGGCTGTTATCGGTGGGTTTCAGTGCGTTCTGGTCCACCCTGGCGGTGATGCTGCATTCAAGCTTCGGTCTGGGCAGCGCTGCCGCCGGTGCGTTCGGCCTGGCCGGAGCCGCGGGTGCGCTGGCGGCGCCTCTGGCGGGACGGTTGGCTGACCGCAGCGGGCCGGAGCGCGTGACCCGCCTCGGTGCCGGGCTGATTGCTGTCTGCTTTGCCATGCTGGGGCTGGCGGTCGCTGTTCCGCCACAGTGGCAGCTGGGCCTCATCGTGGTGGCTGCAATCGGGTTCGATTTCGGTATCCAGGCGACGCTGGTGGCTCACCAGACCATTGTCTATGGCATCGACCCACCCGCACGCAGCCGTTTGAATGCGGTGCTGTTCACGGGCGTGTTCGTTGGCATGGCAGCGGGCGCCGGACTCGGCAGCATCGCCTTCGCGCAGTGGAGCTGGATGGGTGTGGTGGGGCTGGCGACTTTGGCAGCCACCACGGCGCTGGGTGTGCGGCTGGCCCGCGGCGGCAGGCCCTGACTGATCCGGATGGACAGCGATGTGCTGGCCATCCGCGGCCCGGGGCGCTGAGACGGTGCCCCGGGCGCTTGCCTGATGGCTATTCAGAGGCTTATCGAAACGCCGGCCTGCAAAGTGCGCGGGGCGCCGGGGTAGGCCCAGATATTGCCCCAGGCGCGTTCGTCGTACTGCTCATCGAACAGGTTGTTGAGGTTCAGGTTGAGGCGCACGCGTTCGGTGAGTGGATAGTAGGCCAGCAGGTCGACAGTGGTGTAGGCGTCCATGTCGAAGGCGGAATTCGAGCTGCTGCCGCGGCGATCACCGACGTACTTCACGCCGACGCCCAGGCCGAGCCCAGCCAGCGCGCCGTCGGTGAACTCATAGGTGTCGAGCAGGTTCAGGCTGTGGCGTGGCACGTTGGCCAGGCGAGTACCGACCGGCATGCTGGCTGTCGTGCTGTCGGTGACTTGCGCATCGACATAGGCATAGCCGCCGATCACGCGCCACTGCGGGGTGATGTTGCCAGCCACGCTGATGTCGAAGCCGCGGCTGCGCACTTCGCCGGCAGCCACCTGGTAGTTGCTGTCCTGCGGATCGGTGGTCAGCACGTTCTCCTTGGTGATGTGGAACAGGGCGGCGGTGACGCTCATGTCGTGCTCCGGCAGCTCGTACTTGATGCCGATTTCATGGGCGATCCCTTGTTCGGGGTCGAACGCCTGGCTGGAACGGTCCGCGCCACGGTTGGGCTTGAACGAGCGCGAGGTGTTGGCATACACGGCCAGCGCTTCGGTCAGGTCGTAGATCAACCCTACGCGCGGCGACACGGCGTTGTGCGACTGCTCCCAGCTGCCGGCGACGGAGAGCTTGTTGACGTAGCGTTGCTCGAAGCGCTCCAGGCGAGCACCGACCTGCGCGGTGAGGCGTTCGGTCAGGGCGATCTGGTCCTGCAGGTAGAGGGCGTAGGTCTTCAGGTCTTCCGCGTCGTGGGTGGTAGTGCGGGTCAGCTCGGGCAGGGCCTGGCCGTAGGCCGGGGTGTAAAGGTCGATCGGGAAGGCGTCGAGCGCACCGCTGGAGCGACGGATCAGCGAGTTGTAATTGAAATCGTCGAACTCCAGACCGAGCAGCAGGGTGTGCGCCAGCCCCGCCGTGTCGAAATGGCCCTCGAGGTTGGCCTGAGCCATGAAGTCGTTCCAGTTCAGCCAGCGCTCGCTGTAGTTGCGACCGATGGTGCGGCCGTCTGCGGCGATGCCGTTGCTCTCCACCGCACCGCCGTCGATGCTGCCGTCGAGGTACTGCACACCGCCGCGTAGCGCCCAGTCTGGGCTGAGCTGGTGCTCCACGCGCAGCTGGGTTGTGGCGTTCTGGTTGGTCAGTTTGCCGGCGCTTTCCTCACCGAGAAAGCGGTCGCGCGGCAATTCGCCGGCTTGCGTGGCGTAGCGGGTGACGCCGCGGTCCATGGGGTGACGGTTGTGCAGATAGTCGCCTTCAAGAATTACGGCGGTGTCGTCGCTGAGCTGCCAGTGCAGCACCGGCGCGATGTTGTAGCGCTCGCTTTCGACGTGATCGCGGAAACTGTCGGCACCCTCGGCCACGAGGTTCAGGCGATAGGTGAAGGTAGCCTCGTCGTCCAATGGCCCAGTGGTATCGAGCGTGCCGCGGCGCAGGCCCTCGGTATCGACCTGGCTGCCCAGTACGGTACGTCGCTGCACCTGCGGCTGCTTGCTGACGATGTTGAAGGTTCCGCCCGGGTCACCGCGGCCATAGAGCATCGACGCCGGACCGCGCAGGACTTCGATGCGCTCCAGCGTGCTGGCGTCGGGCATGTTCGGGTAGCCGCGGTTGACCGCGAAGCCATTGCGGTAGAACTCCTGGGTGCTGAAGCCTCGTACCAGGAATTCGGTCAGACCCTGACCGCCAAAATTGTTGCCGCGCTCGACACCTCCGGCGTAGTCCAGCGCATCTTCCAGGCGGGTGGCGCCAATGTCCTGCACGACCTGCGCGGGTACGACGCTGATCGATTGAGGCGTCTCGTGGATGGGGGTATCGGTACGTGTGGCGCTGGCGGAGCGGGTTGCACGATAACCGTCGACCGGGCCGTCGGCGCGTTCGGCCGATGCGGTCACTTCCATTTCATCAAGCGCCAGTGGGCTTTGTTGCGCTTCGTCGGCCAGGGCCGTGGTTTGGCAGAGCAGGGTGGGAACCGCGAGCATCGGGAACAGAAGGCGCCGCATCGTACGATCCTTGGAAACGGTGGGGGCGCGCATCCTAGAGTTATTGCGATTTATTATCAACTGAGATCGTATCGCATAACCCTGACCTCTCGGCGGCCCGGGCGGATATCGCTATATTGTGCGCACCGTTTCCAGAACCAGAGAGGGCCGAATGAATACACCGATCGAAGTCACCGAGGCGTCCATTGCCGATCTGCGCGATGCGTTGGAGGCGGGGCGGGTTACGGCGGTCGAACTGGTTCAGGCCTATCTCGCGCGAATCGACGCTTACGATGGCCTCGACACGCCGACCGCACTCAACGCCGTGGTGGTCCGCAATCCCGAGGCGCTAGAGGAAGCGCGCCAGTCCGACGCGCGCCGTGCACGCGGCGAAACGCTCGGTCCGCTCGACGGCATCCCCTACACGGCCAAGGACAGCTACCTGGTCAAGGGCCTCACAGCGGCCTCCGGCAGCCCGGCCTTCGCCAAGCTCGTCGCCTACCGTGACGCCTTTACCATCGAGCGTCTGCGCGCGGCAGGCGCGATCTGCCTGGGCAAGACCAACATGCCGCCGATGGCCAACGGCGGGATGCAGCGTGGCGTCTACGGTCGCGCGGAGAGCCCCTACAACGGTGACTACCTGCCGGCACCCTTTGCCTCCGGCTCCTCCAATGGGGCCGGTACCGCGACCGCGGCCAGCTTCGCCGCCTTCGGCCTGGCCGAGGAAACCTGGTCCAGCGGCCGCGGGCCGGCCTCGAACAGCGGCCTGTGTGCCTACACGCCGTCACGCGGGATCATCTCGGTGCGCGGCAACTGGCCGCTGACGCCGACCATGGATGTGGTCGTCCCGTTCACCCGCACCATGGCCGATCTGCTCGAAGTGCTCGACATCATCGTCGCCGAGGACCCGGACACCCGTGGCGATCTGTGGCGCATGCAGCCCTGGGTGCCGTTGCCAAGTGTTACTTCGGTGCGCCCGGCGTCTTACCTCGACTTGCTGTCGGGCGTTGGTGCGTTGGCCGGCAAGCGCTTTGGCGTGCCGAAGATGTACATCAATGCCGACCCCGAGGCCGGTACCAGCGAGAATCCCGGGATCGGCGGGCCCACCGGGCAGCGCATCCATACACGACCGTCGGTGATCGCGCTGTGGGTCGCTGCCCGCCGTGCGCTCGAAGCTGCAGGTGCCGAGGTGGTGGAAGTGGATTTCCCGCTGGTCTCCAATTGCGAAGGGGATCGCCCGGGCGCACCGACAGTGTTCAACCGCGGGCTGGTCTCCAAGGAATTTCTCCATCATGAGCTCTGGGACCTGACCGCCTGGGCCTTCGACGATTTCCTGCAGGCCAATGGCGACCCCGCGTTGAACCGTCTGGTGGATGTGGACGGTCCGCAGATCTTCCCGCACGACCCCGGCACCTTGCCGAACCGCGAGGGCGACCTGGCGGCCGGGATGGATGAATACGTACGCATGGCCCAGCGCGGCATCACGCCCTGGGACAACATCGAGACGCTACCCGACGGTCTGCGCGGCCTGGAGCAGACACGTCGGCTCGATCTGGAGCAGTGGATGGATCGACTTAGGCTTGATGCGGTGATCTTCCCGACGGTCGCCGATGTGGCGCCCGCCGACGCGGACGTCAATCCCGAGTCGGCGGACATCGCCTGGAGCAACGGCGTCTGGGTCGCCAATGGCAATCTCGCGATCCGGCACCTGGGCGTGCCCACGGTCACCGTGCCGATGGGCCTCATGGCCGATATCGGCATGCCGGTCGGGCTGACGTTCGCTGGCCGCGCCTACGACGATTCCTCACTGCTGCGCTTGGCCGCTGCCTACGAGTCGATGGGTAGCAAACGCCAGGTACCACCTCGTACGCCGCCGCTGTCAGACGCAGCCTGTGCCAGGCCGACGAGCTGAGTGGCTGGCCGTCGGGGAGTCGGCGGTGACCAGCGCGCCGTCCAGCGTTCGCGGAACCGCTGCGGCTCCTGATCTCTGGCTGGCTGCTCAGGCTGTTGGCTTTTCCTTTTCGTCGCGCGGCTTGGGGCGGCCGGTGAGGAGGGTGTTCGGGTTCGAGTAGTCCGTGGTCCGGGCCGCTCTGTCGCGGTCGTGATTGCGATAATCGAGCAGCGCGCCCGCGCCGATCATGCCCAGGCTGAGCACGGCGCACAGCGCGATTTGGTAGAGGTTCATGAGTGTGGCTCACGTGAAAAGGAGCGTTTATCCAACGCGTTATTCACGCAGGTTTCCATTGGCCGTTGGTGCAATGGCATTAAATGCCGGTCTCACCATGGCATAGCAAAGGCAGCGCACCGCGTCCGCTTGCAGGCACGGTGCGCGGTGGCTCGGCCGTCAGGCCTGGCGTTGTTCGGCGAGGGGCAGGGCGTGTGGTGCGGCCAGACGCGCCTGAAGGGTTTGAACGAAGGCGCGGGCTTCGGATTCACTGCGGAAAGTGACCTTCCTTCGATCCATGCGTACCTCCCACAGGCTTCCTTCAAGGGGCGTCAGCGGTCGAACCTGGATGTCCATGATTGCCTCCGTTCAGCAGGTAAACGTCAGCGAACGCTAGGATTCCTCCACTGCACTGTCAATTGCTGGAATGCCGCACCCGGTTACCGTTTATTACGCCAGGGCTCGCGTGTCATCTGGCGCGTCTGGCCTTCGCGCCTTGTTACGCACGGTTCAGAACAAAGTGGCTGGCACGGGGTCCGCTGGAAGCCGTTGCGATGTCGACGCTTGGCGTGACGCCGCAGGGGGCGTTAGGGTTCGCTAGCCAGGGCGCTAGGCCAGAACAATAAAGGGCGTTCGTCGCCAGCCAGATGAAGGAACCACAGATGTTCAAGAGGACACTCGTCGGAGCGATAGCCATTGCCTCCGGCTCCGCAGCGGCGCAATCCACCGATGCGCTGGTGCTCGATCCCCTCCTGGTGACGTCGCCGAGAAGCGAGAGCGACTGGTTCACGCTGCCGATGGCCGTCAGCGCCAGGGCAACCGAGGATCAGCCCGGCGAGCAGCTGTTGACTCTGGACAGCTTTCTCGCCCCGATTCCCGGTACCGTTTCCCAGAGCCGTTACAACCTGGCGCAAGGCATGCGGCTGTCGATCCGTGGCTTCGGCGCGCGCTCCAGCTTCGGCGTGCGTGGTGTGCGGGTGCTGGTCGATGGCGTACCGCTGACCATGCCCGACGGGCAGACGGAAATGGATGGGCTGGATGCCTCGCTGGTCGAGCGCGTCGAGGTGATCCGGGGGCCGGCTTCGACCATTCATGGCAATGCCGCCGGTGGTGTGCTGTCCATCGAGACCCGTCAGCCGAGCGCGACGCCACGCACGCAAGTGGAACTCACAGGCGGCGAACTGGGTTATCGCCGGGCGCGTGCGGAAACCAGCGGCACTGTGGGTGCCTTGGGTGGATTGCTGGCGGTGAGCAGTACCCGGCTCGAGGGGTATCGCCCACAAGGCGTGGCGGAAACCAACAACCTCACCGGCAAGGTGCGCTGGCAGGGCGAAACCGGAACCTTGAGCGCGACGCTCCATGCGATCGACAACCGTGCCGAAGACCCGGGCGCGCTGACGCTCGCGCAGGTCCGCGAGGACCGTTCCCAGGCGCGTCCTCAGAGCCTTCAGTTCGATTCGGATGAATGGATCCGCCAGCAGCGCCTGTCACTGGCCTGGGAGGGGCAGGCGGCCGGCGATGACAGCTACCAGGTACGCGGCTATTACGGCCGCCGCGAATTTGGCAACCGCTTGCCGCTGCAGTCCAACGGGCAGACGAGTTATGACCGCTGGTTTGCCGGCATCGGTCTGCAACGCACCTTTCGCCAGGCGTGGGCGGGCTTGCCCAATGAGCTGACGGTCGGCCTGGATCTGGAAAGCCAGCGCGACGAGCGCAGTCGGCACGACAATCTTGACGGCGGAATGACCGGAGCGCTCACCCAGCGTCAACGGGAGTCGGCGGATAGCCGCGGTGTCTTTGCGGAAAATCAGCTGGCGTTTGCCGAGGGCTGGTTGCTGACCACCGGGTTGCGCTACGACAGCGTTCGACTGGATGCCAAGGACCGCTTCCTCGACGACGGGGATGCCTCCGGTGGGCGCACGCTGGATGACTGGAATTACAGCCTCGGCCTGAGCCGGCAACTGGATGAGCACCACGTGCTCTACGGGCGCTACGCCACGTCGTTCGAGACGCCGACCATCAACGAGTTGGCCAACCCGGCCGGTGGTGGCTTCAATCCCTCCCTCGGGCCGGCGCGCGCAGCCAATCGCGAGATCGGCCTGAAGGGGGAGTGGCCCGGGTTGCGCTACGAGGCCGTGATCTACAGCATGCGCATCGAAGACGAACTGGTGCCGGTGGTGGACGGGCGCACCTTCTATACCAATGCCGGTCGTAGCAGCCGCGATGGCGTGGAACTGAGTGCGCAATGGTTGTTCGGTCAGTATTGGCAACTGACGGGTGCCTGGAGCTACAACGACTATCGCTTCGATCGTTTCGACGCCTACGACGGCAATCGCATCGCCGGCATTCCGCGACAGAGCCTGTTCACCGAAGTAGGCTTCGACCGCGAGGCCTGGTACGCGCGGCTGAACCTGAACGTCCATGATCACCAGTACGCCGACAACGCCAACGAAAACCGCGTCGCCGGGTATGCGGTAGCCAATGCAAGGCTGGGTTGGCGGGTGTCCATGGGTGGGCAGCGCTGGGAACCCTACGTCGGCGTCGACAACCTGTTCGACCGTGACTACTACGACAACCTGCGAATCAACGACAACTTCGGCCGTTACTATGAGCCCGCCCCAGGGCGGACGCTCTACGCGGGCGTCAAGCTCACATTCGAATGAACGCTAAAAAAAGGCCCGCCATCGACGGGCCAAGCGAGCATCACGCGCAGGAGCGGGCGCGAAAGGGATGAACCTTGAGCGTCACGCTTGCCTCTTGGCAAACGCGGACAGATTCAGGCAACTGGCCGAAAAACCAGGCCAGCAGGGCCTTTGGCAATCCAAGGATGGACGTGTCGCTTGTTGTTTTACTTGAAGTGCTCGGCTCGTGGCCGTGCCGAGCTCAGCAAATCGGCCGGCACCTGTCTGCGCTGGTTAGCCACTGTAATCAAGCAAACCCGGCGAACTGGCCGTAACCATGGCTGGGCGATTAGGGACGTAACTGTTCAATTAGCGCCCACCTTGTTTGTCGCTCGATATGAGCCGGACGCGGCGGCGCCTCCGGCCTCCGGCCGCTCTGGCAAGCCGTGCGGCCAGCAGGACGGGCCATTCTCGACTAGATTGTGGGATGTGGTCTCGCCACCCGTTCCAAGGCAGCTGTCGGGTTGCCGTTTCTTCATCCTGTTGAAGTACAGCCATGATCATCGCGCCGCCTCATCCTGACGAAGCCTTGCGGCAATTCACCCTCGATTGCCTGAACCTGCTCGACACGGCGGCCGACGAGTACCTCGACACCCTGGTCCGGGTGGCGCGCAGTGCGTTCGGCGTGGAGACGGTGCTGATCAGCCTGATCGACCGCGACCGGCAGTGGTTCAAGGCCCGTACCGGCATGCCCCTGAGCGAGACCTCTCGCGATATCGCGTTTTGCAGCCACACCATCCTGCAGCGGCACTCGCTGGTGGTGCCCGATACGCTCGATGACCCCCGATTTCTGTCGAATCCGCTGGTGACCGCGCCGCCCTACATCCGCCTCTATGCCGGCCATCCGATCCGCGTGAATGGTTTTCCGATTGGCACGCTGTGCCTGCTGCATCCCGAACCCAGGCAGTTGAGCGACGCCGAGCGCAGCATGCTTGTCGATCTGGCCTCGTTGGCCGAGTGGCATGTGCTGCATCGCGTACAGAGCACGCACATTCGCACGCTGTATCAGACGCTCGATGCCGAACGCCACCGGGCGATGACCGATCCGCTGACTCAGGCCTGGAATCGCCAGGGTTTGGAGTATTTCGGCCAGGCGCTGGAAAAGGCGGCACTGGCGAACGACACCAAGGTTGGCGTGCTCTACGGCGATCTCGATCACTTCAAGTCAGTCAATGACCGCCATGGCCATGCCGTCGGCGATCAGGCGATCGTCCAGACGGCGCGCCGGCTGAAGGCCACCCTGCGTGCCGACGACATCCTGGTGCGGTTGGGCGGTGAAGAGTTCCTGATACTGGTGCTGGTCAATCAGCGCGAGGAGTTGGCTCAGCTCGCCAGGCGTGCGCGACAGGCGATCGTGGAAACGCCCCTATTGTGTGCAGGCGTCTCCCTGAGCATGACCATCAGCCTGGGCGTAACGCTCAAAATGCGGGATGAGACGCTGGCTCAGGCCATCCATCGTGCCGACAGCGCCCTCTACCGAGCCAAGGCCAATGGCCGCAACTGTATCGAGCTGGGCTGAAGGTAATGGGCGATGGGTATGGCCGGTCATTTCCGATAGCACCTTTTCATGGACGAGCCCCGGTTGTGCACTGGCAGGCAACCGGTTGTCTACCTGTTATCCATGCCGGCTAACTGCCTGGCAGGTCGTGGCTACGCTCAGAAGAACGCATGAGATTGCCGGGAGATGCCAATGTCGAACGCTCGCACCGACGAACTCCTATCCAATTTGAGCAACGATCCCGCGTCCGCACTGGCTCGTCTGGATGCCAGCCAGCTTTCGGTCGGCGAGATGCTGTCCGAAGCGTTGCGGTCGGTGAAGTCGCATTTGCGCATGGAGGTGGCGTTCATCAGCCAGTTCCGCGAAGGCCAACGGGTGTTCCGCTACATCGAAGGGCAGATTCGCGCGCTTCCGCTCAAGCCGGGCGATTCCGGTCCACTGGCGGACAGCTATTGTCAGCGCGTGGTCGACGGTCGTTTACCGTCGCTGATTCGCGATGCGACCGAGCTGCGTGAGGCGCTGTCGTTGCCGATCACGCGGGAGCTGCCCGTCGGTGCTCACCTCAGCGTGCCAATCCGCTTCAGCGATGGCACCCTCTACGGCACCTTTTGCTGTTTCAGCACCGAGCCTGACGACACGCTGCGTGACTACGATGTCAACACCCTCCATCTGTTCGCGCGGTTCGCGGGCCGGCTACTGGAGCGCCATGCCGCCAGCGAGAAGGTGTTCGAGGAGCGGCTGACCCGTATCTCGCATGTGCTGACCGAGCGGGCCTACCACACCCTGTACCAGCCGATCGTCCATCTGATCGATCAGCGCATCGTAGGGTACGAGGCATTGGCGCGCTTTCATCCCGAACCCTATCGCGCCCCGGATCGCTGGTTCGACGAGGCGGGCGCGGTCGGATTGCGCTCGGTGCTGGAGATCGCTGTGCTGGAAGAGGCACTGCGGGGCCTGCAACGCATCGAAGCGGATGTCTATCTGTCGCTGAATGCCTGCCCGGCGGCGATCCTGGACGGCAGCGTGGTCAAGCTGTTGTCCCGTTACCCGCTCGAACGGCTGATGCTCGAAGTCACCGAACACTGCTCCATTGAGGACTACGCTGTGATCGCCTCGACCTTGGAGCCGCTGCGCAGACGCGGCCTGCGCCTGGCCGTGGACGATGCCGGCGCGGGCTACGCCAGCTTTCGACATATCCTCAAGCTGCGACCGGATGTGATCAAGCTGGACCGCAGCCTGATCACCAATATCGACTCCGATACCCATTCTCGCGCCCTGGCAGCAGCCCTGATCCGGTTCGCCGAAGAGACGGGGTGCCGAATCATCGCCGAAGGCGTCGAGACAGACGACGAACTGGCCGCGCTGCGCCAGCTCAATGTCGTCAAGGCCCAGGGCTACCTGCTGGGACGGCCGCAGCGTCTGGGCGAGTAGGGCGCATGGGCTAAGAAAGGGCTCAGAGGAACTGCTGAGCCAGTGCAACTCCGGCGGCGACGATCAGCACCGCAACCAGGATGGCGTTGCGCCGCGAACTGGCGGGCGCGGCCTGAACCGGAGCATTGGCAATGGCGGGCTTGAGCGGGTTCGGGCTCGCGGGGCGTGGCTGCGACGGCTTCGGGGCGGGCGACGGCGCCGTGATGGGCGGCAGCTCCGAGGCGGCCATGAAAACGGTGGCGTCTTCGTCAATCGCCTCGGTCACCGACACTTTCGGACCGATGACCAATAGCGTGGTGCTTCCGAGCTGCACCTGGTCGCCCGGCTGCAGCACGGCGGTGGTAACACGCTCGCGGTTGACCTTGAGGCCGTTGGCCGATGCGAGATCCTTCACTTCCAGCACATCACCCTTGAGGAAGAACTCGGCGTGCCGGCGCGATAGTTCAGGGTCGCTGAAGCAGAGTTCGCATTTGACCGAGCGGCCGAAGGTCATGGATCCGGTGATGTGGTACTTGTGACCCTGGTTTTCGCCTTGCAATACCTGCAGCAACCAGCGCGGTGCTTGCCCGGTCCTGGCGCCCACCTTGGCGGGGTCGAGGATCTGCAGCTCCACCGATCCCAGGCGTACGCGGTCACCGGAACGGATCTGATAGCGCTCGCCGATCCGCTCCTCATTGACAAAGGTACCGCCCGCGGTACCAAGATCGGTGAGGTAGTAGAAGCGATTCTCCTGGCGCAGTTTGGCGTGGAAAGCGGCGACATCCGCATCCTTGAGGACCAGATCGTTCGTCGCATCCGCGCCGAAGGTGAAGTGTTCATCCGCAAGCCAGACCGGGGCCTGTCGGTTGTCAGCGAAGTGGATCCTGAGCATCTGTGCCTTACCTTGTGCTGATGGCGTGACCAAACCCTGAGAGGGTTGGGTCGTCATTGCTTGAATATTCGATTCCAGAGCCGCTTGACGGGGTTGGCCGAAGCCTGGGCCGGTGCGTCGGCCGAGCGCGCGGTTCGGGCCGGCGCAGCCACTTGCGTTCGCGCGGGGGCCCGGGCGGCGCGCGCGCTGGCGACACGCCGTGGGTGGTCGTCACGCAGGGCCAACAAGGTGGGGTCATCCGGCGCAACCTCGAGCCCCTGCTGAATGTATTCGAGTGCCAGCGCATATTCGCGCCGGCCGAACGCCGCCTCGCTGAGCGCCGCGTAGCGCTGCAGCACCCGCTGGATGCCGTCCAGCGCGGCCGCGTGTTCGGGTACCCAGCCCAGGACTTGCCGGTAGTAATGCACGGCGCTGTCTTCGGCTGGCAGCAGCAATTGGTCCTCTGTCAGCCGCTGTTCGGCCAGCCGCAGATAGCCCTGAATGCGCGCATCGAGGACACGCCGTAGACCGTCCAGGCCCTGAGCATTGTCCGGATCCAGGCGCAGGGCTTCGCGGAAGTAGTGATCGGCGTTGTCGTCGACCGGGCTCGTCAGGCTTCCCTCGGCCAGGCTTACCTCGGCTCGGGCGAGGAAGTCGTGGATCTGCTGGTGTCGATACCATTGCTGCCCGCCGACGGCCAGCGCGATCAGCAGCACGGCGGCGACGGCCGGGATCACCCAGCGGCGGCGTCTGCCTTGGCCGGATGGGGGGCGGGCCTGCCGAGACAGATCCAGCGCCGGCGCGATGCGGGTCATGTCCATGTCCGGTTCGGTAAGTGTCTCGATGGCCGCCAGAAGCTGACGGCAATTGGCGAACCGGTCTTCGCGGCGTTTGGCCAGCATGCGATCGATCAGGGTCTGATAAGGCGCAAGTGCTGGTGGAAGCTCGGGCGGAGGCAGCTGAAGGTGGTTGAGCACCGTTTGCGGATAGCTGGCGGCCCTGAACACGTTCGTGCCGAGCAGCATCTCGCTGAGGATGACGCCAAGGCTGTAGATGTCGCTCCGCGCATCGAGCGGCTGGCACTGCGCCTGTTCCGGGCTGCTGTAGGCCGGGCTACCGACCGCGATGCCGAAATGGGTGAGTTCGTTGTCCAGCTCGACCGCCTTGGCCACGCCGAAGTCGGTCAGCACGACGCTACCGTCGTCGCGAAACAGCACATTGGCTGGCTTGACGTCGCGGTGCACCAGGCCATTGTCGTGAACGACCGCCAGCCCGCCGGCCAACTGGCGAACAATATCCAGGGCTCGGGACGGCGACATGACGGTGCCGCGATGCTGAGCCAGGTCACCGCCGCCGATGTATTCCATGGCCAGATAATGGCGTCCGTCGGCGATCTGGCCGATGTCATGGATGGTGATGATTGCGGGGTGACGCAAGGAAGCGACGATGTGCCCTTCCTGTATGAAGCGCTCGACGAAGGCCTCGTCGTCGGTAGCGAGGAGGATTTTCAGTGCCACTTCCCGATCCAGCGACAACTGGGTCGCGAGATACACCTCGGCCATGCCGCCCTTGCCCAGGCGCTTGTGCAAGCGATAGCCGGGTACTTCCAACATCCGCTCCGTCATGACGCTCGGCCTACCAGGGATTTGAGGGGTTTCGACAGCATGTGCAGGACACGCTGCCCGAGTGATGGTGTGACCTGATCGGTCAGCGAACGCCCAAGCACGATGCAGGTGATGTTGTCTCGTCCACCGCGGGTGTTGGCTTCGGCGACGAGCCGCTCGACGAGCTGTTCGAGCGTGTCGGCTTCGACGCACAGCCGATGGATCTCATCGTCGGTCAGTTCGCCGTTGAGGCCATCGCTGCAGAGCAGCAGGAGCTCACCCGGCTGCAACGTTCCGGTCAGCAGGCCGATCTCCGGCGCTTCGTCCCGCCCGAGGCATTGCAGGATCACGTTGCGCCAGCCATGGCGGGTGGCTTCGTCGGGACGCATCTCACCGGCGTCGATCATTGCCTGGACCCAGCTGTGGTCGCGGCTCAGCGGCAGGATCCCAGCGGAATTCACTCGATAGGCACGGCTGTCGCCCACCCAGGCCAGTTCGAACTCGGCGCCATCGAAGAGCACGGTGACGATCGTGGTCCCCATGCCGGGCAGTGCCGCCGCGGTACGCACGGCGTGATTGGCTGCCTGGACGGCCGAGCGCAGATCATTGCCCGCGGCGACAGCCTGCTGCAACGCTGCCAGCGCGACGGCGCTTGCGACCTCGCCGAGCTGGTGGCCACCCATGCCGTCGGCGACCGCCCAGAGTCCGAGCGCGGGGCAGCAGAGCAGGGCGTCTTCGTTATGGTCTCGCTTGCGTCCGGGCGAGGTCAGCCCGGCGGAATCGAGCACGTGCGAGGGCGGGTGCGGGGCCATGCGGGGCTTAGAGACCTCGGGTATGAGCGGCTAAAACGATTCCGGCATGATGCGTCCGCGGTTGATCACTGTCACCGCCCGTCGGGGCTCAGGCGAGGAAAGTGTTAACCAGTCGTCCCTGCCTGCGCTTAATTCCATCGCTGCGGCGGTGCGCGATCCTGTCGAGAGTTGTAACGGGTGGATGCAGACCGACGGTCTGGTCCGGGTGCGAGCGCATGTTGTCTCAACTCCATGGGCCATTGGGGTCCTGCCGAGAGGTGAGATATGCGAGACGAGATGACAGCCGTGGCCATGACATTGCAGGCGGCGAATGACGGAGAGGTGGGCGAAACGCTTCCCGGCGATCCGGACGGAGCCAGCATCGATGACACGCCTATGTCCGACCCGGACGATGCGGGCTTGACCGACGAGGACATCGACCTGTTCGAAGACGATCCGACCATCCCGACCGAGTGACAGAGCACGCTGGTGCTAGCTGGCGCTGGCGCGGGCATGAAAAAACCGCAGCGGCCCGGGGCACGCTGCGGTTTCGACGGTCAGCCTGCTGTCAGGCCGCCAGGGCTATCAGCGGTTGAACGCGGCGCCAACACCTACCACCGAGGCGGATGGCAGCAACTGGCTGATGAAGCGGTTCCAGCGAGTGATACCGGCTGGCCCGACGAACACTACATCCTGCGGCTGGAGCGGGAAGCTCTTGGCCAGAGCGAAGGCCGTCGGCGAGGTGGCGTTGAGCTGGAATACCTTGGCCTGTTCCGTGGCGATGTTCTCGGCGCCGCGAATCACGTAGACCGCTTCGGCATCAGCGGTTTCCTGGCGGATGCCGCCAGCCGTACCGATCGCGTCCATCAGGTTGTAGCTGGTCGTCTTGAAGCTCAGCGCCTGCGGTTGGATCACTTCGCCCAGGACGTAGATCTTCTTCTGGTCGTTATAGGGCAGGTGCAGCTGATCGCCGTCCTTCAGGTAGACCTGGTGCAGCCAGGAGTCCGGGCGATTCATGTCGTCCAGGTTGATCATGTATTCACGGCCATCGCGCTTAAGCATCAGACCGGACAGGTCAGCGGTGTCGGTATCCACGCCAGCCTGGCCGATCGCTTGAACGATGGTCATCGGGGCGGTGGTGACCGGAACTTCGCCAGCGGTGTTGAATGCGCCGGACAGCACGACGCGCTGACTGCCGAAACGCAGCAGGCTGACGTCTACCTGAGGGCTGTCAACGTAGTTGGCGAGGCGGCGAGCGATTTCCGTACGCAGGTCTTCGATCGTGCGGCCTGCGGCCTGAACATTGCCGATGTAAGGGTAGAACAGGGTGCCGTCAGGGCGAACCAGACGGCCGTTGGCGTCGATCTGCTGCTGCGGGCCGGATGGCGCGGTCAGCTCCGGGTGATCCCACACGGTAATGTAGAGCAGATCGTTGGCACCGATACGGTAGGCCTCGGGTTTGTAGTCCAGCAGTTCCTGCTTGCTCGAGGTGCCCATGTCGGACGACAGGTCGCCCTTGAGCATATCGGGGGTGATGCGAAGCAGCTGGACGTTGCCATCTTCCATTTCCGCGCCGTCTTTGAAAACGTCCGGATCGAGATATTGGCCGGGTGCGAATACGCATCCCTGCAGCACCAGCACTGAAGAGAACGCGAGAGCAAATAATGGTTTCATGGGGGCTTCATCCTTGACGGAATAGTTGTTTTTCACGAAGTGAAACGGCTGGATTCACTCTTGAACAAAGGAAGTCGCGGCGTCGGCCCGAGGCCAACAGTCGTCTCTTCACTCGCTGGCGAAGCACCCGGTGGGGTGGCTTCGCTCACAGTAGCCATAGACCGCTGCGTTCCTTGCGGGTTCACGTTCAGAGCACCGAATGCATCACAGGATTTAGCGGCAATGGATACAGGCGGCTCTGGCGCGGGCGCTCCACGATCAGGCAGGCGCGCAGCACGCGTGTGTTCGCAGAACAGTGCCTTCGCTCGTGCGAGGGAATAAGCAGGTTACTGGAGCGCTTGTGGCGGCGCCTCGATCATCCAGCGCAAGGTGTCGCGTAATTCGATCGGCGACAGTTCGCCGATAAGCGTCGTCAGCTTGGTCTTGCTGCCAAACAGGTTCTTTACATCCGAGCTGCGCACGAAGGCCGGGTTCACCTGAACCTCCATGCGATGACCAGAAATGGCCGCCACATGTTGAAGCACGTATTCCAGGTTATAGGCAGAGCCTGAGCAGATGTTGACGGTCTCGCCTACGGCCGCCGGTGTTTCGAGCAGGCGCCGATAGGCCTGCACCACCTGGCGGACGTCGCAGAAATCCCGCGCGATGTCCAGGTTGCCAAGTTCGATCACAGCGGCCTTGCGGCGTGTATGAGCGACGATCTTGGGAATCAGGAATTGCTCCGCCTGACCGATGCCGGTGTAGTTGAAGGGACGGGTGACGATCAGCGGTAGCCGACTGGCATACAGCTTCGCCAGGTACTCCATGGCGACCTTGCTGACGGCGTAATCATTGGCCGGCGCCAGCGGGGTGGATTCGTCCAGCACGCCCTCGGTGGCGTTGCCGTAGACGTTGGCGCTGCTGGCCAGCAGAACCGCACGCAGGTCGGAGGCCGTGCTTCGCAGTGCTTCGAGCAGGCGGCGGGTGCCGAGCAGGTTCGCCTGATAAATGGCATCGGCATCGGCGAAGGCGACGAAGGAAACGGCCGCCAGGTGCACGACATAGGACGGTCGGATGTCGGCAAGCAGGGTGCGAAGCTTTTCACCGTCGTCCAGCGGACAACAGTGGATAGCGGAAATGCAGGCTGGCAATTCGCCTTTCGGCTCCCGGTAGCTCAGGCCATGCACATCGTAACCATGCGCAGCCAGCTCTTCTGCCATGTATCGGCCGGTGAAGCCGGTGATGCCCGTAATCAGCACTTTCAGCATGATCTTCTCAACAGGATGAGGTTTTCCGGTTCCAGTGGCAGGGGTGGGTGTACGTCGCCCACTGCCAATCGAGGTAAAACTGCCCCGGTGCGTCACCGCGGGTGGGGCAGTGCCTCCAGCTGGCGCCAAGCGAACTGGCGCCAACCGTGGGTCAGAACGAAAAGCCCTGCTGATTACGGCGCAGGTCCGCATCGACCATCATGCGGCAAAGCTGCTCGAGCGATGTCTTCGGCTCCCACCCGAGCTTTTCCTTGGCCTTCTGCGGATTGCCAATCAGCAGGTCGACCTCGGCCGGGCGATAGAACTTCGGATTGACGCGCATCACCACTTTGCCCGTTGCGCTGTCGATGGCCATCTCCCGGTCACCGCTTCCTTCCCAGACCAGCTCGACGTCGACGGCGCGGAAGGCGAGTGTCACGAAGTCGCGCACGGTCTCGGTGCGGTTGGTCGCAAGCACGAAAACGTCGGGCTCGTCGGCTTGCAGCATCCGCCACATGCCCTCGACGTATTCCTTGGCAAAGCCCCAATCACGCTTGGCGTCGATGTTGCCCAGTTCAAGCACGTCCAGCTGGCCGAGTTTGATCTTGGCGACCGAGTCGGTGATCTTGCGGGTCACGAATTCGCGGCCTCGCAGCGGCGACTCGTGGTTGAACAGGATGCCGCTGCTCCCGAAGATGTCATAGGACTCGCGGTAGTTGATGGTCATCCAGTGCGCGTAGAGCTTGGCCACACCGTAGGGGCTGCGCGGATAGAACGGGGTGGTCTCGATCTGCGGAATCGCCTGCACCTTGCCGAACATTTCCGAGGTGGACGCCTGGTAATAGCGAATCTTCGGATTGACGATACGGATGGCTTCCAGCAGGTTCACGGCCCCCGCACCGGTGATGTCCAGCGTGGTCAGCGGCTGCTCGAAGGAGACCCCCACGAAGCTTTGCGCTGCGAGGTTGTATACCTCGGTCGCTTCGGTCGTTTCGATGAGGCGAATGCTCGAGGACAAGTCGGTCAGGTCATACTCGACCAGGTGCAGGTTCGGGTGTTTGTCGATCCCCAGTTCTTCGATCCGCCAGAAGTTCACCGAGCTGGTGCGGCGGAAGGTGCCATAAACGGTATAGCCCTTTTCGAGCAGCAGCTCGGCGAGGTACGCACCGTCTTGTCCCGTAATGCCTGTGATGATCGCTTTCATGGTCTTCCCTGTATTCCTGTGAGTGATAGGGTTGGTTTGTGTTCGTGCTACCGGCGCGCTCTCGGGAGCCTGGGCCGGCGGCGGGTCATCCGTCAGGTTTCACGACAGGCAATCGCCAATCGGCGCGCGTCAAGATTCCTGTTTGGTCGGTGTGGGTTTCTGCCGCAAGCTTCGTTCCCTCAGGTAGGCCGGCACGATGTAGACCGCATCGGCGAAGTAACGCTTGGCCAAGCGCTTGGGCTCCATGCACATACGGTGCAGCCACTCGAGTTTGCATTCGCGCATCCATTTGGGCGCACGCTTGATGGTGCCGGTCGCGAAGGAGATCGAGGCGCCTATGGAAAAGCCCATGCCGGTCCGCTCATGAGGCTGGGTGGCGGCAGCAAGGATCTCGCCGCGCGGCGTACCGACGGCGTAGAGCACCAGCTCCGAAGGGTGCTGGCGAACAAATTCCAGGCAGCGCTGGACTTCGTCCGGTTTCTTGATGAACCCCATCGGTGGGTTGTAGTGGTACAGCGTCAGGCCGGGATAGATGGTGCGCAGCTTGGCCGCTTCGGTCTCCAGACCGCCGATCAGCACGATACGAAGCCGCTCCTGGTCCGCCCACTTGAGCAGCTCCAGGGTCAGGTCGCTGCCGGGAATGGCCTCGGGTAGGTGTACGCCCAGCCTGTCGAGAAGTGACAGCAGGATGCGGCTGTCACACAGCCGCCAGCGTGCCTTGGCGTAGGCGTCCCGTAGTTGCCCGTCGGTCTCCATCTGCAGGAGATGGTCGACGTTTGGGGTTACAACGAACGAGAACGGCTGCTTCACACCCTCCCGGACGCAATTCAGAAATGCCTTTTTGTTGCCGGAATAGAAGTCGATTCCGAACGCTGTAGTATCACTTGACACTCATTGCTACTCCCTTGAATGCGCCCTTGATACCCGACCAGGCCAGAGTGGGATTTCGATACTCCTTGAGCGTTGTAACCGCTGAAAGAAGAAAGGCAGAAGTGAGGGCGAACGCCGGCCCGTAGAACCGCTTGTTGAAGCGGGTCGCCGCGCGGTTGCGATAGTAGTGGTAGAACGCCGAGCGACTACCCAGGCTCAATGATCCGTAGTGGAACAGACGACTGGCCGGGATGACTTGACTGGTGATGCCGAAGCGCCGTGCACGGTATTGCCAGTCCACTTCCTCGAAATACATGAAGTACGCCTCGTCCATCAGGCCGATCTCCCGCGTCAGTGCCGCGGAGAAAGCCAGGCTGCATCCCATGATGTAGTCGGGGGCATGCGTCTGTCGCTGCTCGTCGATGGCTTCCAGGCTCTGGTCCTTGCCGAGCAGCCGAGCCTTGCCGAGGATTGGGTACAGCTTGCCGCCGCCGTAGCATTCCAGGCGACCCGTATCGGCGCTGAGCACCAACGAGCCCACGAACTGACGATCGTTTGCCTGCAACGCCTGCAGCAGCGGCGAAAAGGCATCGCTATCGACGTAGGTGTCGTTGTTGATCACCCAGAAATAGCTCGGCTGCAGATGCTCCATCGCCCAGCGCAGCCCGTAGTTGTTGCCTCCGGCATACCCGTTGTTCTCGGGGTTGCGGAGAAAGGTGACATTCGGATGCGCCTTCTCGTCCAGCCACGCCTGGAGCTGAGCGGCCGAACCATCCTGGGAGTCGTTGTCGACGACCACGATATGGTTCACGGTCGGGCAGTGCGCCAGGAGGCTCTCAGCGCAGCTGATGGTCTCAGTAGCAGCTTTGTAGTTGAGAATAAGTGCGACGTTCATGGACTCGTTCCTTGCTGCGAAGATGACGTGCTCTCAGGGCATGGATCACTAAAAGCATGCAGATGACCGGTTGGGTGTACTCGAACAGGCCGTTCAATGGCCAGATCACGAAGAACGCCAACATGACCGAATAGGTGAAGCCCATCTGCGGATCGATATTCCGCGCAATGCGCCGATAGATGTAGAGCGTCAGTGGGACCAGCAGGAAGGTCAGGAACCCGAAGCGGAACAGGGTGCCGATGATGCCGATGTCCGACAGGAAGAAATGCTCACCGAAGTAAGGGATGAATCCGTCCTGCCACATCAGCGAAAGCGAGCCGCTCGGCAGCCAGTTGACCAGGTCGAGGTGATTGAACACCGAGGCGATGGTGTAAGGACGCACGCCGTCTTCGACGCCACCCTCCAGGTTCTCCTGATAAAACTCCAGATTCATGCCGAAGGTTTCCAGCAGCTCCGGGTAGAAGAAGAACGGGGAGAGCAGCACGCAGAGCGACGCGGCCCAGATAACGGCTTTGGCACGCAGGCAGAACAAGGTGAAAGCCAGGCACAGCACGATCAGCTGCCGAGTCTGGGTCGCGAACACCAGGGTAAGCAGCAGAATGGCGGCAATCACCATGTAAAGACTGCGTTGTCTGGCCTCGCCGTTGATCGGTGACTTGCCGTTGGACCAGATCTGGATGCAATAGAAATAGGCGAAGCAGATCAGGAAGGGGCCGATGGAGGAGCGGTCCGGGCGGTCCCAGGCCGTCTGCTCTTCACGTAGGTCCGGTACGAGGCCGAACTTGAAGCACCAGGAAAGAAACACAGCGATCAGTGCTGCGTAAATGATGGCTCGTTCGAACTGCAGCGTGCTGATGCGCTTGGAGAGCAGCAGCAGCGGCACGAAGCCGAACGTGAACAGGATCCGCCGCTCCTCGATCAGCCCGTACATGATCGGCTGGCCGAAGGTGTGGTAGGCGAATACCGCAGGCAACACGGTGAACACGAACACGCTATAGACGGCGTAATACATCAATACGCGCAGTTCGCGCGACGCTTCCTCGGAACTGGCCAGCACCAACAGCAACGCGAAACCAAGGCATAACGCCAGGTAGGCCTCGTTGAGGAATTTGAAACCGATGGGGTTGTGAGTACTGTCACCGAACACCGAGAAGTGCAGGATGACCGCCAGTACCGTCAATGGCAAAAATATGATCTTTGAGCTGATAGTCGTCATCACCTGAATCCTTCGGTGCTTTTCCCTTGTCCAGAACCACTCGGTTGCAGCTCAAGTCTTCCCGTCTGCCAAGAGGCGCATTTGCAGCAAATCCAGGTGTAGGACGCCGAGCCTGAATGCATGCGAGGAGCGCCCGATGGCGCCTGGTAGACCCATCCCGACATCTGGATTAACCCACCATGGCCGATCGAGGGGTTTGACAAGCCGTGTTCCTATGGGTTGCGTGAAAAACCGAGGTTTTTTCAAAAGTTGCGTATTTTCCGACGAGAGTCTCACCGGGGGACGAACGGTCCCGGTTGGCCGAGGGCTTGACCGATCGAGGCTTGGCTCGGCTCATCGAGGGCACCCGGATCATTGCGCGGCGGCCGGGCCGATATCAGAGCAGGTGTTGGCGATGTGCTTTTGCAGCACCTCCATCTGTGGACGATCCTTGCCCTTGATCGGCTCGATTGCCATCACATATTCCCCCCAACCCGGGCCGCCGGCCCAATAGGCGCTGGGAATGCAATGCTCGTTCAGATAGGCGAGCAGCTCATCCATCGCTTCCAGCATCGATTCCGAGTGCGCGGGTACGCCGTATTCACCCAGAAACCCTTTGAGGCCGTGTTCCTGGAGCCACTCGACGAAGGGGCGAGCCCGTTCCACACCGAGCATGGGATCGACGGTTTCGTCTTCGGCATAGCGCCCGGAGAAGTCCTTGTCGAGATACAGGTGGGCTTCGTAAATAAGGTTGTCGGCCGGGTCTTCGATAAGCAGGTCTTCGTTGACGTGCCGCCAGTGGAACGCACTGGCCCAGCGATCGCCTTCGATGAAGATCGGCGTCTGGCTGTCCACCTCACGGATTGCATTGACGGCTGCTTGCGCCGCTCCGGGCCACAGGCCCTTGGTGGAGTGAGGCTCGTTCATGATGTCGTAGCCCCACAGTCCCGGATGCCCCCTGAACGCCTCGGCAAGCTTGCGCCAGACGCTGGCGTAGGCTTCGTAGGGAACCTCGGGTGAGCCGATGAGCTGGCCCTTGTAACGACCGTAGTTGTGCATGTCGAGGATGATCTTCTGGTCATGGCGTGCCGCCAGGTCCAGCGTCTTTCGCAACATGCGCATGTGGTCGAAGTTCAGGCCCATGTCCAGGTCGTGCTGCACCCGCTCCCAGATGAACGGAAAGCGAATCACGCGGATGTTTTTCTTCGCGTAATAAGCGAAGTGCTTTTTCTCGGGAAAGAAATAATGAGTGCCCATTCGCCCCGGTGTGACATGTGGTGCGAAGTTGGCGCCCGACATGTTGATGCCCACCAGGTCGATACCGGGAGCCGGGCGCTGCTCGTCTGCGAGCGCGGCTGACGTGAAGGTCGCCAAGGCCAGGGCGCTAAAGATCCGTATCGCAGCACGAAGCGGCGAGCGTTGGTTGTTACTCATCTGATGTACCTGTGCAAGCGGGGCCGACCGCAGAGCGGTCAGCCGGGTTGCTCGGACGAATCGAGGCAGCCGCCGAACCTCGTTGCCGGCGCTCGGCCGGCCGCTTGGTCGGCGAATGGCTGGTGCGGCACGCTCTAGGCGGCCGCACCAGGCGTCATTTGCTCTGGTATTCGTACTGGTAGTAGCCGTATTCGCTGTAGGTCGACGCCTTGCGAATCACGGCGTTGAAGATCACGCCCTTGACCAGCAGGCCGTTCTGCTCGAGACGGCGCTTGGCAAACTCGATCTCCTTCACGCCGTTGAGGCCGTAACGGGTGACCATCAGGGTGGTACCGGCCTGGCTGCCGACCAGTGCCGCGTCGGTGACGGCGAGAATCGGCGGGGTGTCGAAGATCACCAGGTCGTACATGGTGCTGATTTCCTTGACGAAGCGAGAGAAGTTCTCGTGCATCAGGAGTTCGGAGGGGTTGGGCGGGAGCTGCCCATGGGTGATCACGTGCAGGTTGTTCATCTGCGTCTTCTGGATCGCATCGAACAGGGTGATGCGCCCCGACAGGATGTCCGACAGACCCTTGTCCGCCTGGCAGCGCATGACCTTGTGCAGGTAGCCCTTGCGCATGTCTGCATCGACCAGCAGCACTTTCTTGCCAGACTGCGCAATGACGGCCGCCAGGTTGCTCGTGACGAAGGACTTGCCCACCGCTGGACTCGGGCCCGTGATCATCAGGATGTTGTTTTTCGCTTCGATCATCGCGAAGTGCAGGCTGGTGCGCAGGCTGCGCATGGCTTCGGTCGCGAGGTCGGCCGGATCGTTGATCGAAAGCAGATAGGATGCGTTGCTCTTGTCGCGCTTGAAGTTGGCCAGGCGCTTCTCCAGGGCTCCCTGCTTTTCGCTGAACGGGATGGCCGCATAGACAGGGATGCCGACGCGCTCGATCTCTTCCGGGTTCTCGACGCCACGCTTGAGCGCTTCACGCACATAGACGAAGGCGACCGCGAGGATGGCGCCCAGCAGGGTGGCAACGATCACGATCAGCGGCTTGTTCGGCTTGATCGGCTGGTCGATGTCGGCTGCGGCATGGTCGATGATCCGCACGTTACCCACGGTGCCGGCGCGGATGATGTCCAGTTCCTGAGTCTTGTTCAGCAGCATCGCGTAGGTCTCGGACGAGACTTCCACGTCGCGATTCAGGCGCAGCAGCTCCTGTTGGGTGGAGGGCAGGGTGCCGATCTGCTTTTCCAGCTCAGTTTTCTGCTGCTGCAGCTGGTTGATCTGGTTCATCAGCGCCTGGAAGTTCGGATGCTGGCGCGTGAAGCGTCGCTCCATCTCGGTGCGCTTGAGGTTCTGCTCGGAGATCTGCTTTTCCAGGTCGACGATGCGGTCGAGTACCGACTGCGTCTCCGCGGAGATGTCCACCGAGCGGTTGCCGGTCTGGTACTGGTTCAGTGCGGTCTGGGCGGCGTCGAGCTTGCGACGCACCTCCGGTACCTGCTCGCTGAGGAACTCGAGGCTCTGGGTGGCTTCGGCCGCATTGCGTGCCACGTTCTGGTCGACGTAGCGCTGGGCGACTTCTTCCAGGACAAGAATGGCCTTGTCCGGGTCGGTGTCTTCCAGGGTGACATTGACGATGCCCGACTGCTTGCCGCGCTCACCGGCCGCCAAACGGTTCTGATAGTCCTCGGTGGTGGCGTAGGTGCGGTTCTTGGTCACACTGAACGTGGTGCCCGGGCGCGCGTTCAGCTCGGCGACGGTAATGCCATAGTCGGGCGTCTCCACCGGCTCGCCGACGGTGCCTTGCGCAACCACTTCACCATCCGGATCACGCAGGATGAAGCCGTTGTTCTCCGCTGCTTCGAGGGTCAGTTCTTCGCCGTGCATCTTGTCCGGCACGATCAGCTGGGTCACCCGCAGCGATTCGCCACCCCAGGCATAGGCTTCGAAGCCGTCCGGGTACCAGCCCAGCTCACCTTCTTCGGTGGGCTCGAAACGACGGTAGACGAAGCCACCGATGATGGGGAAGAAGTGCGGCTCGATGATGATGTCGAGGTTCAGCGCTTCAACCGCGCCGCCTACCACGGCCCGCGACTTGAGCAGAGCAATCTCGGTCTGCGCAGGTGAAACGGCGGGCGTATTGCTGACGACATCGGTGAGGCTTGGCAGACCGTTCTTCGGTTCGATCTGAATCATCGCGCTGGCGAGGTAAACCGGCGTCGCCAGTAACGCATAAGCGACGCCGAGGGCCGCGAAGAAACCGGTGATGGAAAGAATCAGGCCCCGATTGTTGAGGAAGGTGTCAAAGAGGTGCGCCAGGTCAATGTCCTTGTCCTCTTTGGTTTCATAGATGGGTCTAGGCATGGTGGTCATTGAAGTTCCTTCTTCTTACTTCAGATAGGGGAGCCAGCTTTCGACGGACTGCGCTAGAAGGCTGTGTACGTGTTCGAAGGCCGGTTTGGACTGGCGATACGGGTCGGGAATCTCCATGTCGTCGAGCCATTTGCCCATCAGGAAGGTCTTGCCGTGTACTTCCGGGGCCATTTGACGGATATGGGCAATGTGGCTCTGCTCCATCGCCAGAATGAGGTCGGCGTTATGCAACATCTCGCTGTCGACCTGTCGAGCGCGGTGGCTCGTGTGTTGCAGTCCGTTGTCCTGCAGCACTTCATGTGCAGTCTTGTCCATAGGGTTGCCTACTAGTGCACCTATGCCGGCCGAGCTGATCGACAGGCCTTTTCCCTGGAGTCTGTGGGTCAACAGCGCTTCAGCCGCGGGGCTTCTGCAGACGTTGCCGACACAGACGATCAATATGTTCTTGAACATCGCTCAGCCTCGCCGCCCGGTCGTTAGGGGCGTGAGGGCATGGATGCTGTGGAACGCAAATCTGAGGTTGTCTCGCTTCATTAGTTCCTTCCGTCCAGCTGCCGTGACGCGTGAATGTGGCGCAGTGCCGCTATGAGTGATGCGCAGGGCAGTCAGTAGACATCCTTGTTCAACAGCAACGCGGGCACGGTCCGGGCGAGGATGTAGAGATCGAACCAGACCGACCAGCGTTCGATGTAGTCCAGGTCGTACTCGACGCGCTTTTCGATTTTTTCGAGCGTGTCGGTCTCGCCGCGGTAGCCATTGATCTGCGCCCAGCCGGTAATACCGGGCTTGACGCGATGACGTGCTGAGTATTCGGATACCGCCTCTTCGAACAGGACGCCCGCGGCCTTGGTCGCTGTCGCGTGTGGGCGCGGGCCGACCATCGACATGCTGCCGAGGAACACATTGAGCAGCTGCGGAAGCTCGTCCAGGCTGGTTTTGCGGATGAAACGGCCGACGCGGGTGATGCGGTCATCGTCGCGGGTCGTCTGGCGATCGGCGTTCGCATCGCTGCGCTCGTGGTACATCGAGCGGAACTTGTAAACCTCGATCAGCCGATTGTTGTAGCCATAGCGCTTCTGCTTGAACAGCACCGGGCCGCGGGAATCCAGCTTGATTGCCAAGGCCAGCAACAACATCACCGGAGCCGCGGCGAGCAGAGCCAGGCTGGACAGGATGATGTCTTCGATTCGCTTGAACATCGGCGACCAGCCACGCAGCGGCAGGTCCGACGCGATAAGGGTCGGCAGGCCGCCCACTTCGGTGATGCGTTTGTTGGCGTGGCGGAACGCAACCATGTCGGGCACGAGCAGGACGTTGACCGGCAGCTTGCGAAGTTCGTTGATGATATGGCCGATACGGCTGTCGGCGAACCAGGGCAGGGCGACCAGCACCTGGGTGACCTTTTCTTCACGGATCATCCGTTCCAGGTCGCGGGTGTTACCGAGCAGCGGCAGGTCGGCCAGGGTCTTGGGCAGGCGCTCGAGGCGATCGTCGATGAAGCCGAGTACGCCGGTGCGGATGTCACGGTGGGTCGCCAGGTACTCCGCCACGCGCACGCCATTGTCCGTACCGCCAAGGATCACTGCGTTCTGGAGGTAGATACCCTTGGCCATCAGGCGACGGAACAGGGCGAGCATCATCAGGCGCTCGGCGCCGAAGAGCACGGTGCTGGTGACGAACCAGAACGTCAGATGCTTGGCTTCGAGGTAGCTGAACATGCCCAGGCCCTGGTGCATGAAGATCAGCAGGCTGAACGCCGCGGCCCAGGCCACCGCCATGGTGCGGAAGCGCAGCAGGGTACTGAACACCTCTTCGCTATAGATGCCGACCGACTGAAAGATGACGACGCTGATCACGCCGAAAAACATCAGGAAGGTGCTGAAGGTGCCACCGCCTGCAGGGAGGTCCAGCGGCAGGAACAGTAAAAGGAGTACCCCTGGCAGGACGGAAGTAAGCCCGTGGATCAGCCGGACACTAGCAAGGAAATAATCGACGAAACTGGGGTGGGCGTACTCAAGGGTTCCAACGGACTGTAAGCGCATACAAGGCTCCTTCCTTCGGCTATTGCTAGCTCAATACTCGTTTTGATCGCCGCGATCCGCGGGGTTGATAGCAGGCCGCTATTGCAACCTCTACCGGGACAAGTGCTCCGACCGCCGGGCAAGACGCGAGTTCATCCGCCACGTGCAAAGTTGTGGAGAATTCAACAGGATTAAATTGGGGCTATAACCTTCTGATCTAAAAGGATTTCTTCCGCATCTTGATGAGAACGTGTCGCGTTAGCGATCGCGGATCTGACGGATGGTTTGCCTGTTTGTCGCCCGGGCTTAACCCCTCTTTGCATGTCTGCAGCGCCTGCGAAGGACAACTTCGGTGCTTCCCGCATGTCTCATCTGCGGGATTTCAGTAGCGGAAACGAAAGCATGAGCAGATCCAGGGCATTGCTCGTCCTGCACGGCAAACAGGCACTCAATGAAGACGTCCGGGCGGCAGTCGTCGAGTGGCGCGGGTTGGGGCACGAACTGGCGGTCCGGGTTACCTGGGAGCCAGGCGATGCACAACGACTGGTGCAAGAAGCGTTGCAGGCTGGCTACCGAACGCTGGTGGCCGGGGGCGGCGATGGCACGCTGCGTGAGGTCGCACATGCGCTATTGGAAAGCGGCGTCGATGCCAGTCTGGCCCTGATGCCGCTCGGCACCGCTAACGACTTCGCCCATGCCGCCGAGATTTCCCTGGAGCCCTTCGATGCCTTGGCCTTGCTCGAACATGAGCCGGTCGCCGTCGACGTCGGGCTGATGAATGGTGAGCCATTCCTGAACATGGCGACCGGCGGATTCGGATCCAAGGTCACGGCCAGTACCTCGGAGGAATTGAAAAAGGTGCTGGGTGGCGGCGCCTACCTGCTCACCGGCTTGTCCCGTTTCAGCGAAATGACCTCGGCGTGGGGTCGCTTCACGGGCCCCGATTTTTCCTGGGAAGGTGAATTCCTGGCGCTGGGCGTGGGGAACGGTAAACAGTCCGGTGGCGGTCAGTCGCTCTGCCCGGATGCGCTGATCGACGACGGTTTGCTTGATGTCTGCATCGTTCCAGCGGCGACCGATGCGGTAGGCACGCTCGGGACGTTGCTCAGTGGCGGCTTGCGCGGAATCAAGACGGTTTCGGTCAATGCGCGGGTGCCATGGCTCGAGGTCGAGGCGCCGGAGCGGATCGATATAAATCTCGATGGCGAGCCGTCCGGGGCCAGGCACATGCGATTCGACGTGAGGCCAGGTGCGATCCGGCTGCACCTGCCTTTGGAGTGTCCGTTGTTGAAAGAGGGTGCGTTAGCGGCTCAGGCTGAATAGTGGCGTTGTGCTATCGCGCAGTTCGTTGGATGATGCGTCAGGAAATAATCGCGTACGTGGATAAAGCGCTGCGTCTTGCTGCCGATAGCCCGTAAGTCCGCACTCACCAGGAGCCAGCTATGGCCGGCATTCTCGATTCAGTCGATCAGCGTACCCGTCTCGTCGGGCAGAACCGGCTGGAAATTCTCATGTTCCGGCTGTCCGGCCGGCAAAAATTCGCCATCAACGTCTTCAAGGTGCAGGAGGTCGTCCAGCTACCGAAAATGACGCTGATGCCGCATCGTCACAATTCGGTATGCGGTGTCGTCAACCTGCGGGGCCAGACGCTGCCGGTCATCGATCTGTCCAGGGCGATCGGCCTGCGACCCATCGTGCCCGATGAGCGCAGCACCATCATCGTGACCGAATACAACCGTTCGATTCAGGCCTTCCTCGTTGGCGGCGTGGATCGCATCCTCAACCTCAACTGGGAAGAAGTGCTGCCTCCGCCCACTACGGCGGGACGCCAGCATTACCTGACCGCGATCACCAAGGTCGACGATCAGCTGGTCGAGGTCATCGATGTGGAAAAGGTCCTCGCGGAGATCGTGCCCTATGACACCAGCATCTCGCCCGAGCGACTCCAGGATCCGGTTCTGGAGCGCGCTCGTGGTCGAGAAGTGCTCTGTGTGGACGATTCCACCGTGGCCTTGGCGCAGCTGCGCGAGACGCTAACGCAGCTCGGCATCACCGTACACACCGCCAGCGATGGCATGAAGGGTCTCAACAAACTCAAGGCGTGGGCAGAGGCAGGCGATGTCCTGACCGATCGCCTCCTCATGGTCTTTACCGATGCGGAAATGCCAGAGATGGATGGCTATCGTCTGACTACGGAAATTCGCAACGACCCGCGTCTGCGCGATCTCTACGTCGTGCTCCACACCTCGCTGTCGGGCAGTTTCAACCTGGCGATGGTGCAAAAGGTGGGCTGCGACAACTTCCTTTCCAAGTTCCAACCGGAGAAACTTGTCGACGTCATCCGCGAGCGACTGCTGCGCGACGACGTTCACTGACCCATCCCTTGACCGAGACCGCACATGCGCCTGACCTCGTTATACCGTTACCCGCTCAAATCGGGTTCCGCTGAAAGCCTGGACATAGCGCATTGTGACGATCTTGGTCTGACGGGTGACCGACGCTGGATGGCCGTTGACGCCGATTCCGGAAAGTTCATGACCCAGCGTGCACTGCCGCAGATGGCACTGCTCGATGCGCGCTGGGCGGGTACCGAGGCCCTGCGGCTTTCGGCTCCCGGCATGGAGACGTTGCTGGTGCCGGTGCCAGGCGCCGATGGCGCCTTGCGTGGCGTGACGATCTGGCGCGAGCTGCTCCAGGCGCCGGATGCCGGCGACGCGGCGGCCGCCTGGTTGACGCACCTGCTTGGCCGGCCGGCCAGGTTGGTCTACCTGCCGACGAGCCGAGGGATCCAGGTCGATCCCGCCTATGCAGCGCCCGGCGAGCTGACAGCCTTCAGCGATGGTTTTCCGTTCCTTCTGATTGGCCAGGCGTCGCTGGATGATCTCTGCGCACGCATTGGGCGACCGCTCGATATGCGCCGCTTCAGGCCTAACCTGGTGGTCTCCGGTGCCGAGCCCTATGCCGAGGATGGGTGGCGGCGGATTCGCATCGGCGACATGCGGTTTCGGGTGGTCAAGCCCTGTTCCCGCTGCGCCATTCCCACCATCGATCCGAACACGGCGATCCGCAGCGAGGATCGCGAGCCGCTCGCTACGCTGATGACCTATCGAAAGGGTGAGGGCGGTGTTTTCTTCGGTCAAAACCTGATTGCCGAAGGCCCTGGCACGCTGGCAACTGGAATGCCGGTCGAACGGCTGGATTGATCCGTCTGATCGGGTTAAGCCTGCCCGGGCCGCCTGGACCCGGACGCATCATTGTCCTTCGAAATAGCGCTCATGCCACTCCACCAAGGGTTGGGGTGCGTTGAGTTTTTGCCCATAAATGACCGCATAAGTCAGTACGTTCTGAACGTATTGGCGGGTTTCGTCGAAGGGAATGTTCTCCACCCAGACATCGAATGGAAGGTGCTGAGCCCCCTTAAGCCACTGGCGAACCCGGCCGGGGCCGGCGTTGTAAGCCGCTGAAGCCAGTACCCGGTTGCCCTTGAACTGCCCGTATATCTGGCTGAGGTAAGCCGCACCGAGCTGAATGTTGATCTCTGGATTAAGCACCTGCTGCGGCGAGGACAGCGGGATGTCATAGCGTCGCGCCGTTTCCTTGGCCGTGGCCGGCATCAATTGCATCAGGCCGGTAGCGCCGACGCCGGAACGTGCATCGGTCATGAAGGCGCTTTCCTGACGAGTGATGGCGAACACCCAGCTGGGGTGGATCTCACGAGCACGGGCCGCTTTCACCAGGCTGCCGCGATAGGCCATCGGGAAGCGAATGTCCAGGTCGTCCCAATACTGGGCCTGGCTGATGGTGCGAATCGCCGGGAAATACCACTCCATGTCGTAGGCCAGGCGGGCCTGGGCGACCATCTCGTCGCGGCTGAACAGGCGGCTGACGTAATACCACTCGCGGCGGCCATCGACGATCTGCCCGCGCGCATGAAATTCCATCGCACGGCGAATTCCCGCGGTGTTGCGCACCTTCTGGACCACCTTAGGATCGAGCGCCAGTGGTTGGTGGTTCAGACGATAGGGCGCCTGGATGCGGTCGGCGGAAAGGAAACCGTAGAAATCCCGCTCGCCCGCGACGGGCTTGTAGAGGCCTTCGGCCTGCGTGCTGTTCGGTTGCGCGAGCTCCAGGCTGCGGGCCTTCCAGTACCGCCATCGGTTAGTGCTGGCCAGCTCTTCGGGGAAGCGCTGCGTGAGTTCATGAGCCTCGTTCCAGCGCCCCAGGCGCAACAACAGGCGCGCCCGCCATTCGCTGACGGTGTTGTCGCGCAGCTGCGGGTCATATTCGCTCATCACCTTCAGCGCACGCGGGTCGAAGCGCTTGGCCAGCGTCAGGCCGATCTGGCGAGCGATGGCGACTTTTTCGTCACTGGAGAACGCATGGCGGCGCGCATAGCTTTCCAGCAGTCCCAATGCCTTTTCAGGATCCTGCCGTGCCAGTCGGCGCAAGCCGATGGCGACCACGTCTGCCATGGCCGGACGCGTCGAGACGAAGCGGTCGGATTGCGTCAGCAACTGTGGCTTTTGCGCCACCTCCAGCAAGAGCTCACCGTCGCGTTTGAGCGTAGGCAGGTTTTTCACCAAGTACTTGGCCAGGCCGTAATTCCCGGCCTCGACAGCCAGTTTGGCTCGCTGCCAGCGTAGGTTCTCGGTCAACTGGCCTGCCGCTTCCCAGCGCTCGAACAATGCGTCGCAGGCGTTGTGCTGGGACTTGCCGACAAGCCAGAGCCGTTCGGCGGTAGCGTAGCCTTCCTTGGTCTGGCCACTGCTGAGCTGATATTGACCGTACAGGCAATCCAGCTCGGTGAAATTCATTTTCGGATCGTAGTAGGTGAGGAATGGGCGCCAGTCGCCACGGTCGGCCAACAGGCGCAGCCAGCGCAGCTTCATCCAGTTGGCCTGCGGCAGGTCACCATGTTCGGCCAGGAATTTCTCCACCTCGGCATTGCTGGCTGTCTTCAATCGCGCGGTCAGCTCGTCATAGGCCAGGTAGGGTTCGAGCGGGTAGTCGCGTAGCGCGCTGGCGTAGCGCCGATAAGGGCCGCTGTCGCCCTTGGCCAATGCTCGCTTGGCTTCGTCGTAGTACTGACGCTGCTGTTCGAGGCTGGCGGCTACGGAGGTGTCAAGGGTGACGGCTGTGACGAAAACACAAAGGCAGAGACTGGCGATACGGCCGCGCATGATACTTCCGGGGGGGGACGGGAGAAAGAATTCGATGTGCGGCTAGCTTAGCTGGCGCATGGGGGCAAGTTAAACGTGGATTAAGCTCTTGAAACACAACAAGGGCGGACTTCCGACGAGCGTAGCGATTCCTGGCCGATTTCGGCTCCGGCTGACTGGACACGACGAGCCGGGGCAGGGGATCGCTTCTGCTAGAATGCGCGCCCTGTTTTCCGGAGGTAGCCATGACCCTGCTCAAACTGACCGATGTGTCCCTCGCCTATGGCACCAATCCGCTGCTCGATGGCGTGTCCTGGCAGATTGCGCGAGGTGAGCGGGTCTGCATCATCGGCCGCAACGGTACCGGCAAATCCAGCATGCTAGGGCTCGTCAAGGGCAGCCAGTTGCCAGACGACGGCGAGATCTGGCGCGCGCCTGGGTTGAAGATCGGCGAGCTGCCTCAGGAACTGCCGCGTGCCGATGATCGAACCGTATTCGACGTGGTTGCCGAAGGCCTGTCCGGGGTCGGGCAATTACTCGCCGAGTACCATCATCTGAGCCAGAACATCCAGGGCGATGCCGATCTGGAAAAGCTCATGCATGTCCAGCAGGCGCTCGAGGCGAAGGATGGCTGGCGGCTGCAGCAGCTCGTCGACAGCACCTTGAGCCGTCTGCAATTGCCTGCCGACAAGACCCTCGCCGAGCTGTCCGGAGGGTGGCGCCGCCGCGTGCTGCTCGCGCAGGCGCTGGTGTCCGAGCCTGACCTGCTGTTGCTCGACGAACCTACCAACCACCTCGACATTGGCGCGATCGCCTGGCTGGAAGACGCTTTGACCGGCTTCAACGGGGCCGTGCTCTTCATCACCCACGACCGTGCCTTCCTGCAGAATCTGGCGACGCGCATTCTCGAACTCGACCGCGGCCACCTGATCGACTGGAACGGCGACTACGCCAGCTTCCTCGTGCACAAGGACCAGCAACTGGCTGCGGAAGAGACCGCCAATGCCCTGTTCGACAAGAAGCTCGCCCAGGAAGAGGTGTGGATCCGTCAGGGCATCAAGGCTCGGCGTACGCGTAACGAAGGCCGGGTCCGGGCGTTGAAGGCCTTGCGTGCCGAGCGAAGCGAACGACGCGAGCGCCAGGGCAAGGCGAATATCCAGATCGAAGCGGCGGAGAAATCCGGCAAGCAGGTCATCGTCGTCGAGCACGCCAGCTTTGCGCACCCAGGCGAGCAGCCACTGATTCGGGATTTTTCGCTGGTCCTGCAGCGCGGCGACCGGGTCGGCCTGCTCGGGGCCAACGGCAGCGGCAAGACCACCTTGCTCAAACTGCTGCTCGGCGATTTGCAGCCCACAAGCGGCACCGTAGAGGCGGGTACCCGTTTGGAAGTGGCGTATTTCGACCAATTGCGTCACCAGCTCGACCTGGAGAAGACGGTGATCGACAACGTCGCCGAGGGCCGTGATTTCATCACCATCGATGGCCAGAACCGCCACGTGCTCAGCTATCTGGGCGACTTCCTGTTCAGCCCCCAACGTGCTCGGACACCGGTCAAGGCGCTGTCGGGCGGCGAGCGGGCACGCCTCTTGCTCGCTCGATTATTCAGCAAGCCCGCCAACCTGCTGGTACTGGACGAACCGACCAACGACCTGGACGTGGAAACTCTGGAGTTGCTCGAAGAAGTGCTGCTGGGCTTTCAGGGCACGGTGCTGATCGTCAGTCACGATCGGGCCTTCCTCGACAATGTCGTAACCAGCACGCTGGTATTCGAGGGTAATGGCCTCGTGCGTGAGTATGTCGGCGGTTATCAGGACTGGCTGCGCCAGGGCGGGTCGATCAAGCTCCTGGGCGTCGGCGATGCCCAGGATGAAAAGCAGAGCAAGGAGAGCAAGCAGACCAAGGCCGATCCTGCGCCAGCCCAACCCGCGAGCGAACCGGCGCCGGTCAGGAAAAAGCTCAGCTACAAGGACCAGCGCGAACTGGAGGCTCTGCCCGGGAAGATCGATGCGGCCGAACAGGAGATCGCTGCGCTTCAGGCGGCCATGGCCGAACCGGGGTTCTATCAGCAGCCCGCAGCGCAAACCAGCGAGACCATTGCACGGTTGGAGGGGTTGCAGCAGACGCTCGACCAGCTGCTCGAGCGCTGGGCGGAGCTGGAGGGCTGACCGTATCGCCCCGCGTCGAGGCGCCACATGTCCGGTCTGGAAGCAATCGCGCAGCATGGTTTCGTCCGGCCTGATGGCCGGGCCCACACTTACAACATCTGTCAGGATTTGGACGGAGACCAGATGGCTATCGAATACCGCATCATCCTCGACGACGAGCACGAGTTCAGCTACCGGATCGAGCCGGACCGTGGTTACGACGAGGACGCGGCCCGGCTCGCCCCGAAGTGGACGCGGCTGGATCACCAGCAATGCAGCAATTGCCCGTTGAGTCGCGATCGTTTCAGCCATTGTCCAGCCGCAGTGGACCTGCACCGCGTCATCGAGGATTTTCAAGGACTGCCGGCGGTGCAGAAGGCGCGCGTCGAAGTGCGTACGCCGGAACGCGAATACAACAAGCAGGTCGGTCTCGAGGAAGGCCTGCGTGCCCTGCTTGGCGTCATCATGGCGACCAGCGCTTGCCCGGTGCTGGGGCGGCTCAAACCCATGGCCCATCAGCACTTGCCGTTCGCCAACAATCAGGAGTTCGTGCTGCGAGCGGTGTCACTGTACCTCGCGCGCCAATACTTCAACTTGCGCGAGGGGCGGCACGCCGATTGGGAGCTGCGCGGGCTGGTGCGTTCGTTCCAGCAGTTGCAGCTGGTCAATCAGGCGTTCTGGCAACGCATCCATGACACCTGCCGAGGTGACTCGAACCTGAAGGCATTCCTCACCTTCTTTTCCATGGCGTCGAGCCTGACCTATTCGCTGGAAACGCAGCTGCAGAAGATTCGACCGATGGTCATGAGTGCGGGAGAGGGCGCCGAACTGGTCTGAGTGCGGTCGTGTCTCTTGGCGGCGGCGAAGCGCTCGAGGCGCGGCCCCGCAACCGATCAGCCTGGAAGCCGTCAGGCGCGTCCAGGCTGGCACCTTCGGATCACTCCGGTTTCTTCAGGCGCACGGCAAGGACATCACAGGGCGCGCCATGGAGGATGTCGTTGGCCGTCGAGCCCAGCAGGAGAGCGAGGCCGTGGCGACCATGACTGCCAACCACCACCAGATCGCAACCTTGCTCCCTGACCAGGCGATGTACCTCCTGACGGGGCTGGCCATAAGCGATATGGCGTTGCTCGGGTGTCAGCCCCGGGTAGCGATCGGCAAATAAGGCCAGGCGCTCACGGGCCTGGTCGAACTGTTGCTGCTGCAGCATGGACAGATCCATCGGCACGTCACCGCCAAAGGCCATGGCCATGGGCTCGATGACGTGGATGATGGCCAGTTTGGCGCCACTGGCCGTTGCCAGCGCCTGAGCGCGCTCTACGACCGGATGGCATTCTTCGTTCAGGTCGGTGGCGACCAGAATATGCTTGTAGGTCATGGTGATTCTCCTGAAGTGTCAGTTGCGACAAGTATGGCTGCTCGGCACGCAATGGGCGCTTGGGCTTTTTTGCAAGGTTTATACGGCGTTGCGCCTGCGCTGACCAGCTTGCATTACATCGTTTCGGTCGCAGTGTGCGCGCCTGGGGCTGCTATCATGCGGCCCGTCGATGCCGGGATGACATGCCGGCCTGCCGTGAGATCGCCATGTTCGAAATGACCAACGAATATTCAATTGCCTGGGCCGCCTATGCCATTGCTGCGCTGGGCTGCCTGCTGGTTTGGTTCCGCATGACCCGCCCGCTTTGGCGTTGGCTGCGCGAGCCGCTTCGGCTGCTCGTCGCGGTGATGCTGTTCACCCCGACAATCGTCGATCCCGCCAAGGAGTTGTTCGCGCCTGCGGTGGCCATTACTGCGCTAGACCTGCTCTTCAAGGTCGGCAATAACGTCTGGCGCGCGGTCGCGGATCTGGCGCTGTATGGGCTGATCGCCTTTGCGCTTTATGCACTCTTCGTCGCGGTACGCTGGCCACTGGAACGCAAGCGCCGCCAGCGCGGTACGCCAGCGAGCGAGGCGGATGACCGCACCTTGCGCGAGCGCCTCGAGGAGGAGGACGAACCGGACGCCTACTATCCTGCCGATCGCTACCGGGCGCGAACCGAACCGCGCCTGTAGCGACCACCGTAAGGACGTTGCATGACCCATCGGGAGAGATCACATGTGTGAACTGCTCGGCATGAGCGCCAACGTACCCACTGACATTCATTTCAGCTTCACCGGTCTGATGCAGCGCGGCGGCCGTACCGGGCCGCACAAGGACGGCTGGGGCATTGCCTTCTACGAGGGAAGAGGGCTGCGGCTGTTCCAGGACCCGGTGGCGAGCTGTGAATCCGAAGTCGCGAAGATGGTCCAGCATTACCTGATCAAGAGCCAGGTGGTGATCGGGCACATTCGCCACGCCAATGTCGGCAAGGTCGCCCTGGTCAACACGCACCCCTTCGTTCGGGAGTTGTGGGGGCAGCATTGGTGCTTTGCCCACAATGGTCAGTTGAGCGAGTTCAATCCCGGCCCAGGCTTCTACCGCCCGGTGGGGGACACGGACAGCGAGGCGGCGTTCTGCGACCTGCTCAGCCGCATCCGTACCCACTTCCCCGACCGAGTTACTGGCGAAACGTTGCTGCCTCACTTGCTGGACGCCTGCGCCAGCTACCGGACCAGAGGCGTGTTCAATTGCCTGCTCAGCAACGGCGAATGGTTGTTCAGTTTCTGCAGCACCAAGCTGGCGCAGATCACCCGGCGCGCGCCTTTCGGCCCGGCCCAGTTGAAGGACGCTGAGCTGACCGTGGATTTCAAGGCCGAGACCACACCGGATGACGTGGTGACCGTCCTGGCCACCGAGCCTTTGACGGACAACGAACAATGGCACACGCACCAGCCTGGCGAGTGGACGCTTTGGCGGCATGGTGAATGTGTCGCACGCGGGCAGGTGGAATGATGCTGCGCAGCTACCTTCGGCTGACGCTGTTCGCGCTGGGCTTGCTGATCGGCATTCAGGTTCCGGGTTTCATTCAGGCTTACGCCCAGCATGTCGAGGCCCGGCGGCTGGAGTCGCAACAGGCGCTGCTGGGCTTCCAAAAAACGGCGGGTCGGTTTTTCCGCGGCGACCTGGAGGCGCTGGTCGAGCATTACCGGGCCAGTGCCGATCCGGTGATCCAGAGCGACGCACGTAGCGTCTCCGCGCTGGTAGAGCGCTCGCGTCTGCTCGACCGAGAGTGGCGCATCATGCAAGGCCCCTGGTTCGCTCGGGCGTGGCACGTGCTGGTCGGGGCTGACGAAAGCATGCGTGCCCAGGTCTGGCGCAGCTACGATTTCCAGATCCTGCTTGCGCCAGCGGCGGTGGCCTGGGGGTTGGCCTGCGCGCTGCTGCTGGCCTGGCTGGTCGAGAGCCTGTACCTGTTGCTGCGCCAGGCGTTCTTCCCGCGCCGTCACGCGCCCCGGCGGCGCTCCGTAACGCCGGGGCCGCCGAGGCAATAGGCGCTGTCCTCTACTTGGAAAGGAATTTCATCCCGTCTTCCAGCCCGCTGAGCGTCAGCGGGTACATGCGATCCTCCACCAGATCGCGGATGATGCCCGTAGAAGCGGTGTAGCCCCAGGTGTCCTTCGGGTACGGGTTGATCCAGATGAGCTTCTTGTATTTCTCCATGAAGCGCTGCATCCAGACATAACCGGCTTCCTCGTTCCAGTGCTCGACGCTTCCACCGGGCTGGGTGACCTCGTAAGGGGCCATCGCCGCGTCGCCGACAAAGACAACTTTGTAGTCGGGGCCGTACTTGTGCAGAAGGTCCAGGGTCGAAGTACGCTCGGACGTGCGGCGGAAGTTGTTCTTCCACACCGACTCGTAGATGAAGTTGTGGAAGTAGAAATACTCCAGGTGCTTGAACTCGGTTTTGCAGGCGGAGAAGAGCTCCTCGCAGACCTTCACGTGCGCGTCCATCGAGCCGCCGATATCGAAGAGGATCAGCAACTTCACAGCGTTGCGCCGCTCGGGGCGCATCTGGATATTGAGCAGGCCGCCGTCGCGCGCGGTGTGGTCGATGGTGCCGTCCAGGTCCAGTTCGTCCTGCGCGCCCTGGCGCGCGAACTTGCGTAACCGGCGCAGGGCGACCTTGATGTTGCGAGTGCCGAGTTCGACCTGATCGTCGAGGTTCTTGTATTCGCGCTGATCCCAGACCTTTACTGCCTTGCCCTGGCGCTTGCCCGCATCGCCGATGCGAATGCCTTCCGGGTTATAGCCGCCCGAGCCGAAGGGGCTGGTGCCGCCGGTGCCGATCCACTTGTTGCCGCCGGCATGCTTGCCTTTCTGCTCCTCCAGGCGCTTCTTGAATTCCTCGATGAGCTTGTCGAGGCCGCCGAGCGATTCGATCTTGGCGCGTTCCTCGTCGCTGAGCGAGCGTTCGAATTCCTTGCGCAGCCACTCCTCGGGAATGAGCGCCTCGATGTGCTGGTCAAGGTTTTGCAACCCGTTGAAATAGGCGCCGAAAGCGCGATCGAACTTGTCGAAATGGCGCTCGTCCTTTACCAGGACCGCCCTGGCCAGGTAGTAGAACTCGTCCATGTCGGCGAACACGACGTTGTGCTTCAGTGCATTGATAAGGTCGAGCAGCTCGCGTACCGATACCGGCACCTTGGCGGCGCGCATTTCATTGAACAGGCCAAGCAGCATGGTGGAACCTCGCGGGCCCGTCGTGGCGGCGCCCTTTGTCTGATGTCATCGGTCGTCGTCGTGCTGTGGCAACCCATCGCGGATTTCGTACCAGTCCGCCTGGGAGTTCACGAAGATGTGCGCCTGAGACGGGACGGGTAGCGGTGAATCAAGGGTGCCAGCGGCGACGCCAAGCTCGTGTTCGCGATTGTCGACGAACTGCAGGTTGGAGCCGCAGCGGATACAGAACGTCCGGGTGACGTGCTCGGAAGAGTGGTAGACGCCCAGTTGATCCTTGCCGGAAAGAAAGTGAAACGCCTCCAGCGGGACGCTGGCATAGGTCGCGAAGGCCGCTCCATGCGCCTTGCGGCACATCTTGCAGTGGCAGTGGGTCAGCTCCTCGATCGGGGCGTCGATGCGATAGCGCACGACACCACACAGGCAACTTCCGGTATGCGTTTGCATGGCTTTCCTCCAGTTCGGTCACGGCCGGCCATTAGGGCCGGCGAGGATCAGCGACTGGCGCGCCGGCTCATGAACGCCAGACGTTCAAGCAATTGCACGTCCTGTTCGTTCTTCACCAGGGCGCCGGCCAGCGGCGGGATCGCTCGGGTCGGATCCCGCTCGCGCAGCACGGCTTCGCCGATGTTGTCCGCCATCAACAGCTTGAGCCAGTCGACCAGCTCGCTGGTCGAGGGCTTTTTCTTCAGACCCGGCACCTTGCGCACATCGAAGAACACGTCCAGCGCCTCGGCGACCAGATCCTTCTTGATGTCTGGGTAGTGCACGTCGACGATCTTCTGCAGCGTCTCCCGGTCGGGGAAGGCGATGTAATGGAAGAAACAGCGGCGCAAGAAGGCATCCGGCAGTTCCTTCTCGTTGTTCGAGGTAATGATGATGATCGGGCGCTGCCTGGCCTTGATGGTTTCATTGGTCTCATAGACGTAGAACTCCATCTTGTCGAGTTCCTGCAACAGGTCGTTGGGGAACTCGATGTCGGCCTTGTCGATTTCGTCGATCAGCAGGATGACGCGCTGCTCGGATTCGAACGCCTCCCACAGCTTGCCTTTCTTGATGTAGTTGCGTACGTCATGGACCCGATCCGAATCCAGTTGGGAGTCGCGTAGGCGGCTCACCGCGTCGTATTCATACAGGCCTTGATGGGCCTTGGTCGTGGATTTGATATGCCAGGTAATCAGCTTGGCGCCGAATGATTCGGCCAGTTGCTCGGCGAGCATGGTCTTGCCGGTCCCGGGTTCGCCCTTGACCAACAACGGGCGTTCGAGCGTGATGGCGGCGTTGACGGCAAGCTTCAGGTCATCGGTAGCGACGTAAGACCGGGTGCCTTCGAACTTCATCGGACTGTTCCTTGATAGGGCCTGGCGCGCAGGCGCTTCGTGTGGGGTTAGACGGCCGACTATAAGGGATGCACACCCCGCTGTGAACGCGAGTGGGTTATTCAGTCACTGAATGGGCGGCATGTCGTGTTGGGTTCTATTCAGTCGCCTTCCTCCGACAACGAGCGCTCGAAACGCGTCGAAAAGGCTTCCACGAAACCGTTACGCAGGATGGCGAGGAATGCCTGGAAGGGGCTCACGTCGGTGTCCTTCGTGCTGCCCGACAGCTCGACGCGCGTAGCGAACTGGTCTTTGCTCTGGTTCTTGAGCAGGTTTTCACCGCCGCCGACCACGGCTTCCCAGATGCCGCGGAAGAACCCTTTGTCCTCGTTCTTCACGTCCTGCTCGATGTTGAATACCTGGACGTTGTGCAACAGCGGTTTGATGTAGCCGTCGAGCTGGCTGTCGCGCGCCTCGACCTCCACCACGAGGTCGCCGGTGCCTGCCTCGAAGTCGAAGTTGCCGTAGGCATTGCTGAAGTCGTTGAGCTTGGTCAGGTCCAGGCCGGTCATGCGCAGGTTGACGTCGAAATCTTGCCAATCGGTAAAGGGGTCGAAATGGGCGGTCGCCTCGATCGGGGCCTGGTTGAAGAATTTAGCCTCACCCTCGAAGGTCGCCACTCGCCCTTGCTCCTGGTTGGAGGTGTTGGTCAGGTTGTAGAAGCTGGCGTTGATGGCATTGGCATAGACGTGCACGGGCGGATCGGCGTCGAAATTGCGAAACGACAGCTGGCCGTCCATGACGCGCAGCTCGTTCAGGGTGAAGGGCACCAGCTCGTTGATGCGTTCGCGCCAGTCGACGCCACCGCCGGTCTGGTCATTGTCCTGCTCGTTGTCGTCGACGAAGTTCAGGTGCGGCTCGTGGAGGATCACTTCTCCGACCAGGGCTCGCTCTCGCCACAGCGTCCGCCAGCTCACGCCGACATCGATCGAAGATGCGGTAAACAAGGGCGCCTGGACCGGCTCGTCCTTCTTTTCGATCAGAAGCCCGTCGACGCTGTAGGCTCCGCGCCACCAGGCGAGGTCCACATCCTCGACGTGGCCTTGATAGTCCCCCATGTCGGCCATCTTGTCGTTCAGGTAATTGAGCACCAGATGCGGAAGCGCAAGGTGCGCGACGATCAGCAGCAGGGCAACACCAAGCAATATCCATAAAGGCAGGCGAAAGCGTTTGTTCATGACGGGCCCGAGGCGGTTGGTGGTCGTCGAAGAAGGCTTACCTGAGGTGGACCCCGGGCGCTGTTGGTGAGTTCGGCTGGACGCGCTGGGGGACTGCGCTTAGGCTCATGAGTCTGGTTTTTTTCTTCGCAGGGACACCGCCATGAGCCGCATCTTCGCTGACAACGCGCAAACCATCGGAAACACGCCGCTGGTCATGATCAATCGCCTGGGTCCCAAGGGCGTCAGCATCATGGCCAAGATCGAGGGCCGTAACCCGGCCTATTCGGTCAAGTGCCGGATCGGCGCGGCCATGATCTGGGACGCCGAGCAAAGCGGCAAACTCAAGCCGGGCATGACCCTGGTCGAACCCACCTCGGGCAACACGGGGATCGGTCTGGCGTTCGTCGCGGCCGCACGCGGTTACAAGCTGATGCTGACCATGCCGGCGTCGATGAGCCTGGAGCGGCGTAAGGTGCTAAAAGCGCTGGGGGCCGAGCTGGTGCTCACCGAGCCGGCCAAGGGGATGAAGGGGGCGATCGAAAAGGCGGCGGAAATTGCCGCCTCGGATCCGGATCAGTACTTCATGCCGCAGCAGTTCGACAATCCCTCGAATCCCGCCATCCACGAGAAGACGACCGGTCCGGAGATCTGGAACGACACCGAAGGCAATATCGATGTGCTGGTCGCCGGGGTCGGTACTGGTGGCACCATTACCGGTGTGTCGCGCTACATCAAGCAGACGAAGGGCAAGCAAATCCTCAGCGTTGCCGTCGAACCGGTCAGCTCGCCGGTCATCAGCCAAACGCTGGCAGGTGAAGAGGTCAAGCCCAGCCCGCACAAGATCCAGGGTATCGGCGCAGGTTTCGTGCCGAAGAACCTGGACCTGTCGATGGTCGATCAGGTCGAGCGCGTCGAGGATGAGGAGGCGAAGGCGATGGCCCTGCGCCTGATGCGTGAGGAAGGCATCCTTTGTGGCATTTCCTGCGGCGCGGCGATGGCTGCGGCAGTCCGCCTGGCGGAAAAGCCGGAGATGCAGGGCAAGAACATCGTGGTGATCCTGCCGGATTCCGGCGAGCGTTACCTGTCCACCATGTTGTTCGCCGACATGTTCGGTGAGCAGGAGCTGCAGCAGTAACTCAGCATTGCGCGGGGCTGTGTGTTCAGCCCCACGCACCGGAAGCTAACGCTCTTCCGTCTAACTGCGTTGGGTCTGAGGCGCCGCCACGATCGTGGACGGTGCCTGCCTCAGGACGAGCCAGAGCGCCACAGCGATCAGCGCGCCGCCATAGAGATAGGCCCAATCCAGCGGCTCGCCAAGCAACAGCGCCCCCCAAAGCACTCCGAACGGCGGGATGATGAAGGTCACCGTCAGGGTTCGAACCGGGCCGATGTCCGCCAGCAGTCGGAAGTAGAGGATGTAGGCGAAGGCCGTGCAACCGACGCCAAGGCCTGCCAGGCTCAGCCATACCCGGCCGTCTCCCCAGGAGACCGGAGGCGACGCGAAGAGCGATATGACGAACAAGGGCAGCAGGCACAGCACCGCTCCGACCTGACTGCCGAAGGCGACCAGTTCGCTGGTCAGTCCGCCGTTCTGGTTGATCCAGCGACGCGTCAGAAAACCGCCCAGGCCGTAACAGGCAGTTGCGCCCAGGCACGCGAGCGCACCAACCACCAGCTGCAGGTCAAAAACCACTGGTCCCGTGCGCGTCAGCAAGGCGACACCGCTCAAGCCGAAGAGCACACCGATCAGCTTCGAAACGGTCAGCGTCTCGGCAAAGAACAGGGCGCCGATGATTACTCCCATCATCGGCGTAGTCGCGTTGAAGATGGCCGAATAGCCCGTCGGAAGAAACTGCGCGGCCAGAGCGTAAAGGGCGAATGGCGCGCCGGAATTGATCATTCCCAGGATCAGGCACAACTTCAGCTTGCCGCGAAAGTTCCAGCGCACTCGCAAGATCCACAGGATCGGCAACAGCCCTAAGCAGGCGAATAGCACTCGAAAGAAAGCGGTCGGAAAGGTGCCGAGCTCGGGCGCGATGATGCGCATGAAGAGAAAGCTGGCACCCCAGATGGCCGCCAGGCTGATCAGACGCAGCAAGTCGATAGGGCGCATTGCGAGGCTCCGGTGGTGGAGCGATGAGTGTTGGCGAGCGTTGGCCGGCTGGCAACTCCGATCGCACTTTCAAACGGGCCGTTTGGCCGGTCGGCTTTCAATGGGTTGTGCCTCTGGATAAGCTCGGGCTTTCACCCCCGACGAGAGCAACCCTATGGCGCTGCAGTCGCTGGATGTCGACATCGCCCGACAGATCCTGCTGGGCTTCGATGACTACCGCGAGCACTTCCGGCTGATTACCGAAGGCGCCAGGGCCCGCTTCGAAACGGCTCGTTGGCAGGATGCGCAGCAGGCCTCGGCTGCACGTATCAACCTTTATGAGCAGAAGGTCGGAGAGACCGCGCAGGCATTGCGGGCGCGCTTTGATTCGTCGGCGCTGCTCGAGGTCGGACGTTGGCCAAGGATCAAGCGCGAGTACATCGAGCTCATCAATCCACGGTTCGATGATGAGCTGTCCGAGACCTGGTACAACTCGATTTTCTGCACGCTGTTCAGCCACGACTGCATCAGCGACGACACCATGTTCATCCACACCACGCGACCGGCCAACCGGGCCCAACGTCTGGCGCAGACACGTCGCTACCAACCAGGCGGAGACCTGCGCGGTGTGCTCGAACAGATGCTCAACGATTTTGCCTTCGACGTCCCCTATGGCGACCTGCCGGGCGACCTCGAGCGGCTAGAGGCGCAGCTGGGCGCGGCCTTGCCCGACTGGGTCATCAAGGATCCGGACCTTACTGTCGAGCTCTTCACCTCGGTGCTTTATCGGAACAAGGGCGCGTATCTGGTCGGACGCGTCTACACGCATGATGAGCAGTGGCCGCTGGTGATTCCGCTGCTGCATCGCGAGGGTATCGGGATCCAGGCCGATGGCCTGATCACCGATGAGGCCGAGGTGTCCATCATCTTCTCGTTCACCCGTTCCTATTTCATGGTGGAGGTGGCCATTCCGGCCGAATTCATCGGCTTCCTGCGCCGCATTCTTCCGGGCAAGCACATCGCCGAACTCTATACCTCGATCGGGTTTTACAAGCACGGCAAGTCAGAATTCTATCGGGCGCTGATCGGTCATCTCGCCACTACGGACGACCGTTTCATCATGGCACCGGGTGTGCGTGGCATGGTAATGAGCGTTTTCACGCTGCCTGGCTTCAATACGGTGTTCAAGGTCATCAAGGACCGCTTCTCCCACGCCAAGACGGTAAATCGCGCCACGGTCATCGAAAAGTATCGGCTGGTGAAGAGTGTCGACCGGGTCGGTCGCATGGCCGACACCCAGGAGTTCGCCGACTTCCGTTTCCCTGTGGCCAAGTTCGAGCCCGACTGCCTGGCCGAGTTGCTTGAAGTGGCCCCGTCGACCGTGGAAGTGCAGGGCGACACGGTGCTGGTCCGCCATTGTTGGACCGAGCGGCGAATGACGCCGTTGAATCTCTATGTGGAAAGCGGCAGCGAGGAGCAGGTGCTCGAAGCGCTGGAAGACTATGGCCTGGCGATCAAGCAACTGGCTGCGGCGAACATCTTTCCCGGTGACATGCTGCTGAAGAACTTTGGCGTGACGCGCCACGGCCGTGTGGTCTTCTATGATTACGACGAGATCTGCTTTCTCACTGAGGTCAACTTCCGTCACATTCCCGAGGCGCGTTACCCGGAGGACGAACTGTCGTCAGAGCCGTGGTACTCGGTCGGGCCGAACGATGTGTTTCCTGAGGAGTTTCCCCGGTTTCTCTTCGCCGATCTGCGCCTGCGCCGTCTGTTCGCCAAGCTGCATGGCGAACTCTACGACGCCGACTACTGGAAAGGTCTGCAACAAGCGATCCGGGACGGCAAAGTGATCGATGTGTTTCCCTATCGTCGGCGTCTGGCCAGCGCCCAATGAGGTTCGACTCGGCGCCCGGCGGAACGCCTGCGGCCGAACCGGGTCGCAGTTATTAGAGCCGGATGAACGGCACGATCGCCTGAACATGTTGCAACAGCTGTCTCAAGCGGGGGTGCATTTCTTGGGTTATGCTGCGCTCGAAGCCCGATGGCTCCACCAAGACCCGTTATCAAGCAGGAGGGTTCGTCCATGAAAGCATGGCTCAACAGTGTGTGCTGGAATCTGGCAGTGGCGCTTGGCTTCATCGAACCGCCCCGTCCCCAACCCATTCGGGTAGAGGCGCCGCGCGACAAGACGATGCGTTCGCGCCGCTGATTCACGCTCGGAGCGGCGGGTTCATCGTCCGCTCATTACTGGTCCACCGCGCTGCACGGCTCGCTGATAAGCGGGCCGTTCGCGTATGCGGCGCAGAAAATCCATCAGTCGAGGCCGGCTGCCGTCAAGCCCGGCCCGTGCTTCGGCAGCTTCCAGCGGAAAACTCATCTGGATATCGGCGATAGTGAACGTCTGGCCCGCGAACCACTCCGTCTTGCTTAGTTCGCTTTCCATGTAATCGAGGTGCAGGTTGAGCTGCGGGCCGATGAACGCCTTGTTGGCGCCGTTGGCGATCGCACGGGCGACGGGCCGGATAAAAAACGGCATGGGCCCTCCGGCGACGCGGTCGAAAACCAGCCGTAGCAGCAACGGCGGCATGGCGGAGCCCTCCGCGTAATGCATCCAGTAACGTAGCTTCAGGTGCTCGGGCGTTCCCGGTTTCGGCAATGCCAAGGGCCCTTGCGCATAGCGCTCGGCCAGATACTCGAGTATAGCGCCGGACTCCGCCAGACACGCAGCCTCGTCACAAAGGATAGGGGCCTTGCCGAGCGGGTGGATCGCCTTGAGTTCGTCCGGTGCCAGCAGGGTCTGGGAGTCGCGTGCGTAGCGTTTGATTTCATAGGGCAATTCGAGTTCTTCGAGCAGCCAGAGGACGCGGTGTGATCGGGAGTTTTCCAAGTGGTGCAAGGTGAGCATGGGGGCGAATCCTGGTGGTGGCGGTCGCTCCAGCATAGCCGGTACGCCGCGAGCTGCCGGTTATGTCAGACTTCTGCCCCCCGCCAGGAGCTCTCATGTCCCGTTCGCAATGCGCGCGTTGTCTGCGCCCCGACAGTCACTGTCTCTGCCCACTGATCCCGTCGCTGGATAGCCGTACCCGGGTACTCATCCTGCAACACCCCAGCGAGGTGAATCACGCCTTGAATACCGCGCGACTGGCGGCGCTGGGGTTGCGCAATGCTGATCTGCTGGTAGGGGAGCGCTTCGATACGCTGCCCGACTTGCAGGATAGCGTGCTGCTCTTCCCCGGCGACGAGGCGTTGCCGGTTGCATCGTTTGCCGGGTCGTCACGCCCGCTGACCTTGGTCGTGCCCGACGGGACCTGGCGTAAGGCGCGCAAGCTCCTGTACCTCAATCCACAGATTGCCCGCTTGCCGAGGGTCGCGTTGCCGCCGGATCTGGTATCACGCTATCGGTTGCGCAAGGCGCCGATGCCGGGGGCATTGTCGACCCTGGAGTCCATCGTCACAGCGTTGAGTATGCTCGAAGGCGAGGGGCGTTTCGACGCGCTGCTCAGACCGTTCGAGGCGCTGATCGACAGCCAGATTCAGGCGATGGGTGCAGACATCTACCGGCGCAACTACCCGGCATGAGCGGAACGCTCAGCGGCTGGGCAAGGTTTTCAGACGCAGGATGTAGAGCGTCACCAGGGTCGCGCTGGTCAGCATGCCGATCCGGGCCCAGACCATCGGCACCAGCCAGCAGGACACACCGATGCTGATCCACATCAGGCTGATCGCGTATACCTTGCCTTTCAGTGGAATACCGTTGCCTTCGAGGTAGTCACGGAACCAGGGGCCAAGGCGAGGGTGCGATACGAGCCAGTCGTAGAAGCGTCGAGAACTGCGGGCGAAACAGGCCGCCGCCAGAAGCAAGAAGGGTGTGGTCGGTAGCACGGGAAGGAAGATGCCAACCACGCCAAGCGCTACGCTCAGCCAACCCACTCCCAGCAAGGCGTACCGTAAGAGCGGGTTGCGATACAGGGGTATATCGCGAGGGGCCAAGGAGGCGATCTCGCCGTCAGTGGCGCCGCGGCTTGAGCAGTGCGGGTTTTTCTTCAGGAGCGTGACAGATCAGATAGAGCGCGGTAAGGATCTCGGGAATCTGCGAGACCATCTCGTCCACGAGATTTGGGTCGGCTGCGATATCGCTGAACTCCGGTTGCTCATCGAACAGGCCCGAGCCGACCATGATCGGCAGCAGCAGCTCGCTGACTTCCTCCTCGGCCTCCTCGAACCAGACCGCCTCACGCATGAATACGCCCTCCATGAAGCCGATGCACCATCCGCGCAGGTCGGATTCGTCCGGGTCGTCGCCCATATCGAGTTCACAGGGCAGCTCCATGTCCTCGTCACTGGCCAGTTGACGGCCGATGTGCGCCTTCAGCTGGACCAGCGTCGCCTCGATCGCTTCGCGCTCGGTGTCGTCGGCATATTTGGGCGGCTCAGCGAACAGCGCGTCGATCCATTCGCGCTCAGGCACTTCTTCGGAACAGATGCACAAGGCTGTCAGGTAGCCGTGCGCAGCGATGTAATCGAGCGCTTCTTCATGCAGGTCGTCTGCATCCAGAAACACTTGCAGGCGGGCGAGTTGCTCGGCAAAAGACATCGATGGCTACCTTGGATGGAAAACAGGACTGATTCTAGACGAGCCGCAGGTCCCCGGCTACCGCGCCGACGCGGCAGCCGGGTCATCCATTGGTTGCAGCTCCTGACATGCACAGAGGTGCAAAAACCCGCGGAGTTCCACCGCCGAACCGGCTTGCGCCCTGTCTGGTCCTGATTCGACTGGCTTGCTGGCGTATACTCGCGCGTCTTGTTTCGGAGACCGGCATGCTCGACCAGGCACAGCGCATTCTCAAAGATGTATTTGGCTACGACGCGTTTCGCGGCAACCAGGGCGCGATCATCGAGCGGGTGGCCAGTGGCGGCGATGCGCTTGTGCTCATGCCTACCGGGGGCGGGAAGTCGTTGTGCTATCAGGTCCCAGCGCTATTACGCGATGGCTTGGCCGTGGTGGTGTCGCCGCTGATCGCGCTGATGGATGATCAGGTCGCCACGCTCGACGAGTTGGGTGTGTCGGCGGTGGCGTTGAATTCGACGCTGAGCCCGGAACAGCAGCGTGACATCGCCGAGCGCTTGCGCCGCCAGGAGATCAAGCTCCTGTACCTCGCGCCCGAACGGCTGGTGCAGCCACGCATGCTGGCCTTTCTGCAGCGATTGCCGATCGGCCTGTTCGCGATCGACGAAGCGCATTGCGTGTCCCAATGGGGACATGATTTCCGACCCGAGTATCTGCAGCTCGGGCAGTTGGCCGAATTTTTTCCGCACGTGCCGCGGCTGGCGCTCACCGCGACCGCTGACAAGCGGACCCGCGAGGAGATCGTCCAGCGATTGCACCTGGAAAATGCCGAGCGATTCCTCTCCAGTTTCGATCGGCCGAACATCTTTTATCGCATCGTTCCGAAAGAACAGCCGCGCAAGCAGCTACTGGCCTTTCTGTCCGAGCGAAAAGGCGATGCCGGTATCCTCTACTGCATGTCGCGCAAGAAAGTTGACGACATGGCTGCCTTTCTGACGGAGCAAGGGTTCCCGGCGCTGCCATATCACGCCGGACTCTCGAACGAGCTGAGAGCTTTCCATCAGAAGCGTTTTCTCAACGAGGAAGGCTTGATCATGGTCGCCACCATCGCATTCGGCATGGGCATCGACAAACCCAACGTGCGCTTCGTTGCGCACCTCGACTTGCCCAAGTCGCTCGAAGCCTATTACCAGGAAACCGGGCGGGCGGGGCGCGACGGGCTGCCGGCTGACGCCTGGATGGCGTACGGGCTGCAGGACGTGATCTTCCTCAAGCAGATGCTCAATAACTCCGAGGGCGACGAGCGCCACAAGCGTATCGAGCAACACAAACTCGATGCCATGCTGGCGCTGTGCGAGGAAACCCGCTGTCGCCGCCAGGTGCTGTTGGGCTACTTCGATGAACATCTCGCCGAGCCCTGCGGGCACTGCGACAACTGTGTCGATGGTGTGCAGACCTGGGATGCGACCGAGCCGGCGCGCCAGGCGCTGTCGGCGATCTATCGCAGCGGTCAGCGCTACGGTGTGGGTCACCTCGTCGACATCCTGCTGGGACGTGACAACGAAAAGATTCGCAGCCTTGGGCACCAACACCTGTCGGTGTTTGGCCTGGGCAAGTCGTTCTCGGAAGGCGAATGGCGTTCGCTGTACCGTCAGTTGGTGGCCAGAGGGCTCGCCGACGTGGATCTGGAAGGTTACGGCGGGCTGCGGCTGAACGACAGCTGTCGTGCGTTGCTGCGCGGCGAGGCCTCGCTGGAACTGCGTCGTGAGCAACCGACCAAGACGACAAAGACGACCGCCAGCGCGGCCAGCCAGCTGGTTCGGGACGACGAACGCGAAACCTGGGAGGCGCTGCGTGCTCTGCGCCGAAAGTTGGCAGAGGAGCACAGCGTCCCGCCATACGTCATTTTCCCGGATGCCACCTTGCTCGAGATGCTCCGCAGCCAACCGCGAACGTTGAGCGACATGGGACGTATCAGCGGCGTCGGCGCGCGCAAGCTCGACCGGTACGGTCAGGCATTCCTTGAGGTTCTGCAAGGCACTGCAGCGGTGGGCGGTTCGCCGGTCGATATTCGGCACGAGCTGATTACCCTGGCGCGGGCCGGCATGACGCCTGCGCAGATCGCCCGGCAACTCGACTGCAGCGAAAAGAACGTCTATGCGTTGCTGGCCGAGGCAATCGGTCAACAGCAGCTAAGTCTCGAACAGGCGCTGGACATACCGGAAGCGCTGCTGATGGAAATTCAGGAAGCCTTTCTCGACGGCGAAGGCGAGCTGCCGCCGGTGGCGGCAGTGGCCGAGCTCTTCGCCGGACGTGTGTCGGAGCCCGTCCTGTTTTGCGTACGCGCCGCGCTAGAGGCCGAGTTCGAGTTATAGCCGCGGCGGATTGCCGCTGCGTGTGGGGCCGGCATTCGCTAATGCGCACAGGCGGCAATGCGGCGTAACGCTCTCGGTCTTTGGTAGCCTTGCCAGCATTTTGCTGCTGTGATTAGCTCACTAATAATTAGGTTTTCCAGGATCACCCTCCCATGTACCCCGATCAACACCGCTTCGCCATGCAGCTGGCGCAATTGTCGCGTGGCTGGCGCGCGGAGCTCGATCGCCGGCTGGCCGACCTCGGCTTGTCCCAGGCTCGTTGGCTGGTGTTGCTGCACCTGGCTCGGTTCGATCACGAGCCAACTCAACGGGAGCTGGCGCAGAGCGTAGCGGTAGAGGGCCCGACCTTGGCTCGCTTGCTCGATAGCCTGGAGGCCCAGGGGTTGGTCCATCGCAAGGCGGCACCGGACGACCGGCGGGCGAAGCTGATTACCCTGGGCGCTCCGGCACGACCCTTGATCGAGAAGATCGAAGCGATTTCCACTCAGGTCCGTCAGGAGCTGTTCGACGGCATCGACGAGGAGGACCTGCGCAAATGCCAGCAGGTGCATGCACGCATCCTGGCGAATCTGGTCAAGCGCTAGCGACGACTACGCTGTTCACGGTGAGGCCGGTTATCCCGCCGCTGGTCAATAAATCGCCGAGTGATATCAAAATGCCTTACAACAGAACCCGACAGGCTGTATAAAGCTTTTCAGGGCTGTGACGATAACTGCGTCACAAGCTATGAACATCTGGCGGGCCGGCGACCTCTTCGCGTCGAGTGCCCACTCACGGGAGAGGCCACATGGCATTAAGTCGTCGCGTATTGTGGTCAGTGGCCTCCGGTTCACTGATTTATTCCGGTATGGCCTCAGCGCTCGGCATGGGTGAGATCACGCTGCACTCGGCCTTGAATCAACCATTGAGCGCTGAGATTCGATTGATCGACGCCGGCAACCTTGGCGTTGAGGACATTCGCGTCATGCTGGCGTCGCCCGACGATTTCCAGCGCATCGGCGTGGACCGTCTTGCCTTTCTTCAGGACCTGCGCTTCGTCCCGGTGATCGATGCTCGCGGCAGCCGCATCCAGGTCTACTCGGACAAGCCCGTTCGCGAGCCCTATCTCAATTTCGTCGTGGAGGTTACCCGCACGACGAGTCGGATGCTGCGTGAATACACCGTTCTGCTCGATCCGTTACCGACAGTGCCAGCCCAGGTGGCGCCCATCGCCACGGTTATGCCTCGTCCGAGCGCACCGGTTCGCCCCGAAGCTTCGCCGATTGTGCCGGCCCCGAACCTGCCAGCCGCAACCGCTGGCAATCGTCATCAGGTCGGCCCCGGCGAAAGCCTTTGGAGCATTGCCGGCGCGCTGGCCTCGCGCAATGGAGCGGTAGGGCAGTCGCGGCTGATGCAAGACATCCTCGCGCTCAATCCCGGGGCTTTTGCTGGCGGTGATGCTGGGCGGCTGATGGTTGGGGCCCGTCTGGTGCTGCCAGACTATCTGGCAGGCGCGGCTTCGGTTCCGGCGCCGATGGCCGAAGCCGTCACCGTCGAGCCTCAGCCGTTGCCAACGCCAACGGCGACGTCGAGCGAGCCGGCGGCCGTTGACGATCAGGTCGCAACCCTGCGGCAACAGCTGTTCGAAGAGTTGGCCGCCAGTCGCGAGGAAAACGAGCAACTGAGACAGATGCTGGCGGACATGCATTCACAGCTGGAAGCGGTCACGGCCAGGCTGGCCGAGCGGGACAGCGCGGCAGCATCGAGCGACCAGGCCATTGCACCGGCTACCGTTCTCGCCCGGCCCGTCGAATCGGCGCCAGCGATCAAATCCAATCAGCCGAGCCTACCGGCGACAGTCATGGACCACGACTCATGGTGGCGTGAGTGGATGCTGCCGTTGGGAGGGCTAGCGGTGGTGGTTGGGCTGGGCGGGCTTGCCTATGGCCGTCGCAGAAAGGCCAAGCCCGAAGCCGAGCCGCGCGAAGCGACTGCCGTGGCCGCGCCACGCGCCCCTGCGCCGTTGGTCGCTCATGCCGTCTCGGAAATGCCTCGACAGCCGGCTCACGCCTCGGTGAGCGAGACCGACGTGCTGGAGGCCGCCGATATCTACTTGACCTATGGGCGTCGTGAGGACGCGCTGGACGTTCTGGTTCGCGGGATCGAGAAGGCGCCGGAGCAGCTGGAGCTGCGGCTGCGTCTGCTTGGCTTGCTCGCCGAATCCGGTGATGTCGAGAGCTACCGTCGCGAGGCGGCGGCCTACCGGGAAGCCGGTGGTCATGCGGCCAACCTCGACCAGTTGCTGACACTCCATCCGGCCATGGCTGCCGCGTTCGCCGAGGTTGAGCGGCAAGACGTCGTGAAGCCCATGGACGAGGAATTCGTGCTGGACCTCGACGCCCTGGCCGATTTCGAGCGTGACGAGCAGCTGCTCGGGCAGACAGCCGAGGTCGCGTCGGCAAAGGACGCTTCGGACACCTGGCTCGATGACCTTGATGGAACCCTTACGCTCGGTGAGTTGCCTTCCCTGCTTGACCCGACGGGGGGGTACCAGGCACCGGTGCTGCCACCGATCGAGCAGCTCGAGCCCAACCCGGAGCATCTGGTACGGCTCAACCAGGCGGTGGCCTATATCCAGCAGGGACATATCGAGAGCGCTTGCGTGATCCTCGAAAGTCTCGTCAGCGAAGGTGACGAGGCGCAGCGCCAGCAGGTTAACGAATTGCTGGCGCGAATCGCCTGATTCGTGCGTGGCACCGCCTCAGAAGCTGCGTCCGAGATTCATGTACAAGGCGCGTTCGGATTCGTCATTCAAGCCATAGCTGAAATTGAGGGGGCCGAGCGGCGTCTGGTAGCCGATGAACAGGCTGCCGGCGTTTATCTGGCCGCTGTCGTACTCGTTGTCGTTGTTCCAGGCACGTCCGCGTTCCAGCGACGCGCCCAGATAGAGCGGAAAATCCAGCGGCAGAAACGAGCGGGGCGTCATCCTGCGCAGGTAGATCAATCGTGCCAGGCTAATGTTCTGGCCCGATAGCGCATCCTGACGGAACCCCGAGAGCTGGCGGGCGCCGCCCAGTTGGAAGCTGGATGTCACCACCTCGGCATCGTTCAGGGTGCGCCCGTAGCGTCCACCGACGATCAGTGTATTCACACCATCGCTGAAGGCCTTGTCCAGGTTGATTTCCCATTGCCGGAAGCGCTCGTCCGACCCCAGGGAAGGTTCGTACTGGCGCAACCCTATGCCGATGTCTTCGCCTTCCTGGGGAAAATCGACGTTGTCCAGGGTGTCGAATGAATAGAGCAACTGGTAATAGCCTTCCTGGAAGCTGAAGTCGGGCGACTCCGGGTCGCCGATCCTGACATCCGCTTCACCCCAACTCTGGCCGATACCGAAGCGCACCTCGCCGTTGTTGGCGATCTGACGGCCCACGTTCAGGGCGTAGCCATAGCGTTGCAGCCGATACTCGGCAATCGGATCATGGTTCTGCAGTGCTTCCAGATTGCGCGCCTCGGCAATCACGTTCGGCGCCACGAACCAGCGCGAACCGGCATCGAGTGGCTGGTAGAACTCGCTGAACAGTTCCTGCTGATCTCCCAATTGCAGGCGCGTCAGCCATTCGGCCCCGAGCTCGTTGATGCCGTTCTTCCGATAGCTCGCACCGATGTTGAAGGCGCTGTCACCACGAAAATCGTCCGAGAGGTTGATACCCAGACGCAGGTAGTCGGTTCCAGATCGCTTGTCACGTGTGGTGACGACCAGGGTATTGCCCAGCGTGCCCTGTACCACCCGGTATTCGACCCGGTCGAAGTAGTCGAGCCCGTACAGGGTGCCCATGTCCTTTTGTAATTGCTGCAAATCCAGTGGTTCGCCTATCGCTTGGCGGATGTGGCGGCGGACCACGGCATTGCCGACTTTCGAGTCGTTCTCGATGTGCACGGCGGTGATCAGCGGCGACTTGGGCTCGGACGAGCGGGCAAGCGCCAGCGCCGGATTGCCCGCGTTGGGGCTGCGCATATCGGCCAGACGTGCCTCGAGTGCGCTCGCGGCGCGGTAGCCGGCATCGATCAATTGCTCGGCGCGGCCGAAATCGGTGGAGCCGTACCCGGCGAGCATCGGTTGCACCAGAAGGTCCTCGGTGCGCAGCGTGGCCAGCTGTTCCTCGGAGTTGCGGCGGGTCATCATGGTAATGGACTGATTGAGCACATCCACCACGGTGAGCAGTTGCTCGCGCGGCACCAGCGGCGAGCCGATGTCCACGACGATCAGACGGTCCACTCCCATCTCGCGCGCCACGTCCATGGGGATGTTGTCGACCATTCCGCCATCGACCAGCAGGCGGCCATCGACCTCCACCGGCGCGAAGACGGCCGGAATCGACATGCTTGCTCGTATCACCTGCGGCAGGTGTCCCGAGCGAAAGACGACCTTCTGGTCATTGGCGATATCGGTCGCAACGGCGCGGAAGGGGATTGGCAGACGGTCGAAGTCACGTGTGTCGCTGATATGCACCAGGAGGCGTTCGAGCAGCAGCGCGAGGTTCTGGCCCTGGATGACACCGAGTGGCAGGCCGAGGCTGCCGTCGTCGCGAAAACTCAGTTTGCGTTTGACCAGAAAGTCGCGGTCGTCCTGCTTGCGGCGAAAGGGAATGTCTTCACGTGGCGGATCGTCGGACAGGACCTGCTCCCAATCCAGCGTCAAAGCCAGCTCTTCCAGCGCTTCGACGCTGTAGCCGGCGGCGTAGAGGCCGCCGATCACGGCGCCCATGCTGGTTCCTGCGATGGCATCGATACGGATGTGATGTTCTTCGAGGGCTTTCAGCACACCGATGTGGGCGATGCCGCGCGCGGCACCGCCAGACAGCACCAGGCCGGTTCGCGGCTGGGGTTCGCCAATGGCCAGGAGCGGGAAGAGCAGGAGCAGAAAGAGGAGACGGGGCATGGCGACACCGGGGCTCTTGGAAAATGGCGGCTATTATAGGGGGCCAGCCAGTCGCCGGAGCGCGCCACCATGCCCGATAGCAAGCCTGAGATCGTTATCACCTATTGCACCCAATGCCAGTGGTTGTTGCGATCCGCCTGGCTGGCGCAGGAACTCCTGTCGACCTTCGCCGACGACCTCGGCAAGGTGTCGCTGGTACCGGCTACGGGCGGCGCCTTCCACATCAGTTGCAACGGCGAGCAGATCTGGGAGCGCAAGCTTGATGGTGGTTTCCCTGAAGCCAAGGAGCTGAAGCAGCGTGTCCGTGACCTGATCGATCCGCAGCGCGACCTCGGCCATAACGAGCGGCGATGAACCTTCTCAGCCGGACAGCTGCTCGCTTCGTATTTCGTCCAGCAGCAACTGTGCCGCGGCTGACAGCGTGCTGCCGTGGCGGGCCACCAGCCCATAGGGCTCGCTGCGGGACTGCAGCTCGAACGGCAAGCGGCGAATCATTCCGAACTTCTCGCTGAATTCGGCTACAGCCAACGGCATGACAGCCACCAGTTCGGGATCCTCCTGCAAGAGGCTGAGCATGGTGAAGGTCGAAGCGGTTTCGACCGGGTAGCGCGGAAACTCCAGCCCGCACTGGCTGAACTCGCGTTCGAGCAGCAGGCGCATGGGCATGTTGGTGGGGTAGACCACCCAGCGGTAGATGCTGAGGTCGCTCAATTCGAGCTTGGTCGCAGCGCGCGCCGGGTGGTCAGGGTGGGCTACGAGTGTCAGTTGTTCTGGGTGCAGTGTCAGGCAGTCGTAGGCATCAGGGCGCTGGCTGACGCTACTGCGGCAGATGGCCAGATCGAGTCGGCCCTGATCGACCAGGCCCAGCAGTCGCGCACTCGTATCCTCGACTATCTCGACCGAAAGCTCGGGCTGCTTCTGCCTCAGCCGGCCAAGCGCACGCATCAGCATGGGTACGGCGCCCATGATGGTGCCGACGGATAGCCGGCCGCCCTGACCCTGCAGAATCCCCACCATTTCTTCTCGCAGGTGCGCCAGATCGCTATGGATCAACCGGGCATAGCGGATCACGCAGCGGCCCAGGTCGTTGGGCTCCAACCCCTGGCTGTTGCGAGTGAACAGCTCGAATCCAAAGGTGTTTTCGATTTCATGCAGCGATTTAGTCGCGCCGGGTTGGCTGATAAAGACCTGCTCGGCAGCGCGGTGCAGCGAGCCCTGTTCGTCCAGCGCAATCAGTAACCGCAGCTGCTTGAGCCGAAGGCGGGAGACGATGGTGGGGAGGGCGGGAATCATGAGATGACTGGAAGTTATCGCTCAATCAGAAGCCGTCATTAGGCACCAGCGGAAGCGGTTTTTAAAGTGATCGCTACAGGCCTCCGTCAGGCGGGGCGTGATCACAACAAGAGGAAGGTGCGCATGCGGTTGATTCAATTCGAGAACGAGCAGGGTCGCAGGCACGTGGGGCTGGTAGTCGGCGAGCGAATCGATGTGCTGACCGGCGTCACCAGCACGCGCGAGTTGGCCCTGGCGGCAATACGTGAGCAGCGCAGCCTCGCTGAACATGTCGAGTCCCAGGCGCGGGAAGCCGGTCCGCTGTACCGCGACCTGCTCGGGGCGGGGCAAGTCCTGCCGCCGCTCGACCATGAAGATAGTGCGCATTGCCTGGTTAGCGGCACGGGTCTGACCCATCTGGGCAGCGCCGCGACTCGCGACAAGATGCACCAGCAGGGCGAGCAGGACGAAGCCAAGCTCACCGACTCGATGCAGATGTTCCGCTGGGGTATGCAAGGCGGTCGACCGAAGTCAGGCAGTGTTGGTGCTCAGCCTGAATGGTTCTACAAGGGAGACGGCAGCATCGTGGTGCGCCCCGGTGCGGATTTTCCCGCCCCAGATTTCGCCGAAGACTATGGCGAAGAGCCCGAACTCACTGGCCTCTATGTGATCGGGGATGATGGTCAGCCGTATCGCCTGGGCTTTGCCCTCGGCAATGAGTTTTCGGATCACGTGGTCGAGCGCAAGAACTACCTTTATCTGGCGCACTCGAAGTTGCGCTACTGTTCGTTCGGCCCGGAGTTGCGAGTAGGGTCGTTGCCGGCGCATTTGGCTGGGGTAAGTCGTATCCGCCGCGGCGAACAGGTGTTGTGGGAGAAAGAGTTTCTATCCGGCGAGGAGAACATGTGTCATACGCTGGAAAACCTTGAATATCACCATTTCAAATATGCGCAGTTCCTGCGTCCTGGTGACGTCCACGTACATTTTTTCGGGACGGCGACGCTCTCGTTCGCGGACGGTATAAAAGCCCAGCCGGGCGATCAGTTTGAAGTCAGCCTGGACGCCTTTGGCGCGCCGTTGCGCAATGGCATCAGCGTCCGTCGCGCGGGCATCACCCCTGGCGGCGTAACGCAGCTCTGACACACCGCGTGCCCATCGATCTCCCGCAACGACCCGGCGCATGGCGTCGGGTTTGCCACATTTCAAACTCTTCGCTCGGAGGCGGACTGGGCGAAGCCTCACGAAGCACATCATCAGAGGAGAAATTCCATGCCGAATATCAGCGGTCAGAACTACATAGGCGGGGCCCGCAGCGCGAAGGGGTCGGATATTGTCCATAGCGTCGATGCCAGCACTGGCGAAGCATTGCCTTACGAGTTTCATCAGGCGACTGAGGACGAAGTGAATGCTGCGGCGCAAGCGGCAGCCAGCGCCTACCCCGAATACCGAGCGCTCCCCGCCAGCCGGCGTGCCGAATTCCTCGATGCCATTGCCGATGAGCTGGATGCGCTGGGCGATGATTTCGTCGCGCTGGTCTGCCGTGAGACCGCGTTGCCGGCGGGCCGAATCCAGGGTGAGCGTGGCCGTACCAGCGGGCAGATGCGTCTGTTTGCCAAGGTGCTGCGCCGTGGTGATTTTCTGGGTGCGCGGATTGACCGAGCGATGCCAGAGCGCAAGCCGCTCCCGCGCCCCGATCTTCGCCAATGCCGTATGGGGCTCGGGCCGGTCGCCGTGTTCGGAGCGAGCAATTTTCCATTGGCCTTCTCCACTGCTGGAGGCGACACCGCATCGGCGCTGGCAGCTGGGTGCCCGGTTGTGTTCAAGGCACACAGCGGTCACATGGTGACGGCTGAATGCGTCGCCGATGCGGTGATTCGCGCGGCGGAGAAAACCGGCATGCCCAAGGGTGTGTTCAACATGATCTACGGCGGCGGGGTAGGCGAATGGTTGGTCAAGCATCCGCTCATACAGGCGGTGGGCTTTACCGGTTCGCTGCGAGGTGGTCGTGCGCTCTGTGACATGGCCGCGGCGCGCGCCCAACCGATTCCGGTATTCGCCGAGATGTCCAGCATCAACCCCGTGGTGCTGATGCCCGAGGCACTCAAGAGCCGGGGTGATTCGGTCGCCAACGAACTGACCGCTTCGGTCGTGATGGGCTGCGGCCAGTTCTGCACCAACCCTGGTCTGGTCATCGGCGTTCGCTCGCCGGAGTTCAGCGAATTTCAGGAGCGGCTGGTCGGCTTCATGAACGAACAACCAGCCCAAACGATGCTCAATGCGGGCACGCTTAGCAGCTATACAAGGGGCGTCCAGCATCTGCAAAGCCATCCCGGGATCAGCCATCTTGCTGGCCAGGCCCAGCAAGGGAGCCAGGCACAGCCGCAGCTGTTCAAGGCTGACGCAAAGCTGCTGATCGATGGCGATCCGCTGTTGCAGGAAGAGGTGTTCGGCCCGACTACCGTTTTGGTTGAAGTGAATGACAAGGCTGAGCTGATGCGCGCGCTGTCAGGCTTGCATGGCCAGCTCACCGCAACGCTCATCGCTGAACCTGCTGACCTCGCGGACGCCGCTGATCTGGTGGCGCTGCTGGAGCAGAAGGCCGGACGGCTACTGCTCAATGGCTACCCGACCGGGGTAGAAGTCTGTGATGCCATGGTGCATGGTGGGCCTTATCCGGCCACTTCGGACGCCCGGGGGACTTCAGTCGGGACCTTGGCGATCGACCGCTTCCTGCGCCCGGTGTGTTATCAGAACTTCCCGGATGCGCTCTTGCCGGACGCCCTGAAAGACGCCAACCCGCTGGGCATCAAGCGTCTGGTGGACGGTGAAACCACTGACGCGGCGCTCTGATCCACGTGGCGGCTCGCTCGATCAAGGGTGAGCCGCTTCGTGTCCTAGCCCCATCTGTTGAGCAGTGTCTCGCAGCAGCTCGAGCACGCTGGCGGCCGCTGGCGAGAGCTGCTGCGGTGTCTTAGTGATGATGCCGTAGGCCATCAGCCCCTGGTTCAGATCGGCATCGATACTCGCATCAACCTCGATTTCTTCCAGCATGCCGTAGCGCGCATAGTGCACCAGCACATCGCGTGGCAACACGGTCAGCATGTCGTCCTTCTCGACCAGCGTGGTCACCATCAATAGGTTTTCCGCGTTCACGACCTTTCGTGGCGGACGCATGCCAACACGTTGGAACAATGCATCGAACTCCTGTCGCAACACGCTTCCAACTGGGGGCAGCACCCAGTCCGCGGCGTTCAGTTGCGCGCGGGACATGGGACCCTCGATCAGCCCGGCGCGTGCACAGATTTGCAGGGGCTCCTTGGCCAACGGCTCGAAGCGCAAGTCGGTTTGCTGACTGCTGGCAAAAAAGCGCGCAACCAGAAAGTCCAACTCGCCGTCATCCATGATCGCCAGCAGATCGCGGCTTGAACCCGTGCGGATGGTAATTTCCAGCTCTGGAAAACCAAGCTTGGCGCGTCGAACCACTTCAGGCAGAAGCTCTGCGCAGGGTGTCAGGATGGTGCCGATGCGCACATGGCCCTGTTGACCATGACGCAGCGCGTCGACTTCGCTGTAGGCGCTGTCCAGTGTGTTCAGCATGCGCTTGGCGTGGCGAATCATCGCCTCGCCATACAGCGTTGGGACTACGCCACGAGCATGGCGTTCGAACAACTCAACGCCAAGCCCGTCTTCCAATTCCTTCAGAAGCTTCGAGATGGCCGGCTGGGAAATGCCCAATCCAATGGCAGCACGATTGAGGTTACCGGTCTCGCCGAGCGCAGCTAGCAATGGGATATGCCGGTTCTTGAGCCGTGTCCGGACAAACCAGTTACTGTTGATCGGCTTCATCAGGTATATCCGTTCGTGTATCGGGGATGCTGAAATATATATTTGTTGATGATGTCTTGTCTCTCTAGGCTTCAGGACAACGACAGCACCGCTCCGCTGCTTCCGTGGCTAGCGCCTCGATCGTGACGGTGCCTAATAAGAATAATCGGAGAAGCCTTTATGCATCTTGACGCCCACCTTTTCGGGTTTGGCCTCGCAGCATCCCTGATCCTTGCGTCCGGCAATGCCGTTGCGAAACAGGAATGGAAATTCCAGATCAACGTCAACGCCGGGGATGACGAATACCGCATCGCTCAGGAGTGGGCGAGAAGTGTCGGCGAGAAAACCAATGGCGAAATCACCGTAGAGGTTCTGCCAACCGGCACCATTGTCGGTAACAACGAGACACTTGATGCCGTCGGAGCTGGCATTATCCAAGGCCACATCACCGATCCCGGGTATTTCTCCGGCAAGAATCCGGCTTTCGCGGTATACGGCAACATGGTCGGGGCATGGAGCGGTCCGGCGCCCTTCCTGGACTACATGCGCAACGCGGGCGGCGAGGCGGGTTACAACCTTCTGGTGGAACCGTACAACGTTCATCTCATCCGCGCTGGCGCTGTGGGCGCGGAGGCTCTGATCAGCAAGCGCAAGATCGAAACCCTCGATGACCTCAAAGGCCTGAAAGTGCGCGCGCCGGAAGGCATGGTTTCAAATATCTTCAAGCTGGTCGGTGCGGCACCGGTGAACCTGCCGACGTCCGAGGTGTACACGGGCCTGGAAAAAGGTGTGATCGACGCGGCCGATTACACGGTGTTCTCCACCAACTACCAGCAGGGCTACCACAAGTACGCGCCGTTCGCGGTCTATCCCGGCTTCCACTCGATGCCGATGAAGGACATCTCGGTGAACAAGGCGCTGTGGGACGCGCTGACTCCCGAGCAGCAGAAGATTCTTGAAGACTCGGTCGATGCCTTTACCGAGCAGCTGGTTACCGATCTGCGAAAGAAAGACGACGAGCAGGTCGCCGTGGCCAAGCAGAAGGGCGATGTAACACTGACTTCGCTTACCGAGGACGAGCTGAGGAAGTTCCGTCAGTCCGCGCGAGACGAATGGGCGCGGTGGCGTGAACGCAGTCCGCAGGCCAAGGAGGCGGTGGACTCGATCCAGGCCTACCTGCAGGACAAGGGCATGCTCTGAGCCGCGCAACGCGGCCATCCAATATTCGAGTAACCAACGACTGTCCGGCTGCTGTCGGAGAGTCCGAGGAGTTTTGCTGTGAACAAAACTCAACCTTCGTCCGACGATCATCTGGATGTCTGCGCCCCAGAGCCGGGCCAGAGCCTGCTTGATCGTGGTATTCGACGCGCGGGTCAGGTAATTGCCTGGCTGGTGTTCGTCGCCATGCTGGTCAGTGTGTTTGAAGTCGTCATGCGCTATGGCTTCAACGCGCCTACTGAATGGGCGCACGAAACAACGACCTTTCTCGTCGCAGCCATCTTCGCGCTGGGCGGGCCCTATGCATTGGCGACCAACCGGCACATTCAGATTCGCATTCTGCTTGACCGCCTTTCACCCGCTAAGCGCAGTTGGCTGGAATTGCTGAATCTGCTGCTGGGCATCCTGTTCTGCCTGGCGATCGGCTATGCCGCCTGGGTGCTTGCCTACAACGCCACGCATGCGCCCGATGGCAGCTGGCGGCTGGAAACCTCGGGGTCGTCCTGGAACCAGCCGCTGCCGGCACTCACCAAGATCGTCATCCTGATTTCCATTGCGCTGATGTGTGTGCAACAGGTGGTGCGGATCGCGACTCACCGACGTGCGCGTCTTGATACGGATGCCACGAAATGAGCATCGAGATCGCAACCTACCTGATGATTTTCGCGATCTTCGCGCTGCTGGTGCTGGGGCTACCGTTGGCGTTCGTCACTGGCCTGGTCGCCGCTGGCTTCACCTTGGGCTGGTTCGGTCCGGTGGCCGTGCCGCTGGTGGCCAGCCGCATGTTCGGTTTCATCACCGAATACTCGCTGGTGGCGGTGCCGATGTTCGTGTTCATGGCGGGCTTGCTGGATCGCTCAGGACTGGCGCGGGACCTGTTCAATTCCATGCGCTTCTTCGCTGGAAGGTTGCCGGGCGGGGTCGCGGTACAGACCATCGTCGTGGCGTTCTTTCTTGCCGCCATCTCGGGAATCATCGGCGGTGAGATCGTCCTGCTTGGCGTATTGGCGCTGCCGCAGATGCTGCGCCTGGGCTACGACAAGCGCATTGCCATCGGTGTGGTCTGTGCCGGTGGTTCGCTGGGCACCATGGTGCCGCCCTCGATCGTGCTGATCATCTATGGGCTGATTGCCAGCGTCTCCATCGCCGATCTGTTCAAGGCAGCGATCGTGCCGGCCGCGCTGCTGATGGGCAGCTACATGCTCTACGTGGTGGTGATGTGCTTGCGTTATCCGCATATGGGCGGTGCGCATCTGGAGAAAGACACCAAGGTGCCGCGGTTGACCCTGGGCGAAGCCTTCAAGGGCATGTTCTTTCCGATTGCCATCGCCGGGCTGGTGCTGGGGAGCATCTATGCAGGCATTGCATCAGTAACGGAAGCGGCAGCCATGGGTGCGATGGGCGTGTTGCTCGCGGTGTTGATACGCGGCGAATTCAGCATCCGATTGCTGCAGGAAAGCCTGACCCAGACCCTTGAAACCTGCGGAATGATCGTCTGGATCGGTATCGGCGCGGCCTGTCTGGTCGGCGTCTACAACCTCATGGGCGGCAACCGCTTCGTCTCGTCAGCGATTACCGGGCTCGAGGTTGCGCCTTTCGTCATCGTGCTGGTGATGATGCTGATGTTCCTCTTGCTGGGCATGTTTCTCGACTGGATCGGCATCGCCATGCTTTGCCTGCCGATCTTCGTACCCATCGTCGTCGAGCTCGGCTACGACCCGGTGTGGTTCGGCATCCTCTTCGCGGTGAGCATGCAGGTGTCCTACATCTCGCCTCCGTTCGGCCCTGCAGCCTTCTACCTCAAGAGTGTGGCGCCACCCGATATCACCCTGACCGACATCTTCCGCTCGATGGTGCCTTTCATCGTCATCCAGATCGCGGTGCTCGGTTTGCTGCTGTATTTCCCGGCCATCTCGACGTGGCTGCTCTGACCCTACTCACAAACGATCAACCCGGCAGGCCCGTACGGTCTGCTGCTGGAAAGGTGCACGCAAAATGACTGACAAACGCCCCCTGCGCTCCGCTCAATGGTTCGGCACCACTGACAAGAACGGGTTCATGTACCGCAGCTGGATGAAGAACCAGGGCATCCCGGATCACGAATTCCAGGGCAAGCCGATCATCGGCATCTGCAATACCTGGTCGGAGTTGACCCCCTGCAACGCGCACTTTCGCAAGATTGCCGAGCACGTGAAGAAGGGCGTGCTGGAAGCCGGTGGCTATCCGGTCGAGTTTCCGGTGTTCTCCAACGGTGAATCGAACCTGCGACCGACCGCCATGTTGACGCGCAACCTGGCCAGCATGGATGTCGAGGAATCGATTCGCGGCAATCCGGTGGACGCCGTGGTATTGCTGGTCGGCTGTGACAAAACCACCCCGGCGCTGTTGATGGGCGCGGCGAGCTGTGATGTGCCCACCATCGTCGTCACCGGCGGGCCGATGCTCAACGGCAAGCACAAGGGCCGCGATATCGGTGCGGGCACCATCGTCTGGCAGATGCATGAGCAGTACAAGGCCGGGCAGATCGATCTCAACGAGTTTCTTTCCGCCGAGGCCGGCATGTCGCGCTCCGCGGGCACCTGCAACACCATGGGGACCGCATCGACCATGGCCTGCATGGCTGAAGCGCTGGGCACCTCGTTGCCTCACAACGCGGCGATTCCGGCGGTGGATTCGCGGCGCTACGTGCTGGCGCACCTGTCCGGCATGCGCATCGTCGAGATGGTTCACGAAGACCTGCGGTTGTCCAAAGTACTGACCAAGCAAGCGTTCGAGAATGCCATCCGGGTGAACGCGGCTATCGGCGGCTCGACCAATGCCGTCATTCATCTCAAGGCCATCGCCGGCCGGATCGGGGTTGATCTGGAACTGGATGATTGGACGCGTATCGGGCGGGGCATGCCGACCCTTGTCGACCTGCAGCCGTCGGGGCGCTTTCTGATGGAAGAGTTCTACTACGCGGGCGGGTTGCCAGCGGTGATCCGCCGGCTGGGCGAGAACAATCTCTTGCCGAATCCTGATGCGCTGACCGTCAACGGCAAGTCGCTTTGGGGCAATTGTGCGCAGGCCCCGATTTACGGCCAGGATGAGGTCATTCGTACGCTGGACAATCCGCTGCGCAAGGACGGCGGCATCTGCGTGTTGCGTGGCAACCTGGCACCCAGTGGCGCGGTGTTGAAACCGTCGGCAGCAACGCCGGAGCTGATGAAACACCGCGGTCGTGCTGTGGTGTTCGAGGATTTTGATGACTACAAGGCACGCATTGCCGACCCTGATCTGGACGTCGACGAAACCTGCGTCCTGGTCATGAAGAACTGTGGCCCGAAGGGTTATCCGGGAATGGCCGAGGTCGGCAACATGGGCCTACCGCCAAAGGTGCTGGCCAAGGGCATCACCGACATGGTGCGGATTTCTGACGCCCGCATGAGCGGTACCGCTTACGGAACCGTGGTATTGCACGTCGCGCCGGAAGCCGCCGCTGGCGGCCCGCTGGCGGTAGTGCGCAACGGGGATTTCATCGAACTGGATTGTTATGAGGGCCGCCTGCATCTGGATATACCGGATGCCGAACTGCAAGAGCGGCTGGCGGCCTGGCAGGCCCCGGAGGGCCTGCTGTGGGACGGTGGCTATCGGCGGCTGTTCGTCGAGCATGTAATGCAGGCCGACGAGGGGTGCGACTTCGACTTTCTGGTTGGCTGCCGCGGTGCCGGTGTGCCACGGCATTCACACTGACCGGCAACGCCCAGCGGGAAAGATGCGGTGTCTTCTGCCGCTAGGGCGCTTTCGGCACGGGCGAGGCGGGGGCGGTCACGGTGGGCGTCTTCAATCGGCTGGTGATGACCGAGGCCAGGATGATCAAGGCGCCACCGAAGAGCATCCGCGCCGTGGGTTGCTCATTGAACAGCCACCAGGCGATGGCGATGCCATAGACAGGTTCCAACGCGAAGATCACCGAGGTCGTCCGGGCTTTGAGTACCTTCAGGCTCGCGACGAATAGGCTGTGCGCCACGCCGGTACAGAGCACGCCGAGCAGCGCGAGCCAGAGCCAATCCATGGCCGGCACGGCCGGCAGCGATGACCAGGCGAAAGGCAGCAGGCACAGCAGGATGGTGCCGTTCTGCCAGAGGGCTGCCTGCACCGGGTCCACGCCACGTGTAACGGCGCGGTTGAGCAGCGAGAGCAGGGCGAACATCAGTCCCGAGAGAACACCGTAGATCAGGCCCAGGGTGCTCTCGCTGGCGAGGTCGAACTGTGGTGTGACCAGTAGCAGCCCTGCGCAGACGAGGCCGACCATGCCGAATTCGACAGGGCGAGTGCGCTCGCGGAACAGCAGCCCTTCGAGCAAGAGGGTGAACGCGGGGAAGCTGGCGAACCCCAGGGTTGCGATACCGACGCCGGCCACCTTAACGGCCAGGAAGAAGGTTAGCCAGTGGCCGCCCAATAGGAGCCCGCCGAGGGCCAGCCCAATACCCTGGCGGGAGTTCGGCCGCGCACCACCGCTACGCAGAAATTGCGCAGCCAGAAGAAGGGCGAGCACGGCAAAGCCGGCGCGACCAAGGGTGATGACCAGGGGTGCACTCGCGGCCAGCTTGCCGAACACGCCGGAGAGCCCGAACATCAGCGCGCCGAAATGGATGGCAAGCAGAGCGTTACGGTGGGTCATGGCCTGGTGTCCAGCGATGCCGAGCGGCGGGAGGAACGCGTAGATGAGTCGATAGGGTTCATGGGGTCTCGCGATGGCGCCATGGCAGTGGTGACGCCCAGGGTAGTGCTTGTGCGGCGGCTGGTCTGTCGAGTTACGCTCGCGAATTGTCGCGTGCCTCGCGGCGGATCGCCCGCGGCGTCAGGCCATATTGGCGGCCGAGTGCCGCTGTAAAGGCGCTTTGCGAGGCATAGCCGACCCGAGCGGCGACCTCGCCGACCGGAAGCTGCGTTCCGACCAGCAGCGCGTGGCCCTGCTGCAGGCGGCGCAGACGGACGAACTCCTGCGGCGTCATGCCTGTTTCGCTGACAAAGCGGGCGTGGAATCGCTGCACGGACAGACCTGCGATCGTCGCCAGATCCCTGACCTGCAGCGGGTGCGATAGGTGACGATCGATATAGGCCTGCAGTGCCGCCAGAGCAAATGGGCGCTCTTGTCCGGCCGGCTCGCAACCGGACGCGAGGCTGACCAGCAACAGGGCTGCGCCTTGCTCGCTGATGATCGGATCGTTTATCGGGCTGGCGGCGAGCCAGCCGACCAGTTGGCTTTGCATCGGGCTCAGACGGACTGCGCCAGGACGATCGAGCAGGCGCTGGGCGGCGTCCGCGTGATGGCCGAGCCGTTGCTGCAGCCAGGCCCGATCCGTGATGTCGACCACCAGGCAATGGCTGCCCTGGGAGCTGCCGCACGCGTGGCGGGTATCGCCAGGCACCACGGCCAGGAGTTGCTGCTGGATGCGGCTGCCTTGGCCGGCAACCTCGAAATCCAGCTGCCCGCGCAGCCCGAATACCAGCTGTACATGTTCATGGCTGTGGATGATCTGATCGTGGTTGTAATGGCGAAGAGAAAGGATGGGCGGCATGGTGGACCTCGGCTGCAGGCGAAACGCCAGCAGCGTTCGATTCGGCTTGGTCAGTGAGCCGACGCTACATGATGACCTTGTCGCGCAGCTTTTCGGCGGCCTGGTGGAGCGCCTGGATGACGCGCTCTTTGTCGAAGTTCTGCACACCGTTAGTGTCCAGGTACATCGAGAACCCCGGCAGCTCATGCTCGACGAAGCTGTTGGTCGCGCCGAGGTCGCGGCGGAAGTCCACGACCTGATAGATCTGTACCGGTCGGGAAAAGCCCTTGACGGTGATCTGCCCTTTGTCGCGGCACATGATCACGTCCTTGACCAGCGAATAAGTCTCGTGAGAGATCAGGATCTCGCCGGCTTCGGCGGAGCTTTCCAGGCGGCTCGCCAGGTTCACGTCGCGGCCGATGATGGTGTAGTCCATGCGAGTGTCGGCGCCGAAGTTGCCTACCGTGCAATAACCGGTGTTGATCCCCATGCGGATTTCCAGCGGCTTGGTGATGCCTTGCGCCCGCCATTGCTGGCGCAGGACTTTCATGTGCTTGCGCATCGCGATGGCCATGGACACGGCCGCCACGGCGTCCTTCTTGGCGCCCTGGCTGGTGGGGTCGCCAAAGAACACCATGACGCAGTCGCCAACGAACTTGTCGATGGTGCCCCCGTGCTTGAGGGTGATCTTCGACATTTCGTTGAGGTAGTTGTTGAGCAGGTCGGTCAAGGCCTCGGCTTCCAGTTCCTCGGACAGTTCGGTGAACCCCTTGATGTCCGAGAAGAACACGGTGAGCTTCTTGCGCTGAGTTTCCAGCCGCACGCTGCGCTTGCCCGAGAAAATCGACTCCCACACCTGCGGTGACAGGTATTTCGCCAGATTGCGCGCCAGCCGCGCAGCCTTGGCCTGTTCCGCTTCGACTTCACTGCGTGCCTGGGCCAGGCGGACGCCCTGTTGGTGGACGTAATACGCCGTGATGCAGATGTACAGGCTGGTGAACAGGATGCTCGCCAAGGCAACCAGCACGGGCGTCGGGCCACTGAACTGCAGCGGTACGACAAGGCTCGTCAGGCCGATGCCGACGACCACCATCAGCAAGGTCATGAGCAGATGACGAAGGCTACCGATGACCAGTGCACTGAAGGTCAGGGTCAGCAGAAACATCAGGCTGGGCACCAGCGAGCAATTGAGCAGCACGATGCCGGCGCCGGCGTTTAGGGCGTCGAGGCAGAGCAGGGTCTGCGAGGTGCGTTCCGGGTGCTCGCGCTTGAAGCGGTAGCTCAGGTGGTAGGCGAAGTGCGGGTAGAGCAGGGTGTAGGGCACCATCCACAGCAGGGCGATCGGAAAATGCTGGCTGTAGGTGCCCGCCGCGAGGGTCGCGGCGCAGGTCAGATAGGCGAAGACGCGCGCGTAGTATTCACGCAGTGGACGAGTGGCAAGGCCGTTACGCCGTTCGCCGGTCACGGTAGACATCTGTTGCTATCCCTGGTCGATCCGGCTGGAGCGCGCCGTAGAAATCCTGGCGCAGAAAGCCAGCGCCCGGCGCGATCATAACCAAGTCGGCGCCCGGGCGCCAAACCGCCCATCCATTCCGTGACGGGGCGCCGGCGCCTTGTTGTTCGCAGTCAGAAACGGATCTTCCCGGTGAGCATGTCCTTCAGCATGACCCAGTCGCCCAGGAAACTGTAAAGCGGGTACTGGAAGGTCGCCGGGCGGTTCTTTTCGAAGACGAAGTGGCCAACCCACGCGAAGCCGTATCCAGCCACCGGCATTGCGATAAGCCACACCCACTGTTGCGAAAGCAGAGCGTAGAACAGGATGCCGAGCACCAGGAGGCTGCCGACATAATGCAGCCTGCGACAGGTCGGGTGGCTGTGTTCGGCCAGGTAGAAGGGATAAAAGTCGGCAAAGCGAGTGAATCGTTCGGCGGTTCGCGCGGTCATGTCGCACCTCCTGTCATTGTGGTAGGGCAAGTCTAGATCGCCGTACGGCGAGGGCTAGTGGCCTGGTGCGCCAGTTCGATGCCCTTGCGTACGTTCATGGCTGGGCCGAAACTGGCTGCCGCGAAGGCTTTGCAAGTGCGTAACGTGACCAGGGACAAGCGATGAACCAGCGCACCACTTCATCCAGTTGGGCCAACGGCATCGTGCAGGCGCTGTCGCTCGGTGGCGTCGATTGCCATGCCCTGTTCGACGAGCTGGGGCTCGATTATCAGGCGCTCCAGGATGCCGATGCGCGTTTTCCCCAGGATGCCATGACCCAGCTCTGGCAGCGTGCCGTGGCGCTGACCGGCAATGCTGCGATCGGGCTCAATCTTGCCCGTGTGATGCGGCCAGGCGCGATGCACGTGGTTGGCTATGCATTGATGTCGAGCGCAACGCTCAAGGAAAGCTTTCAGCGTCTGGTGCGCTATCAGCGAATCATTGCCGAGGGGGCCGATGTCAGCTTCGAGCCCGACGGGGGTGGCTATCGACTGACGCTGGCGATCCATGGCGATCGATTGCCGGCGGCGCGCCAGAGCGCGGAGGGCTCGCTCGCCAGCACGCTGGCGTTCTGCCGCTGGCTGACTGACCGGCCGCTGATTCCGCTGGAGGCCAGTTTCGAAGGGCCGACACCCGAGGACGTCGAGCCCTATCAGGCGCTGTTCCAGTGCCCGCTGCAATTCTCCGCCCCTCGCCATTCCTTGCTGTTCCGCCATGCCGACCTGACCGTCCCGTTGCCCACCGCCAATCCGGAGCTGGCGAATCTGCATGACCGCTTCGCCGGCCAGTACCTGGCGCGGTTCACGGATAGCCGCATCACGCACCGTACGCGTCAGCTGCTCTGTCGTCTGTTGCCCGAAGGCGAGCCGAGGCGCGATGCGGTGGCGCAGCTGCTGCACCTCTCCGAACGTACCTTGCAGCGGCGCCTGCACGAGGAAGGCACCAGTTTTCAGCAGCTGCTGGACGACACGCGGCGCACGCTCGCCGAGCAGTACCTCGCCCAGCCGGAGCTGGCATTGCTGGAGATCGGCTACCTGCTCGGGTTTGCCGACCCGAGTAACTTCTTCCGTGCGTTCAGGCGTTGGCACTCGATGACACCAGGGGAATACCGCGCCGAGCGGCTCGCAATGGGCTCGGAACTTGTCCCTCGAGACGCCGGCCATAGACACTAGCGACTCGCCCTAGGGCGCTTCCTTTCCCTCATTCAGGATTTCGAATTTGGCCAGTAGCCTGCTCGCGCTGATCGACGATATCGCTTCGGTGCTCGACGACGTGTCCGTCATGACGAAAATTGCGGCGAAGAAAACCGCCGGTGTACTGGGCGACGACCTGGCGCTCAACGCGCAACAGGTGACCGGCGTCAAGGCGGACCGGGAGTTGCCTGTCGTCTGGGCGGTAGCCAAGGGTTCGTTGCGCAACAAGGCGATCCTGGTGCCTGCGGCGCTTTTGATCAGTGCCTTCGTCCCTTGGCTGATCACGCCCTTGCTGATGCTTGGTGGCGCTTTTCTCTGCTTCGAAGGGTTCGAGAAGCTGGCGCACCGCTTCATGCACCAGGACGCCGAGGCGCATGCCCGCCATCTCGCGGCGCTAACAGACCCGAAGGTCGACATGGCCAGCTTCGAGCGCGAGAAGATCAGCGGCGCAGTGAGGACCGACTTCATCCTCTCGGCGGAAATCATCGCCATTACGCTCGGCACCGTGGCGACCGCGAGTTTTTCCCAGCAGGTTGCGGTGTTGGCCGGCATCGCCCTGATCATGACGATCGGCGTGTACGGGTTGGTCGCGGCGATCGTCAAGCTGGACGATGCCGGGCTTGCCCTGAGTGAGACATCCAGCGCCGCCTTGCAATCCATCGGGCGCGGCATCCTGGCCGTCGCGCCCTGGCTGATGAAGTCGCTGTCGGTTATCGGCACGGCGGCCATGTTCATGGTCGGCGGCGGCATCCTGACCCATGGCTTGCAAGCCGTGCACCATTTCATCGAGAACAGCGCCGAGCATTCCCTGGCGTTGCCCTACGTCGGTGCACTGTTGGCGGGGCTCACGCCCACGCTGCTCAATGCGGGGTTCGGCATCCTCGCAGGCGGTGTGGTTTTTGCTGGCGTTGCCTTGGGCAAACGCCTGTTCGGCAAATCTGGCGCCGTATGAAGATAACGGCCCGTTCGTAGAGGAGCGACATGATGGATGAGTTCATGCAGGCGGCAATCGACGAGGCACGCCAGGGGTTGGCCGAAGGTGGCATTCCGATCGGCTCGGTGATCGTGCACCAGGGACGGATCATCGGGCGCGGCCATAACCGGCGCGTCCAGCAGGGCAGCGCGGTGCTGCATGGCGAGATGGATGCGTTCGAGAACGCCGGTCGGCAACCGGCGCGCGTCTATGCCGAGTCGGTGCTCTACACGACCCTTTCCCCCTGCTCGATGTGCAGCGGAGCGATCCTGCTCTATGGCATCCCCAAGGTGGTGATTGGCGAGAACCAGACTTTCCTTGGTGAAGAGGCTCTGTTGCGCAGTCGAGGCGTGGAGGTCGAGGTGCTGCAGGACGCCGAATGCGTGGAGATGATGCGTGGTTTCATCGCCAACCGCCCCGCCCTGTGGAACGAGGACATTGGCGAAAGCTGAGCATCAGTGCCGCCAGAACGAAGGTGTCAGCATCACCAGCACGGTGATGATTTCCAGACGTCCGAGCAGCATCCCGAACGAAAGCAGCCATTTGGCCGCATCGGGTAGCGTCGAGAAGTTACCGGCCGGGCCGATGATCGGTCCGAGTCCCGGACCGACGTTGCAGACCGCGGTCGCCGCGGCGGTCAGCGCGGTGAGCATGTCCAGACCCAGCAATGCGAGGGCGAGGGCAAGCGCGCCGATCGTGATGGTGAAGAAAAACGAAAACGTGAGGATCGAGCGGACAATTTCCTCATCGAGGGTGTGTTTGTTGTAGCGCTGCTTGATGACCGCCCGCGGATGCACCAGCTGCGCCAGGTTGGCGCGCAGCAGCGAGTAGGCGACCTGGAAGCGGAAGATCTTCAGCCCGCCAGAAGTCGAGCCCGAGCAACCGCCGATGAACGTCAGGTAGAAGAAGGCCAGCACCGCGAACTCGCCCCACTGGGTGTAGTCGCCTAGCGCGAAGCCTGTGGTGGTCACCACCGAGACGACATTCAGCGAGACGATCCGCAGGGCGTCGAGGAAGTCGTAGTCCGAGTTGAACGTCAGCCAGATGGCAAAGGCAACGCACATGATCAGCAGCATCCCCAGAAAGCCCTGCACTTGCTGATCGTTGACCAGGGCATAGCGATTGCCGCGTACGGTCGAGACCATCAGGATGAAGGGCAGGGCGCCGAGAATCATGAACACCACGGCGACCCAGTGCGCTGCCGGTGAGAACTTCCCCATCGAACTGTCGGACGTCGAATAGCCACCAGTGGCGATGGTAGTCATCGCATGATTGATCGCCTCGAAGGGCGTCATGTCGCTGAGCCAGTAGGCCAACCCGCACAACAGGGTGAGCGCGAGGTAGACGATCAGGATCGACTTGGCCATGACGTGCGAGCGGGGCATGGCCTTCTGCGACCAATCGGATGATTCGGTCTGGAACAACCGCATGCCACCGATGCGCAGCAGCGGCAGGATTGCCACCGCCATGCCGATGAAGCCGATACCGCCGAGCCACTGGAGCATCGAGCGCCACATGAGCAGGCCGGGTGAGGCTGAATCGAGGCCTGACAGCACGGTCGACCCTGTCGTGGTGATGCCCGACATCGTTTCGAAGAAGGCGTCGGTGTAACTGATGTGGTGGATGAGCATCATCGGCAAGGCGGCGAAGCAGCAGACGATCAGCCAGCTTGCGGTGGTCAGGAAGTACATGTCGCGCGGGCGCAGTTGAGCCAGCTCGGGCTTGCCCGGCGCAACCAGCGCGACACCGCAGCTAAAGGTGATGAGGCTGGCCCAGAGGAACGCCTGCAGGTCGTCCGTGCGGTCGAAGGCGAACAAGGTGATCATCGGGATGACCATGCTGACCGCCAGAGTAACGAGGAAGATGCCGAGGATGAAACCGATGATGCGCAGGGTCGGCAGGGCCATGTTTGATAAATGCTCGGCTCGAAAAGAGGCCCGCCATTCTACGCCTGTCGTCGCGTAGGTAAACCGGCTATCGGCGACCCGAAAAAATCTTTCATGGCGCCCGCGAGGGCTCTTCCCAAGGCCGTTGCGATCAATAGAATAGCCGCCCAGGTCAGGCCTCGTAGAAAACCCACGGGCGAGGCCAGGCGAGGCTGATAAGGGCGTGGCGCGCGTGACGCGCAAGCGATCCGGTATCAACGCGGCCTGTTCGTTCGCCGTCGTTTCCACACAGCTTGGGGTGCCGGCCCTTTGCCGGTTTTCTGGGTGTCCTCCTTTCATGTCGATCGACAATCCCTGTCTCACGTGCGGCGCCTGCTGCGCGTACTTTCGTGTGTCCTTCTTCTGGGGCGAATGCGCCTCATCCGGCGGTACGGTACCGGACGACATCACCGTTCAGGTCAGCCCTTTTCATGTCGCCATGAAGGGCACGGAAAGCAAGCCGGCGCGCTGTGTCGGTCTGCTGGGCGATGTTGGATGCGGAGTGCGCTGCACGCTGTACGAACAGCGTTCGAGCACCTGCCGCGAGTTCGACGCGTCCTGGGCCAACGGCGAGCACAACGCGCATTGCGACGCGGCTCGTGCTGCTCACGGCTTGCCGCCTTTGACACCGCCACTGGAACCGCATCTGCAGCCGGACCGTGTGGCCTGAACGGGTGCCATGAACGCGCTCGAGCCCTAGAATGTCCGATTCGTTTTGGAGGTGATGGATGGATGCTCTAGACCTGCTGATCAACCGTGTTTCCGTGCCGCGCCTTGCCGAGCCGGCGCCGACGGCCGCGCAACTGGATGTCATGTTTCGTGCAGCCTTGCGCGCGCCCGATCATGGGCAATTGCGCCCGTGGCGCTTTCTGACCGTCGAGGGGGAGGCGTGCCGGCAGCTTGGTGAGCTGTTCGTCCATGCCTTGCAGGCACGTGAGGCGAATGTGCCGGATGAGGCCATACAGAAAGCAAGGAAGATGCCCCTGCGAGCGCCGATGCTGGTAGCCGTGATCGCGCGGGTGCAATCGCACCCCAAGGTACCCGGCTCCGAGCAGCTGCTGGCCGTGGCCTGCGCTGCACATGGTCTGCTGTTGGCCGCGCATGCTCAGGGCGTCGGGGCGGTATGGCGCACGGGTGAGCTGTCCCACGACCGCTTCGTGGCCGACGGGCTCGGACTGGCGGCGGACGAGCACCTCCTTGGCTTCATCTATCTCGGAACGCCTGAGGGCAGCCTGCGCCGCGCGCCTGAACTCGATCCCCAGGCATTTGTCAGCCGCTGGGACGCGACGCGCTAACCGCCAGCCGGGAGCGGGGTTTTCGCCACGGCTGCGCGTAGCGGCAGGCGGATGCTGGCGACGAAGCCACCGTCGGGATGATTGCCCACCAGCAGCTCGCCGCCGTGGCGTTCGGCTGCCCGGCGTGCGATGGCGAGCCCGAGGCCGTGGCCTGCGGTCGTCTGGCCGGGTGCCCGAAAGAAGGGTTCGCTCAGCTGGGTCAGATGCGCCTCATCCACCCCCGGGCCATGGTCGCGAATGCTCAGGATTGCCCAATCTTCATCGGCGCTGGCGCGTAGCTCGATCGGTTGCCCTTCGGGATTGAAGCGCAGGGCATTGCGCAGCAGATTGTCCAGCGCACGCTCAAGCATGTCCGGCCAACCGCGTAGGTCGATAGCGGTTTCCACTCGCCAGTCAATGTGCTGATTGGGCGAGACGATCCGGGCGTTTTCCTCGAGCTGGGCAAACATCCCTGCCAGATCCACCGGGCTGGCCGCGCCGGGCTCGGCGTCCAGTCGAGCCAATTCGAGAATCTCGCTGATCAGCGCCTCGAGCCGGTCGCACTCCTTGGCCAGGCGGGGCCAGATCACTTCGCGTTCGGAGGGTGTGGCGCGTTCGGCGAGGGCGATGGCGATTCGCAGGCGGGCCAGCGGTGAACGCAGCTCGTGGGAAACGTCGCGCAAGAGTTGCCGCTGGCTGCTGATCAGACTCTGCAGCCGAGCGCCCATCCGGTTGAAGTCGCTCGCCAGCACGCCCAGCTCATCTCGCCGTGTCGCCAGGCGCGCCAGGGAGTTCTGCTGGTAGGTCGTCTGGCCAAGGTCGTGAACGGCGCCGCGCAGACGGTCCAGCGGTCGGGTGATCGACAGCGTCAGCAACAGGCTGAATCCGGTCAGCACCACGAGCGCGATGCCAATGGCGCTCAGCGGCCAGAAAAGGCTGCCGCGATGCCAAGCTTGCAGCTCGGAGTTCGGAATGCGGTAAATGAAGAGGTAGGTTTCGCCCGAAAGTGGGCTGGTGTAATCAACGGTCAGGCGGCGCCAGGGCAGGCGTCCGTCCCGATTTTCCTGCCGTGCCTCGAACGCGGCAGCGCGTGGGGGAAAGGTGCCGCGGATGATCGGTTGCCCGTTTTCGGCCAGGACCTGCACATCAACATGGAAACGGCTGCGATGGCGTTCCAGCAAAAATTGCGCGGCAATGGGCCCCTGGCGTTCGTAAACTTGCGTCCAGATTTTCGAGAGGTCCTTGACGCCAGGGTGCCGGTTGATGATCCAGGTGTCCTGGTTGAGGGCGTGGCCGAGCAGGACCGCGAGACCGGCGGCCAGCGCGATCGCTAGCCAGAATGTTGCCAATATGCGCCAGAACAGCGACCGCATCGTTGGTTACTCCACGACGAAGCCCGGCCGTGCTCACCTGAAGAGGCGAGCACGGCCGGGCAGCTTTGGGGCTTCGATCAGCTCTTGTCCTGATCGCGTTCAGCTTTCCACTTCTGGAATTCGGCGCGTTCGGCGCGCTTGGCTTCCATCTTTTCGTGCATCTCGTCGAACTGCTTCTGCTGTTCAGGCTTGAGCAGACCACGCATGGCTTGGTGAGTCTTTTCCTTGTTGGCCTTCAGCTCATCCTGCATAGCCTTGCGTTCGCTCTCCGGTAGCTTGTCCAGGTAGCGTTGGGTGATTTCGCGATGGCTTTTCATCTGCTCGCCCATCAGCTTGCGCATCTCACCTCGCTGTTCCTTGGTCAGGTCAAGTTGTTCGAATGGGCCGTGGCGGCCGTCGTGACGGCGGTGGTCGCCGCCATCGGGCATCGCCATCGCAATGGCGGGAAGGGTCGAAGCGAACAGTACGGCGATGAGTGTCTTGCGCATGGTGCGTTCTCCATTGACTGTGGGAACCGACCCGGACCTTGCTGATCCATTTCGATCGGATGAGCTCAGTCTAGGGCGCGCAAGGTCAACGGCCGTCAGGTCAGGGTAAAGGCTCGGTAAAGCCACTCAGTTCGCGTACAGATACCCACGGCTGCGTAACGCAACGATGCGCTGCCGTCCGTCCGAGTGGGGCCCCAGCTTGCGGCGCAGGTTGCTGACATGCATGTCCAGGCTACGGTCGTAGAGCGTCAGCTTGCGTCCTAGCGCGAGCTGGGCCAGGGCCTGCTTTTCCATCGGTTCGCCCGGCTGACCCAGCAGCGCTTCGAGTATCCGGCCCTCCGACAGCGTCAGGGTGACCTCATGGTCGCCGACCGTCGCGACACCTCGCGCCGGGCTGTAGCAGAGGTCGCCAAGTTCCAGTTGGCTTGGCGTGCTGACAGGTTGACTGCGGCGCAGCACTGCACGAAGCCGGGCCGTCAGCTCGCGAGGATCACACGGTTTGGCCAGGTAGTCGTCGGCCCCGAGCTCCAGGCCAAGGATGCGGTCGAGCGGTTCGCCACGGCCTGACAGCATGATCACCGGCAGGTCAGGATGCTCGCTGCGCAGTTGCTTGAGCAGCTCGAGCCCGCTGCCATCGGGGAGCATGACATCCAGCACCACAGCGGAGGGCTGGCGCTCGGCGAGCGCCACGCGGGCGCTCTGCCCGTCGTGACAGGCGTAAGCCGCGAAGCCTTCCTGGGACAGCCAGCTGACCAGCAGTTCGCACAGCTCCTGGTCATCGTCGATCAGCAAGAGTTCGCTCATGGGTTCGTTCGTGCTTGCATCAGTTCAGCCACTGGCGGCGGCGGCGGCCACGTGTGGTCAGTACACCCAGCAGGAAGCCGAGCACACCCACGCCGCCACCTACAGCGAACCATTGTTGGTCTTCGCCCAGCCACTGTGGCTGAGGCTTGGCCTGCTCTTGCTGAAGCTGTAGGCGCAGGCGTCGATTTTCCTCTTGCAGCCGTGCCAGCTGAGCCTGCTGCGCGCTCGTGTCTGGCTGAGAAGCCATGTCTGCTTTCAGTGCTTGCCGTTGTGCCTGATTGTCGAGCAGTTGCTGCTCCAGCTCGACCTGACGTTCGGCAGCAGCGAGGTCAGGCGGGGTTTGTTCGGCGTGTAGAACAGGACTGGCCAGCATCACGCTGAGCAGCAGAAGCAGCGAACCTTTGCGCATCGGAACTCCTTTTTCCAAAATGGTCGCCATGCTGCGACCCGGTAACGGCTGCCGGCTGGGCGGCTCAGGGATAGACCTGTTTGAACGGCTTGACGACCACTTCGCCATAGACCCCTGCCGCCTTGTAGGGGTCGGCTGCCGCCCACGCCTCGGCGGCTGTTAGTGATTCGAACTCGGCAACGACCAGGCTGCCGGTGAAGCCCGCGGTGCCTGGATCGTTGCTGTCGACTGCCGGATGCGGGCCCGCCAGGACCAGGCGGCCTTCCTGCTGGAGCTGGTCGAGTCGGGCCAGGTGGGCTGGTCGAGATGCCAGGCGGTTCTGTAGCGAGTCAGCGACATCTGTTGCGATGATGGCGTAGAGCATGGACTAGTCCCTCGATTGTTCGGGTTGCATGTGGCGTACCAGGAATACGGCCTGGGCGGCCATGAAGAGCAGCGTGAGGCCAAGGCTGCCGAACACCTTGAAGTCGACCCAGATGGCTGGATAGACAAAGGCGACGAACAGGTTGGCCGAGCCGCAGACCAAAAAGAACAGAACCCAGGCGACGTTCAGGCGGGCCCACTGGTGGGCAGGCAATTCCACCGCATGGCCCATCATGCGTTGGATCAGCGGCCGATCGCCGATGAACTGGCTGATAAGGAAGGCGAGCGCGAACAGCCAGTTCAGCACCGGTGCTTTCCACTTGAGGATGGTTTCGCTATGCAGCGCGAGGGTGAGGCCTCCGAACAGGAGGCAGGCACCGAGTGTGAGCCACTGCGACTTTTCCAGCCGGCGCTGGTGCACAAACAGGGCGCTGTAGACGATCAGGGAGCTGATGATCAGAACGGCCGTCGCGCTGAATATGCCGCCCAGCGTCAGGTTGAAGCCGGCCAGCTCGATCGCCCTTGGCTCGAGCTTGTAGACGATGAAGAAGAGCAGCAAAGGGACGAAATCGATGATTTGTTTCACGAAGGGAGCCACGGGCGGTGTGTGGCCGGCATAATAACAAACCGCGCTTGTGGCGAAATGGTCCTGCCGCCCATTTCGGCCCAGCCCTATATGGCGAACCCGGACGAGGGCACGAGCGTCGGTCAAGGTGGTCACACGCTGTGTGCCGCAACCCCCTAGGAGAACGCGTACCAAATGAATGTCGACCTGCATTGCCACAGCACCGCGTCCGACGGCGTGCTGGCGCCCGCGGTGCTGGTGGAACGCGCGCACGCTCGCGGCGTCGAGCTGCTGGCCTTGACCGATCACGATACCCTTGACGGTCTGGATGACGCTCGCGCGACGGCCGAGTCGCTGGGGATGCGGCTGGTCAACGGAATCGAACTGTCCTGCCTCTGGAACGGCGCGACCATCCATGTGTTGGGTTACGCGTTCGAGCGTGACGCGTTACCGCTGGCCCGCGCCATCGAAACACTGCACGAGGGTCGCTGGCGGCGCGCCGAGCTGATTGCCGAGCGACTGGCCGCGAAAGGAATGCCGGGCGCGCTCGAAGGGGCCCGGGCGGTGCAGCAGGAGCTGGGTGACAGCGGTAACGCACCGGCGCGACCGCATTTTGCCGAATTTCTGGTGCGTGCCGGGCACGTGCGTGATCGAGCGGAAGCCTTCCGCAAGTGGTTAGGGGCTGGCAAGCTCGGCGACGTCAAGCAACATTGGCCGACGCTCGATCATACGGTCAGAGTCCTCGCCGAATCCGGCGCCTGGATCAGCCTGGCCCATCCATGGCAGTACGACTTCACTCGCAGCAAACGGCGGCGCCTCGTGGCGGAGTTCGCGCAGGCCGGTGGTCATGCGCTGGAAGTGGTCAACGGCCTGCAGCCGCTGGAACAGGTCGGCGGATTGTCGATCCTCGCGCGCGAGTTTGGGCTGATGGCAAGCGTGGGGAGCGATTTTCATGCACCGGGGGACTGGTCAGAACTCGGGCTTTACCGCGCGTTGCCGGAGGATCTCTCGCCGCTGTGGGCGCGTTTCGAGGAGCGGCCGGCGATAGCGGTGGCCGAGCAGGAGGAGTCATGAGCCAGTTCTTTCAGATCCATCCAGACAACCCGCAGTCCCGCTTGATCAAGCAGGCCGTGGAAATCATCCGCAACGGCGGCGTGGTGGTCTATCCCACCGACTCCTGTTACGCCATTGGCTGTTCGATGGGCAACAAGGCCGGTATCGAACGTATTCGCCGTTTGCGCGAACTCGACGACAAGCACAACTTCACCCTGGTCTGCCGCGACCTGTCGCAGCTGGGCCTGTTCGCCAAGGTCGATACCGCCGCCTTTCGGCTGCTCAAGACCCACCTGCCGGGACCCTATACGCTGATTCTCAACGCCACCCGCGAGGTGCCGCGGATGCTGCTGCATCCCAAGCGTCGCACCATCGGGTTGAGGGTGCCGGCTCAGCCGATCGCCCAGGCGCTGCTGGCCGAGCTGGGCGAGCCGCTGATGAGCGTGAGCCTTATCATGCCCGGCGATACCGAGCCGATGAGCGACCCCTATGAAATACGCGATGCGCTCGAGCGGCAGGTAGACCTGATCATTGATGGCGGGTACGGTGGCGTCGAAGCTTCCACCGTCATCAGCCTGGTCGACGGTGACCCCGAAGTCGTCCGCGTCGGTTGCGGTGATCCGGCGCCTTTCACCGCCTGACAGTACGGCTATTTCTCTCGAACGAAGGAAACCCTTTTGAGTTCCATGGATTCACAGCGACGGGTGGTGTCCGGCATGCGGCCCAACGGCCGCCTGCACCTGGGCCATTACCACGGTGTGCTGAAGAACTGGGTCAGGTTGCAGCACGAGTACCAATGTTTCTTCTGCATCGTCGATTGGCACGCCCTGACCACCGACTACGCCGGCGGGCCAGAGGTAGCGCGCAACGTGCACGAGATGACGATCGACTGGCTTGCCGCTGGCGTAAGCCCCAGCTCGGCGACCATGTTCATCCAGTCGCAGGTGCCCGAGCATGCCGAACTGCACCTGCTGCTTTCGATGATCTGCCCGCTATCCTGGCTGGAGCGTGTGCCGTCCTATAAAGAACTTGAGCTCGACGGCCAGCACAAGGACCTGTCGACCTACGGGTTTCTCGGCTATCCCTTGCTTCAGGCCGCCGACATCCTGGCCTATCGGGCGGGCGTAGTGCCGGTAGGTGCGGATCAGTTGCCGCATATCGAGTTCGCTCGGGACGTGGCGCGGCGGTTCAATCATCTGTACGGCAGCGAAGAGGACTTCGAGGCCAAGGCCGAGGCCGCAATACGCAAGCTCGGCAAGAGAGGGTCGAAGCTGTATTCGAGCCTGCGCAAGAGCTATCAGGAACAGGGCGATCTCGAGGCGCTGAATACCGCTCGCGCGCTGCTCAAGGATCAGCAGACCATTACCCTGGGTGATCAGGAGCGGTTGTTCGGATATCTGGAAGGCAGCGGCAAACTCCTGCTTCCTGAGCCCCAGGCGTTACTGGGCGATACGCCGAAGGTTTCGGGGCTGGATGGCGGCAAGATGTCGAAGTCGTCCGGCAACTCCATCTTCCTGCGTGATACGCCGGCAGAGATCGAGGGAAAGATCCGACGGATGCCAACCGACCCGGCGCGCGTGCACCGGCATGATCCGGGTGAGCCTACCCAATGTCCGGTATGGCAGATGCACCAGAACCATTCCAGCGACGAAATCTGCCGCTGGAGCGAGGAGGGGTGCCGCAGCGCCGGTATCGGCTGTCTGGAATGCAAGGCGCCCTTGATCGAGGCCATTCAGACCGAACTGGCGCCCTTGCAGGAGCGCGCGATCGATTACGAGCAGAACCCGGACCTGGTGCGGAGCATTCTGGCCGAGGGGGCTGAGCAGGCCCGCGATGAAGTGCGCGAAACGCTCGTGGTCGTGCGTCAGGCCATGGGCATCAACTACCGATAGATCGAGCGGCCGTCCCGAGGTCCGCATATTTCTGGAGCAGACATGCAGGATACCCAGGCGCCGCAAGGGCCCGTGGCAGGCGAGCAGTTGCGGTTGGCGCTGGTCTACGGCGAGGCGTTCAATGAGCTGCCGCAGGACCTGTACATCCCGCCGGATGCGCTGGAGGTCTTCTTGGAGGCGTTCGAGGGGCCGCTGGACCTGCTGCTGTACCTGATCAGAAAGCAGAACATCGACATCCTCGACATTCCCGTCGCCGAAATCACTCGCCAGTACATGGGCTACGTGGAGCTGATGAAAGCCGTCCGCCTGGAGCTGGCGGCCGAGTATCTGGTGATGGCGGCCATGCTCGCGGAAATCAAATCGCGCATGCTGTTGCCCCGTTCGGCCGAAGCCGAGGAAGACGAGGACGACCCTCGAGCCGAGCTGATCCGGCGCCTGCAGGAATACGAGCGTTTCAAGCTCGCCTCGGAAAACCTCGATCAGCTGCCCCGTGTTGGCCGAGAACTGCACGTGCCTCGACTCGAGGCTCCCGATGCCCGAGCGCGCAAGCTGTTGCCGGACGTGCGGCTCGAGGAGTTGCTTGTGTCCATGGCTGAGGTGCTAAGGCGCGCCGACATGTTCGAGAGCCACCAGGTGACACGTGAAACCCTCTCGACGCGCGAGCGCATGAGCGATGTGCTGGAGCGCCTCAAGGGTGGCGCGTTCGTCCCATTCGTTGAACTGTTCAGTGTCGAGGAAGGGCGGCTCGGCGTGGTAGTGACCTTCATGGCGGTACTGGAGCTGATCAAGGAATCGCTCGTCGAGTTGGTGCAGAACGAGCCGTTCGGACCCATCCACGTGCGTACGCGCAGCGAAGAATCGCCAACCATGGCGGAGCCGGCCGAGGAGGCAAGCCTGTGAACCTTTCCGATCCCAAGGACCTGGCCTCGTTGCTCGAGGCGCTGCTGCTGGCCTCCGGAAAGCCTCTGTCGCTCGAGCGATTGGCCGAGTTGTTCGACGAGGCAGAGCGCCCCTCGACCGTCCTGTTGCGCAAGGCCTTGGACGTGTTGGACAAGTCGTGCAAGGGGCGCGCTTTCGAACTGAAGGAAGTGGCCAGCGGCTACCGCCTGCAAGTTCGCGCGAATTTCTCGCCCTGGGTGGGACGTTTGTGGGAGGAGCGGCCGCAGCGCTACTCGCGTGCATTGCTCGAAACCTTGGCATTGATCGCCTATCGCCAGCCCATCACGCGCGGCGAGATCGAGGAGATCCGTGGGGTTGCGGTCAACAGCCAGATCGTCAAGACCTTGCTGGAGCGTGAGTGGGTGAGGGTGGTCGGCCATCGTGACGTGCCGGGGCGACCTGCGATGTTCGCTACGACCAAGCAGTTTCTCGACTACTTCAATCTGAGCAATCTGGACGAACTCCCGCCGCTGGCTGTGTTGCGTGAGATGGAGCCCGAACCGCTTGTCGATCCTGAGGATGCGCCTGTACCGGAAAGCTTGCAGGCACGTGCCGACCTGGCCTCGGAAGCCGATGCGCCGCGCGAGCAGACCAGCTTCCGCAGCCTGCTGGCCGAGCTGGACAGCATGGAGGTCGGCCTCAAGACGGACTTTGACGACCTGCGCGAGGACAGCGTCGATGACGAGGCGCTGCCGGACGGGGAATCCCGCGACTAAGGGTCCTTCTTCGTTTGGCGAGCCAGCAGGTAGTTGTCGTAATCGGGCACTTGGAGTGGGTGTGCCTGGTCGAGTAACGGACTCGAAAGCAGGTAATCCGCGCTGCTTTCGTTCGCCGCCAGGGGAATGTTCCAGACCGCTGCGACCCGCAGTAGCGCCTTGACGTCCGGGTCATGGGGCTGCGGTTCGAAGGGGTCCCAGAAGAACACCAACATGTCGATTCGACGCTCGGCGATGCGCGCACCAATCTGCTGATCGCCGCCGAGCGGGCCGCTGATCATGCACTCGACCGGCAAATTCAGATGCTCCCCGAGTAGCAGCCCGGTGGTACCAGTGGCGACCAGCTCATGCCGCGCCAGGCGATCCTTCTGGCGCTGCGCCCATTCCAGCAGGCGCGCCTTGCAATGATCGTGTGCCACTAGCGCAATGCGCTTGCGAGCCGACAACGTCGCGGTGATGAAGTCGATGCGGTTCATGTTCGTCCCTGTGTCTGCCTGGCGATTGAGATCAAGGCGCCTCGTGCAGGGCTCGGCAGGTATCGAGCATGCGGTTGGAAAAACCCCACTCGTTGTCGTACCAGGCCATTACCTTCAGCAGGCGTCCGCTAACCTTCGTATGGTTGGTGTCGAATATGGACGACATCGGGTTGTGGTTGAAGTCGCAGGACACCAAGGGCAGTGAATTGCACGCGAGGATCGGCGAATTCGTGCTGGCCTCGCGCATCAGGGCGTTGACTTCGTCGGCGGTGGTTTCGCGGCTCAATTCCAGTGTCAGGTCGACCAGCGAGACGTTGATGACCGGTACGCGTACGGCCATGCCGGTGAGTTTGCCCGCGAGCTCCGGCAGGACCAGTCCAACGGCTTCGGCCGCACCGGTCTTGGTCGGGATCATGGATTGCGTTGCCGAGCGGGCGCGGTATGGGTCGCTGTGGTAGACGTCCGAAAGGTTCTGGTCGTTGGTATAGGCGTGGATGGTCGTCATCAGGCCATGTTCGATGCCGTATGCTCCCGACAGGATCTGGGCCACCGGTGCCAGGCAGTTGGTCGTGCAGGAGGCGTTGGAGATGATCTGGTGCGACTGGCGCAGGCTGTCGTGGTTCACGCCGTAGACAATGGTCGCATCCGCGCCGGAGGCCGGTGCCGAGATGATCACCTTGCTGGCGCCGGCCTGGAGATGGGCGCTGGCCTTGTCCCGGGAGGTGAACAAGCCGGTGCATTCGAACACCACATCGATGTCCAGCGCGCGCCAGGGGAGTTCGGCGGGGTTGCGGATCGCCGATACCGCGATCTCGTCACCATTGACGGTCAGTTTGTCGTCGGCAACCTCCACGGATGCGTCGAAATGGCCGTGGACGGTGTCGTACTGCAAAAGGTGCGCGTTCATCGCGCTACTGCCCAGGTCGTTGATCGCGACGACCTGCAAGTGCTTGCGGTAGTCCTGCGTGTACAGGGCACGGAGGACATTGCGTCCGATACGGCCGAAGCCGTTGATGGCGATACGAATAGTCATACGAGGGTCCTGGGCGGAATTTGTTGTGGGAATTACAAGATTATTCCTGTCAAAATAGAAATCAAGCCCAGTGGCGCTATGTTTTGTTTGTAAAACTACAGATTAAGAGCAGGAGTGATTGGCATGCACCCGCGGATTCAGGAAGTCACCGAACGATTGATCGAGCGTAGCCGGCCGACGCGGGAGCGTTATCTGGCGCAAATGGCCGAGGCCGCGAGTCAGGGCCCGCAGCGCGGCAAGCTGCAGTGCGCGAATTTCGCACATGGCGTGGCCGGATGCGGGTCGCAGGAAGACAAGCAGCGCCTGCGTCTGATGAACGAGGCCAACATCGCGATCGTCTCGGCCTATAACGACATGCTCTCGGCGCATCAGCCCTACCAGTACTTCCCGGACGTCATCAAGGAAGCGCTGCGCGATATGGGTTCCGTCGGCCAGTTTGCCGGCGGCGTGCCGGCAATGTGCGACGGTGTCACCCAGGGCGAGGCCGGCATGGAGCTCAGCCTGGCGAGCCGTGAGGTGATTGCCATGGCGACGGCGGTTGCGCTCTCGCACAACATGTTCGACGGTGCGCTCTATCTGGGTATCTGCGACAAGATCGTACCGGGCCTGATGATCGGCGCCCTGCGTTTCGGCCACCTGCCAACGGTCTTCGTGCCGGGCGGGCCGATGACATCCGGCATCCCTAACAAGCAGAAGGCCGAGGTTCGCCAGCGTTATGCCGAAGGCAAGGCCAGCCGGGAGGAACTGCTGGAATCCGAGATGCTTTCCTATCATGGTCCCGGCACCTGCACCTTCTACGGCACCGCCAATACCAATCAGGTGGTCATGGAAATCATGGGGCTGCACCTGCCGGGTTCGTCCTTCGTCAACCCGTACACGCCGTTGCGCGATGAGCTGACCCGTGAAGCGGCCCGTCAGGTCACGCGGCTGACGAACCAATCGGGCAACTACGTACCGATGTGCAAGGTTGTCGACGAAAAATCGATCGTCAATTCGGTCGTCGCGCTCAATGCCACTGGCGGCTCGACCAACCATACCCTGCACATCCCCGCATTCGCACAGGCCGCCGGTATCCAGTTGACCTGGCAGGACATGGCGGACATTTCGGCGGTTACTCCGACGCTGGCGAAGGTCTACCCCAATGGTCAGGCCGATGTGAACCACTTCCATGCCTGCGGCGGTGTGCCTTTCATGGTCCGTACGCTGCTCGATGCCGGTTTGCTGCACGAGGATGTTTATACGGTTCTTGGTCAGGGCCTCAGGCAGTACACCCGCGAACCCTTCCTCGAGGATGGCAAGCTGGTCTGGCGAGAAGGCCCCGAAAGCAGTCTGGACGAGGCGATCCTGCGGCCTGTCGAGCGCGCGTTTTCCCCGGAAGGTGGGCTGCGGGTATTGGAGGGGAATCTCGGCCGTGGCGTGACCAAGATTTCCGCCGTGGCGCCTGAGCATCGAGTGGTCGAAGCGCCGGCCCGAGTGTTCAGCGATCAGACCGAATTGGCGCAGGCCTTCAAGAACGGCGAGCTCGAGCGAGACTTCGTCGCTGTGGTGCGTTTCCAGGGGCCCAGGGCCAATGGCATGCCGGAGCTGCACAAGCTGACACCCTTTCTCGGCGTGCTGCAGGACCGCGGACACAAGGTCGCGCTTGTCACTGATGGTCGGATGTCCGGAGCGTCCGGCAAGGTGCCCGCGGCGATTCACGTCAGCCCGGAGGCGCTCGACGGCGGGCCCTTGTGTCGAGTCCGAGACGGCGACCTGATCCGGGTCGACGGTGAAACCGGCGAGCTGCGTGTGTTGGTCGATCAGGCCGAATTCGACGCCCGCGATCAGGTCAAGGCGCCGACAGACCCCGGAATTGGTTGCGGTCGCGAGCTGTTCGGCTTCATGCGAGCCGCGTTCAGCCCGGCCGAACGGGGAGCGAGCGTGTTTACCGAGGGGCTGGAGGCGCTCAAGTGAAAACGGCACTCGTGGGAGATATCGGTGGAACCAACGCGCGATTCGCGCTTTGGCGGGATCAGCGGATCGACTCGGTGCGCGTGTTGCCAACCCAGGAGTATCCGCGCCCGGAAGATGCGATCCGTGCCTACCTGAAGGGCGTCGGCCAGGAAGTCGAGGATCTCGAGGCGGTTTGCCTGGCGTGTGCCGGCCCGGTGTCGGGCGACGAGTTCGTCTTTACCAACAACCACTGGCGCCTGAGTCGGCAGGCGTTCTGCAAGGAACTGGGGCTGAGCGAACTGCTGCTGATCAATGATTTTTCGGCGATGGCGCTTGGCATGACGCGTCTGCGGGCCGGCGAACTCGTCGATATCTGCCCAGGCCAGTCGGCGCCTGGGCGGGCACGGCTGGTGATCGGCCCGGGTACGGGCCTTGGCGTAGCGACGCTCGTGCCGCTGGCTGACGGGCGCTGGCAGGCGTTGCCGGGCGAAGGTGGGCACGTCTGCCTGCCGATCGGCAGTCGGCGTGAGGCCGCGCTGTGGGAGCGCCTGCACGCGAAGCTTGGCCATGTGAATGCCGAGGCGGTGCTCAGTGGTGGCGGGTTGCTGGAGCTCTACCGAACCAGCTGCAGCCTGGATGACAAGGCGGCTACCCTGACGACACCCGCCGAGATCACCGCCGCGGCGTTGAACGGCGATGCCTACGCGAAATCGGTTTTGGAACAATTCTGCGTATGGTTGGGTCGGATTGCCGGCGACAATGTCCTGACGACCGGCGCTCAGGGCGGCGTATACATCGCGGGAGGGATCGTGCCGCGCTTCGTGGAGTTCTTCGCGCGCAGCGGTTTCGCTCAAAGCTTTCGCGACAAGGGGGGCATGAGTCGCTATTTTGACAAGGTTCCGGTCTGGGTCGTGACGGCTGAATACCCCGGGCTGGAAGGTGCTGGCGTCGCGCTGCAGTCATTACTGGAGGGCGCGCCCGGCGGGCAGTGACCCGCTTCGAACCTGATAATAAGAGAAGGGATGCCAGTGACACAGACTGGAAGATCGATTCTGCTGGTCGATGATGACCAGGAAATCCGCGAGCTGCTGGACGCCTACCTCAGCCGCTCGGGTTTTCACGTGCGGACCGTCGCCGATGGAGCGCAGTTTCGCGAGGCCATGTGCAGTCACGCCGCCGACCTTGTCATTCTCGACGTGATGCTGCCCGACGAGGATGGCTTCAGCCTGTGCCGTTGGGTGCGTGGCCACCAGCGGCTGGCCCAGATGCCCATCATCATGCTCACCGCCAGCTCCGACGAGACTGATCGCGTCATCGGCCTGGAGCTCGGCGCGGACGATTATCTGGGCAAACCTTTCAGTCCGCGTGAGCTGCTGGCCCGTATCAAGGCGCTGTTGCGTCGGGTCAATTTTGCACATGAGCGTAGCGGCAGTGACGTGCTGGCGTTCGACGAGTGGCGGCTGGACATGGTCAGCCACCGACTGTTTCACCAGGACGGTGAGGAAGTGCTGCTGTCCGGCGCGGATTTCGCCTTGCTCAAGCTGTTCCTCGACCATCCACAGCAGATCCTCGATCGCGACACCATTGCCAATGCGACGCGCGGGCGGGAGGTCATGCCGCTTGAACGCATCGTCGACATGGCAGTCAGCCGGCTCCGGCAGCGCCTGCGCGATACAGGAAAATGCCCTCGGCTGATCCGGACCGTTCGTGGCAGCGGCTATCTCCTCGCTGCGCAGGTCACGCCCCATCATGATCCGCTTGGCTAAGCGCCGCTGGCCGCTGGTGCCGCGATCTCTGCTCGGCCGCATGCTGTTGCTGACACTGCTTGCGGTGTTACTGGCGCAGGCGCTGTCGAGCTTCATCTGGGTGTCGCAACTGCGGGCGAGCCAGATGGAAGGCCTGCTCACCAGCGCGCGCAGCGTGGCGCAGTCCATGTCCGCCAGCGTCAGCTATTTCCGTTCCTTGCCGCTTGGCTACCGGCCGCTGGTCCTCGACCAGTTGCGCAGCATGGGCGGGACGCGTTTTTTCGTATCGCTCAACGACAAGCCACTGGACATGCAGGTTCTGCCACCGACCGAGCGCAAGCAAGCTGTGCTGGCAGAAGTCGATCAGGTACTGCGCGAGCGCCTCGGACGGGACGTCGACATGTCGGTGAGCTTCGTCAGCCCCGACGACCTGCGCATCTTCAACGGCGGCTTGAAGCTCGACGAGCTGCCGCGGTCCTGGGCGCATTACGCATTGAGCCTGGAGCCGCTGAATCCGCCGGTGCTGGTGACCCAGATTCAGATTGCACCGAACGAGTGGCTCTACCTCGCTTCGCTGATGCCGGCGCCTTACGCGAGTCTGGAAGAGGATGTCATCCCGATCCAGCAACTGTGGTTCATTGCGTTCACCAGCAGCTTCCTGCTCCTGTTCATCGGTGTTCTGGTGCATTGGCAAAGCCGGCCACTCAAGCGGCTGGCACGCGCGGCGCGGGAGATGTCGCTGGGTAGCGAAGTGGAGTTGCTGCCGGAAGTCGGTGGCAGCGAGGTCGTCGAGGTCAGTCGCGCATTCAACAGCATGCGCGAGCGGATCGGTCGCTACCTCAACGAGCGCAGCCAATTGTTCAGCGCCATCTCCCATGATCTGCGGACGCCCATCACGCGCCTGCGCCTGCGGGTCGAGTTGCTCGAGGACGAGGCACTGCAGCGCAAGTTCAGTCGCGACCTGGACGAGCTGGAGCTGTTGGTCAAAGGTGCGCTGCAGTGCGTCAAGGACACCGACATCCATGAAAACATCGAGCCGCTGGATCTCAACCTGCTGCTTGATTGCGTCACGGAACCCTATCTGGCGTCGAATGGCAACGGGCGAGTGACGGTACAGGGCAGGGCAGCTGCGCCCTACGCGGGCAAACCGCTGGCGCTCAAGCGCTGCATCGGCAATCTGCTCGACAACGCGCTGAAATATGGCGAACGAGCCCATCTGCGGATCGAGGACGACAAGCACACCTTCATGCTCCATGTGGATGATGAGGGGCCTGGCGTTCCTCAGGCATGGCTTGAACAGGTATTCGAGCCCAACTTTCGGCTGGCAACCAAACAGCCCGGTTACGGACTGGGTCTTGGGATCGCCCGAAACATCGCGCATGCCCATGGCGGAGAGATCAGTCTGCGCAACCTGGACGAGGGGGGGCTGCGTGTGACGCTGAGCCTGCCTCGAGAGGTGGGGTGAATCAGCACCGGCTCGGCGGTCTTGTTACAGCGCTGCCTGGCTTGTAACGAGATGGTGACATTTCAATATCCCTTCGTTACCCGGCGCGCCAACAGGCGCGCCTAGAATCGATGCAGCGCAAGCGAAGCCTTGCATTGATAAAAACAAGAAAGGAAAACCCATGAACGCCCTACATCGTCTTGTTACTGCTGTCTCCCTCGCATCCCTTGTTCCGCTGGCTCACGCCGGAGAAGTCGAAGTTCTGCACTGGTGGACGTCCGGTGGTGAAAAGCGCGCCGCTGACACGCTGCAGCGCCTGGTCGAAGAGCAAGGCCATACCTGGAAAGACTTCGCCGTGGCCGGAGGTGGCGGCGAGGCGGCAATGACCGTGCTGAAGACCCGCGCCGTTTCCGGCAACGCACCGGCCGCCGCCCAGATCAAAGGCCCCGACATTCAGGAATGGGGTGAGCTGGGACTGCTCTCCGACCTCAACGAGGTGGCCGAGAAGGCCAAGTGGGACGAGCTGCTGCCCAAGCAGGTTTCCACTGCCATGAAATACGAGGGTGACTACGTCGCCGTGCCGGTGAACGTGCATCGCGTCAACTGGCTGTGGATCAATCCTGAAGTGTTCGAAAAGGCTGGCGCTACGCCGCCCACCACGCTGGATGAGTTCTACGCCGCTGCCGACAAGCTCAAGGCCGCCGGTTTCATGCCGCTGGCGCACGGCGGCCAGCCCTGGCAGGACGGCACCGTGTTCGAGGACATCGCGCTCGCGGTGCTCGGCCCGGAAGACTACCGCAAGGCGTTCGTCGAGCTGGATCGAGACGTATTGACCGGAGACAAGATGGTCGAGGCTTTCGCGGCGCTGAAAAAAGTGCGCAGTTATGTCGACAAGGATGCCGCGGGGCGCGACTGGAACAGCGCCACCGCGATGGTCATGAACGGCAGAGCCGGCATGCAGATCATGGGCGACTGGGCCAAGAGCGAGTGGACGGCCGCGAACAAGATCGCCGGCGAGGACTACACCTGCGTGCCGTTCCCGGGAACGCAGGGCAGCTTTACCTACAACATCGACTCGCTGGCGATGTTCAAACTCAGCAATGAAGACAATCGCAAGGCGCAGCAAGATCTGGCTCGCACTGTTCTCGAACCGGAGTTTCAGCAGTTCTTCAATCAGAACAAGGGCTCGATTCCGGTTCGGCTCGACCAGGACATGAGCGAATTCGACAGCTGCGCTCAGCAGTCGATGAAAGACTTCAAGGCATCGGCTGAAGGTCCGGGCCTGGTGCCCAGTCTGGCTCACGGCATGGCGGCATCCAGCTACGTGCAGGGTGCGGTGTTCGACGTGGTCACCAACTTCTTCAACGACCCTGCTGCCGATCCGAAGAAGGCGGCGCAGCAATTGGCTGCGGCGATTCAGGCGGTCCAGTAGGTCCTTAGGGTCGTGCTCCACGACCCCGTTTTATAACCCTGCGATGCCCTGGCATCGGAACCCCGCGGCTGATCGGTGATCAGCCGCGACGGGAGTGTCTTGCCCGTCGAACGGTACTCGAGGTGCGTCATGCGTTCTGTATACACCGGGAGCCAACCATGAGCTCAACCGCTGTCATCACCAAGGCGTCCAAGCTGCCGAAGGCTTCCCCGCTGGACGCGCTGCAGAACTGGCTGCCCAAGCTGGTTCTGGCGCCGAGCATGTTGATCGTGCTGGTCGGCTTCTACGGCTACATCTTCTGGACCTTTCTGCTCTCGTTCACCAACTCGCGTTTCATGCCCAGCTACAAGTGGGTCGGGCTGTTGCAATACGAACGGCTATGGAATAACGACCGTTGGTGGGTCGCCAGCAAGAATCTTTTGATATTCGGTGGGTTGTTCGTTTCGATCAGTCTGGTGATCGGCGTATTGCTCGCCGTGCTGCTGGACCAACGCATTCGGCGCGAAGGCTTCATCCGCACGGTTTATCTCTACCCGATGGCGTTGTCGATGATCGTCACCGGCACGGCGTGGAAGTGGTTGCTCAATCCAGGCCTGGGTATCGACAAGATGCTGCGTGACTGGGGTTGGGAGGGCTTTCGCTTCGATTGGCTGGTCGACCCTGACCGCGTCGTGTACTGCCTGGTGATCGCGGCGGTGTGGCAGGCGTCGGGCTTCGTCATGGCATTGTTTCTCGCCGGGCTGCGCGGCGTCGATCAGTCGATCGTACGGGCGGCGCAGATCGATGGAGCCAGCCTGCCGAGCATCTATCTGCGCATCGTCCTGCCAAGCCTGCGCCCGGTGTTCTTCAGTGCGCTGATGATTCTGGCGCACATCGCGATCAAGGCGTTCGATCTGGTCGCTGCGATGACGGCAGGCGGGCCGGGCTACGCATCGGATCTCCCGGCCATGTTCATGTACGCACACACCTTCACGCGTGGCCAGATGGGGCTTGGCGCTGCCAGCGCGATCCTCATGCTCGGTGCGGTGATGGCGATCGTCGTGCCTTACCTGTATTCGGAATTGAGGAACAAGCGCCATGAGTAGTCTGGTAGGGCGCAAGCGCCTGACATTCAGCCGTGTGGCGATCTACGCGACACTGCTCACGGCAGTGGCCCTGTATCTGGTGCCCCTGGTCGTGATGCTGCTGACCAGCTTCAAGACGCCCGAGGACATCCGGACCGGGAACCTGCTTTCCTGGCCGGACGTGATGACGGTCATCGGTTGGGTCAAGGCCTGGGACGTGGTCGGTGGGTATTTCTGGAATTCGGTGAAGATCACCGTGCCGGCCGTGGTGATCTCCACGTTGCTGGGCGCGCTGAACGGCTATGTGCTCGCCATGTGGCGCTTCCGTGGGTCCCAGTTGTTTTTCGGTCTGCTGCTTTTTGGCTGCTTCCTGCCGTTCCAGGTCATCTTGCTGCCGGCGTCCTTCACGCTGGGGCAGCTCGGACTGGCCAACACGACGCCCGGGCTGGTGCTGGTCCATCTGGTGTACGGCCTCGCGTTCACCACACTGTTCTTCCGCAACTTCTACGTGAGTGTGCCGGACGCACTGATACGGGCGGCGCGCCTTGACGGTGCCGGCTTCTTCACCATCTTCGGCAAGATCCTGCTGCCGATGTCGATTCCCACCATCATGGTGTGCCTGATCTGGCAGTTCACCCAGATCTGGAATGACTTCCTCTTCGGGGTCGTGTTCGCCAGTGGCGATACGCAACCCATCACAGTGGCGCTGAACAACCTGGTCAATACCAGCACCGGTGCCAAGGAATACAACGTAGACATGGCTGCCGCGGTGATCGCCGGGCTGCCGACGCTGGTGGTGTACATCCTCGCCGGCAAGTATTTCCTGCGCGGGCTTACGGCCGGCGCGGTCAAGGGCTAGGAGAACGACATGGCTGCACTAGAACTTTGCAACGTTCGCAAGAGCTATCCGGGCAGCTCACACGAGACGCTCAAGGACATCGACCTGAAGATCAGTGACGGTGAGTTCCTGATCCTGGTCGGTCCGTCCGGTTGCGGTAAGTCGACGCTGATGAATTGCATTGCCGGGCTTGAGGACATCACCGGCGGTGAGATTCGTGTGGATGGCGCGGACATCAGCTCGGCCAGTCCGAAGGATCGGGACATCGCGATGGTGTTTCAGTCCTACGCGCTGTACCCGACGATGACGGTCCGGGAAAACATTGCCTTCGGCCTGAAAATGCGCAAGGTGCCGCCTGCCACGATCGAGGAAGAGGTCACCCGAGTCGCGAAGCTGCTGCAGATCGAGCATCTGCTCAGCCGCAAGCCGTCCCAATTGTCCGGCGGCCAACAGCAGCGCGTCGCCATGGGACGAGCACTGGCACGCCGGCCGAAGATCTACCTGTTCGACGAACCACTGTCGAATCTGGACGCCAAGCTGCGGGTAGAGATGCGGACCGAAATCAAGCTGATGCATCAGCGCCTCAAGACCACCACCGTTTATGTCACCCATGATCAGATCGAGGCGATGACCTTGGGTGACAAGGTGGCCGTGATGAAGGACGGAATTGTCCAGCAGTTCGGCACGCCCAAGGATATCTACAACAACCCGGCGAACCTGTTCGTTGCAAGCTTCATCGGCTCGCCCCCAATGAATTTCATTCCGCTGCGCTTGAACCGGCAGGGCGCTCAATGGCTGGCGCTGCTGGATAGCGGACAGGACCGCTGCGAGTTGCCGCTGCGTTTGGCCGATGGGGAATCGCTGGAAGGTCGCGAAGTGATTCTCGGCATTCGCCCGGAGCAGATCAGTCTGGGCAGTGACGGTGCGCTGCCGACGTTACGCGCCGACGTGCAGGTAATCGAGCCGACCGGGCCTGACACCATGGTGTTCGTCGAGCTCAACCAGACCAAGGTATGCGTGCGGCTTGCACCGGACAGCGTCCCCGACGTCGGCAGCAGCCTGACGCTGCAATTCGAGCCGGACAAGGTCCTGCTCTTCGATGCGAAGACCGGCGAACGGCTCGGCGTCGCTCGCGGAGACGGCGGCATGGGGCGCAACGGCACAGTGACGCGGTTGGTTGCTCGCTGAGCGCAGTGGAAAAAAGGCCCGGTCGCTGTATATCTGCGTACCGGCGCAGCTTTCGTCTGGATGTTATTGATGTGCCTGGTTTTTTGGCGCTTCGGGGCGAACCCCGGCAGCGCCGCAAAGTCGAACCGCTGCCCGTCTTGCTGGCATGCGGATCGTAAGGAGAGCCATACCGGCTCGATCCAACAGCAGTAACAACAATAAGAGCTAATTGGAGCGGATATGAAAAAGACCACACGCTTGGGCCTGGCGGTATCGCTGGCCAGCCTCGCCCTGCCGTTTACCGTCCAGGCGCTGGACTTCAACGGATACGTGCGCAGCGGTATCGGCGAATCGAGTGCAAGCGACTCGCAGGCCTGTTTCCAACTGCCAGGTGCTCCGTCGAAGTTCCGTCTCGGCAACGAATGCGAACAGTACGCTGAGCTCGGCCTGCGCCAGGACCTGTTCACGCTGAGCGACGGTTCTGTGCTGAGCCTCGAGGGCATGGCGGCGTTGTACAACGAATACGATCACACCCCGAAGTTCACCGGTGATCACGGCTGGGCGAGGATGGTCCAGGCCTACGCCGAATGGAGCAAGGTGCCAGCGTTGAATGGCGGGTCTCTGTGGGCGGGCCGGCGCTTCTACAAGCGGAACGACATCCACATCTCAGACTTCTATTACTGGAACCAGAGCGCGACGGGAGCCGGTATCGAGGACATGGAGATCGGTGGCCTGAAGTACAGTTATGCCTTCTCGCGCAAAGACAGCGTCTTCCAGGACGAATACGTCAATCGACACGACTTCAACGTCGGCGGCTTCGACACCAACCCCGACGGCGAGCTGCAAGTCGGCGTCAGCTACATCGACGATCCCGATCGTGACGACTCCAACAGTGGCTGGTCCGTGGCTGTCCAGCACAAGCAGATCGGCTTCCTGGGCGGCAGCAATACCTTTGCGTTGCAGTACGGTGAAGGGCCCGGTACCGGGCTGGGCTATACCGGCGACGTTACGCTCGGCAGCAGCGACAAGAGCTGGCGGGTAGTGGAGTTCTTCGATTGGCAGGTAACGCCTCGATTCGGTGGCCAATTCCAGGCGGTCTATCAGAAGGACAAGCGGCAGGATGGCGGCGACCAGGACTGGATTTCCGTCGGTGTACGTCCTGTCTATGCACTCACCGAACAGTTCAAGCTCGTCGCGGAGGTCGGTCATGACCAGATCGATGCGCCGGACGGAACACGCAAACTGACCAAGTTCACGATCGCGCCGACGTGGTCCCCGGCAGGCCCAGATTTCTGGGCGCGTCCTGAGGTGCGTCTGTATTACACCTATGCCCAATGGAACGATGCTGCTCAGCGCGCTGCGAATCTGATGGCGGCAGGTAGCGCTTTGTCCGACACCGGGGCGTTCGGCAATGCCCAGCACGGCTCGAATTTCGGCGTGCAGGTCGAGTACTGGTGGGATTGATCGCCTCGATAGTTTGATTCCCTTAGAACCTCCGGCAGCTGTGCCTCTCTACTAGCGATAGGCACAGCGGGTCCGGAGGTGGTTTTGGGCGACAAGGCGAAAAATCCCTGTATCAGTCTATGCAAGCTGAAAGACGAGATATGCATTGGCTGTGGCCGTAGCCGGGCGGAGATGAAGGCCTGGAAGGGCCTGAGCAACAAGGAACGTAAAACCGTCAACGAGCTGGCTGCCCAGCGGCTCAAGCACATGGGCAAGGCCAGGAAGAAAAAGAAGTGATCAGCTGTCCTCGCTTGGATAGCGCGTCGCGACCAGGCTTTCCTTGATCTTGCGCAGGTGCGGCTGGAAGTCGACGCCGCGCCGCAGCGTCACGCCGGCCGCAAGGGTGTCGAGCACGGTCAGCTGAATGATCCGCGAAGTCATCGGCATGTAGATGTCGGTATCTTCCGGCAGCGGGATGTCGAGGCTCAGGGTGCATACCTTGGCCAATGGAGAGTCGGCCGCTGTGAGGCCGAGTACCGAAGCGCCGTTGTCTCGCGCGATTCGGGCCGCTTCGACCAGTTCGCGGGTGCGTCCGGTATAAGAGATGATGACGAACAGATCACCCGTGTGTGCGACCGAGGCGAGCATCCGTTGCATAAGCACATCGGCATGAGCGCTGACCGGCAGATTGAAGCGGAAGAACTTGTGCTGGGCATCCAGCGCTACCGACGCCGATGCGCCCAGTCCGAAGAAATGGATTTGACGCGCCTGGATCATCAGATCGACCGCCTGACTCACGACGCGCGGGTCGATGGCCTGGCAGGCACTGTCGAGCGAGGCGATGGCGCTACCGAATATCTTGCGTGTGTAAGCCTCGGGTCCATCGTTGGCTTCGACCGCCTGGCTGACATAAGCCGCTCCGCTGGCCAGGCTTTGCGCCAGCTGAATCTTCAAGGCCGGATAACCGGCCGCACCAAATGACCGGCAGAATCGATTGACGGTCGGTTCGCTGACATTCGCCGCCTGAGCCAAGGCCGCGATGCTGTAACGGGTGGCCTGCTGTGGATCGCTGAGAATGACTTCCGCCACCTTGCGTTCGGCCTTGTTCAGCTCGTCGAGTCGATTTTTTATCTGTTCCAAGAGATTTTTCATGCGATCCATGTCTCTTCCTTCAAGGGTTCGTATCCATGGCGAAGCCTATTGGGCGGCGCGGATAGCGAAAAAAACGACATATGTTGTTTTAACAACAACATTTTGTGCTTAAGATGCGCAAGCTTACCTGTCACGCAGCTTAATTTGGTTAATAAAAAAATCATGCCTGCTATTACTGTTGATGCGACGACCTTCGCCTTGTTCGGTGCCCTCGGCGATCTGGCGCTGCGCAAGCTGTTCCCGGCACTTTATCAGCTGGACCGAGCAGGTCTGCTACATGCCGACACACGCATTCTCGCGCTTTCCCGCGATACAGGCGATGCCGGGGCACATCTGGCGCGGATTGATCAGGCGCTCCGCAAGCACGTGTCCGCTACGCAGCTGGATGAAGACGTACTGTCGCGGTTCATGGCCCGGCTCGATTACCTGACGATGGATTTCCGCAACCAGGCCGATTACGCCTCGTTGGCAGAAAAGGTGTCGCCAGTACTGCCATTGATCGCCTATTTCGCCACACCGGCTTCGGTCTACGGTGCGATCTGCGAGAACCTTGCCCACGCCGACCTGGCGGACCAGACGCGCGTCGTGCTCGAAAAGCCGATCGGTCATGACCTTGAGTCGTCTCGCGTGGTCAACGAGGCGGTCGCGCAATATTTCCCCGAATCGCGGATCTACCGGATCGACCATTACCTGGGCAAGGAAACGGTTCAGAACCTCATTGCGTTGCGCTTCGCCAACAGTCTGTTCGAAACCCAGTGGAACCAACACCATATTTCCCATGTGGAGATCACGGTGGCTGAGACGGTCGGGATCGAAGGGCGGTGGGGCTATTTCGACCAGGCTGGTCAGCTGCGGGACATGATCCAGAACCACCTGCTGCAGCTCCTGTGCCTGATTGCGATGGATCCACCGAGCGACCTTACGGCCGATAGCATTCGCGACGAAAAGGTAAAGGTGCTCAAAGCCCTCGCGCCCATTACGCCGGAGCGACTGGGGCGCTACGTGGTGCGCGGCCAGTACGTCGCTGGCTCGGTCGGTGGCAAGGCTGTGCCGGGGTATCTCGAGGAGGAGAACTCCAATGCCGAGAGCAGCACCGAAACCTTTGTCGCGCTGCGTGCCGACATCTGCAACTGGCGCTGGTCCGGCGTGCCTTTCTATCTGCGCACCGGCAAGCGCATGGGGGAGAAAGTTTCGCAGATCGTCATCCACTTCAAGGAGCCGCCGTTCTACATCTTCGCGCCGGAGCAGCGCTCCCTCATCAGCAATCGGCTGATCATCCGTTTGCAGCCCGATGAGGGTATATCGCTTCAGGTCATGACCAAGGAGCAGGGCCTGGATAAAGGCATGCACCTGCGCAGCGGGCCGCTTCAGCTCAATTTTTCACAGACGTACAAGAGTTCGCGGATCCCCGATGCGTACGAGCGGTTGTTGCTCGAGGTGATGCAGGGCAACCAGAACCTCTTCGTGCGCAAGGACGAAATCGAGTACGCCTGGAAATGGTGTGACCAGTTGATCGACGGCTGGTCTCGCATTGGCGAACCTCCGAAAGCGTATCCGGCGGGTTCCTGGGGGCCGGTAGCCTCCATCGCGCTCATTACACGTGACGGGAGGTCCTGGTATGGCGATCTCTGATCTGGCGCTCCCGGCGGGCGTGGTATCGCATGAGCTTCAGGATGCCCAGCATCTGGCCGTGGCGTTGGCCGAGCGGGTCGCGCGCGCTCTCGAGGCCGCACTCGCGGAAAAGGCTTCAGTCAGTCTGGTGGTCTCAGGCGGGCGCAGCCCGATCGCGTTTTTCGAGGCACTTTCCCAACACTCACTCGATTGGGCACGAGTGCAGGTCAGCCTGGCCGACGAACGCTGGGTCGACACGAGCCATCCGGACAGTAACGAGGGGCTCGTACGGCGGCACCTGTTATGCAATGCCGCGGCGCAGGCGCAATTCATCGGGCTTTATAAGCCGGCCGAGACGCTGGCGCAGGCCGCCAAGCTGGCGAGCGAGGCGCTGGCAAGTCTCGCTTCGCCTATCGATGTGCTGGTCCTCGGCATGGGAAATGATGGCCATACCGCCTCGTTGTTCCCAGGTAGCCCCTTGTTGTCGCAGGCCCTGAGCGCGGCGGAAGCTACCCGCTGCCTACCCATGCGTGCACCGGTCGAGCCTCATGAACGTCTCAGCATGACCTATTCGCTTCTGTCGGCCGCCTCTGTGCAATGCCTCGCAATCCAGGGCGCGGCGAAGCTCGACACGCTGCAGCAAGCCATGCGTCTTGAGCCATCACAGATGCCCATTCGGGCATTCATGCATCCCCCTCTCGAAATTTACTGGTGCCCCTGAGGGCCGAGGATTCAGTCATGTCCATGGAACAAAAAAACGCTCAGATTGAACGGATCTGCACCGAGGCACGCATCCTTCCGGTGATCACCATTGGAAGCGAGGAGCAGATCCTGCCGTTGGCCGACGCCCTTGCCGCCGGCGGGCTGACCGCCCTGGAGATCACGCTGCGCTCGGCGCATGGCCTGACCGCGATTCGTCGGTTGCGCCAGGAGCGCCCTGACCTTTGCATCGGTGCCGGCACGGTACTGGATAAGCGCATGATGGATGAGGTCGAAGCGGCCGGTGCACAGTTCATAGTCTCGCCTGGCTGTACCGACGAACTGTTGCAAGCTGGTGTCAATTGCTCCGTGCCCCTGCTGGCCGGCATCAGCAGCGCCTCTGACATCATGCGTGGCTATGCGCTGGGGTATCGTCGGTTCAAGCTCTTCCCTGCGGAGGTCTGCGGTGGCGTCAATGCCATCAAAGCCTTGGGCGGTCCTTTCGGCGACGTCCGTTTCTGTCCGACCGGCGGCGTGAATGCCGCTAACGCCGCTCAGTATCTGGCGCTGCCGAACGTGATGTGCGTGGGCGGTACCTGGATGATCGATGCCGCTGCGCTCAAGTCCGGGGACTGGCGTGGTATCACACAGGCGACTGCCGATGCGCTGGCGGCGCTCGGCTCGCATTGATCGATTTGGCTCACCGATCGGCTCCTGCGGGCAATACGGGTTGCTAATCTGATAGTGCTTACCTAGGCCGTTGCGCGTATAGTGCGCGGCCTTTTCCCATCGGAACTGCACACCGGGAGGTGCCCAGAATGACCGAACACGAAGACTCAACCCCTCATGTAGCCCACGGCGAAAAACTCCAGAAAGTATTGGCGCGTCTCGGCCTCGCATCCCGCCGCGACGTGGAAAGCTGGATCACCGCCGGGCGGGTCAAGGTCAACGGGAGCGTTGCGACGCTCGGCCAGCGGGTCGATTCGCACGATGCCATCTCGGTCGATGGTCGGCTGCTGAAGCGGGAGGAGGCGGCCGAGAGCGTCCGTCGGGTGCTGATCTACAACAAGCCCGACGGTGAGATCTGCACGCGCGACGACCCGGAAGGGCGTCCGACGGTGTTTGATCGCTTGCCAAGGCCAAAGGACGGTCGTTGGATCAATATCGGTCGGCTGGATATCAATACGACCGGTCTGTTGCTGTTCACCACCGACGGTGAGCTCGCCAACCGCTTGATGCACCCGTCATACGAAATGGATCGTGAGTATGCCGTCCGGGTACGGGGTGAGGTCGACGACGAAATGATCGAGCGCCTCAAGACCGGTGTGATGCTCGAGGACGGCCCAGCACGTTTCACCGACATCCAGCAGGCGCCAGGCGGCGAGGGCTTCAACCATTGGTACCACTGCGTCGTGATGGAAGGCCGGAATCGCGAGGTGCGACGCCTTTGGGAGTCCCAGGGGCTGGTCGTCAGCCGCCTGAAACGCGTTCGCTTCGGTCCGGTATTTCTGACGTCTGATTTGCCTATGGGCCGTTGGCGTGAGATGTCGCAAAGCGAGGTCGACATTCTGAGCGAGGAAGTCGGTCTCAAGCCGGTGACGTTGCCCGAGATGAGGGCCAAGACCAAGGAAAAGCTCGACCGTATGCAGCGCAAGGTGGCGAAGCCGATCCCTCGCGGTGATCGACGCGTGCGCGTGTTGCGTTCGGCGGCTGAGGCCGAAGTGCCTGCTTCTGGCAGTAAAAGACGCGACGAGCGCGACACACCGGCGTCACGTCGTGGTACGCCGGTGGCGGATCGACCAGCCGACGTGCGGCGCGGTCGCGGAAAACCGGCCGAAACCTCCGGCTCAGGTGATAAGGCTGGACGCAAGCCGTCTCCGAAGCCCCGTGGTGAAGTACCGGTGAAGAACGGTCGGCGTCCAGCGACTGGGCGAGGCCAGGGCCCGAAGCGGTCCCAATGACACGCAACAGTCGAGTGCGGCGACATGCTTGCACTCGAGCGCGTTAATCTGCGCTGGCGACCTGATTACGGCCGCTGCGCTTGGCTTGATAGAGCGCCTGGTCGGCGCGCTGAAGTAGTGTGTCCAGAGGTTCGCCCGTGAGGTAGGTTGCGCAACCCAGGCTGGCTGACAGCTTGACCTGACGTTCGCCCACCAGGAAGGGCAGCTGTTCGATCGCAGCCCTGATGCGCTCAGCCACCACAGCCGCGGCTGTGGCGCTAGTGTTCGAAAGCACGAGCGCGAATTCTTCGCCACCGAACCTGAAGACCATGTCGACATTGCGTAGCTGTTCCTTCATCAGCAAGGATATTGCTCGCAGTGCTGCGTCGCCGGCGTGATGGCCGTGCTGGTCATTGAGGGTCTTGAAGTGATCCATGTCGAGCATGACCACTGACAAGTCTTGAGCATGCCGCCGGGCCAGCTCGGTTTCTCGGCTCAGACTTTGCTCCAGTGCCAGGCGATTTCCCGTACCGGTCAACGGGTCTCTCAACGACGCGCGAACGGCCTGGCGGTACAGCAGGGCGTTACGTAGTGGGAAGATAAGGCAGTCGAGCGCGGCGGCAAGTTGGGTGGCGAGCAGCTCAGAGACAGGTTCGCCGCTGCAGATCAGCAGCTCTCCCAGCTCGTCGCCTTGGATCGACAAGCGGAAGCCCATCCGGGCCTCGGACGACTGACCCAACAGCAGTTCGACTTCTGTGGCAGCGTGGCGATAGACCAGTCCGTCGACTGTCATCAGCCTGCCGACTTCTTCGAAAAAGAAGCCCAGGAGCCTATCCACTTCGAGGCTCATCTGAAGGCGGCCTGTCAGGGCGCGTACCAGGTCCGCCAGTTCGTAAGGGCGTCCTGCAGGCGATGTGGACGGCCTGAAGGACGGCTCGCTTCGAGCGGCACCGATATCGACCGTAACGTTATTCTGCTTCAGTGGCAGCATGGCAATCCTCGAACGCAAGTTGCGTTAATGAGCAAAGCTATGCGAATTGAATGCCACGTCGCATATCGTGTTGTTTTTCAAAGACTTAAGCGAGTCTTTCCGCCTCGTTTGATGGCGTTGCGCCAGCAAAGCGGCAATCAGTCCTCGCTTTGATTGGCCAAGGGTTGCCGTCTGCCGGAAATCCGTCGTGATCATTGTCTCTACTGGGCGTCCATAGCCTGGCCGTTGACGTCTCGGCTATCAGGTCCCATGAGGTAAAGATAGACGGGCATGATTGTCTCAGGCAGCGGGTTCACACTGGGGTTCTCGCCCGGGTACGCCTTCGCCCGCATATCGGTACGCGTCGCCCCGGGATTCACACTGTTGGCTCTAACGCGGGAAGTGCCGTCGAGCTCGTCCGCCACGACCTGCATCAGGCCTTCCGTGGCGAATTTGGATACGGCATATGCCCCCCAGTAAGCGCGCCCTTTTCGGCCAACGCTGCTGGAGGTGAAGATCACCGAGGCATCTTCCGATAGCTTGAGCAGTGGTAGCAGGGTACTGGTGAGCATGAACGCGGCGTTTACATTGACCTGCATGACGCGCATGAAATTGTCGCCGGACAGCTGCTCGATTGGCGTTCGAGGTCCAACGATACCTGCGTTGTGCAGCAGGCCATCGAGGCGGCCAAACTCGCGCTCGATCATCGCAGCCAGTTCATCAAATTGATGGGGCAGTGCAGTTTCCAGATTAAGTGGGATCACCGCAGCCTGAGGCCAGCCCGCTGCTTCGATTTCATCGTAGACGCGGTTCAGGTTCTCCTCGTTTTTGCCCAGTAGCAGCACCGTTGCACCATGGGCGGCATAAGCTTTCGCTGCAGCTTCGCCGATTCCGCGGCCGGCGCCTGTCACAAGAATGATCCGGCCTTTCAATAGGTCTGGACGCGCGGAGTAGTCGAACATCTGTATATCTCACTATCAGAACGAGGTGCCTGGGAGCCGGCGACGGAGGAGGTTGAACTGGCGTCAGCAAGAACCGAGCGCACGATCCAGCACTGCACGTAGCTCGAGCGGGTGGCTGACAACGACATCGGCGCCCCAGTGGTCGGGATTGTCATCCGGGTGAATGTACCCGTAGCGTACTGCTGCGGTTTTGCTTCCTGCCGCGCGACCTGATTCGATATCTCTCAGGTCATCGCCAACGAATAGGACTGTCGAGGGATCAAGCGCCAAGCGACTGCATGCGAGCAGCATGGGTTCCGGGTCCGGCTTGCTTCTGCTCACGTGATCCGGGCATATCAGTACGGCGCAGCGCGAAGCCAGCCCGAGTCGCTGCATGATCGGTTCAGCAAAGCGGACAGGCTTATTGGTAACCACTCCCCAGGCAATCTTGGCCTGTTCGATGTCGGCGAGTAGTTGCTCCATGCCATCGTACAGGCGGCTTTCAAGTGCGCAGTGGTCCTGATACCGGTCCAGAAACTCCTGACGTAACGCTTCGAACTCGGCGGAAAGTGGGTCGACATCGAAAGCGGCCAGCACCATCGCCTGGGCCCCGCCGGATACGACGTCACGAATGGATTGGTCAGCTATCCGGCTGAGCCCACGTGAAACGCGCATGGCTTGGGTGACGGCAATGAAATCGGGAGCGGTATCGAGCAGCGTTCCGTCCATGTCGAACAATACGGCACCTAGGCGCATCACACCTCCCGCCTTGTCTGGATCATGTAGTTGACGTCTACATCGGGCGATAGCTTGTAGTGCTTCGTAAGGGGGTTGTAGGTCAGGCCGACGATGTCCTGGACTTCCAGTTCGGCATCACGGCTCCATGCGCCAAGCTCGGAGGGGCGGATGAACTTGCGGTAGTCATGGGTGCCACGGGGTAATAGCTTTAGGACGTACTCCGCGCCGATGATCGCAAGTGCGTAGGCTTTGGGATTCCGATTGATTGTGGAAAAGAATACTTGCCCACCGGGTTTCACCATTGCGGAGCACGCCCGAATCACCGAGGCGGGATCCGGCACGTGCTCCAGCATCTCAAGGCAGGTAACCACGTCGAACTGAGATGGGCACTCCTCCGCCAGCGCTTCGGCTGTGGTTTGCCGGTAATCCACCTCGAGTCCGGATTCAAGCAAATGGAGGCGCGCGACCGCCAATGGGGCTTCACCCATGTCGATGCCGGTTACGTCGGCGCCTCTTTGCGCCATCGCCTCGCACAGGATGCCGCCGCCGCAGCCGACATCGAGCACCTTCTTGCCGGCGAGCGGGACGTGCTCGTCAATCCAGTTAACCCGCAAGGGGTTGATTTCATGCAGGGGTTTGAACTCACTTTCCCGATCCCACCAGCGGTGGGCCAGCGCTTCGAATTTAGCGATCTCGGCGTGGTCGACGTTGCTCATGATCTGTCCCGTTGATTGCGCGAGGGGTTTCCCTCTAAACGCTGAATGGTGCCAGCTTCCTTCAAGCGGAGAGTATGGCGGTTTGTCGCGGTTCGGTGCTATCTGGCCTTGATCTTCTCGGCCCACTCCCACGCGTTCTTAATGATGAGTTGTTCATCCATTCGTGTGAGCTTACCGTCATCAAGCAGCTGCTTCCCGCCCACCCATACGTGTCGCACACAATCTCGGCTGCATGAGTAGATGAGCTGGGAGACCGGATCGTAGACGGGCTGCTGAGCAAGACCGGATAGGTCGAAAGCGACCATGTCAGCGAACTTCCCCACCTCCAGCGATCCGATGCACTCATCGAGGCCAAAGGCACGCGCGCCGTTCAGGGTTGCCATGCGTAGAGCTCGATGTGCGTCCAGTGCCGTGGCTGATCCCGCCACAGCTTTGGCCAGCAGCGCGGCGGTGCGAGTCTCGCCTAGCAGGTCAAGGTCGTTGTTACTCGCAGCACCATCGGTGCCGATCGCAACATTCACTCCAGCTTCCCAGAGCTGCTCCACGGGGCAAAACCCACTGGCGAGCTTAAGGTTGGATTCTGGGCAATGGATGACACTGCAATTGTGTTCGACAAGCAGCTCGACATCCTGCTCGGCGACCTGGGTCATATGAACCGCTTGGAACCGAGGACCCAGAAGCTGCAAGCGCGCCAGCCTGGCTAGCGGGCGCTCGCCATCATTGCGCACAGCTTCTTCCACCTCATGCAGTGTCTCGTGCACATGCATATGGATGCCGATGTCCATCTCAGCTACGAGCGTGCGAATGGCTTCGAGCTTACTGTCCGCGACGGAGTAGGGCGCATGGGGGCCGAACGCCACCGATAGTCGGGGGTGATGTTTCAGGTCGTCGAACAGTTCGACTCCTTTACGCATGGCTTCGTCAGCGTCGCGGGCGCCTGGTATGGCAAAGTCCAGGACAGGAATGGCGATCTGTGCCCTGACACCAAAGGCATGAACCACTTGACTGACGATCTCAGGGTAAAAGTACATATCGGAGAAGCAGGTCACACCGCCTTGTATCTGTTCGGCCACCGCGAGTTCGGTTCCGGCACGGACAAAGGCTTCATTGACCCATTTTGCTTCGGCAGGCCAGATATGCTCCTGCAACCAGCTCATAAGCGGCAGATCATCGGCTAGGCCTCGAAACAATGTCATTGCGGCATGGCCATGGCCGTTCACGAGACCCGGAGTAAGCATCATGCCAGGCAGCTGGAGTGACCTCTCCGCCCTCAATGCCTTAGCTTGCTCATGGGGGAGGATTAGCGCGATGCGCCCTTGATAGATGCCGATCGCGTGGTCTTTGAGTACCACTCCTGCAGGTTCGATCGGGACCAACCAAGTCGGGAAGAGAAGAAGGTCCAGCGGGTCTGGGTGCGCTTGAGGCATTGGATCGTTTCGATTGGTAAGAGTGGTGTTGTCAGTGTAAAGCGAGAGTCAGGGATATAGAAGGAAACCAGCGGGGCCGAGCTTGCGCGAATTCGTTTAGAGGCTAGGCTGAATAAAACGTACTAAAGTGTTGACGCGATCTTCGGGCGCCCTATAATGCGCACCTTCTCCGGCGCAGGCCCTTCGAAAAACCAGTTGTATATCAATAGGTTATCGAGACAAAGGGCTTGCACGGAGGGCGGATTCGAGTAGAATGCGCCGCGCTGGCAGCGCGGCGGAGGTTGGGCGCTGCTGGCGGCTCTGGTCGGATGGTCGGGGCGGTGGAAGGAGGTGGTTGACAGCGGTT